>NZ_QHLQ01000069.1 GCF_011813015.1 Parasedimentitalea denitrificans | reverse complement strand
GACGACGGCAGAGCCTTTAGGACGCTCAACATCTTGGATGAACACAGCCGGGAATGCCTGGCTGTCCGGGTGAAGCGGAAGTTAAATACGACCGAAGTAATCGACGCTCTGACGGATCAATTCATCCTGCGAGGCGTGCCTGACTACATCAGGTCGGAGTTGCCCATTGAAGGCGCCATTGGTTCGAGCCCAATGGGCGACGGCCCAAAATTCATCGCTGAGGCCGTCAGGGACTGGATCAAGTCAGTTGGGGCAAGGACTGCCTACATCGAACCTGGGTCACCCAGGGAGAACCGATATTGTGAGAGCTTTAACGGGCGAATGCGCGACGAGTTGGTAGTAGTTACCGTCACCTTAATTTGCGGCATAGCAACAAACTTGTCGTCTCGTTAGGTGGTTCGCAAAGCCACCGGACCCGGCAGGAAATCACTTGCGATCACGGACAATGCTGCGGCGACCTCAATTGGATCAAACGGCAGTTGAGTACCATCTTTTTCTGCCAGACGGAGGTATTTTTCCTCTAGATCTTTGCAAACAGTGCTAAACATTCGCATTTCTCGAGCATTCATTTTCTTCGGTTCCCAATCTGAAGATGACACTTTACCCGACATAATTCGCCAATTGAATAGGTCAGGCTGAAAACTGCAATCAAAGACGACACTATCACTCACCTGCAAGTACCATTTCCGGCTGTCCAGTCACCACTTCACGTGACGGGTGACCGATTACGTCTCTGAGGTGTTCAAGTTCGATGAAGTTGTCAGCCTGACGACGCAATTCGTCTGATATCATTGGCGGTTGGCTACGAATTGTGGACACCACTGACACACGAACTCCTTGGCGCTGCAGACTGGCCACTAGCGGTTTAAAATCTCCATTTCCAGAGAACAGGACAACATGGTCAACGCGAGGGGCTTTGTTGCACAAATAGGGTTGAGGTCGGACCTCCCCTGACACCGGACGGATTTAGCCTATCGCCTCTGTCTTGGGGATGCCAAGTGCAGTAA
>NZ_QHLQ01000068.1 GCF_011813015.1 Parasedimentitalea denitrificans | reverse complement strand
TTTCTCATCGTCCACTCCTCAGTGGTTACTGATGAGCAACAAACCCTCTCTTAGCAAATACCGCTATTTGGACCCATAAGCGCTGACGTCAGACACTCTCTACGTCCCCTACAGGATCCCCCTAGGCCAGCACCCCACATGTCAGCCCGTCTAGATCCTTGGTAGGGAAGATACCCTCTAGGGAATAGGTATAAGTAATGGATGAAGATAGACAGAATAAGAGGATCTAAGTACTACTCCCCTACTAGTGATCCTTATCTAAGTCCCCTAGCTACCTAAGTAATACAAGTATTCTACACTAGAGACTTTCCTGACTAAGGCCTTTGACAATGAGCAAGATAGAAGATCCATGGCACTCCCGACCCATTGACGTTCATAGGTGGTCTGATCATCCTGAGGTGAAAGAGTTCGTGGGGAGGATCTGGGACGAGTACTTGCCGGTGGAAGTAGTGGGGAGGTCTGGGCCGAAGCCTAAGACGGCGTTTCGTAAGCAGCTGAGGGTGTTGATCTTGGATCTGTATGTAGCCTGGCTGGATGATCCTGAGCTCTGTATCGGAGTGAAATTGGACGTAAATGCGTGGAAAACAGGCTCCCGGTACAACGCCCTGCACCTGTCTAAGAAGATGATCCCGATCATCAACACACTGCATGAGGCGGGGCTAATCGACAAATCCAATCACAGCTACGGCAGCGCGGGGGCCAAAGGAAACAGGACAACTCGTATCAGGGCATCAGAGGAATTGCAGGAATGGTTCGCCGAGGCCAAGTTCGAACGTGAAGATGTAGGCCGGGCAAAGGGTGAAGAGGTAATAATCCTGAGGGATGTAAAAAAGGAGGTCGAGTATGCGGACACGCCGGACACCAACCGAATGCGTGAAGATCTTCAGGCCTACAATGAGCTGATTACTGGGTCATTCATCGACATTCCCTCACTCAATGCTGCGGTGATTGTTTTGGGCAAAGGCCAGGATGAGCGCTATGTATGGCTGGATCATAAGCGCACTCACAGTGTAAGGTGCGGTTACCCGTGGGACATCTCGTTTGTTGACTATAGCTTTTCCCTGAGGACTTCGTAAGGCGTCTTTCCGTCGTGTGCGCCGT
>NZ_QHLQ01000067.1 GCF_011813015.1 Parasedimentitalea denitrificans | reverse complement strand
GACCTGTCACGTTTTTGTGTCGCTCCCATTGCTCGTTTAAGCCGCTCTCCGTTCGAAGGTGACAGGATTTTTCCAGCCCAGTGCTGAGTGCCGACGGCGTGGATTGTAGAACCCGTTTATGTATTCGAAGATTGCCATTTCAGCCTGCCGCCGCGTTTCCCATGACCGCCGCCAGATTAGTTCGGCCTTGATGGATTTGATGAAGGTCTCAACGGTGGCATTATCATAACAATTGCCTTTCCCGCTCATCGACACCTTGAAGCCATGCTGGCGCAGAAGTCTCTGGTAATCGTGAGAACAGTATTGGCTTCCACGATCCGTGTGATGGATGCAGCCTCTTGGAGGCGCACGGAAGGCTATGGCCATCTTCAAAGCCCGGATTGCCAGATCGCGCTTCATGCGATTGCTCACCGCCCAGCCGATCACCCGACGTGAATGCAGATCCAGGATCACAGAGAGATACAACCAACCTTCACGGGTCCAAACATAGCTGATGTCACCGGCCCATTTCTGGTTTGGTTTCTCCGCTGCGAAGTCCCGATCCAACAGGTTTGGCGCAATGTTGAATTTGTGGTGACCATCGGTCGTCACCTTGTGTTTGCGTGTTCTGACAACGGATATACCGTTCTGGCGCATCAATCTGCCAACGCGGCGGTGTCCGACATTCAGGCCGATCTCTTTCAGCTCTTCTGTCATCCGGGGCCTGCCATAGCTGCCCAGGCTGAGCCGAGACTGTTCTTTGATGTGGACCAAAGTGACAAGATCAGACCGCTGCCTGCGGCTGGCTGGACGGTTGCGGAAAGCCCGCAAGCCTCGGGGACTGACATCCATGACGTCACACAGCCGGTGGGTGGGGAAGCTGTTACGGTGTTCCTCCCCTCTCATGCATGTAAACATGCACTGCCGGGCAGTGGATGAACCTAAACCTCATGGCTTTTGGCTCGCGAAGAACTGCGTTGCCTGTTTTAGGATCTCCCTCTCCTCCTTGAGAATGCGGTTCTCTCGTCGCAGCCGCTCATTCTCTTGGGCGAGGCCCAAATCTTCTTTTGACACCACGTCGGTATCTCGGTGCGCGGTGATCTATTTGGTCAGCGACGACATGCCCACGCCAAGGTCATCAGCAACCTGAGTACGCGTTAACCCGCTTGTCAGTGCAATGCGAACAGCATCCCGCCGAAATTTATCCTTCCGTTTCAGTCCCATAG
>NZ_QHLQ01000009.1 GCF_011813015.1 Parasedimentitalea denitrificans | reverse complement strand
ACATCAAAAACAGGCTGCATAATCAATCACACAAACGAACCAGAGCCTCCAATGGTCAAGCCCCTCTGATGTTCCATTTTATATGACGACGGACACGGCCACAAGCCCTGGCCAGCCTGGGCAATTGCGGCGTACCGCAAAGAGGCCCAAGGCACAGCGCTGCTGATATTTGAGCTTGCTCTGGGTACAGGACAAAGAGCATCCGACCTTACAAGGATGGAATGGGCTGACATCGAAAACGATGGGATCTGGGTGACACAGGGAAAAACCAAAGCTCGCCTTTGGATACCCTTTACCAGAGCATTGAAAGCAGTGCTAGGAACCACAAAACGCACTAGCCTTAGTCACATTTTGAACGACGAATTTGGCCGAAAGCTGAACTATGACCAGATACAAAAGAAGGTCATGGCAGTCAGAAAGAGCTCCGGGCTCACAGAGTTCACTTTGCACGGGTTGCGATACAGCGCAGCAAGTGAGTTGGCCGAGGCAGGCTGCACGGATCAGCAGATCGCAGCGATTACAGGCCACAAGAGCCTATCAATGATTCAGAAGTACTCCAAAGGGGCAAGCCAGAAGCGCCTTGCAAAACAGGCCCAAAACCTTCGCGAACAGAACAAAAACGGATCATGAACGTGGGAAACTTTTTGGGAAACCCAAATTTCACACCACATTTAGAGCGGCTTCAAGTTCCAGCTAAGTCATTGATTTAGTGGCGGGGAGACAGGGATTCGAACCCTGGGAACGCTCTCACGTTCAACGGTTTTCAAGACCGCCGCATTCGACCACTCTGCCACCTCCCCGGTCGAAACGGGGTTTAGGCCCTGCGCGCGACGCTGGCAAGAGGAAATCTGCGACCATCTCAATATACCCTCTATTGGGGAATTATTGCCTAGTGCTAAGTGACAGACTTTCCATGATTACCTGCACACGCTATGCTATCGCCAACACTAGGCAAACCGGGACAACCGACAGGCGACGCAATGACGTCCGATAGACAGGCAAGGAATAAAACATGCGCGACTCCATGGGAATGAGAACTCGCACTGCAGGCTTGGCAGTTGCGGCAGTTTCTCTATTGTTGTTAACCGCTTGCGAGGAAGGGGCCACTCTTAGTTTTTTGGCAACGAAAGACGGCGCCAACACAGACGGACCGGTCGCTAGCAGCAGCACAAGACTCGTCGAACGCGACGTCGAAGCACCCGAAGTGTTTCAGGTCACCACCGCCGGTCTATGGGACGGACGCCCCTCGCTTGGTGGCGTTTGGGTGGCTCATCCAGATGCAAAAGACCCCGAACGTGTGATCATCCGCAACAATGCCAATGGAAAATTCGTGATCGGCGCCCTGTTCCGCCGCGAACGTGAAATTCCCGGTCCACGCCTACAGGCGTCATCAGATGCCGCCGCAGCGCTGGGAATGGTGGCAGGTGCTCCGGTAGAATTGAACGTCACCGCCCTGCGCCGTGAAACCGTTGATGAGACCCCAGTTGTAGAAGACGCCGCCCCAGTTGAAACCGCCACTCTTGCCCCTGCCGCTGAAGGCGACAGGGAAATCTCGCAAACCGCGCTTGATCCAATCGCCGGAGCCGCTGCCGCAATTGATGCCTCCACGCCTGCGGCCCCTACCGCACCAGCGCCAAAACCGGCACCCAAAGCATCCTCGCTCGAGAAGCCTTATATCCAGATTGGTATTTTCAGCGTCGAGGCCAACGCCAATAGAACCGCTGGGCAGATGAGCAATGCAGGCATGATCCCATCAGTGCTGGCCCAATCCTCGAACGGGAAACCATTCTGGCGCGTTGTTGTTGGCCCTGCCCAAAGCAAATCTGAACGCTCAGCCTTGTTGAAAAAGGTCAAGGCTGCTGGCTTCTCGGATGCCTACGCAGTCACCAACTAAGCATCAGGGGATACAGCTATGATCGATATCTTGAAGTCCTCTGCCAGATTGATTGCGGTGGGGGGGCTTGCACTTAACCTGTCCACCCTGTCGGCCACCGCCTTTGAAACCAAGGCGCGGGCGGCTTATGTGGTGGACCAGCTGACAGACACGGTTTTGTTGGCCAAAAACGGCGAACAACCGCTGCCACCGGCATCTATGTCCAAACTGATGACGCTCTATGTGGCGTTTGAGGCAATCCGCGATGGGCGTCTGACACTGGATGAAAAGTTGCCCGTCAGTGAGCACGCGATGAGCTATGGCGGCTCGACCATGTTTCTGGATACCACCGACCGGGTCCGCGTCGAAGACCTGATCCGCGGTGTTATCGTATTGTCTGGCAATGACGCCTGTGTTGTCTTGGCCGAAGCGCTTAGCCCAGATGGAACCGAAGCCGGGTTTGCCCGTTACATGACCAAACGCGCACAGCAATTGGGCATGACGAATTCAACCTTTGCCAATGCCAACGGTTGGCCCGCTGCTGGTCACCGCATGTCGATTCAGGATTTGGCCATTCTAGCCGAACACCTGATCGAGGACTTTCCCGAATACTACTCGCTGTTTTCGGAAACTGAGTTCCAGTTCGACGGCCGCGCGCCGTCAAACACTCGCAACCGTAATCCCCTGCTGAAACTGGGCATTGGTGCCGACGGGTTAAAAACCGGGCACACCTCAGAGGCGGGATATGGATTGGTTGGCTCTGCCGTGCAGGGCGACCGACGGGTCATTTTTGTTGTCTCTGGTTTGGATAGCAATGCGGCCCGAGCAGAGGAGGCAGAAGCCCTCGTTACCTGGTCGTTTCGCCAATTTACCCAAAAAACGATCGCGAAAGCCTCTGTTCCGGTGGCTCAGGCCGAAGTCTGGCGCGGCGCGCAAAACACCGTAGGTCTTGTCCCTGCCGAGGATATGGTGGTGTTGCTGCCTGCCCTGTCAGGCAAGCAAATCAATGCCGAAGTGGTCTATACCGGCCCGATCGAGGCACCCATAGCAAAAGGCCAAAACCTGGCCGAGCTGGTGGTTCAGCCCGAGGACCTTCCCGAAATCCGCTTGCCCCTTGTGGCAGCAAATGACGTGCCCAGCGGTGGCTTTATAGTGCGGGTACAAACCGCCGCTTCCATTCTGGCTGCACGTTTCATCAATGGTCCCGAGGGGGCAATGTGACGACACGACCGGCCAAAGGCCTATTTCTGACATTCGAAGGTATCGACGGCTCGGGTAAATCCACCCAATGCCGCCTATTGGCCGAAGCACTTCAGGCGCAAGGCCGCGAAGTTGTACTCACCCGTGAACCGGGCGGTTCCAAGGGCGCCGAAGAGATCCGTTCCTTGGTCCTCGAAGGCGACCCTGATCGCTGGTCTGCCGAAACCGAACTGCTGCTGTTCACCGCCGCCCGCCGCGACCATTTGGAACGCACAATCGAGCCTGCGCTAGAAGCTGGCAAGATTGTCGTCTGCGATCGCTTTGCCGACAGCACCCGGATGTATCAGGGCCTGTCGCGTGGCAACCTGCGCCCAGCCGTAGACAAGTTGCATCAGCTGATGATTGGTCGTGAACCTGATCTGACTATTCTCGTCGATATGGATCCCGAGGTTGGCCTATCGCGCGCCAAGGGTCGGCAGACCGCCGAAGAACGGTTCGAAGATTTCGGGCTAGAGCTGCAACAGAAAATGCGCACCGGGTTTCTGGATCTGGCCCAGGAATTTGCACCACGGTTCCGTGTCATCGACGGAAATCGCCCGGTTGAAACCGTCGCCGCCGATGTCTTGACCTCCGTGCAGGCCGCCCTGACATGAAGGGCAAACCCGCAGACGAAGACCTGCCGCGCGCTGATCAGGCCCCCGGCGCACCGCATCCGCGCGAAACCGAGCAAATGTTCGGCCAGGCGCAAGCTGAAGAGGCCTTTCTGACTGCCTTCAACTCCGACCGATTGCACCACGGCTGGCTGCTGACCGGTCCACAAGGCATCGGCAAAGCCACCCTCGCTTGGCGCATCGCCCGCTTTCTGCTGGCAACCCCCCCGGTCGAGGATGGCCTGTTTGGCGCTCCGCCACCTGTGGAAACACTGGACGTCAGCCCCGAACACCCGGTGTCACACCGCATTCAGGCCTTGGCCGAACCCGGCCTTGCCGCCATCACGCCCAGTTATAACGACAAAGGCAAGTTGCGGGATCAGATCGTCGTCGATGATATCCGGTCCCTCAATCGTTTCTTTGGCCTGTCAGCCACCGATGGTGGCCGTCGCGTGGTGATTGTCGATGCCGCCGACAACATGAACACCAGTGCCGCCAACGCTCTGCTGAAAATGCTCGAAGAGCCTCCTGCCCGCACCACTCTGCTGCTGATCTCACATCAACCCTCGCGGCTGCTGCCCACCATCCGGTCCCGTTGCCGTACCCTGCGTCTGTCCCCTCTCTCACCAGACGACATGCAAAATGCGCTGACCCAATCCGGGGCAGAACTGCCCGAAGACCCCGACCACCTTGCCGCACTGGCGGCCGGATCTGTCGGATCCGCCCTGCGGTTACTGAACCTCGGCGGATTGCAAATATACACCGAATTGGTCCAAATCCTCGCCTCAATGCCGCAACTTGACCGCCCCCGCGCCATGGCCCTAGCCGAAGCCGCCGCCCAACGTGGCGCTGCCGAGAAATTCGAACTGCTGCTTACCCTGATAGACGTGGCACTGGCCCGACTGGCGCGTACAGGTGCAACCGGCACTCCGCCAGTGCCTCAGGCTGCTGTGGACGAGGCAACGACGCTGACCCGCCTGTCACCCACCCCGCAAGCCGCCCGCGCCTGGGCAGACCTGGCAGCCGAGGTCACCGCTCGGGTGCGCCATGGTCAGGTGGTGAACCTTGACCCCGCAGCACTTGTCCTAGATACCGTTTTCAAGATGCAGAAAACCGCGTCCCTCTAGGCCGGCGTTGACCTGCCAGGACGCTACCGCGACAGAGACAGGCATGACCCAGACCACTACAGTTCCAGAAATCACCGACAGCCACTGCCACCTCGATTTCCCTGACTTCGAGGGCAAACTGGACGAGGTCATCGCCAATGCCGCCACCGCTGGCGTCACCCGCATGGTCACCATCTGCACCAAGCTGAAAAACGAACCCACCGTGCGCGCCATCGCCGAGGCCCACGCGCCAGTGTTTTACGCAGCAGGCACTCACCCGATGAGCGCCGCAAGCGAGCCGATGGCTTCTCTGGACGAGCTGCTGGCGCTGGCCAAGCACCCAAAATTCGTCGGCATCGGTGAAACCGGTCTAGACTATCACTACACGGCCGAGTCCGCCCAAGTGCAAAAAGACAGCCTACGCATCCACATCGCCGCCGCCCGCGACACCGGATTGCCACTGATCATCCACTCGCGCGCCGCCGATGACGACATGACCCGCATCCTGACCGAGGAAATGAACAACGGCGCATTCTCCTGCGTCATGCATTGCTTCTCTTCCTCGCCAGAACTGGCCCGCGCCACGCTGGACCTTGGGTTCTACCTGTCGATGTCCGGCATTGCCGCCTTTCCCAAAAGCCAGGAAATCCGCGACATCTTTGCCGCCGCGCCGGTGGACCGCGTGTTGGTCGAAACTGACGCGCCATATCTGGCGCCGCCCCCCCATCGCGGCAAACGCAACGAACCCGCCTATACCGCCCACACCGCCCGGGTCGGGGCCGAGGTCTATGGCATGGACTATGCGGATTTCGCGGCCCAGACACAGGAAAACTTTAACCGCTTGTTCTCCAAAGCAGCCGCCTACGCGGTGCCTGCCTGATGGGAGAACTGCGTTTCACCATCCTCGGCTGTGGGTCATCCGGCGGCGTCCCCCGCCTTGGCGGTCACTGGGGCGCCTGTGACCCGACAAACCCACGCAACCGCCGCCGTCGTTGTTCGATGCTGGTGGAACGTGACGGACCTGACGGCACCACCACAGTGCTGATCGACACCTCACCCGATATGCGCAGCCAATTGCTGGACAGCAACACCGGGCGACTGGACGCCGTGGTCTACACCCACGACCACGCCGACCACGTGCACGGCATCGACGACCTGCGCATGATCGTCTTCAACATGAAGCAACGGGTACCAGTCTACGCCAACGGCGACACCCAAAACGGTCTACTCTCGCGCTTTGGATATGCCTTTGTACAGCCCGAGGGCTCATCCTACCCCCCCATCCTTGACCTGCGCAGCATCGACGGAGCGTTAACAGTTGACGGCCCCGGCGGCGAAATCACTCTGCGACCTTTCAAGGTCAACCATGGCGCCATCGACGCACTTGGCTTCCGTATCGGTGATCTGGCCTACCTGCCCGACGTCGCCGAGATCTACGACGACGCCCTAGAAGAACTGCAGGATCTCGACTGCTGGATCGTCGACGCCCTACGTCGTAAGCCGCACCCGACCCATTTCCACTATGACCGGACCCTGGAATGGATCGACAGGCTAAAGCCCCGCCGCGCGGTGCTGACCAACATGCACATCGACCTGGACTACGAAACGGTCTGCGCCGAAACGCCCGAGCACATCACCGCTGCCTATGACGGCATGGTGATCCGCTATCCGCTCTAGCCCGGTGGTTTCTTTTTGCCCCAAATACTCCCGCCGGAGGCTCCTGCCCTCTGCCAAGATCTCAGGTGGTAGATGTTCCAGAACCTGATTGACGTCATCCTGCCGGTTTTTCTGGTGATTGGTGCGGGTTACACCGCCACCAAGGCAGGATTTTTCAAACAGGACTACGTCGAAGGACTGATGCGGTTCACGCAGAACTTTGCCATCCCCTGTCTGCTGTTTCGCGCCATTGCCAACCTCGACCTTGCTGCCAGCTTTGATCTAGGACTGCTGACCAGCTTTTACGCCGGCGCGGCGATCTGCTTTGCCATCGGCATCACCGGTGCTCGACTGGTGTTCAAACGCGACTGGGAAGACTGCATCGTCATTGGCTTCTGCTGCCTGTTCTCCAACTCTGTCCTGCTGGGTCTGCCCATAACCGAGCGCGCCTACGGTGCAGATAACCTGACCGGCAACTTCGCCATCATCGCCTTCCACGCACCGTTTTGCTACGGGCTGGGCATCACAACGATGGAGATCGTGCGCAACCGGGGTTCTGGTGGATTGAAAACCATGACTTCGGTGTTCTCGGCGATGTTCAAGAATGTGCTGATCCTTGCCATTGGGCTGGGCTTCATCGTCAACCTGACTGGGGTGCACATCCCAACCGCCATTGACGAGGCGCTACTGCTGTTGATCCGCGCCGCCCTGCCCGCAGCCCTGTTTGCCCTTGGCGGTGTGCTGGTGAAGTACCGCCCCGAAGGCGACATGCGCGCCATTGCCTTTGTCTGCATGATCACATTGTTGGTCCACCCGTCCTTGGTCTGGATATTCGGCACAACACTGGCTGTTCCGCAGGATCTGTTCCGGTCTGGGGTGTTGAACGCCGCGATGGCACCGGGGTTCAACGCCTATATCTTTGCTAACCTCTATGGTCGCGCCAAACGCGTGGCAGCCTCATCTGTGCTGATCGCCACCGGCCTGTGTCTGTTTACCGTTTGGTTCTGGCTGTCCGTGCTGGGATAGCCAAGACAGTCAGCCCCTATCGCAGCCGCGTTATCAAGGTTGGCGCCAGCATCACCACCAGAGCAATGCGCAGGATATGGTGTAGCACCACATAGGTCAGATCAGCACCGGCAATGATGGCCAAGACCACCATTTCACCCTGCCCGCCCGGCAAAAAGGCCAGAAAGGCATTTAGGGCCGGCGCAATCGCCAAGCCACTGACCAACAGAATAAACACCGCACTCATCGTGGCCAGCAAAATGCCGTTGGCAACCCCAGCCAAAACCACCCGACGCAGCTCGCGCCAAGTGACACCAACATATTTTGATCCAACCGCCATGCCGATGAAAAACTGACAAGCCCAGATCATCTCTGCAGGCGGGCGCTGGGTAATAACACCAGACAGGCTCAACCCCGCGGTCAGCACCATCGGCCCGATGATCGACCCACCCAGAATGTTCAGCCGCTTGGCGATCGCCCAGCCAGCCAAACCAGCAAAGATCATCCACGCGACCTGCTGCCAAGGGGTTTCACTGGCCGTGTTACCCGGCAGCGACGTCAAATCCACCTGCCACAGCATTCCCAGCACAAAGGGCGTTACACTCACGATCAGCAGAACTCGCGTTGCATGCACCAGTGACAACGCCCGCAGATTGGCCCCAGCGGCCTCGCCAAACACCATCAGATCCTGCAACCCACCGGGCATGGCGCAGTAGTAACTGGTCACCTTGTCGAACTTGAACACCCGCCGCATCATCGGGAACGAGGCCAGCGCCACACAGCCCACAAAAACCGGCACTAGCATCAGCGACAGTGCCATTTCCGGCAGCGCCGTCATCACGTCCGGTGTGATTGATGCCCCTGCGGCCACCCCAAGAATGGTTCGAAACGCCATTCCCAACTGGCCCATTCCCAGCATCTGAGCACCGCCCAGTGCAAACACCAGACACATGAACATCGGCCCCAGCAGGAACGGCAATGGCAGGTGAAACCACCAAAAGAACAGCACGCCCAACGCGGCAATACCCGCCGTCACGAACCGCGGTTTCAGTTGTAGATTGATCGTCATTAGGAAAGCCTGCCCGCAAAAGTAATCAGGGGGGCCTAAGCCCCCCTGACATTATTCTTAATCGCCGTCTGCGATACCCCTTGCCCGCATTCGCGCGCGTCGGGCTCGGTAGCTAGGCAGGATGATCAGGATGACCGCAATTCCAAGCAGACCCAAAGTCATCGGACGTTCCATGATAAAGCCGATACCATCATACAGCTGCATCGAACGGGCAAAGTTATCTTCAAGCATCGAGCCTAGGATAAAGCCGATCAACAGCGGGGCCAGCGGATAGTCGGCAAAGCGTAGAACCGTCGCACAGATCCCAAGGCCAACCAGAAGCAGCAGCTCTGTCGCATTGTTCTGCCCGATGTAGGCACCCATCATTGTAAAGAACAGGATAAACGGGATCAGGTAGTTGCGAGGAACAGCCAGAACTTTGGCGATGTAAGGGATCAGCGGCAGGTTCAAAACCAGCAGCACTAGGTTACCGATATACATCGAGATGATAACCGCCCAGAAGATCTCTGGCTGATCGATCATCAAACGTGGGCCGGGGTTAACGTTCAGTGCAATCAAAGCACCCAACAGGATCGCAGTGGTACCAGACCCTGGGATACCCAGTGTCAGCAGCGGCACAAACGAACCAGTACAGGCAGCGTTGTTCGCCGCTTCTGGTGCAGCCAGACCTTTGACAGAGCCCTTACCGAACTTCTCTTGGTCTTCCTTTGAGGCAATATTGCGCTCAACCGCATAACCGAGGAACGAGGCGATAGTTGCGCCAGCGCCCGGAAGAACCCCAATCAAGAAGCCCTGCACAGATTGGCGACCAATCACCGGAGCGATTTCTTTCGCTTCTTCTTTGGTAATCCGCAGGTCTTTGATCTCACCGCCGCCACCTTCAGTGTTGGAACGGCTAGGATCCAACACCAGATACAGCGCCTCGGGCAGCGCGAACATCGCCATCGCCAGAGTAATAAAGCCAAAGCCGGACTGCAGATCCATGATACCCATGGTAAAGCGTGGCAAGTTGAACAGCGCGCCCTCGCCCACTGTGGCCATGATCAGACCCAGAACAGTCATCAGCATCGCCTTGGCAACTTGGCCGGTTCCGGCAAAGGCTGCGATAGCGGACAGGCCAACAACCATAAGCGCAAAATATTCAGACGAGTGGAACAGCAGCGCCACAGTGGCCAGCGCCGGTGCAAAGATCATCAGCAGGATGGCACCGATGGAACCGCCACAGAATGACGAGATCGCCGCAACAGTCAGCGCTTTACCGGCCTTACCAGCACGCGCCAACGGATAACCGTCAAACGAGGTGGCAACGGTTGAGGCTACCCCCGGAGCGTTAATCAGGATCGAAGAGGTCGAACCGCCAAAAATCGCACCATAGTAGACACCAGCCAGCAAGATCAGCGCCGCAGATGGATCACCGATGGTGATCGCAACGGGGATCATGATTGAAATGATGCTCATCGGGCCCAGTCCGGGCAGCATTCCGATGAAGGTACCAATCAGACAGCCACCGATGACCATCATTAGGTTTGTAAGTGTAAAGGCCGTTGAAAGCCCGATCATAATTCCTTCGAGCATATCAGCCTCCGGTTCCTAGGAAGTACGGCAAGGGGCGCAAGTAGATCCCCAGAACGACTTGTACCAAATACCAGACGATGCCGGTGGCCAGCACGGTGATTGGCAGCAGATACACATATTTGCGCTCACCCAAGATAACGGCACTGATAGACAGGAATGCCACGGTTGAGATAACGAAGCCAACGGGGCGAAGCATCAGAGCGTAGATTGCCATCATTGCCAGCAGTGATAAGGCTTGGCCCAACTTGTAATCGGTCAGCCGAGTGTAGTCGATGTCGCCATCTTTCAGCTCTTCACTGCCTTTGCTTTTTCCCAGCACAATTATCACTGAGCTGATAATGGCCAGAACTGTCAGCACTTTTGGAAAAGTACTCGGCCAAATAGCGTTGCGTTGCATAAACGGCGGAAGACCGGCGTCGATAGTGAAAAAGGCCGCGTATCCATAGGCCATGCAGATCATCAGAATGACCAGTGCGATCCAGCGATCAAGCGCCATCGGATCCTCCAAACGTAGTTTACCCTACCCAACTGATATAAGACGTTGGATTAGAGTGTCGTAAAAAAAAAATCCGGGGCAAGACGAACTTGCCCCGGATCAAGCTAAGATTTAGCGGAAGCCCAATTCGGACATCAGGTCACCGATGACCTGTTCCTGGTTCTCCAGGAACTTCACGAAGTCGTCGCCGCTGTTGTGGATGTTGACCCAGCCGTTACGCTCACGAACAGCTTCCCACTCAGGGGTGTCATACATTTTTGCCAGAGCAGTCTGGTATGCAGTCAATTTGTCTTCCGACAGACCTGGTGCCGCAAAGAAACCACGCCAGTTTACGAACTCAGCGTCGATGCCCTGCTCTTTCATGGTTTTCGCGTCAGCATAGGCCGAAACGCGGTCACCCGAAGTTACACCGATAATTTTAACTTCACCAGCGTTTGCCAGATCAACAGCTTCCGAGAAACCTGTCGACAGAGCAGCAATTTCACCGGACAGCAGAGCTGCCATCGCCATGCCACCAGCATCGTATGGGATGTACTTAACAGCAGTTGGGTCTTCGCCAGCTGCTTTCATCACCATTGCTGCAACCAGGTGGTCCATGCCGCCTGGAACCGAGCCACCACCGATGGCGGTTTTACGTGGGCTAGCTTTGTATGCTGCAATCAGGTCGTCCATCGAGTTGATAGCGCTGTCTTTGCCAACAACAAATGCTGCGTAGTCACCAATAGTACCAGCAACCATAGTCAGGTCGCGGAAGTTATGTGGGAATACACCAGTCAGCGAGCGGATGATGATTGGTGTCGAGTTAACCATCAGTGTGCCGTGCTGGCTGTCAGCGTTCTCGATCATAAAGCCGATCGCTTTACCACCGCCGCCACCGGACATGTTTTCGTAGCTTGCTGTGCCAACGATACCAGCGTTGGTCAGAGCTTCACCAGTTCCGCGTGCTGTGCCGTCCCAGCCGCCACCTGCGCCGCCTGGGATCAGGAAGTGCAGGCTGTCGAGAGTTTTCTCAGCAACAGCAGGGCTACCAAGAGCCAGCGTTGCGGCAGCAGCAGCCATTACGGCCCGGCGTGTAAGTTTCAGTTTAATCATTTTGTCCTCCCATTTGACAAATCGCGGCTTAGCCGCTCAACACAGAGAGGACCACGACAAGCTGACACAAACCTGTCACGATCACACAAACCTGTCTCGACGACGAAAAGGATAACGAACCAGATGCGATTCTTACTGGTTGAAGACAATGTAAGCCTGGCCACTGCAGTCTTGGACAGACTGCGGATGGACGGCCATGTCGTTGACCATGCCACAGATATAGCGGCTGCCGAGGATTTCTCGGCTACCACAGACTATGACTTGATATTACTGGACATTATGCTTCCAGATGGGGACGGCCGGACCTTCCTTAGGACGCACCGCAGCCGGTTGATTGAGACCCCAGTGATTGTTCTGACCGCCCGATCCGAGGTCTCCGACAGGGTCGGAATGCTGGATCTAGGTGCCGACGATTACATCACCAAACCATTTGATTTCTCCGAACTAGAGGCCCGCTGCCGCGCGGTTCTTCGACGTCATGGGGGCGACAGTTCCAATCAAAGACGATTCGGGAATCTTGTATTCGACCCCCTCGCGGGCACGCTCTCTGTATCTGGGAACAAGATCACCCTCCGAAACAAAGAACTTCGGCTGCTAGAGATCTTTTTGAACAGCCCTGACCGAATATATTCCAAGCCCAAACTGGTGGACCGGCTTTTTTCCTATGATGAAGACGTCTCAGAGAACGCCATCGAGGTTTATGTCGGCCGCCTGCGCAAGCACCTGACGGACTCAGGTGTCGAGATCACTACCGTGCGCGGCTTGGGCTACCGGATGTCACTGGTATGAGTGACCCACTGCCGACCAGTGGTTCGCTGCGACGTCGCCTGACACTGCAACTGGTTGGCAGCGCAGCGATTCTGGCGACTTTGCTGTTCTTTGTGGTGCTGGCTTTCGCCCGCGACACAGCGCAGCAAACCCACGACAGTATTCTGCTGGCCTCTGCGACCTCAATCATGGACTCTGTCTCGGTGCAGGCCGACGAGGTCACCGTTGATATCCCCTATGCAGCCCTGTCGATGCTGGGAAATGTCAGTGACGACCGGGTGTTCTACCGCGTTTCTATGCGCGGCAACATCCTGACCGGATATGAAGACCTGCCCCACACGGACCAAAATACAAGCTCTGGTCAGTCGGCATTCGACACTCTAACCTATAAAAATGACGGCATCCGCATGGTGACCCTGTCGCGACGCCTGTCGTTGAATGGAGCGCCTGCTGACATTCTAACCACTGTCGCCCAAACGCGCGAAGGTCAGGCAACACAACTGGCGAAACTGTCCCGGTCAGCACTGCAGCTGGGCCTGGGCTTCTTTTTAGTTGCGACAGTTTTGGCAATCTGGACCGCGCAATCCAGTATCCGCCCACTTAACCAGTTGACCGCAGCCGTATCGCGACGCGGCCCCAAGGATCTGCGCCCGGTAAAACGTCCCGTCCCCAGTGAAATGATTCCGCTGGTGTTGTCGCTAAATCAGTTCATCGCCCGCCTTCGGACCTCGCTCACCCGATCCGAAGATTTTATTGCCGAGGCCGCCCATCGTGTGCGCACGCCGCTGGCCACTGTGCGAACTCAGGCAGAAATCACCCTGCGTCGTGTTGAAAAACCCGAAAACCGCGCCTCGATCCGCGAAATGATCCGCGCCATTGACGAAAGCTCGCGCGCGGCAGGACAGCTGTTGGACCATGCCATGGTCACCTTTCGCATCGACAGCCTAGAGCGTAAGGACATTTTTCTCACGGAAACGGCCAAGGAACTGGTGGACCGCCTTCAACCTATCGCCGAGTTAAAAGATATTGACCTTAGCTTTACCGGATACAACTGCCCCCCCATCACCGGCGACGCCATCCTTGTGCAGAACGCAGTCCGCAACATCCTGGACAACGCGATCAAGTATTCCCCCAACGACACGACCATTCGTGTCAGCACCCAGGAAACACTCAGCACCGTCCTTATCCATGTCGAAGACGAGGCCGGTGGCTTTGCTGACATGGACACTGACGCGCTGACTCACCGCTTTACCCGTGGCGAAAACGCTGCCGGCACTGTGGGATCTGGCCTGGGCCTGACCATCGCCCGCGAAGTCGTCGAGGCCCACGGCGGAACTCTTCAAATTGAAACCAGTAAATCCGGGACCGGCGCATGCGTATCTCTTTGCTTTCCATTGGTTTGATTGCAGCCTTTCTGACACTCGCGATGCCTGCACGGGCATTTGAGGTCGAAGAACACCACCGTTTCGGCAATGGTGAGGCCCGCACCTTAAGGATTCTGTCGACCACCGACACCGCCCTGCTAACCCCCATGATCGAGACATTCCTGGCGAACAACCCAGGTGTGGCGATTGAATACACTAGCGCCAGCAGTGCCGAACTGATGACCGCTATCATGCGCGAAAAGCAGCCCTACGACCTTGCTCTGTCCTCGGCGATGGACCTGCAGATCAAGCTGGCCAACGACGGGTTCACGCAGGCCCATCGCTCGCAGGCGGTAGACCTGATCCCCGCCTGGGGCAACTGGCGCAACCACGTTTTTGCCTTCTCGCAGGAATCGGCCTCTATTGTGGTGTCTCCATCAGCATTTTCCGACCTGGAAATCCCCCGTTCCCGGCAAAAGCTGATCACCTTGCTACGCAGATATCCTGACCGCTTCCGGGGTCGTTTGGGCACATACGACGTAGGTGCCAGCGGCCTGGGCTACCTGTTTGCCACTCAGGATGCGCGCACCTCTGAATCCTATTGGCGCCTGATGGAGCTCATGGGCAGTCTAAGGGCCAAGCTTTATTGTTGCTCCAGCGACATGATCGAGGCCGTGGCACGTGGCGAAATTGCCGTGGCCTACAATGTGCTGGGCAGCTATGCCCGCGCTCGCGAGGATTTGGCCAATCGTATCACAATCATCGAACCCGACGACTACACAAACATGATGCTCCGCACAGCGGTGATCCTGAACACCGCGCAAGAACCAGCTCTGGCCGGTGACTTCATCGACCACCTGTTAGATGCCGCCTGGAATAGCCCGATAGTTGTCGAATACCCATTCCATCGCTACCCCACCACAGGCACGGCTCAGAATGTCCCGTTTCGCCCCATTCAATTGGGGCCAGGTTTGCTGGTGTTCCTGGACCATCTCAAACGCAAACGGTTCCTGGCCGAGTGGCGCAGCACAGTCCAACAGGACTAAACCATCATCCCCAACGCGGGTCATCCAGCTCTAGCGGGAACCCGCGTGGCAAAAGCCCGGCCTGAAACCAACTGACAAATGAGTGGATCGAAAACACCGGCAGCCCGGTCACTCGGCGAATATCACGGGCATAGGGCACCATGTTTGTGCACTCCAACACAATCGCGCCTACCTCTGGGTGACGCTCTACCATGGCCCGGCCCGCATCGATCATGTCCAACCGGCAAGCTTGGAAATCAATGTCCAACTTGTCACCCAAAATATCCTCGGTCATGGCCCTGCCACCCTCGGTGCCAATCACCGGCGTATCCAGCGGCGCGCCAGCGGCGGCCAGATGTTTCCCTGACAGGGACGTGGCCGAAATCGTGATCACCCCGACCCGTTTACCGGCAGGCAACAGCGCCTGAACCATCGGCACCTGCATCAGCGACGAGGTCGCCACTGGCACCCCCAGCGCCTGCTTTACCTCATCCTGAATCAGCGCCAAAAATCCGCAATTGGTGGTGATACCATCACACCCTGATCTTACCAGATCACGACCCGCATCAATAAACAGCTCTGCCAGTTCTGTCGGATCATTGCGCACCACCTTGTCCGGCGTCGCCCCTGTCACCACCCGGTACTGAACGGGAAAATCCCAGCTAAGGGCGTTGCCCATATCGCCAACGATCCGCGGGAACTGTGTCTCTAGCATCAAGATCCCGACCGCAGCTCCAAATACTGTTTTACCGCCGTGTTGCATCGCAGGCCTCTCTTGTTCGTAATTAGTCATGTGGCACATAAAGCTGCGAGAACGCGATCCGCACCGCCTCGGTCGCAGCTTCCCTGCGCTTTTCGATATGGCCCCGCATTGCCGCCTCTGCCGCCTCGGCATCCCGCCCGGCCAGCGCCATTAAAATGCGACTATGGGCAGACAATTCACCCGGCACGCGGGTCGCCGCCTTGTCATGCATACGCTTCAGATCAATCAACCGGATGTAACGGATGCGGTCATTCAGACTGCGCAGCGCCCGCTCCAGTTCGCTGTTTCCAGACAGTCGCACCAACCGCATATGAAACGTCTCGTCCATTCCCAACCGCGCTTCAGGATCATCGGCGGTCTCATATTCGGCCTCGGTCTGCTCCAGATAAGCCCCCAACTCGGCTATCTCGCTATCCTCAGCCCGACGAACCGACAACCGCAGGGCCTCGGTCTCAACGGCAACGCGCGCCTCGTACAGGTCCTGAATATATTTGGGTGTCAGCGACCGACAAAAGAACCCTCGGTTGTTTTGAAACGTTAAAAAACCTTCGGCCACCAGCTGATTCAATGCCTCACGCAGCGGCGTTCGACTGGCCCCTAACCGCTTGGAAAGCTCACTCTCGTTGATGCGTTGATCTGGCATAAAGGCAAAGTCTGCAGCCATTTGACGCAGTTCTTCGTAAACCCGGCTGACATTGCTTTCCTGCTTAGCCATACATCCCTCCCCAGCTTGGACTTGAACAATTTATAAGAGAATTGACATGGGTTCAAGTTTGCATTCTAAACTGTATACAATTCTGAACGCAAGATTGCCAACAAAGAATCATCCACGGGGGATACCGAAATGACATCGAAACTAAACGGCGCCGAAGCCATGGTGCAGATGCTACAAGCACACGGCGTGCGTCACATGTTTGGCCTTGCCGGTGACACCACCCTGCCATTCTACGACGCAATGCTGCGACTGGATCACGGCATCACCCATGTCATGACCCGAGATGAGCGCAGCGCCACCTACATGGCGGATGGCTATTCTCGTGTGACCGGACGGGTCGGCGTTGCCGAGGGCCCATCCGGCGGCGGGGCTACTTACATTCTGCCCGGCCTGATAGAGGCCACCGAAAGCTCTTATGCGGTGCTGGGCATCACGACCGATATCTCGGTCGGGTCATACGGCAAATATCCCCTGACCGAAGTGGATCAGGATACCCTAATGCAGCCCCTGACCAAGTGGAACACGGTGATCAAACAGGCCCAGCACATCCCTCGCATGATGCGCACCGCGTTTCGAGCGATGACCACAGGCCGGTCGGGTGCTGCCCATCTCGGCCTACCCTATGACATCCAGTATGATCAGGTCGACGCCTCGGACATCTGGGCCGACCCCAAACACCAAAGCTACCCCGCCTACCCTCAATCCCCAGAACCCGGCGCAGCCGAAGCCGCTGTGGACGCCATACTATCGGCCAAAAATCCGCTGATCGTCTGTGGCGGCGGCGTGGTGATTGCCGGCGCGATGGAGGAACTCTCGCGACTTGCCACCCGCCTCGACATCCCGGTTGCCACCTCGATCTCCGGTCAGGGGTCACTGGCCGAAGTACACCCGCAATGCCTGGGCGTAGTCGGATCCAACGGCGGCACCGACCAAACATGGGAGATGATGGAGGCCGCCGATCTTGTCATTTTCATGGGTTGCCGTGCCGGATCAACCACCACATCCCGGTGGGAGGCCCCAACAGCCAACACCCGCATAGTGCACTTTGACAACGACCCCATGGTGATAGGTGCCAATTACCGCACCGAAGTCGGCGTAGTTGGGGATTTGAAACTGTCGTTGCAAGCCGTGAATACAGTTCTGGATGCGCGTGATCAGGGCGCGCAAACCTTTGGCGGTGCAGCAGCAATCGCCGATATCAAAGCCCGCAAATTCGATGTCTTCCGCACCTTTGCCAATAGTAATGACGCCCCAATTCGGCCTGAACGAGTCATTGATAGCCTGATGAAGGTCCTACCCGCCGATGCCACAGTGGTTTCAGACCCCGGCACCAGCTGCCCCTATTTCTCGGCCTATTACCAACTGCCGCAAGCAGGCCGCCACTTTATCACCAACCGCGCCCACGGTGCACTTGGCTATTCCATGTCAGCCGCCCTTGGCGCCTGGTTCGGCCGCCCCAGCAGCAAGGTCGTGGCGCTTATGGGTGACGGCTCTTTTGGTTTCACGGTGGGCGAGCTGGAAACCATCTGCCGCTGCCGCGCACCAATCACCATGGTGGTGTTTTCCAACTCCAACTTTGGCTGGATCAAGGCCAGCCAATACGCCGACAAAGGCGCGCGCTATTACAACGTCGACTTCGACCAAATCGACCACGCAGCAGTGGCCGCAGCCTATGGCGTGAAAAGCTGGCGGGTTGAAAACCCCGACGACCTTGAACGGGTCATGCGCGAGGCGGTTGACCACGACGGCCCCACCTTGATCGACGTGGTCTGTCAGGCCCTAGAAGAAACAAACGCCCCAGTCCGCCGCTGGATGGGGTAAAGGCAGGCGGAGAAAGGCTTATAGTGATCTGAGCAATTCAACTTACGAGCTGATCAGAGATCAGTTTTTGGTTGAGATGCCCATCGATATTAAGCCTTTCCTCCGCAAGCTCCTCCAGATGCTCAGCCTCTGGAAATTCATCAATGAACATTTGTGGCTCAGAAAAATCGAGATGTTGCAGGCAGTCGTACTTATACCGCCACCATTGCAACTCAACGAGATCACTCACGATTTCATCGCTGAAACGGCGCCTTATTACTGCGGCCGGGTTACCACCAATGATCGCATAAGGCTCTACATCTTTTGTGACAACAGCTCCTGCGGCCACAACAGCACCATCGCCAATGCTTATGCCACTCTTCAGCAGCACATTTTGGCCGATCCAGACATCATGCCCGATGGTTACCGGGGGAACAGTTTCGTTAAAGGTCAGCCCCCTATTTTCCCCCTGCACACCCCAAAACTTGCGCCGTCTCTCTTTATACGTAATTGGGCTTGTTGTGACCCAAGTATGCGGGTGCGTGTTGCCCATCACCGAGACATTTGTCGCAATTGAGCAATAGCGCCCAATCCGGTCCACATGAAAAACACTTTGTGTGTAACTATAGGCCCCCAAAGGCATGAACCCCTGAGGGGAATGCTGTGACAACCTTTCAAACTTAGTTTTCCGGTTCTTTACCTTCTGCCCTGCTTTGATCTTGGGATAAAAGCGGATGCCAGTTCCAGAAAGGATGTCGGGATCATCAAAAACAAAAAACTTCACACGGCTCTCCATTTAGACGATCAGAATCAACCGAATAGAGACCAATACCATTCAAAACCTAAAATATCTTCTGAAATTCCATCCGCTTTTTTTAATCTACATGCGGAATCTGCAACGGCTTAAGGAGTGGGAGTATGGAGAGCAGCCACCGAGGGTGCGAACGCTTTATGAGTGATGCGGTTGACCACTTTCTATCGAAAGTCCTGTGTCAGGCGCACAGTTGGGCAAGAGCAAACACCAACCATTTTTGAGCTCCAAAACCACGCCCCACCTGAATAGCTATGGTCATCCCTTAGATCGACCTCCCACAGCTGCGGCAGACACTAATTCCAACAGGCCAGTGGTTGGATTGAAACTCAAATTGGTGGAAACCAAAAAAACACGCAACTTTTCTCAGAAATCTCATGCCTAGATGCCTCGCTCTTTTTTATTTGAACGATACATATCGATATTTTTAGGGAAATTTTCCCTGAGCTTAATAAAGGTTAACGCGCCTCGTTGAACCGGGAACAGAATAGAACCGCTCCATTGTTCGAAAGAAATCAACCGCATACGCTGAACCATCTTATTCTGCTCCATTCCAGACTGCTAAAAGTCAAAAAGATCCTCTAAGAACCCACCGACTGTTTTCTTCTTTTTGTACCCGCGATCCTTGTAGCTACGATCCTCATGACCGCTATTCTTGTACTGCTGTTGTCTGGGGGCTGCTGCCGGAGCAGAGGCTGCGCGCTCGACGATCTTGTCCAATTCACCGCGGTCCAGCCAGACGCCCCGGCACTGCGGACAATAGTCGATCTCAACGCCTGAGCGTTCCGCAATCACAAGGGTGTTTCCGTCGATTGGACATTTCATGAGCAGCTCTCCTAGGAATTTACAGCCCAGACATAGGGAGCCCGAATTCCGTTTCAATGTCACCAAAGCCAAAGATGTGTTGCCACCCCAGCGCGCGCCCTGCTTTCGGCGTATTAACGCCGCTGTGCCATTCTCTCACCAGTCGCGGCACCCGCCAGATTGGCACTCTGGCACCCTTGGACTGGGCTCCTGTAAAGAAAGGAGCGCTGATGTGAGCTTTCGTCACGCGGGTGGAAATCCCGTTCGCTTCCGCATGGGCGGCGCCGTCTTCTTATGCTGGTTGGTCTCTGATCATCGCGAAAGGTGCTGATACAGCTCTATATACACTACCGCATCCGGCAAAGTTGACCTTGCACCGGGTCAAAGCTGTGCCTGATAGGGTTCCAGCTCATCCAACAGCAGCTCCAGAAACGCCTGACCGATTGCAGACAAGGGCCGGGTTTTAGATGTAACCACTGCCATTTCCATCATAATTGCAGGCCGGAACGGACGACTGACAAAGCCACCCTCGAAATCGAAATCCAACCCAAATGGATCAAGGATCGATACCCCCATGCCCTCTTTGACAAAGCTCAGCAGGTTCTTGAACAGATGTGAATGCACCCTTGTCTTCAATGGTATCCCGGCATCCTGAAACACTTCGCGAGTCCGACGGTGGGTCATATGGTCTGGCCCCATCACGATAAACGGCACCCCGTTTAGCAGCTCTGGCGTCAGCACTTCGTGTTCGGCCAGCGGGCTACCTTCGGGCAGCGCGATCCGTGTTTCCACCGTTACTGGGTGCACCTCTAGCGCGTCATACTGGATCGGCATTTCACAAACGCCAATCTCAAAAAGCCCCGACATCACCCAGTCTTGGATCTTGGCGGAATACTGTGACTGAAACGAGATCGTCATATCCGGTCGATCCCTGGCAAACCGCGAGATCAGTTTTGGCATAAACCCAAACGACACTGAGTGTTGCGAGGCAACCTGCAACTGCCCGGCCTGTTTGTTCTGCAGATCAATCACCGCTTGGGTGACGTGGTCAAACCCGCGCACCACAGTGTCGATTTCCTGAAACAGCAAACGCGCCTCTGGGGTAGCGATCAGTCGCCCTTTAATACGCTCAAACAGTTTGAATCCGGTTTGTTGTTCCAACTGGTTCAACAGGTTCGAAATCGCGGGCTGAGAAATCCCCAGCAGCGATGCTGCACTGGTGACGGTGCCGGTTTCAATGATGGCGTGAAAGGCTTGGAGTTGTCGAAATCTAAGATGCATAGCACCCCATATCACAAGAAATGATACCATAGCCAGAAATTCGTATTTGAAATGATACCCAGTCGCGGGCATGGTTCAGAAAACCATTGGAAACAAACGTGTCGCATTTACCGAACTCAACCCGCCCCCCTCTTGCCGGAGACCGCATATGACCTCTTCGCATACTGTCATTGTCGGTGCAGGCATTGTTGGGGCTGCCACCGCAATCTGGCTTACCCGTGCCGGACATCAGGTAACCCTGATCGACAAAGGCGAACCCGGAATGGGCGCGTCTTATGGCAACGGCTGTATTCTGGCCAGTTGTGGCATGGTGCCGGTGACCACGCCGGGGTTGATCCCCAAGGGGCCGGGGTATTTGCTAAATCCCGACTTTCCTCTTTTCATGCGTTGGGGTTACACGCCAAAGCTGCTACCTTGGCTGATGAGATACCTGTCCAACGCCAATGACGGCGACACCCGGCGCATTGCCAAGGGACTTACCCATATCGTTGGCGATAGTCTGGATCAACATCAGGCACTAACCGTTGGCACAGATGCAGCAAAATGGGTTCAACCCAGTGAATACAATTTCGCATACACAGATCGCGCCGCCTTTGATGCCGATGCCTATGTCTGGGGACTGCGACGTGAGGCGGGCTTTGTACCCGAGTTGATCGAGGGCCCCGCCGTTCACGAAAAAGAGCCCATCCTGGCCAAATCGCTCAAGCTGCTGGCAGTGAACAAAAGCCATGGTTTCATTCATAACCCTGCCCACTATGTGCAGGATCTCGTTAAGTTGCTGACTGAAATGGGCGGCAAGTTTGTGCAGGCCGAGGTCAAGGATTTTGACCTGAGCGGTGGCAAGATCAGCGCAGTCGATACAGATCAGGGCCGATTCACTTGTGATCAGGCGGTCCTAGCAACCGGCGTCTGGTCCAAGCCGCTGATGCAGAAACTGGGCATCAACGTCCCGCTAGAGGCTGAGCGCGGTTATCACATCGTGTTCAAGAACCCGTCGCAGACCCCCAACAGCCCAATGATGATGGCAGCCGGAAAATTCGTTGCTACACCAATGGATCAGGGGCTAAGGTGTGCAGGTATAGTAGAGTTCGGCGGACTAGAGGATACGCCTTCTAAAGCGCCGCTAAAACTGTTGCGCAAGAAGGTCAAAGAGATGTTTCCACAGCTGACCGC
Organism: Parasedimentitalea denitrificans; assembly: GCF_011813015.1. Taxonomy (GTDB): domain Bacteria; phylum Pseudomonadota; class Alphaproteobacteria; order Rhodobacterales; family Rhodobacteraceae; genus Parasedimentitalea; species Parasedimentitalea denitrificans. The sequence goes on along the minus strand of NZ_QHLQ01000009.1, from coordinate 134,622 downwards.
CGACAGTGAAGAAGAATGGCTAGGGTTCAGACCTGCACCGTCCGACAGCCTGCCATTGATTGGCGAGGTGGGCAGCAGCGGCGTCTATGCCGCCTTTGGTCACCACCACATCGGGCTAACAGGAGGGCCCAAGACCGGGCGCATGATCGCAGACTTAATAAGCGAAAAGCGCAGCAACATAGATATGACACCCTATGCGCCACAACGATTTGGCTAAGGGTCAAGACAACAACAAAGAACCAATAAGGGAGAGAACAATGATTAAGACACAAACACTAAAGGCCGCCGTAACGGTGTCTGCCGTAGCCCTCAGCGCCTCCGCTGCAATGGCCGAAAGCTGGGATATGCCAATGGCTTACTCGGCAACCAACTTCCATTCAGAAATGGGCGTGGTTTTCGCTGACAAGGTGCGTGAATACACCGGCGGCAACATCGACATCACAGTGCACCCCGGCGGATCGCTGTTCAAAGGCGGCGAAATCAAACGCGCAATCCAAACCGGTCAGGTTCCAATCGGCGAACGTTTCATGGCGGCGCACGCCAACGAAGTACCGCTGCTGGGCTGGGACAACCTGCCATTTGTTGCAACAACATATGCTGACAATGACAAACTGTGGGGCATCGCCAAGGACAAGGTGAATGCACAACTGTCCGACCTGAACCTGGTTGCGCTGTACACCTGCCCATGGCCGGGTCAGGGCTTCTATTTCAACAAAGAAGTCAGCTCCTCTGAGGACACTCAGGGCGTCAAGTTCCGCTCGTACAACACCGCGACTGCCACTTTTGCTGAACATCTCGGCATGGTTCCAGTTCAGGTCGAAGCAGCTGAGCTGAGCCAAGCTCTGGCCACTGGCGTTGCCGAGGCGTTCATTTCGTCCGGTTCCACCGGTTATGACCGTAAAGTCTGGGAACACCTGTCGCACTACTACAAGGTCAACGCATGGCTGCCGCGCAACTATGTGATGGTCAACAAGGGTGTGTGGGATGGTCTTGATGCAGACACCCAGGCTGGTCTGCAAAAAGCAGCCAACGAAACAGGCGCAGCCTGTGCCGCCAAGTCCGAGGAACTGGCAGGTTGGTACTTTGAGCAGCTGGAAGCCAACGGCATGCAGGTTGCTGACGCCGGTCCTGAGTTCCTGAAAGAGCTTCAGGCCATTGGTGCCGCAATGCAGGCTGACTGGCTGAAAGACACTGGCGCTGACGGTCAGGCCATCCTTGACGCCTATAACGCCAACTAAATTCACACAATAATCTCACGACCCTGCGCATTCCAGTGTGGGGTCGTGTCATATCTGACCGGGGGATAGGGTTTTGCGTGATTGGCAACCTTTTCTAGGCCTGCCGTTATGGGTTTGGCTGTTTATTTTTCCAACCATTTTGGCGGTGTTTTGTCTGACCAATCGGGGGCCTGCCGAACGTATGCTGCGCCCGGTGTGGCGGATATTGGATCGATTTTATCTGGGGTCTGGCGTCATCGCAGCCTGCTTTATGGTGACCATCCTGTTGCTGATCGTCGCGCAGATGGTCATGCGCTGGAGCAACCTGACCTTTCCCGGCGCAACTGAATATGCCGGTTATGCCATGGCCGCGACCTCGTTCTTTGCACTCGCACATGCGCTAACCCGTGGGGCCCATATCCGGGTCTCGATCTTTCTGAACATGAACAAATTCCTGGGCTTCTGGCTGGATGCGGTGGCGATGTGGATTGCCGCTATCACCGCCACCTATTTCGCCCGCTACGCGATCAAGACAAATATCATGTCAGAAATGCTGAACGACCGCACACAGGGGACCGACTTTGTGCCCGAGTGGCTACTGTCGGTCTTTGCCATGTTCGCCAACTCGCCAAGCAAATGGGGACAGATCTGGGCCGATACCGGTTCTGATTGGGTCTATACTCCAGTCTGGCTGCCGCAACTGCCGATGTCTATCGGGACAGTTCTGCTGGCCGTCGCGATCTGGGATTATCTCACACGCCTATTGGTCAACCGCGAAACCAGCATCATCGGGGAGGCGGTCGAATGAGCGAACTCTATACAACAATCATCTTTCTCTTTGTGCTGTTCACCCTGTTGGGCAGTTCCGTCTGGATCGGTCTGGCGCTGATGGGTGTGGCCTGGGTCGGGATGGAGCTGTTCACCACCCGCCCGGCAGGTGACGCGATGATCACCACCATCTGGACCGGCTCGTCCAGCTGGACCCTGACCGCCCTGCCCCTGTTCATCTGGATGGGAGAGATCCTGTACAGAACCCGATTGTCCGAAGACATGTTCCGCGGGCTAGCTCCATGGATGCGTTGGCTACCGGGTGGGTTACTGCACACGAATATCGCAGGCTGCACCATCTTTGCCGCCGTATCTGGTTCCTCCGCCGCGACACTGACCACCGTTGGCAAGATGTCGATCCCGGAACTGCGTAAACGCGGCTATCCAGAATACATGATCATCGGCACCTTGGCGGGTGCGGCCACCCTTGGCCTGATGATCCCGCCCTCGCTGACCCTGATCGTCTATGGCGTGACCATCAACGAGAGCATTACCAAACTGTTCATGGCCGGCATCTTCCCCGGTTTGGTGTTGGCCGGTCTATTCACGATCTACATCATGGGCTGGCATTTCTTTGGCAAGGGCCCCCGCCCTGATCCGGAACCGCCAATGAGTTTCCGCACCATGCTAGCCGAAAGCCGCTTTCTGGCACCGGTACTGGCCTTGGTTTCGGTCGTTATCGGCTCCATGTACCTTGGCCTTGCCACCGCGACTGAGGCCGCAGCGGTAGGTGTGCTTGGCTCGCTCACGTTGGCCTTCTTCCAAGGTTCGCTAAGCTGGAGCACATTCACCGAGTCCTTGATGGGGGCCACGCGGACGTCAGCCATGATCTCGCTGATCCTGATGGGTGCGTTCTTCTTGTCGCTGTCGATGGGGTTCACCGGATTGCCGCGCGCACTGGCTGACTGGATCGACACCCTGAACCTGTCACCGCTGGCACTGATCGTGGCGCTGACCATCTTCTATGTCTTCCTTGGCATGTTCCTCGATGGGATCTCATCCGTGGTGCTGACCATGGCCATCATTGAACCGATGATCCGTCAGGCCGGGATCGATCCGATTTGGTTTGGTATCTTCATCGTGGTCGTCGTTGAAATGGCTCAGGTGACACCGCCCATCGGCTTCAACTTGTTCGTGCTACAAGGCATGACCCGGCACGAGATCTCCTACATCTCGAAAACCGCCATTCCGATGGTTGGTCTGATGCTGCTGATGGTTGTGATCTTGGTGGCCTTCCCGGAACTGGCCACTTGGCTACCCGAAAACATCCGCAGCCGTCCCGGCGGCTAACTGGATATGCTAATCGCGCTCGCCCTTGTCGCCCGACATGGGCGGGTCGCACTTGTACTGGGTTTACTGGCTGGACTGATCCTACCCGGCGTCGCCCAAATGCTGCGCCCCTGGCTGCCCCAGATGATCGCAGGCCTGCTGTTCCTCACCGCCTTTCGCATTGGTGCCAAGGCGGCGCTTGGCGGACTGGCGGATGGCATCACCACACTCAAAGCAACCTTGGTACTGCAACTGGCCCTGCCGCTGATCGCACTTGCCCTGTTCGTGGCACTGGGTGTAGCCGACACACCTGTCGCCGTCGCCCTTATCCTGATGCTCAGCGCGCCATCGGTTACCGGCAGCCCAAACATCACCCAGTTGCTCGGCCATGCACCGGAACCTGCCTTTCGCATTCTGATCCTTGGCACGGCACTTATGCCATTCACAGTGATCCCAATATTCGTGCTGTCCCCCGGACTAGGGGACTTCCGCGATGTCATGGCCGCCGCGCTACGCCTGATTGGTGCTATCGGCGTAACCGTCATAGCCGCTTTCCTATTGCGTCATTGGTTGGCCCCGACACTGAAACAGGAAAAAGCCATGGCGCTGGACGGGCTGACCACCCTTGCCCTCGCGGTGATCGTGGTTGGTTTGATGTCAGCCCTTGGCCCCGCCCTTACCCAAGACCCACTGTTGGTTCTGCAATGGCTGGTCGTGGTGATGGTCGCCAATCTGGGTCTGCAATATGTGACCTACCGCTGGCTGACCTTTCGTGGCCATCACACCGAAGCCGTGCCACTGGCGGTGGTATCGGGCAACCGCAACTTTGCCCTGTTTCTGATCGCCCTGCCCGCCAGTACCACCGATCCGTTGCTGATCTTTCTAGGTTGTTATCAGGTGCCCATGTACCTGACCGCAGTGCTAATGCGCAGGCTCTACGGGAAATCTCAAAATACCTCTTGAAGCTCTAGTGACTAGAGGTCGCATATAAGACTCATCCAAGATGAAGTGAGTCAAAACAGATGCCCAACACCGCAACCCCCCCCGCAGAAACTTTTGTTGAACTGACCACAACAACACCACTGCTGGACTATGAAACGCCTGCCATTCAATCCCTGATCAGGGATCGCGGCTGGCGGGGACTGTCACAATTCGATCAGATCGGTGCCCTGCATGACTATGTCCGCAACGAGATCCGATTTGGTTATAACCTCGCCGACACCACCAAGGCGTCACAGGTGCTCAGCGATGGTTATGGTCAGTGCAATACTAAAAGCGTGCTGATGATGGCGCTGCTGCGGGCGCTTGGACTGCCCTGCAAGATGCACGGCTTCACCATCACCAAGTCCTTGCAACGCGGCGTGGTGCCAGAACTGGCCTATCCGATCACCCCGCAGAACATCGTCCACAGTTGGGTCGAGGTCTGGTTTGATAACCGCTGGGTCAAGCTGGAAGGGTTCATTCTGGATGATGGGGTTCTATCAGCCCTGCAAAAGCAGTTCCCGGACCGCAATAGCCTGTGTGCTTTTGGCGCGGGCACTGACACGCTGCAACAGCCCGAGGTCAACTGGACCGGGGCCGACACCTATATCCAGCAAACAGGTATCAATCAGGACTTTGGCCTGTTCGACACGCCTGACCAGTTCTTTGCGAAACACCCACAAGAACTGACCGGGCTGCGCGGATTCATGTTCCGCAACTTGCTGCGCCATTGGATGAACACCCGCGTTCGGCGCATCAGAAACGGACACAGCTATTCATTGCCCAAGGGTGCTCTTGGAAATGGCTGAGCAAAGACCTGTGTTCACCCAAATCTGCCCAACCTCGGCGTCTACGCCGAGGTCACCTGCCCCCGCAGCCATCTGCCCAAATTTCCAGGTCAAAATACATTCAATTAGACCCCTGATCTAAAACAATTTTTACCTATTTCGTTAGCCGCCCGGAAAGGTTTGTTTTACAAGGTTTTCCGGGCAATCATGGCAGGAATTGGGCAATTTCGCCCAATTTGCCAGCAAAATGACACGATCCCGGCGCATTCGACCGGCACCTTGGTGGGACTCACTCTTGCTGCCACAAGGAGTTCACGGCCGTGCTTCACAACGAAATTGCAGACAGTCAGCATCAGGCGGATGAACTGCAATGCGGATTCAAACTGCTGCATGGTCAGTACCAAATCGAAAGCGCCCTTAGCAGTGGTGGTTTTGGCATCACCTATCTGGCGCGTGACAGCCTGGACCGTCGCGTCGTCATCAAGGAATGCTTTGCCGAGGGTATCTGCTATCGCACCGAAGGTTTGGTTGCGCCAATCGATCCCGCCTATGCCAAGCAATACAAAACCGTCCTGCGCCATTTTCTGCGCGAGGCCCAGTGGCTGGCGCGTTCGGTTCATCCTGGTATTGTCGGCATTCATCAGGTGTTCCGCGAAAACAATACTGCCTACATCGCGATGGAATTCGTCGATGGGGTTGATCTGGTCACCTTGCGTGAAGAGCAGCCCGAACGCATTACCGACACCCTGCTGCATGACATCCTGAAACAGGCACTCGGCACCCTCGCCTTTATCCATGACCTTGGCATTCTGCACCGGGACATCTCGCCAGACAACTTCCTGCTCAGCAGCGATGGCACTGTAACACTGATTGACTTTGGCGCCGCCACCGGTGGGCAAACGGATCAGGATGCGGTTCTGGACCCGATGCTGTCAGTCAAAGACGGCTATTCGGCCCACGAGCTGTATCAGCCCGACATGCCCCACAGACCATCCAGTGATCTGTACTCATTGGGCGCAACCCTGTCCTATCTGATAACCGGCGCGCCGCCGCCCATCAGCCAGCACCGGCTCGACGCGCTGTCGGCAGGTGATCCTGATCCCAGCCTCGCATTGCACAATGGCTACCCCGGTTTTGACCGGGCGTTTCTGTCTTCCGTCGACAAGGCATTGTCGGTTCTGCCCGGTGTCCGTTACCAGTCGGCCTCGGAATGGCTGGATGAACTAGAGACCGAAGCCCCCCAGTCGCGGCCAGTGCCAACGCGCGCGATCTTTACCCCGGATGTCGAGCCGATGAAGGTCGATGCCGACCTTGAGAACATGCTTGCCTCGTTGGTTGAAAACACCAACAGCGGTCTGGTTCCGGCGGGTCCGGAAACACCGAATAACCGCCGGCCCGAGGCAACCAACGAGAAGCCAGAACAGCCACGGCAACTGGTTGATATTTTTGGCGAGCCGATCAGCAATGTCGACCGCTGGCTGAAAGATCAGGACAAGACGTCCAAACGCAAGAAACCCGTCACACATGACGCCGTCGAACCCGATACTGCCGACCCGCAGAATGGCCACACCGGTAGACGCGGCTTTTCCAAATTCATCCCCTTTCCACTGCGTCGGATTTTTGGCGGCGCTCCCTCCCCACGCAACGACTAGCCCGCCGATAAGAGCGAAAAGGAACACCCATGAAGTTCATCAGAGACATCATTGCCGACAAGCGTGACCCAGCCATTCCGCACGGGGAACCTGTTGCGGACAACCGATCAGAACACGATCTCATGGCGTCGATCCTGTCGGAAACGAGCCCAGAGGAACCGGCTGCGGTGGCAAAACCCTTTCAGCTGGACAACAGTTTTCAGGTCTCGGAACCGCAGGTCGAAGAAACTGCATCGCTTGACCTGTCATTGGATCTGGCAGAAGACAGCGCGCCAACCGCTGATCAGGATGACTGGCAAAGTGATGACACCGACGATTTTGGCGGCTTGGACCTTAGCGCATTTGAAACGCCTGAAATTCCAGAACAGCCTGCGCCTGAACCTGCCGAACAGGCCGATCCGTTAAGCGACTTGTCGGATATCGACTTTGAACGTCTGACCGGATCCATCGCAGCCAAGGAAGAGCCTCAGCAGGACCGGCCGTTCAAACGGTTCACCAGATCACAAACCCGGATGCACACCCCAGAACCGGATACGCATGAAGAAGAGGCTGCGGCTTACGACGAGCCCGCAATGCAGCCGACAGAAGAGATCCGCCAGCCTGCTCCGCAACCTCAACATCCGGCCCCAATACGTCAGCAAGCTGAGGCTGTTGCCCCTACGCCAGTCGCGCCAAGACCCGTTGCACCGGCAGCGGTAGCTCCGGCACCCGTAGAGCCCGCGCCGCAAAAGGCAGCACCGGTGGCACCACAGCAGCCCGCCCCGATCGAGCCAGCACCGCAAGCCGCCGCCCCCGCGCAACCGATTGATGTCCCCTCACCCGCTATGGGTCGCGGATCCAGCAAGGCCGGCCGGGTCAAAACGCGGCTTCTGGGCTTTAACCCCGGTCAGGCAGCAGGCGCAGATCCCTTTGAGCGCAAGGAAGAAAAGGCCGACACCGGTTACACCCAATACCCCGTCGGATGGCTGGCGGTTGTCAGCGGTCCCGGACGTGGTGCCACCTTTACGCTGTACAGTGGCGTGACAATCATCGGCCGCGGCGAAGATCAGACCGTGCGGCTGGACTTTGGCGACAACAGCATTTCACGTGCCAATCATGCCGCCATTGCCTTTGATCCCGAGAAAAACAGCTTTTACATCGGTCACGGTGGCAAGGCCAATCTGGTGCGTCGCAATGACCGCCCGGTTCTAAGCACCGAGGAAATGGGCATGGGCGATCTGATCCGAATTGGCGAGACAACCCTGCGGTTTGTACCCCTGTGCGGGCCTGAGTTTGGCTGGAACACTGCGCAACAGAGCGAAGCCGGACATGCGTCCTGAGGTTCAGTTCGGATATGATGCCTCGACCGCGATAAGCCAAGGTCAGCGCGAACGGCAGGAAGATGCCGTCGCCTCGGACTTTCTGGCCGGAACCGGTTTGGGATTTGCGGTCTTGGCCGATGGCATGGGTGGTCATGCCGCCGGTGACATCGCCAGCAAGATCGTGGTCACCGAGGTGTTCAGCGAGCTGAAGTTCCGCGCCGATGCGCCGGAACAGCTGGAACAGCAGATCGCGCAGGCTTTATCCGCTGCGGCACATGCTGCCAATGAATGTGTCGGGCACTACGCCGACCAGAACGACCATGCCCATGGCATGGGGGCGACCTTGCTGGCGCCCGTTCTGTTTCAGGACCGGCTGTATTGGATCTCTATCGGCGACTCGCCGCTGTATCTGTTTCGCGACGGGCAACTGACACGGCTGAATGATGAACATTCGCTTGCCGCACATCTGGATGCTCGTGTCGCCGAGGGCTTGTTGTCGCCAGAAGAGGCCGACAACCATCCTGACCGGGCCTGCCTTACCTCGGTCCTGTCCGGTCAGGACATTGCCCGCATTGATTGTCAGAACAGGCCGCTAAACCTGCGTGACGGTGACATCGTGATCGCCGCTAGCGATGGTTTGCAATACCTCGAGGACAACGAAATTTCAGCCGTCCTGGCTGCCAACATAGACCAGTCCAGCACGGATATTGGTTCTGCCCTGATGGGGTGCTTAGACAGCCTGGACGACCCGGATCAGGACAACATCTCGTTCTGCGTGATCAAGGTATCCGATCAGCTCAAACCAGCCGAACAGGTTGCTACCCCCTGCAAGGCACCCAGCCCGCCGCCCTCTTCAAAACCCAAATCCAATACACTGACCATCATGGCCTCTGCCTCCAGATCCAACGGAACCACCTCTTTCCATATCGTGAATGGGGACAGCGCATGAGGCACTCGGAAGCTGCCAAAAGCCCTCTGTGCGGCCAATTAGAACAGGCCCTGAACCAAGAGAGCCTGCCGCAAGAGTACTTTGACTGGGGCAATCAGCTATTACGGCGGTTGGACAAGCCGGTGCAAGTCATGGTCATCGGTCATCCCGGCAGTGGCAAGTCTGCAGTGATTGACATGATGCTGGGGCAATCGGTGATTTCACGTCACGCCGACGCTCCCATTATCGAAGTCAGCTACGGCCCCGAGGACTGTGTTGAAATCGAAACCCGCGATGGTGGGACAAGCCGACACCCCGGCACTCTCGCCGACGTCCCCACCTCGCCGGACACAGTTCGGGTGCGCCAAGAACTGCCAGACACCCGCCTGCAGAACCACAGTTTTGTCGAGGTTTCACTCAACGGCTCGGATGAGCAAAACCACACAACCCTGCAACGCGCCGTGCGCCATGCGGATGTCATTCTATGGTGCAGCGAGACATTTGGCCCGACAGAGCAAAACCTGTGGGCCACCGTTCCGGATGAGAAAAAAGACCACAGCTTTCTGGTTCTGACCATGGCTGATCGCCAGCTCATGCGCGGAACCCTGACTGGCTTGCTGACTGACCTCGACGATTTCGCGGCCGAGGAGTTTCTTGGTGTTTATCCCTTGGCCACCGTTCAGGCCATCACCGCACAGACTGCCGGACAAACCGTCAACGCCGAGCTGTGGCAATCCAGCGGTGGCAAGCAACTGGCCAGCGATGTTCTGCGCCAAGTCGAACTAGGGCGTGCCTCGGATGTGGATCAGGCGGAAATGCTGGTGCGCCAGTTCGCCCCGAAAACTGAAGATCAGCAAGAGCAGCAAGCCGACACCGCCGCCAAAACAGAGCCCAAGCCCAAGAACACACCAACCGACGACCTGATGCACACTGCGTTGAATTTGCTGCAAGGACGCGCAAAGCAAATGCTGGCTGAAACCGACACCGCCGGTAACGCTGACGAGATCCTGTCGAGCTGCATGGATACGGTCAAAGACCTAACCCAGACCCTGCTCGCCTCTCAAAACCGTTCACCTGAGGTGCAGGCCGCGCTGGATGCTGCGCAGGACGGTGAAGAACTGTTGATCCTGTTTCAATTGGAACGCGGCGAAGATGCAGCCGTCGATGCGGTTACTTTATTGCTGCAATTAAAAAGGGAGATCGCAGATGGCATCGATCAATAATCCCCAACGCCATCCGGGCAGAACACTATGAACATGCAGCCACAGATCGACGGAATGACCAACATTCGCGCCGCCGCACGCCCAACCAATTTGAACGCCGGGATGGAACCCCTTGCCGCGCTTGCTGACCAAATGGCCGAGCTAGAGGGCGCGTTGGATGCGCTGGTAGATCAGTCTGGCGACAAGACGCAGCGCACTCTGTCGCGCCTGAAGAAAGAGCTCGCCAGTTTTGAGCCCTGCATCACCCTGCTGGGACAGGTAAAATCCGGCAAAACCTCGCTGGTCAATGCGATGGGCGGCTGGGCTGACCTGTTGCCGTCGGATGTAAACCCTTGGACGTCTGTCGTTACCTCCCTGCACCTGACTCCCGGCGATGACCGTGTCGAAACCAGCGCCCGTTTCCAGTTCATGACCGAAAAAGAGTGGGACCGCCTGCTGACCAAGGGGGGCCGCATTGGTGAAATGGCTGGCCGCGCGGGTGCCGAAAGTGAGTTGCAGAAGATCCAGACCCAGATCGAACAAATGCGCGAACGGTCACGCAACCGGCTGGGCCGCAAGTTTGAATTGCTGATGGGTCAGGCCCATGAATACGAGTATTTCGACAAGAACCTGATCGAACGTTACATCTGCCTTGGCGATGATTTTGACCAAGAGCCGGGAACGGACGGCACGGACAATCAAGGCCGGTTTGCCGATATCACCCGTTCTGCCGACCTGTACCTGAACAGCCAGTCGGTGCCCGTCCCGCTGTGCTTGCGCGACACGCCGGGTGTGAACGATACATTCATGATGCGCGAGCAGGTGACCATTCAGGCGATCCGCGACAGCCGCATCTGCGTGGTTGTTCTGTCGGCCAGCCAAGCATTGACCTCGGTTGATATGGGGCTGATCCGTATGATCTCGAACCTCAAATCGCGTGAGGTGGTGATCTTTGTGAACCGCATCGACGAACTGGCTGACCCGGCCCGACAGATCCCCGAGATTGAAACCAGCATCCGCCAGACGCTGGAAACGCATCATGGCCCCAAGGACGCTGAAATCATTTTCGGCAGCGCCTATTGGGCCGGTCGCGTTCTGACTGGTGAGCTAGAAGAAATGGATGGCGCCAGCGGTGCTGCCCTGCTGAACTGGGCCGAAGTCGGTCTGGAAACTGCCGACCCTGATCAATCCCCGCAAGACATGGCTTGGGAGCTGTCCGGCCTGCCTGCCCTGCTCCGGTCGATTTCCAACCGCATTGTTCAGGACCTTGGCACCCCATTGCTGGCCCGCGTTGCCAGTTCTGCGATCACCATGGCCACCGGACAACAGGCCGCGCATGCGGTTCTGGTCAACGGTCCCGATCAAGGGGCAACCCTGAGCATGCAGGACATTCAATCCCGGTTCCAACAGATCGCCACCTCGAACATGGCGGCGCTAGAGCATGACATCGACGAGGTGTTTGATGCCTTTCGTGACCGGGCTGATCGGGCCCACGCAACATTCATTGGCCGCGCCACCCATTCGCTGGTCGAACATCTGGAACGTTGGGGCGAAGGCAATGTTTGGGAATATGACCCGGCTGGCCTGCGACTGCTGCTAAAATCGGCCTATTCCGTCATGAGCAGCCGCGTACAATCGACGGCTCAGGCACGATATGAACAGGCCGTGCAGGAAACTGCAGGGCTGCTCTACGAGGGGTTTGGTTCAGCAGTTGAGGGTATCCAGATTTCTGTCCCCGAGGTGCCAGCGGTGCCCTCTCCGGTGGCGTTGGGCCAGACAATTGCGTTGGATTTCAATGACAACTGGTGGAGCTCATGGTGGCGCCGCACCCGTGGCTACAAGGCGTTTGTAAAGAGCTTCCAGCAGTTGATCTGCGGCGAGACTGAGGATTTCATGAACCAGCTCAAGCACGTACAGACGGCTGACACCCGCGCGGGCACACTTGCAAGCCTGAAAGTTTTCTTTGACGAACAGCGCAATATCTTAATGGAAATCGCGGATTACAGTCAGCAGGACCGGAATGTTCACGACCTATTCACCGGCCAGGGTTATCAAGATCAACAAAAGATAACGCAAACCGCGTTGAGCACCCTTGGAAAGTACACCGCATGACGCAAGAGACAGCCATGTCCAGCGCAGACAGCCAACCGACCGCGCCCAACCGCAAGCCGCGCCTTGCGCTTATGGGGGAATTCAGTGCCGGCAAAAGCACACTGACCAACCTGCTGGTCAGCCGTCAGATCCTGCCCACACGCGTGACCGCAACACGGCTGCCTCCGGTGTGGATTTCATACGGTGATGACGCGGCTTTTGTCGTGTCAACTGACGGCACCCAGACAGCGGCCAACTTCGATGATCTGGGTGATGTCGATATGGATACCACGGCGATGATCCGCCTGTTCTTCCCGTCTGACGCGCTAACACTATGTGATCTGATCGACATGCCGGGAATATCCGATCCCAATATGGACCCGTCAGTTTGGCAATCCCTGATGCCCGAGGTGGACGGGGTGATCTGGTGTACCCATGCGACACAGGCCTGGCGCCAGTCCGAGGCCGCCGTTTGGGAAAGCATTTCCGAGACGGTCTCTGGCCCCAACATTCTGCTGATCACCCATTTCGACAAACTGCGCACCGAGCGTGACCAAGGCCGGGTGGTTGCCCGTATCAGCAAGGAAACCGAAGGTCTGTTCGACAGGATCTTTCCGGTGTCCCTTAGCACTGCCATGGACGCAGGCGACGACGTAGAGGCCTGGAAGCGCAGTGGTGCCGACAAGCTGGTTGAATTCATGGTTGAAACGCTGCTCGACAGACCCGTGACCAATGTGACAGCAGCCAAGGACACGACAGTTCAAACACCTGATGAACGCTCGCCCGAGGAAATCGTGCAGGCAGAGGTGTTCGCAATTGATGAGATACGCGAAACCGCCGAACAGCCCCGCGTGGACCGAAGGAAACCCGCCTCGTCACCGGCTGGTGATTGTGTTGTTCCCCGACGCGTCAAAGCAGCCGGAGGTGGCCGACGGCGCACTGATCGTCAACCAAGACTGGAAGTTCGGGATGACCAAGGCTGATTTTCTTGCCCCCTCTCCCATGCTTCTAGGCATCTGCGGAGGCCAGACATGGACATAGCTGGTCGTCTTAACGCCCTGCGCGAAACCACACCCGGATGTGCTCTGGTTGCTTTTGGCGATCTCGGCACCCGGCTGGTTCTGCGCAGCAGTGCCGCAGGACAACAGCCGCAGGAATATCTTGACCAGCTCTGTGCTCAGGCTGCACATGGGTTTAGCCTTCAGGATGCTCTTGCAGATCAAACGCCGCTAGCCGGTGAAGACACCGCCGAAGTTATCGTCGTCACCCCGCAGGAAACCCGAGTGTACCTCCGTAATCCGAGTGCCTCGCAAGACACCGCAAACGATGCAATCCTTTGCGTCTGTGACAGCGAGCACAGCGCTCGCTCCCTTGTCCCTCCAGCAATGGCATTGCTGGGCGATCTGTCCGAGGGGCTGTGATGTCGCACTCAACCGCCCAACAGTTGACCGGACAGGATGACGCCTCTGTAGCGCTGAGAGAGGCGCTCGTTCGGCTATCGGGTGATGTGGCCGACCTGCACGCTGACCGACGCGCTGCGGCGGAAGGTCGGGCTAACCTGCTCCACAGCCTGCTGATTGAAATTGACGAAACCATGTTGCCCCGGCAACTGACCTTGTTCTTTGGTCAAGACGCAGTTGCCAAACTGCGTGTCGGACATCGCAGGCTCTTGTCGCTAGAGCTGACCAACGACACTGGCAATACACATCCGGTTGACGCGATCTCACCTGCGCAAACCTATGCGCAGCAGCTACAACAGCTGTCGGCCATGTATCAGAACACCGGTTTTCACATTACCCGGCGGGCCTGTGAAACTGGTATCGAAACACAAAGCTGCTCGGCGACACAGATCGCCGACTGCCTTGTACCGCAGGCACCGCAAGGCAGCCGTTTATCGCAGGTTCTTGCCAGCGTTAGTGCATTGGCTGAGGCCTGGGTTTTATTGGGTGAAGACAGCGCGCAACTCGGCAGCTCTGGACCTGAGACATTGACCGATAAGCTGACTGAACTGGCACGCGCCGACAAGGCAGCAAAGGCCAAAAGCGGACGCGCCCTGCGGATGCCCGAGATGATCCCCAGCTTTATGTTACTGACGATCTCCGGCGACACCAAGGTCATTATGTCCTGGGATCAGACAGAGACCCTGCTAATCGCCTTGCCTGCACAGCAGGTACCCGCAGCAAATGCAGCCTGGCACAAAGTCTTTTCTGCGTAGTAGCCAACGGCCCAACTGCACCACCATTCCTCTCGTTTGACCCAACCTGAACCCCGCTTTGCCGCTGGTCGCAAAGGGGTTTTCCGTTGACAAGGTTTGGCGTCGCGCAATACCATTAGCATGCAAACAATTTTCATTCACCTGAGGAGCTGCGATTTTGGCTTACTTTGCCCCAACCGCGCTGAACGACGCTTTGTCCCTGCTCGCCTCAGAGGACGTCAGCATCATTGCGGGGGGCTCTGATGTCTTTCCGGCACGGGGACAGGCTCCTATGCAAAACAGTCTGTTGGATGTCACCCGTATCGAAGGTCTGGCAGGATTGCAGTGGGGGCCGAATGGGCTGCGCATTGGGGCAGCCACCCGGTGGAGTGAAATAATCAAAGCGGATCTGCCAGACTGCTACGCCGGATTACAGGCAGCGGCGCGCACCATTGGCAGCGTGCAAATCCAGAATTCGGGTACGATTGCCGGAAACATTTGCAACGCCTCTCCAGCGGCGGATGGCATGCCACCGCTGATAACACTGGGCGCAACGGTTGAGATTACCGGCCCTGATGGGGTCCGCCGGATGCCAGTTGATGAGTTTGTAACCGGCCCACGCCAAACTCATTTGCGCGCCGGGGAGCTGGTGACTGCAATCCATGTCCCTCCCCTACCCGGCTATACCCGCGGTGCATTCGAAAAACTGGGCAGTCGCAGCTATCTGGTGATTTCCATCACTATGGTAGCAGTGGTGATTGGCTGTGACGCCACTGGGCGCATTGATTTCGCACGCGTCGCCGTGGGGGCCTGTTCGCCTGTTGCCAAACAGCTTACCGGGTTAGAGGCAGATCTGATCGGGAAAATGCCGCAGCAGATCCAGATCTCTACTGATCATCTGGCACCTCTCGCCCCAATCACAGACATTCGCGCCGATGCCGGATATCGGTTGGATGCCGTTGCCGAGCAGATCAAACGAGCCGTTGGCAAGGCTGCGATTTCAAATGGATAAGCGGATCGTGAACCCGATGACAGAATTTCGCCTGAACACCCAAACTGTCAGTGTCGCCCCACTAGCTGGAGAGCGCCTGTCGCAGACCCTGCGCGAGGGTCTGGGGCAGCTGGATGTCAAAGTGGGCTGTGACGCAGGCGATTGTGGGGCTTGCACGGTACTGATCGACGGGGCCCCGGTCTGTGCCTGCCTAACCCCAACCCATCAGGCCGAAGGGCGGCATGTTGAAACACTGGGTGGGCTGGCAAAACACGACCCCGACGCCCAGCGCCTGAGCGAGAGTTTTCAGAACCACGGCGCGGCGCAATGTGGGATTTGCACGCCTGGCATGATGGTCTCGGCTGTGGCCCTGCTGCGGGAAACACAGACGCCTTCACCTGATCAGGTGAAGGATGCGCTGGGCGGTGTGCTCTGTCGCTGTACCGGCTATCGCAAGATCATTGACGCGGTGGTGGCCAGTCCGTCAACCCAAACGGCCGAGGCTGGCGATGGCACTGTCGGCAGTTCGATCCCTAGGCTGGATGGCGTGGCCAAGGTCACGGGGACCGAAAATTTTGGCGACGATGTCGCGCCAGCCGATGCATTAGTGTTGCGGATCATTCGCTCCCCCTATGCTCGGGCGAGTTTTACCTTTGGCCATATTGACGATTGGCTAGCCAATACTCCCGGAGTTGAGGCGGTGCTGACCAGTTCGGATGTGCCGGGTCAGAACCTGTTTGGTGTCATTCCCGACTTTGTCGATCAGCCTGTATTTGCGGAGACCGAAACCCGGTTCCTAGGAGAAGCTGTTGCAGCCGTGGTTCTTTCACCCGACGCGGTGCAGGGTTTTGATGTCGAGGCATTCCCGGTGACATGGACCGAGCTGCCCAGCGCTGAGACCGTATCAGGTGCCACCGCCCCAAGTGCTCCGCAACTGCATCAACGGCGTGAGGGCAATGTGATGTGTGCCGGTTTTGTGCAACAAGGTGATGCATCGCAGGCCCTGTCGACAGCGGATACCTGTGTCGAGGGGCGCTTTCAGACCGGGTTTGTCGAACACGCCTATATCGAACCCGAAGCAGGCTTTGCCCAGATGGTCGATGGCCGTATCGAAGTACATGCCTGCACTCAGGCCCCAGTGATGGACCTAGAAGGGCTAGAGACCATATTGGGCATGGACCGCAAAGATATCCGCATCATACCCACAGGCGTTGGTGGCGGGTTCGGATCCAAACTGGATCTTTCGGTGCAGCCTTATCTGGCCTTGGCCGCATTGCATACTGGGCGGCCAGTTCGGATCGCCTATTCCCGTTCAGAATCGATGCAATCAACAACCAAGCGCCACCCCGCAGACATTCGCCTTACAATCAGCGCCAGCCAAGATGGGCGCATTCAGGGCATGGATTTCTCGGGGGATTTCAACACCGGCGCCTATGCCAGTTGGGGCCCGACCGTTTCCAACCGCGTTCCGGTGCACGCCTCTGGCCCCTACCGCGTCCCCAACTACCGGGCCGAAGCCCGCGCAATCCACACTCACAACCCGCCATCTGGGGCCTTTCGTGGTTTCGGAGTCCCCCAGGCTGCCATCGCACAGGAAAGTCTGTTTGATGAATTGGCAGACAAGCTGGGGATCGACCGGCTGCAGTTCCGCCTGCTGAACGCGCTGGAAAACAACACACCCACGGTTTGTGGTCAGGTGTTTGAACAGGGTGTCGGGGTCAAAGCTTGTTTGACCGCGATACAATCGGCTTGGGACAGCGAGCGTACCGCCGCAGCTAGTTATAATTCGACAAACAGGGTCCAAAAGCGCGGTGTTGGCATCGCAGCAGGCTGGTACGGCTGTGGCAATACCTCACTTCCCAACCCATCGACCATCAAATCCGGCATCCGGGCTGACGGCTCTGTGGTGCTGCATCAGGGGGCGATGGATATCGGTCAGGGTGCCAACACCGTCATCACCCAGATTTTTGCCAAGGCGCTGGGCATTGACGTTCAACAAATCAAACTAATCGGCGCCGACACTGACGTCACACCAGATGCCGGCAAGACTTCGGCCTCGCGCCAGACCTATGTGTCGGGTAGTGCTGCGCGGCTATCTGGCCTAGCCCTGCGCGCCGCGATCTTGCAGCGGGTCAACGCCAGTGACAGCGCAAAGCTAGAGTTCGGCAACGGAGCAATCCGGGTTATCGACGCAGCAAGCGAGCATGTGATCGACCTGTCACTGCTGCCCTATGATGCCCACGGCTACGTGTTTGGCGCGCAGGAAACCTATGACCCACCGACCAAGCCGCTGGATGAAAACGGACAGGGTGTGCCCTATGCCCAGTTTGGCTATTGCGCACAGCTGGTTGTGGTCGAGGTAGACACTGCGCTGGGCACTGTGACGCCGGTCAAATTTGTTGCAGCCCATGACGTGGGCAAGGCGATCAACCCCTTGCTGGTCGAGGGTCAGGTCGAAGGCGGCATTGCGCAGGGCCTCGGCATGGCGCTGATGGAAGAATACATCCCCGGTCGCACTGAAAACCTGCATGACTATCTGATCCCCACCATCGGGGATATTCCGCCCATAGAAACCATCATAATCGAGGAACCGGATGCGCATGGCCCATACGGCGCCAAGGGTTTGGGAGAGCATGTGCTGATCCCCACCACTCCGGCAATTTTGAACGCGATCAAAGACGCTACCGGTGCGCGCCTAACACAAATTCCCGCCACACCCGCTCGGGTTCGGGCTGCACTAAAGGAGCTGGCCGATGACAACTGAGCGCGTAAAGCCCGAGAAAATCCGCTGTGACGCCTGCCCGGTGATGTGTTTTATCGCGGACGGTAAAATCGGTGCCTGTGATCGCTATGCCAACCACGGTGGTGATCTGGTACGGCTGGATGCGCTGACCATCATTGAAAACACCAGCCAAAAGCTGGTGCCGTTCATGAAGGATAGCCAGCCCGATGATTGGGACGGTAACATCGTTCAGGGCGACCGACCGTTTGTAACAGCGGTTGGCGCTGGCACCACCTACCCCGATTACAAACCCGCTCCGTTCATTGTGAGCCAGGAAATCGACGGCGTTGATATGGTCACCGTGGTGACCGAGGGCATTTTCTCGTACTGCGGGGTGAAGGTGAAGATCGACACTGATCGTCATATCGGCCACGAGCGTGACGTGGTGCGGGTGAATGGCGAACCCATCGGCCATGTGATGACCAGCGAATATGGCTCGAAAATGTTGTCGCTGGGCGGTGTAGAGCATCTGACCGGAGGGTCCAAGAAAGAAGGCCGTGTGACCTGCGATGCCTTGTTGCGGCTGTGCAATCGCGACCCGGTGGAAATGGTGATTGGCGACGAAGACCACCAGACAACTGTGGTGGTCGAGGCGGGCAAGCCCCCCATCGTGAACGGTGTGACCGAGAAATTGATGCGGGTTGGTTGTGGATCGGCCACCATTGGCATGTTCCCCAAACAATGGCTCGGCCATGTGGACGAGGTGGTGGTGGTTGATGACCATATCACCGGCGTTTTGTCCGAACACCAGACCGGCAAGGAACTGAACGTTCCCCCCACTGGCATCAAGATATTGGGACGGCGATCAACGCCCGGTCGCTATTTCCAGGTGGCCAGTCCCGGCACCGGCTGGGGTGGTACGGATATCGAGGATCCGCTGACCATTCTGGGGCCGTTTAATCCCAAAGTGGCCTGGGAAGGGCTGACCCTACTGATGGTGTCGACCACCGGCGAGCAGTACGGGTACTTTGTTCTGGATGCTGATCTGGTGCCACAAGAGGCTGAAATCCCCACCCGGCTCAGAGCCTCGGCAGATCTGATCGCAGAAAACTGTGAACCATCGGTCTGTTCAGTTCTGTTCATGGGCGGCGCAGGTGGCAGTCTACGCGCTGGGGTGACGGAAAACCCAGTGCGACTGACCCGATCCGTCAAGGACTCGCTGACCTTTGTGTCCTGCGGTGGCGCCGAGAGCTATGTCTGGCCCGGCGGTGGCATCACCGTGATGGTGGATGTGCTGGATATGCCAACCGGGTCGTTTGGATATGTCCCAACCCCGGCTCTGGTGGCCCCGATTGAGTTCACCATGCGGGTTGCCGACTATGAAACACTGGGCGGACATATGGGGGAGATCAAAAAAGTCTCATCCATCGTGTCAGACCAGACCCGCCGGGTGACGCAGGTCGAAAGCCAGCCGGACCCGATGGATCACACCAACTATCGCTGGGCCAAGGAGCGCCGGTGATGGGTCCAGCTGCCCGCATATTGCCCTGTGGCACCCGGCTGCATTTGCAGCATGGGCCAATCGACCTGGTGATTGGCGCGGATGGAGATCGCAAGGTTGCCTTTGCTGCAGCGGAGGCTCGGTTTGAAACTGTGCTGGAAGAACTGGTGATGGAACTGCCTTTGTTGCAATCACAGATCACTAGGCACTCCCCCTCTCCTAACGGGACCATTGCCAGGCGCATGGATCAGGCCATCCGCCCCCATTGCCAGACCTTTGTTACACCGATGGCTGCGGTGGCTGGTGCGGTGGCGGATACTGTTCTTGAGGCGATGCGTGTCGCAACGCCGATACAGCGCGCATATGTCAACAATGGCGGCGACATTGCCCTGCACCTTGGCCCGGGTCAAACGTTTGTCACTGCAATGAACGATCATCAGGGCCAAGATCTGGGGCGGATCGACATTTCCCATGCCAGCGGAGTTGGTGGCATTGCCACCTCAGGCCGACATGGGCGCAGCCTGTCGCTAGGGATAGCGGACAGTGTGACGGTGCTGGCCAAGACTGCCGCGCAGGCAGATGCCGCCGCCACATTGATTGCCAATGCAGTGGACCTGCCCGGCCACCTTGCCATTTACCGACAGCCTGCCAGTGACCTGCAAGATGACAGCGATCTGGGTGAGCAGTTGGTGGTGACTGGTTGCGACACCTTATCAGACGGCGACATTCACGCGGCGCTAGACGCCGGAGAACGCAGAGCGCTGGAAATGCAGCGCGAAAATCACATCATCACCGCCGCTCTGTACCTGCAAGGACACTGCCGGTTGGTTGGAAACACCGGGTTTACCCCTTCAGTTAGGACGCAGCTTTATGCCTGATCTTATCATTCGCAAAATCATCTCCTCGCGTGAGGAAATCTATCACGAGGGCGGCCCCGTCGTAGATACCCCGCTGCTGCGTGGCTCTATCATGGCGATCATCCAGAACCCCTTTGCCGGGAAGTATGAGCCTGAAATCCAAGGCTTTATGGAAGATCTGAAGCCATTGGGGTTGGAAATGGCACAACGGTTGCTGGACATGCTGGGCGGGCCGGACAAGATCGAGGGCTACGGCAAGGGATCGCTGGTCGGTGAAGGTGGCGAACTGGAGCACGGTGCGCTGTGGCATGCGCCGGGCGGCTATGCGATGCGGCAATTGCTTGGCACCGCAAACGCCATTGTGCCATCGTCGAAAAAGGTAGGCGGCGTTGGCGCACGGCTGGATGTGCCGATCACCCATGTGAATGCCGCCTATGTGCGCAGCCATTTCGATTCAATGGAGGTAGGCTGCAACGATGCGCCGCGCGCGAATGAACTGGCCTTTGCGCTGGTGATGACAACCGGGCCACGGGTGCATTCACGGTCAGGCGGGTTAGAGGCCTGGGATATTAAAGGAGAGGATGGGTTACGATGACTGCCAAAATTCGCAAAATCGCGGTGAACGTCGAAGAAGTACATTCCGAAATCGGTCGTGTGATCAACCCGCCCACCCGCAAGGCGGTGGCTGTTGCGGTGATCGAAAACCCCTTTGCCCGGCAATACCAAGAGGATCTGTCAGACCTGATGGAAATCGGCGCTGAGCTGGGCGGCTTACTGGGCGAAAAGTGCGTTGCAGCACTGGGCATCACCCCGGAACAGGCTGAAAGTTATGGCAAATCAGCGATGGTTGGTGAAAACGGCGAGCTGGAACATGCCGCTGCCATCCTACACCCGCAACTGGGCGCGCCATTGCGCAAGGCGGTTGAAAAAGGTGCCGCGTTGGTTCCGTCATCGAAGAAAATGGGCAGCCCCGGTCAGGTGTTGGATGTGCCGCTGGGCCACAAAGATGCTGCCTATGTTCGCAGTCATTTTGATGGGATCGAGGTCCGCCTGAACGATGCCCCGCGGGCCAATGAGATCATGGTGGCCGTGGCGGTAACAGATAGTGGTCGACCACTGCCGCGCGTGGGCGGACTGACGACGGAAGAGGCGATTGGCGAGGATGGATTGCGGTAGGTTTTGCCGCGCTTCGCGCCAAGTGATGCCTGTTGACTATACGATCAACGTTGCTCGTCGGCTGCTTTCGTACTAACACGAACAAAATTCGTGACCGAGAAGAGAGACTATGCCCGACCCGAAGACTGGAAATGACTACGACTACATTCTGGATGATCAGGTGGGCTACCTGATGCGTCAGGCCAGTCAAAAACACGCGACGATCTATCAGTCCCTTGCTTTACAAGGACTTACTGCAACCCAATTTGCCACACTGGCGCGGCTGCATGAGCAGGGAAAATGCTCTCAAAACCAGTTGGGGCGGCTGGCATCGATGGATGTCGCCACTATCAAAGGCGTGGTGGATCGGTTGCGTAAAAAGGGCTACGCCATTGTTGAGGCCGACCCAAACGACAAGCGACGCAGTTTGATTTCGCTGACAGAACAGGGGTTGGAATTGGTTGAAGCCATGTTCCCGGTTGCCCATGATATCACAGCCAAAACGCTGGAGCCGCTAACCCCGGCGGAACAGAAAAAGTTCGTGAAATTGCTGCGCAAGCTAACCTGAATACCAACTTCAAACTTCCGCCCGGCTGACAGGCCGGGCAGCGCCCGCCCCTCCCCACGGGAGGGCGCTACCCTTCCAAAACCTCGGGCAACCGCGTTGCAGGTGGCGTATTTCGGCTGCGGGTGCTGCGCACAACACCGTCGATGATGGTCATCCCAACACCAGGCAGATTGCCCTGCTCCACCGATTCAAGCAAGTTTTTGCCCGGCGCGTGCTGGGCCTGATCCATCAACACAAAGTCAGCGCAATAGCCCTTTTCGATCAAGCCGGTATCCAATTCGCGTTGGCGCGAGGTGTTGCCATTGGCAAAGCAAAACGCGATTTCAGCTGGCACATTGCCCAGCGACGACAGCATCGCCACCATGCGCAGAATACCTAGCGGCTGAACCCCTGACCCAGCAGGTCCATCAGTGCCGAGGATAATGCGATCCATCTGCTTCAGCTCGCGCGCGGTGTTCAATGTCAGCAAGGCGGCGCGTTCATTGCCGTTGTGTACAATCTCCAGCCCCGCTGTGCAGCTTTCGCAAAGGCACATGATCTGATCATCTGGCAGCGCTGTGTGGCCACCATTGATGTGGCCAATGACATCGGTGCCAGTTTCCAGCACCATGTCGGCATCAATCAGGCCGGAGCCGGGAATCGAGGGGCCTCCGGTGTGAATGGTCGACTGGATGCCGTATTTGCGCGCCCAATCCACCATCTGTTTGGCGGTCTTGCCATCCTTGACGGTGCCCAGACCAACCTCGCCCAGCAGGGTGACACCGGCGTCGGCCAAATCCTTGAAGTCCTGCTCAACCATGCCGTGTTCAATTACCGGTGCGCCGGCCATGACCTTCATCCCTGAGGGACGGAAATTCTCGTACCAGCGCTGCGCAGCAATCGCCATCGCCTTGAGCCCGACAATATCCTTGGGGCGGCCCGGCATGTGGACTTCACCAGCCGAAATCAGCGTCGTGACACCACCGTGCAGTGTCGAGTCGATCCAGTTAACCTGTTGTTGTCGCGGCGTATAATCGCCCACGACCGGGTGGATGTGACTGTCGATCAACCCCGGTGCCAGCGCCACGCCATGGGCATCGACAACACTTGTGGCATCCTCGGCATCCAGATCTTTCTCATAGCCCCACTCGTGGATTTTTCCGTCAATGGCGATCATGCAATCACCGTCGAGTATCGGTTGCTCCATTTTGCCTGACAGCAACAAACCAATATTTTTGATGACGAGTTTCTCGGTCATGGTGCAGGCTCCTCGGCGCGGCTAATTTGTTAGTATGCTAATGTATTGATTAAGTGGGTCAAGTCTGTTTGGCTGAAGAAATGACAGGCAAACCGCTAGACACTGTACAGATTTCCAATTGCCCGCGTATAAGCACGGCGCACGTCACCCGTTTCAGACCAAGGTACAGTCCCATCTCACCCTCGCTAATCGGACGTCTATTCGCTGCAAGCCTGATCTGGCTGCTGCAGTCTCTGCCCGCGCAGGCGCATGCCTCTGAACAGGCGCTGGTCCTACTACTGCCAACCGACCTTTACATTATTGCCGGATGCGCAGCGGTTGTTGCGTCGATTCTGGGTGTGGCGTTCTTGTCCGAGGCGCGGTTGATGGCTGCGTTCAAGCCGCTACCCCTATTCAGCATCAAACTGTCCGATAACGTGACACATGTGACCAGTTTTGGCTCAATGACGTTTCTGTTTGCCATCAGCGCAATCGGCGCATTTGGCACCCATGATCCACTGAACAACCTGTTTTCGCTGACAATCTGGGCCATTTGGTGGGTCGGCCTGGTACTGGTGCATGGTGTTTTGGGCAATCTTTGGCAGGCGCTGAACCCATGGACGGGGCTGTACCAAATTCTGATCGGCTATCAGTCACCACAGCCCTATCTGAAGCTGCCAAAGTTCTGCGGCCACTGGATTGCAGTGCTGATCTTTCTGGCGTTTGGCATGTTCGAAATTGCAGACCCCGCCCCAGAGGACCCGGCCCGGCTGACCAAGTTTGTGCTGGGCTACTGGCTGTTCACCTTTGTCGGCATGATCCTGTTTGGCGGCAAGGTCTGGCTGCAGCGCTGCGAGCCTTTTACCATTCTGTTTGGTCTCGTTGCGGCAATATCTCCGGTTCGCTGGGTACCACGTCTTTCCATTGGCCTGCCGGGCTGGTCTCTTTTCTCGCTCAGCATTCCATCCGTCAGCCTCGCGATATTCAGCCTGACCCTGTTGGGTGTCGGCAGTTTTGACGGTTTAAAAGAGAGCTTTTGGTGGTTGGCGAAAATTGGGGTGAACCCGCTGATGTTCCCTGGGAAATCTGCCATCTTCTGGCAGTCCATCTTTGGGATTCTAGCGGTGAATGTCGCACTGGTCATGGTCTTTGCGGCTGTGGTCTTTGTCGGTATCCGCGCCGCAAATGCCAGCCTTGCATCCCAGGACCGCGTGGCCTTTACCACCGCGTTCTGCTGGTTTTCTTTATCGATCATTCCAATTGCACTTGGCTATCACTTTGCCCATTTTTTCATCTATTTTCTGGTCAACAGCCAATATGCTCTGCTGGCACTGACGGACCCCTTGATCACCGGCGCAAATTATCTAGGGCTGGCGAAAACGCAGGTAACAACAGGTTTTCTAAAGACGAAAGACAGCGTTCAAGTGGTGTTTTTCATTCAGGCCGGGGCTGTTGTGGCATCACATGTGGTGTCAGTTCTGATTGCCCATGGTATGGCTGCGCGGCTGTATCAGACCAAAAAGCAGACCCTGATCAGCCAAATCCCACTGGCGATTTTCATGATCCTGTACACCATCTTTGGCCTGTGGCTTTTGGCCACTCCGCGCGGGATGTAACGCCAAGGGCAAAATTCATTTGAAAAACTTCTGGACAAGTCGTTTGTATACACACAATATAACGACAATGCACCTAGCTGAATGGTGCGTCTATGGGAGGTGAAAAGTAATGGTAACTAAACCCGAATCCAAATTTACACGCCGCGGAATGCTAAAAACTATGGCAGCTGGAACTGGCGCTATTGCGGCGACTAGCGCCCTGCCCGGCCTGTCCGGTTTTGCCCAGGCGCAAAGCTCGGCGCCGATCAAAATCGGTTTTCAGGTGCACCGCACAGGCATCGGCGCAGCCTATGGCCGCTGGTACAACCGCACCACCGAAGCAGCCGTAAAACGCATCAATGACATGGGGGGCATCAATGGCCGCCCGGTAGAATTGGTTGCCGAAGACGACGGCACCGACCCCAAGCGCGGCGCCGAAGTGGTTGAGAAATTTGCAACCCAACATGAATGCGACATCGCCTTTGGCACCCTGTTCAGCCATGTTGTTTATGGCTCATCGCCGCGTGCGGGTGAGCTGAAGCTGCCGTATTTTGTGGTTTCCGAAGGCCACCACGTCGCCAGTGGAAAACTGAACCGTTACACGCTGCAGCCCGGCATTACCGATGTAAAAAGCCAGGTTCAGGCGATGGCACCGTTTGTAGCTAACAATCTGGGCAAGAAGGTCACCATGATCTTCCCTGATTTTGCCTTTGGCCACGATCATCGTGACTTCTTTACAGCCGCGATTGAGGCACAAGGTGGCGAGGTTGTCGAGCACATTGCCATTCCTCCGACCGAGACATCGTTCAGCAAGTACTTCCCACGCATCCCGCGTGAAACCGAAGTGATCTATCACGTGATGGTTGGCCCAGCGGTTCTGACATTCGTCAAGGAACTGGGTGAGTTCTTTGGCCCAAGCAGCCCTGAAATCTTTGGCTTTATCGACAGTCTTGAGGCCGTGGATATCAAGAGCCCCGGACTGGAGTTCCTGGAAGGCACCTATTTCTGGGAGGGCAACCCGCGTAACGCGCAGGCCGACCAGACCAGCCACGACAAGGCCTACCGTGCCGCCGTGGGCGTGGATGACAATGGTGCCTCGGTCGAGGATGCGCAGGATGTGTCGACCTATTCGCACATGTTTGGCTGTTGGGAGACCCTGAACATCATCAAACGCGGTATGGAAACTGCCGGATATCAGGGACCTGCGGATCGCGCCAAGCTGATCGAGGCGGTTGAGGCCATGTCGGATATGCCGCTGTCGGATGATCACCCTCAGGGCGCCAAGCGGTTCAACGGCAAGACGCACCAAACGTTTGGGCATCAGTACATTTCCAAGGTGTCAGACGGCAAACTGGTGGTCGAGCATACGACCTCGATCGAGGATGGTCTGTATGAGGACGAGGTGGATTACACCACGCAATCGTTCTGATTACCAAACACTAAGGGTCGCGTCTGACCTTGGGGAGGTGCAAAGCGCCTTCCCGGGGGGAAGGTCAGGCGCGGCCCGGCTTACAGCCGAACCAAACAGCTTTTTGAAAGAACGATTATGGATTTTGGGCCGCACTTGTTACTTGCCTCACTTGAGGGCGCCGTTACCGCCGCGATCCTGGCGCTAACGGCCATGGGGCTGAGCATCGTCTTTGGCGTAATGCGCGTTGTGAACGTGGCGCATGGTGAATTCTATATGCTGGGCGCGGTGATCGCTTGGTGGGTGACTTCCTTGATTGGTGGCCACCCTGCTATTGGTTTTGTTCTGGCGCTGGGGATCGCGCCACTGTTGGTGGGTTTCCTTGCCGCCGCAGCGGACAAGGTTATCCTGCAAAAAATCAACTATGACCCGGACCGCACCATCGTGGCCACAATCGGCTTGCTCTATATCATTCAGCAAACAACGCTGATGACATTTGGCCCCGACGCCCGCCCGGTGCAGCCTCCGTTTAACACCCGCATCGCCCTACCCTGGTTTGAATTTGGTGACGCTGGATTTGCGATGTATTGGCCCTGGGGGCTGAGCATCACCAGCTACAAGCTATTTGTGATCATGGCCGCAATCGGTATTCTGACCGCCCTGTGGCTGGTGATTACCCGCAGCAAAATTGGGCTGATCATGCGCGCCACCCAGTTGGACAGCGAAACCGCACTGGCCTTTGGCGTGCCGGTAGACCGCGTTTACATGTGGGTGTTTGGTCTGGGCGCCGGACTGGCCGCTGTCGGCGCGGTGCTGGTGGTACCAATTCAGCAAGCGCATTACCTGATGGGGCATGATCCGCTGCTGCTGGCCTTTATCACCGTGATCATCGGCGGCCTTGGCAGTCTGCCCGGCACCGTGATCGCCGCTATCCTGATCGGAATGAGCGACGGGATTATATCGGTCTTCTTCTCGCCCACACTGGCAAAGATCATCGCCACACTGGTGGTGGCCATGGTGCTGGCGTTTCGTCCCCAAGGCCTGTTGGGGAGAACGGCACATTGACCGATAGCCAGCGTTCGCAGCTGCTGCATCTGGGGGTGATTGCCCTGCTGTTTGTAGCGTTCTTTGTTCTGCCGACCTACCACGTCGGCAACCTGTCCCGCATCATGGTGCTGGCGGTTTATGCCATCGGTTACAACTTTCTGTTTGGCTACACCGGGTTGCTAAGCCTAGGCCACGCGCTGTTTTTCGCTGCTGGCATGTACGGGCTGGGCTTGTCGATGGAACTGTTTGACCTGACCACAGCCCCGGCCCTGATGGTCGGGCTGGCCTCGGCGCTGATTGTCTCGGCTGTGATCGGGTTTCTGGCCCTACGCACCAGCGGCGTGTCCTTTATGATCGTAACACTGATGTTCGCGCAGGCGGGTTATCTGACCATCCTCTATTTCGGCAGCTACACCCGCGGCGACGAAGGCTTTGTTATTCAACAGGCCGACCGGGTGCTGTTTGGGCTGGACCTGAGCAATGACACTGCGCGGTATTTCGCTGCACTAGTCCTGTTTTCGGTGTGTTTTCTGGCCGTGGCACGTCTGGTGCAATCGCCCTTTGGCCGCACTTTGGTTGCGATACGTGAAAACGAGGAACGCGCACGGATGTTAGGGTACAATACCGTGGCGCACAAGCTAAAGGCCGTGGTGATTTCGGGCACAATTGCTGGAGTGGCGGGTGCTGCCTATGCCTTGCTGTTTGGTTATGCCGGGGCAACCTTTGCCACCGTGCAATATTCGATCTTTCCACTGCTCTGGGTGCTATTGGGCGGCGCAGGCACCACCATCGGGCCGCTGATCGGCGTCATCTTTATGTTCTACCTGATCGACCTGAGCAGCGATATCACCTCCGCCTATATGCTGATTGCCGGCGTGGTTTTGGTGCTGCTGACACTGTTTGCACCACAGGGATTGGCGGGTGAGCTAAGAAAGCGAGTATTCAAATGGATGCCGTGAATATTCTGACCACCAAGGGGCTGACCAAGGCCTATGGCGGCATCAAAGCCAATACCGACATCGACTTTGCCCTGCCGCGCGGCAAAACCATGGCGCTGATCGGTCCCAATGGGGCGGGCAAATCGACCTTTGTTGGCATGCTGTGTGGACGGATCCCTGCCACGCGGGGGGATGTGTTTTTTGAGGGAGCAAATATCAACGCCCTGCCCGCGCATCAGCGGATCTCTCTTGGGATCGCCTATACGTTTCAGATCACCTCGGTCTTTGCCGGGCTGTCGCTACATGAAAACGTAGCGCTGGCAGCGCGGCGACGGTTGGGCGCGGATGTGGCTGCGGTGAACGCCAAGGTCGCGGATGTGCTGGCACGGGTTGGGCTGGCGGAACGCACGGATCAAATTGCAGGTGATCTGAGCTATGGCCACCAGCGCCTGTTGGAAATCGCCATGGGGTTGGCACAGGACCCGCGACTGTTCATATTGGACGAACCCACCCAAGGGCTAGCGGATTCAGAGGTGGAGGAGTTCATCGCTCTGATCAACACGCTGGCCGGGGAAACCACCATCTTGTTGATTGAACACAACATGGATGTGGTGATGAAGACCGCCACCCATATCACTGTGTTGGATGCGGGCGAAGTTCTGGCTGCTGGCACCCCCGAAGAAATCCGCGCCAATGCCGCCGTGCAGGCTGCCTATCTGGGGACAAGTGATGCTTGAGATTAATGACATCCAGGTGGCCTATGGCCGGGTGCAGGCGCTATTCGGGGTTTCGCTGACCGCCAAACCGGGAGAGATCCTGTGCATTCTGGGCCGCAATGGCGCGGGTAAAACAACAATCATGAAGTCGATCATGGGGCTATTACCGCTCAAATCCGGTTCGATCCATCTGGACGAAGAGGACATCAGCGCCCTGCCCGCGCACAAGATCCCCACCCGCCGGGTTGGCTATGTGCCGCAGGGGCGACGATTGTTTTCCGAACTGACCGTCGCTGAAAACATCGAGATGGGCATGATGACTTGCAAATCGGGCGAGGATACGCGTGAGTGGGTGCTGGAAATATTCCCTCGCCTGCGCGAACGGTTGCAACAGCAGGCCAATACCCTGTCAGGTGGCGAGCAGCAGATGTTGGCCACCGCCCGCGCGCTTTGTCTGCGTCCCAAAGTGCTGCTGCTGGATGAACCAACCGAAGGATTGCAGCCGTCGATGATCGAACAGATCCGGCAGGTTGTGGTACGCATGCGCGACGAAGGGGTCGCCGTTATTCTGGTGGAACAGCGGGTCGATGCCGTTTTGTCGATTGCCGACACGGTTGCCTTTATCGAACACGGTCAAACCCGGGAGACGCTGAATGCGTCAGAGCTGCGCGATGATCCAGAGAAAATCCATCAGTATCTGGGGGTTTGACCTCTGTCGCGTTTGGTTCTTGGCCTAGGTGTTCGCTTGCAAGCCGACGTCCGTTAGCGCTAGATCCCAAGGAACAGGGGCATGGGCGGGCTGATCATTGATAGAACTGACAGGGTATTTCTTCGTCTTTGCGATTCCCGCCGTGATATTCGCAGGCATCAGCAAAGGTGGGTTTGGCTCCGGTGCGGCCTTTGCCTCGTCGTCGTTTCTGGCAATCATTCTTGAACCGGGGTTTGCGCTGGCGCTGATGCTGCCATTGCTGATGGTGGTCGATCTGGCGTCGTTGAAACCCTATTGGGGCCGCTGGAACTTGCGGGATTCACTGTTGTTGCTGGCGGGTGGCCTGCCCGGCGTTGTACTGGGCACCCTGCTGTACCGGGCGGTAGACGCCGATGCGATGCGGGTGATGATCGGAGTGATCTCTGTTGGGTTTGTGGTCTGGCAGATGTCGGCCGGCCTACGCAAAAACTTGGCCACCCGCCCGCCAATGCCGGAATGGGCTGGGGTCTTGGCCGGTGTCATGGCGGGTTTTACCAGTTTTGTCAGCCATGCAGGCGGCCCACCGGCAGCGGTGTATTTACTGGGACGCCGGATGAGCAAGACCGAGTATCAGGCTTCGACCGTGCTGGTGTTCTGGGCGCTGAACCTCGCCAAGTTCATTCCCTATGCGTTTCTTGGCATGTTCACCTTGGACACTTTGAAACTGGACCTGATACTGGCCCCATTCGCCCTGATCGGCGCATGGATTGGCGTCAACCTGCACCATAAGATGCCTGAAAAGGCGTTCTTTGCACTGACCTATGTTTTGCTGTCCTGCACCGGCGCCAAACTGATCTGGGATGGGCTAACCTAAGTCAGCCCTTACCCTCTATGCCTCTTCCAACCTATCCGTTGCGGGTGCCGGGGTTGGTGTCAGCGTCGTCAGCTGGGCCATAAGTTCGTCAGTTAGGTCATAGTCCAACGCTGCCAGCGAGGGCTCCAACTGGGCAACCGATCGGGCACTGATGATAGGGCAAGTGATCGCCGAATTTGCCGCAACCCAAGCCACCGCCAATGTGGCTGGATCTACAGCGTGTTCCTTGGCCAGAGCCGACAGATCCTTGGCTGCCTGATGCATCCAGTCGACACCATATCGAGCCTTGTACATCGCATCCGTCACAAGTCGGCCTTCTTCACCAGCGGAGTATTTTCCGGTCAACAACCCGCCGCCCAGTGGCGAATATGACGCGACGGCAAAGCCTTCGCTTTGCGCCATCGGCAGCATTTCCACCTCGGCCTGACGTTTGACCAGGTTGTACATGGGTTGAAGAATACTGATTTTCGTTCCCAAGGACTCGGCAACAGCCTGTGCCTTCATGACCTGCCAAGCAGCATAGTTCGACACGCCAATCGCCCCAACCTTGCCT
The DNA here is from genome assembly GCF_011813015.1 of Parasedimentitalea denitrificans. GTDB lineage: Bacteria > Pseudomonadota > Alphaproteobacteria > Rhodobacterales > Rhodobacteraceae > Parasedimentitalea > Parasedimentitalea denitrificans. The sequence continues at coordinate 103,342 of NZ_QHLQ01000009.1, read as the reverse complement.
GCTTGCTGCAATTCAGCCAAGGTTTCAAAGCTCTCTTCCAACGGGGTGTTCGCATCCCAGCGGTGTAGGTACAGGATTTCAACGAAATCCATGTCCAACCGACGACGACAGCCATCGAACCGTTGCAGGATCTTGTCGCGACTTGCGCCGCCCTCGGCACCTACCTTGGTGGCAATCACCAGCTTGTCCCGCTCAGACTTGGCAAAGCCACCCAAAAGCGTTTCAGAGGTGCCGCCGGTATAAACGTCGGCCGTGTCAAAAAAGTTGATGCCCGCATCGCGGCAGGCGTCATACAAAGCCTGACTGTTCGCAGTGTCAGCCTTGCCACCAAATTGCATGGTGCCAAAGCAAAAGCGTGAGACAGGGTCGCCAGCGGGGGTTTTGAATGATGCGGTCATATGGCAATTATTTGCATACCCTCGGCCAAAGAAGAAGCACGTTCTATCAGTTTTCGGCCGCCCAGAGTTTCAGCTCAGCCGCCCAAACGACGACGGCACCCTAGCGCAACGACCCACCATAAGGCGTTCATCTAAATAGTTAATATTTTTGGTATGTCAGAAACGCATGGCGGAACTTCTGATTCAACACTGGTGGGTTTTGCACCCGCAGCATAAACCTACATCCAGAAGACCACTAACTAAAAAACTCAGGAGTAAGCTCCAATGGCTATCGCAGCAACAACACAGACAGTTCCCGCCCTGTCCCCTCTCGCCGCTCTTAAGCGCAGCGTAGCGGCTATCTTTACCGGGCTGGTCAATGTCGCAGAAGCCAACCCACGTTACCTGGAAGTTCAAAAACTGCAGGCGATGACCGATGAGCAGCTGGCAGCAAAAGGCCTGAAGCGTGACGACATCGTAATGCACGTCTTTGGACGCTGGATGTAATATCCGCCTACCTATCAAGGGGCGCCATCATAAGCGCCCCATTGATATTAAACCGTACCGACCTTAGCCACGCGCGCAACTGTGCGACCATGGACTGGGATGCAAAACAGATATGTGTTGAAGGGCAATCTATCTTGCCCGTCAGAAATCAGGAAAATGCCCCCTAGCGATATGCCCGCATCAACAGCGGACACTCACTGGCTATCACTTATCTGAATAAACTTAGAACAGGCGCTGTTCAGCAATCACCACCGGAACAGAGCTGATCCTTAACCAGTGGCCCAACTTTTCCAAAATCCATCTGACCGGTGTATTTCGACTTTAGCGCGCCCATCACCTTGCCCATGTCCCGGATAGAACCGGCACCCGTTGCGGCAACAGCTGCGCGAATAGCATCAACAACTTCGTCCTCGGCCAATTGCTTGGGCAGGAATTCTTCGATAATCGCGATTTCTTCAAGCTCTCGCTCTGCCAGATCCAAACGCCCGCCTTCTTCGTAGGCGCGCGCGCTTTCGTTGCGCTGCTTGGTCATCTTACTGAGAATCGCCAGAATGTCGGCATCGGCGATGATGATTTCTTCGCCATCTCCACGCGCGGAAATTTCCATATCCTTGATCGCAGCGTTGATCAGACGCAATGTGGCCAGACGGCTTGCCGCCCGATCCTTCATTGCCTGCTTCAGGGCCGTATTGACCCGAGTGCGCATATCCATTGTGTTTTCCATCCCCATGGCATTGGAACTCTTAGCCTTAACCAATCAGCAGTCTGTAGACAAGTCCGCCCTGTCAGCCGGGCGTCGGCAGCGTTTCGCGTTGACGCCCTAGGCTGGGCTTGACCCTACAGGACCCTGCCCTTAAGAACCCATGAATTTATCCCACATGGAGACTCGCGCAATGGCCGATACCGCCCCGTCCAAGCCCACCGCATGCCTGGCAATGGCTGATGGTACAGTGTTTTATGGCGCAGGTTTTGGTGCCACCGGACAAACCGTGGCCGAGCTCTGCTTTAACACTGCTATGACTGGCTATCAGGAAATCATGACAGATCCGTCCTATGCCGGTCAGATCGTCACCTTCACCTTCCCTCATATCGGTAACACAGGTGTGACCCCGGAAGACGATGAAACCGGTAATCCTGTTGCTGCGGGCATGGTGGTCAAGTGGGATCCAACGCTGGCCAGCAACTGGCGCAGCACCGAAGAATTGAAAGAATGGCTGACCCGGACCGGTCGCATTGCCATTGGCGGCATCGACACCCGCCGCCTGACCCGTGCGATTCGCCAGCAAGGCGCGCCACATGTGGCACTGGCTCATGACCCGGACGGCAATTTCGATGTCGAGGCCTTGGTGGCATCTGCCCGCGCGTGGTCTGGGCTGGAAGGCATGGACTTGGCCAAGGAAGTCACCTGCGCCCAAAGCTACCGCTGGGACGAAATGCGGTGGGCTTGGCCCGATGGCTACCCCAAGCAGACGGCCCCAGCCCACAAAGTGGTCGCGATCGACTATGGCGCCAAGCGCAACATCCTGCGTTGCCTTGCTTCGGCAGGGTGTGATGTCACCGTACTGCCGGCAACCGCCACCGCCGAAGAAGTTCTGGCGCATAACCCAGACGGTGTTTTCCTGTCCAACGGTCCCGGCGACCCTGCCGCAACTGGCGAATATGCCGTTCCTATGATCAAGACCATCCTTGATACGACTGAACTTCCGGTGTTTGGGATCTGCCTAGGCCACCAGATGCTGGCGCTGGCGCTGGGTGCCAAGACCATCAAAATGAACCACGGCCACCACGGTGCCAACCACCCGGTGAAAGAAAACGAGACTGGCAAAGTCGAAATCACTTCGATGAACCACGGTTTTGCGGTTGATGCCCAGACCCTGCCAAAAGGTGTGGTTGAAACCCATGTGTCGCTGTTCGACGGATCCAACTGTGGCATCAAAATCGACGGACGTCCGGTGTTCTCTGTTCAGCAACACCCCGAGGCAAGCCCCGGCCCGCAGGACAGTTTCTACCTGTTTGAACGCTTTGCCGACGCCATGGCGGCCAGCAAATCGGTCGAGGCGTAAGCCAAGAGTAAAACCCGCTCACGGGGATAAGCTGGTTAACTGACCATTAACCACCGCCGCCCAAGCTGTTTGGCAGCTTCAAGGGACGGCGGTGGGGAATGCCTGATCAGTCAATTTCTTCTCATGATACGCGGCCCCATCATATACCGTCGCGTTCACATCGGCGTCTTGGTCGACACCTTATCGATAACCATGCGATCCAGGGTACTGACTTACTGCGGGCCCTGGTATTACAGCGCCACCAGAACGCGCCTCTTGGGCATATTCTGATTAGCCAAGGCTTGGCTAATCAGGATCAGGTGCTTGATGCCCTATCACAGCAGCACGGCCTGCAGCGCGTTGATCTGTCAGACCTCACCCCAAATATCCGGTTGCTGAACCGTAAGCCTGCTCAATTCTGGCTAAGACACCGCGCCATTCCTTGGAAGTGCTCTGGCTCTCAACTCATCATTGCCATTGCCCACCCTGAACATTTGGACACTCTAAAGAATGCCCTGCACGGCAGCTTTGACAGCATTCGACCGGTGCTGGCATCAGAAGAACAGATCGTCACGTTCCTGACTGCACATCTCCGCAAGGATTTGGCACTAAGGGCAAATACCCGTATCCCGATGCAAGACAGCAGCCGACATTTACACCAAACAAACAGCTCTCTGGCCGTTATTGTTATGCTTCCCGTTCTCATCGGGGCGACGGTCTTTGCCCCGCGGGTGATGTTTACGGCAATGTGCGCTCTGTCATTGTTGGCGCTAAGCCTGTTTGTCGGGTTGAAAACATTCGGATTTGTGACGCACCTTGCCCAGAGAAAACGCTCTGACAGCATCTTGACGCCTAATATCACACCGCGCGGAATCAGACGTCTGCCCCGCATATCCATGCTGGTCCCATTGTACCACGAATCCGAAATCAGCAAGGCGCTACTGCGGCGATTAAAACGGCTGACCTATCCGCGATCCTTGCTCGAAGTGATTCTGGTGCTCGAAGAACACGACAAAATCACCCGCACTGCTCTGACCAAAGCCACTTTACCCCAGTGGGTTAAGATCATTGAGGTGCCGCAGTGCGGCACCCTGACCACCAAGCCCCGCGCCATGAACTATGCGCTCGACTTTTGCCATGGCGATATCATCGGCGTGTGGGACGCCGAAGATGCCCCGGCGCGCGGACAACTGGAACAAGTTGCCCGCAGGTTTGAAAGTGCCGGTGCCGATGTGGCCTGCTTGCAAGGTGTATTGGACTACTACAACCCGCGCACCAATTGGCTGTCGCGTTGTTTCACGCTGGAATACGCCAGCTGGTTCCGCATTGTGCTGCCCGGGATCGCGCGTTTGGGATTAGTGATCCCATTAGGGGGTACAACATTATTCGTAAAACGCGACGCGCTGGACCAGCTTGGGGGATGGGACGCCCATAATGTGACTGAAGACGCAGACCTGGGCGTCCGATTGTATCGCGCGGGATACCGTACCGAAATGATCGAAACCGCCACCCATGAAGAGGCCAATTGCCAACCATGGCCTTGGATTCGGCAAAGATCACGGTGGCTAAAGGGGTTCATGGTGACCTATCTGGTCCATATGCGGCGGCCAAAAATGCTGCTTGCCCAACTGGGGGTGAAACGGTTCTTGGGATTTCAGGCCTTTTTCCTTGGCAGCGTAGGGCAATTCCTACTCGCGCCGTTTTTGTGGTCATTCTGGCTGATCCTTCTAGGTCTGCCACATCCCAGCGCTGCGCTGTTGCCCGCAGGCGTTCTCTTTGGCGCGGCGCTGCTGCTGGTCACGTTTGAGCTTCTTGGGATCGGGATCGCCATAACTGCGGCGTTTGCCTCGAACCGGCGCAGTCTGGCGCTGTGGGCGCCCACGCTGATCTTCTATTTTCCGCTTGGTGCAATTGCTGCCTACAAGGCCCTGCGAGAGCTGATCTGGCAACCATTTTTCTGGGACAAAACAACCCACGGCCACAGCGGTGCTGAGCCAAGCACCCAACCGGCTTTACATTCGTCGCATCAGTGATCAGCTGCCGCCGCGCTGACCAGCATCCTGCTTTAGCCGGGTCATGAACGCCGTCGAGATATGATCATTCAACGCCTGTCCTGCCGCCTCTTCATCACGGCGTTCAATGGCAGCGACGATGTTCTTGTGTTCGCTCTGGGCAATTTCACCGCGCCCCTGTGCCGCCAATGAGGTGGTCGCCATCAGTGCCATTGTGCGGTGCACCAAGTTCAACTGCTGAACCAGATAGCGATTGTGCGAGGCCAGATGAATTTGTTCGTGAAATCGTCGGTTTGCCTTGGACAGTGCAACCGGGTCATCCACCAGAGCATCGTCCGCAGTGACCATGTCGCGCAACACAGCAATCTCTTCTTCGGTGGCATGACGGGCGGCCAGCTTGGCAGCTAACCCCTCTAGCTCGCGCCGAACAATATACAGTTCGGCCATCTGATTGTGGTCAAGCGAGGCCACGATCAACGAGCGGCCGTCCCTTTCCAACAGGGATTGTGTTTCCAATCGTTGCAGCGCCTCACGGATCGGCGTACGCGAAACCCCAAACCGTTCTGCCAAGTCGCTTTCGACCAAACGGTCACTTGGCCGGTAGATGCCAACGTCGATCGCTTCGAGGATCAGGCTATAGGCGTCTTTCTGGTTTGGTCGGCTCTGGCTCATGATCACTCTCAATTTAAGTTGCACAATTTATATGGCTGATCTCGCAGCAATCAAGCCTAGGCGTAGCGCTCCGAAGAATTGTAAGAAACAAAGCCCGCTTTTGTTTGCAAATACAACACCCGCTGCCTAAAGCAGAGCCATGGTCAAAGATAACTTTTCTCACGTTACGCACTGGGTGTTCGATCTGGACAACACCCTGTATCACCCCTCGGCCCGGCTGTTTGATCAGATCGAGGTCAAGATGACGCGCTATGTGATGGACGCGCTGAACGTCGATCAGGCCGAAGCCAACCGGCTGCGCGACCTGTACTGGCGCCAGCACGGCACCACCCTGGCCGGATTGATGCGCGAACATGATCTGGACCCGGTGCCCTATATGATCGACGTGCACGACATCTCGATGGACCATATGCAGAAAGACCCAGATCTGGCAGCACAGATCAGCGTCTTGCCGGGGCAAAAAATCGTCTACACTAATGGCAGTGCCCCCTATGCCGAGCGGGTTCTGGCGGCGCGCGGGCTAAGCGGTTTGTTTGATGGTATTTATGGCGTTGAACATGCTGACTATTTGCCCAAGCCTGAACAGGCTGCGTTTGAACAGGTGTTTACCCAGGCCGGAGTTATCACCGAGAAAGCAGCGATGTTCGAAGATGATCCGCGCAATCTGGCCGCACCACATCAAATGGGAATGCGCACCGTGCATGTCGCTCCTGATCCACATGACGCCGACCACATCGAATACCACACAGACAACCTGACAGCGTTCCTGCGGCAATTTGACTAGCGGTGCTGCTTTGCAGCATCCTGATCTTTTCACGGCTTCCAAAACGCATATATCACAGTCATCTTTTCCTTCACTCAGGACGACACGATGACTGACGCCACTGCATCCTCCGCTCATTCTCCAACCAACCAAACCGCAAAATCCGAGATGAGCACAGACGCAAAGATGTTTCTGGCCATCGCCGTCTTCCTAGCGCTTTGGGCACTGTCAGTTGTTATCTGGGGCATTCCCGGTTTGTACATGCCGGCCGTTGCACTGGTTCCGGTGATTTTCGGACTGCTAATGCTAATCACACGGGGCTAACCACCCCTCCTGCGACGGCTTGGTGCTTGCCATTCCCCTGCTCTCGGGCCTAGATCAGCCCAAGAATGGAGTGCTGAGACATGGCTGACACCTGCGATATCCTGATTTCCGGCGGCGGCATTGCCGGCCTGACTGCGGCCTGCGCCTTTGCCTCTGCCGGATTTGACGTGATCTGCGTTGACCCGACCGCCCCGATAACAGAACGTGATGCCGAGGGATCAGACCTGCGCACCACTGCGTTCCTGCAGCCAGCCCAGCAGCTATTGCAACAATGCGGTCTTTGGGATCGGCTGGCCGATCACGCCGCTGCGTTGCAAATCATGCGTATTGTCGATGCCGGTGGCGAGGTCTCTGAACCGCGCGTGGTCAAAGATTTTGATGCCGCCGACCTGTCTGACAAACCGTTTGGTTGGAACCTGCCCAACTGGTTGCTGCGGCGTGAAATACTGGCCCGGCTGGGTGAGCTGCCCAATGTAGATTTCCGTCCCGGCGTCGCCACAACCAGCCTGTTCACCCGTACCGCACAGGCCCGTGTTGGGCTTAGCGATGGCAGCCGGATTACCGCCAAACTGGTCATAGCCGCCGACGGTCGCAGTTCGCCCATGCGCGAAGCAGCTGGGATTTCTGCCACCACCACGCGCTATGGGCAGAAAGCGCTGGCCTTTGCAGTCACGCATTCCACCCCACACGAAAATGTCTCGACCGAGGTTCACCGCTCTGGCGGGCCATTCACCATGGTCCCCCTGCCCGATCATAACGGCAGCCCCAGTTCTGCAATTGTCTGGATGGAGCGCGGCCCCAAGGCGCAAGAACTGCAAGCCCTGCCAGTCGAAGAGTTTGAAGCAGCCATGACCCGCCGTTCCTGCGGGGTGCTGGGTGATCTGAAACTGGCCTCAAGACGCACCATCTGGCCGATCATCAGCCAATGCGCCGAGCGATTGAACGGCGAACGTTTGGCTCTGATGGCCGAGGCGGCCCATGTGGTGCCGCCCATCGGTGCCCAAGGGTTGAACATGTCGCTGGGAGATCTAGCCAGCCTGCTGGAACTGGCCAATGCCCGCCGCGAAGGTCTGGGGGATACTCAGATGCTAGAGGCCTATCACAAGGCCCGGTTCAACGAGATCAAACTGCGGGTCAAGGGCATCGACCTGCTAAACCGTGCCTCAATGCTAGAGGCGCGACCATTGCGGGATATGCGGGCTGCGGCACTGAATGCGTTTTACTCAATCGAGCCAATTCGCAAGACATTGATGCGCACTGGGTTGGGTACGCATTGATCCTGCAGCGCACAAAACGGTTTTGCTCCGGGCATTGGCAGTTGCTGCTGCTGACCGGGTTGATCTTTGCGCTGTGGTCAACGCCAGTAGTGGTCCCACTGAAAATCCTGATCGTGCTGCTGCATGAGCTGTCACACGCGGGGATGACATTGCTAACCGGCGGCTCAGTAGAAAGCCTGAGCATCAACGCCCAGCAAGGTGGCGAGGTACTGTCACGCGGCGGTAGTCGGTTCCTGACACTTAGCGCGGGCTATTGCGGGTCGCTGCTGATTGGGGTGATGCTGTTCGTGATTGCCATACGCACCGATTGGGACAGATATGTCATGGGGCTGCTGGCTGTGGTGATACTGGCTGCAACCTCGTTGTATGTGCGCGATCTGTTTGCTTTTGCCTTTGGCATTGTCGCGGGTGGGCTGATGATTGGCGCGGCCAAGTACCTGCCACATAGCCTGAACGATCTGGTGTTGCGGGTCATTGGGCTGAGCAGCATGATCTATGTGCCCTATGACATTTTCAGCGACACTATCGCACGGTCACACCTGCGGTCTGACGCCCGGATGTTGGCCGAAGAATTCGGCGGCCCCACCTTGTTTTGGGGAGGGATCTGGCTGCTGATTTCACTGGTCGTCATTGGCCTATGCCTGCGGCATGGGTTGGGCCACGACAGCAACATCGCATTGCGTCGTAGCCCATCAAAAAATCAGAGAACCTGATCCAGCGCCGCCTCTAGCCGCGCTATTGTGCCGGGCACATCATACAGCTTGTCCAAACCAAACAATCCCAGACGGAAGGTCTGAAAATCCTCAGGCTCGTCACACTGAAGCGGCACCCCGGCAGCGATCTGCATGCCAAGGGCTGCAAACTTCTTGCCGGTGCTGATTTCCGCATCTGTGGTGTAGCTGACCACCACGCCCGGCGCACCAAAGCCATCAGCGGCAACCGAAGTCACGCCTTTGTTCTTCAGCATGGCGCGTACGCCATTTCCCAACTCCCACTGCGCATCGCGCAGCTTGTCAAAACCGTATTCCTTGGTTTCCGCCATCGTATCGCGGAAATCCTTTAGCGCATCGGTTGGCATGGTGGCGTGATAGGCGTGACCACCGTTTTCATAGGCCACCATGATGTCGCGCCATTTCTTAAGGTCGATAGCAAAGCTATCGGACTGGGTCTCCTCTAGCCGCGCCACAGCACGTTCAGACATCATCACCAAGCCAGCACAGGGCGATGCGCTCCAGCCTTTTTGCGGAGCCGAGATCAGCACATCGACGCCGGTGCCCTTCATGTCGACCCAGGAACAACCTGATGCGATGCAGTCCAACACCATCAATGCGCCAACGCTATGCGCAGCCTTGGCAATGGCTTTGACATAGGTATCCGTCAGGATGACCCCTGCGGCTGTTTCCACGTGTGGAGCAAAAACGATGCTCGGTTTAGTCTTGTGGATAGCCTTAATAACCTCGCCTATGGGGGCTGGCGCAAAAGGCGAAGGACTGGTGTTGCCGGTTTGACGTGCCTTCATCACGGTGGCCGAGGACGTCAGCCCGCCGGTTTCAAAAATCTGGCTCCACCGGTAGGAAAACCAACCATTGCGCACCACCAGAACGTCTTCGCCGCGCGCAAACTGCCGCGCCACCGCTTCCATCGCGTAGGTGCCGCCACCAGGGATCACCGCAACAGCATCCGCCTTGTAGACCTCTTTGAGCATGGCGTTGAGATCTAACATCACCTGCTGAAACGTCTTGGACATGTGGTTAAGCGAGCGGTCTGTGAAAACCACCGAGAATTCATCTAGCCCTTGCGGGTCTACGGTATCCAAAAGCGCCATTGAGGCCTCCCTGCATTATCATTCTAAGTCGTGCTAACCTGCGTTGCCGAACTTAGCAAAATATACTTGAGCATAAGCCTGTTAACGGTGCGGCATTATACATGGAGAACACGAAACACCGTCTTAGAATTGCAGTGAATGCGCTGCCGCCTGCTTGGATTGCTGGACCGTCAAAAGCGGCCGCGCCGCAGGTTGAGACGGCAGAGGGTCGCCTTGATCATACGACAGATCCAGACTGGCGCCGATTGCTGCCTTCTGCGGGTCTGTCAATGTTTCCAAAAATGGACCGCGGAGCAGCAGGCTTTCGGCACAGGCCCCCTCGGCGAATAAGATCTCATGGTTTTCACACAGAATATGGACATAGGTAGTTGTTCGTACTGATCGCTGCTGCCTGACCCCTTTCAATCCGGTTAGCGCCTTTGCCGGGGTCAAAACCTCACCAAACTCCGGATGACCCTTGGCTAGGATCCGATGCTGTGGTGATACATCCAAAGCACGTTTAGGAAACCCAGCGCCCAGCGCCCCCGGTTCAAAACGGATCGGCATATCCTTGGACGCACCAGCCCCCCAAGTCATGGCTCTGCTGTGAACCCACAGAATTTTCTGCACCCCGTTATCTAGGGTCAGAACCTCCTGACCTACCCGTAGCTCTTCAACGGGGCGTTCACCTTCCGGGGTAGAGATCATCGTACCGGCAACAAAACACAGCAGCCCACCACCGATGTTAAAGTTTCCATCCCCCACCTCAGCGGCATCTGACACATCACCATCGTTGTTCAGATCCATGTCCGTGAACCGGTCTAGCTGATAGGTGCCTGGACCGGAGGAAAAGGACCCGTCAACAGAAATTAGGTAAGGTTGAGTGCTCAGCTCGGCAAAAGGCCCAGTAGGCGGTGGCGCAACAGAGTTGTTTGTTGTGAAGAAGGTATCACCCATTTCGGATTCACTTCCGTCCGCACTCGCACTAGAACTTGCGCCTGCGCCCAAACCAAATTCATAAGTAACACCATCTCTTTCGACGGTGAAACTCTCATAAACAACTGTACTCGGATCAAATTCACCATTTTCGTCAACGGAATTGGCTCGAAAGGTAATCCGTACAATGTCGGTGCTTAGAAATGGGGTTTCGCCAACATGCCACTCGGTGGTGGTGTCGGTTGTGTCGCCCAAGCTGAAATCAGACGCAACTTGATCGCCATAAATCGTAAGCGTTGCCATAACACGGCCACCTTTTAACTACACAAAACACGCAAAAAACTTGTACAGTTATACAACTAAAGGTGGTTGATTAAGATGAGGTTATAGCGTGAAACGGGCGAAAAATGGGAGAGGGCCCTATTCAGCAAGCGGCCCTGGTCGACGTTCTTCACTCAACAATACGTTGGCCTCTACATTGCCAACCCCCGGCAGAGTCATCACACGACGGCGCAGCACGCGTTCGAAATCAGAGATATCCCGCGCGGTGACACGCAGCCGGTAGTCATACATTCCCAACACGTGCTCAACTGTTTGAACTTCGGGAATTGCACTCACGGCGCGTTCAAAATCATCCAGGCTGACCCGCCCTTTGGTCGCTAGCTTGATGCCTAGAAATACTGTGACACCAAACCCCAACTTCTCACGATCCAGATCAAGCCGCCTGCCTGCGATGATACCGCTGTCGTGCAACCGCTTGATCCGCCGCCAGGTGGCCGGCTGGCTAAGTCCTAGCTGACGCCCTAACGCCCCTGCCGACAAGGTGGCGTCCTCACTAAGGGACAGCAGAAGTTGCCGGTCGATTTCATCTAGATCCATCACAGCGGCAGCCCCTGTTCATTCTTGATCCGGGCCACATGCATCAGCGCCTCGATGTCGGCGATATGCGGCAGGGTCAGAATGCCCGCGCGATAGATCTGCTGATAGTGCCCCATATCCCGCGCGATCACGGACAGGCGCACGTCAACCTGCCCCAGAAAAGTCTGGATCTCGATCACTTCAGGGATACCGCGGGCGGCCTCAATAAAGTCATCAAAGGCGCGGGTTTGGGTTTTGTCCAGTGTGACCCTCAGGCTGACCTCGACCTCATAGCCAAGGGCACGCCAGTTGACCACCGCCTGCTGGCCCCGCAGCACACCGTTGTCGCGCAGCTTGTCCAGCCGCCGCGTCAAGCGCGACGTTGAAACACCCAAACGATCACCCAAATCAGGAATCGATTGGGTTGGGTCACTTTGCAAGTTGCGCAGTATGCGTCTGTCCAGATCATCAAGCATGATTCAACCGGTAAATCAAATTTTGGCGAATGAATAGTCCGAATTTTCATCCGAAATAACCAGGTATCCTCTCGCACCTTTTGACAGCGTCGCTATGATCGCCGCAGACATCAAACAAAGAGGACGTGGACATGCGCGTTTATTACGATCGCGATTGCGACATCAACCTGATCAAAGACAAAAAAGTAGCCATCCTGGGCTACGGTTCGCAAGGCCACGCGCACGCGCTGAACCTGCGTGACTCAGGCGCCAAGAACCTTGTTGTTGCTCTGCGCGAAGGTTCCGCATCGGCCAAGAAAGCCGAAGGCGAAGGCCTGAAGGTTATGGGCATTGCAGAAGCTGCTGCCTGGTGTGACGTGATCATGTTCACCATGCCCGACGAACTGCAGGCTGAAACCTACAAGAAATACGTCCACGACAACATCAAGCCGGGTTCCGCGATTGCGTTCGCCCACGGCCTGAACGTTCACTTTGGCCTGATTGAGCCAAAAGAAGGCGTTGACGTGATCATGATGGCGCCAAAAGGCCCAGGTCACACCGTACGCGGCGAATACACCAAAGGCGGCGGCGTGCCTTGCCTGGTAGCTGTAGACAACGATGCAACCGGCAAAGCGCTGGAAATCGGTCTGTCCTACTGTTCCGCAATCGGTGGCGGTCGTTCCGGCATCATCGAAACCAACTTCCGCGAAGAGTGTGAAACCGACCTGTTCGGCGAGCAAGCTGTTCTGTGTGGCGGTCTGGTAGAACTGATCCGTTGTGGCTTCGAAACTCTGGTTGAAGCTGGTTACGCACCAGAAATGGCTTACTTTGAGTGTCTGCACGAAGTGAAGCTGATCGTTGACCTGATCTATGAAGGCGGCATCGCTAACATGGATTACTCGATCTCGAACACTGCTGAGTACGGTCAGTACGTCACCGGCCCACGCATCCTGAACTACGACGAAACCAAAGCCCGCATGAAAGACGTTCTGTCTGACATCCAGTCCGGCAAATTCGTTCGTGACTTCATGCTGGAAAACGCTGTTGGTCAGCCAACCATCAAAGCATCCCGTCGTGCCAACGACGAGCACATGATCGAAGAAACCGGCGCCAAGCTGCGTGGCATGATGCCATGGATCTCGGCTGGCAAGATGGTCGACAAAGAAAAGAACTAAGGTTAGATCTTAGTTCAGCTATTCGAAAGGGCGTCCCTCGGGGCGCCCTTTTTTATTGGAACACACCGCCAAAGCATTCACCCAGCACATAATCCCAGCCGTCGTCATAGCCTTTGCGGGTGCTGTCTGCCTGTTCAGCCAGAACCTGCCAGCCACTGTGGGTCAGCGTGACCAATGTACCCTTATCGACAGCATCGAACCTCAGCTCAACCAGCGTTGCTGCCCTCGCCTCTTTGCCCGGATGCCATGTCATAGAAAAGCCGGTCGACGGCGACCACGCGGTGATCTGCCCCCAGTCGGAACGGCTACCATCAGGCAGGATTTCGTAAATCGCACCATCTACTCGTGGCTCCAGCACAATATCCTTTGGCTCACTGCCGGAACCAGCCGAAACCGAGTGTCGGTGTGATGGCCACCAAGATTTGAGCTCCGAAGTAAAACGCTCAAAAGCCTTCTCAGGAGAGACTGGCACCATCACGGTTTTGACTATCGGTTGGGTCATTCAATCATCTTTCTCAAAGCTATCCGCAAAGGCGCCAAGCACGTCATCCCACAGGGTATCGAGATACTGGCGCAGCTCTTTCAGCCCGTTTGTATCAACCGCATAAATGCGCCGATTGCCCTGCTGTTCCACCACCAGCAAACCCGCATCTGACAGGACCTTTAGATGCTGTGACACCGCAGGCCGACTGACAGGAAGTTGGTCAGCCAATGGTCCCACCGCCGAGGGCGCACGGGCAATGTGCTCAAATATCTGCCGTCGTGTTGAGTCAGCCAGGGCGGTGAGCGAATCTTGGTAAGTCATGACTTACGATAGGCGCAAAGTAGTGCACAAAGCAAGAATTTTTCACCCTCTCTACAAACAGGCATTTACCTTCTCGCGCCAATCCTCCACGGATGTAGCCATGACAGATACAAATCCCTCGCTGGCCTCACTGGTCAAACTGCTGCTCCTTGGTCTGATCTGGGGCGCGTCGTTCATGTTTGTCAGCGTGGCGCTGCGCGATATTGGCCCACTGACGGTTGCTGCGGGCCGCATTGGCCTGGGTGCTCTGTTGCTGTTTGCCATTGTTCAGGTTCGTGGCATCGGCCTGCCCAAATGGAACAGTGAAAATGGCAAGCTTGTCTGGGCTTCGGCAATCGCGATGGGGTTCTTTACCAGCGCCTTGCCCTTTGCCCTGCTCAGCTGGGGGCAGAAATATGTCGCCAGCGGATTTGCTGGGGTCTGCATGGCGGTGGTGCCACTGTTTGTGCTGCCACTGGCGCATTTCCTTGTACCGGGCGAACGGTTGACCCTGCGCCGGGGTATCAGCTTCTTGATTGGGTTTACCGGGGTGGTTGTTCTGATCGGGCTGGACGCTTTCCGATCCGTCGGTAGCGATTTTGAGGCCTTAGCCCGTATTGCCTGCCTTGGCGCATCGCTGTGTTATGCTATCGGCGCGATTGTTACCCGCCTTTGCCCCAAGACCAACATGCTCTCGCTGTCTACCGCCGCACTTGTGTCTGCAACCGTGATGATCCTGCCTTTTGCATTGGTGATCGAGGGCGTTCCGCAGATACCATCGGCTTTGTCGCTGGCAGCGATTGTCTATCTGGGACTGTTCCCCACCGCATTGGCGCAGGTTCTGCTGGTACAGGTGATCCGGGACGCTGGCCCCAGCTTTATGTCGCTGGTCAACTATCAGGTTCCGATTTGGTCGGTTCTGTTTGGTGTTGTCCTGCTGAACGAAATCCTGCCTCCGCAGCTGTTCATTTCGCTCGGGCTGATCCTTGGCGGACTGCTGCTAAGCCGGAAACGTCGACAGGCCGTTGGGGCCGCCTAAGGGACATCAACCCTTCGATGCCGAACGAAGCGTTAGCGATTGACCCGGTGCCCTACCTGACATCAAGTGCCCGAAGGATAGAGTGAGGCAAGAATGACGGAAATCACCGGACGCCATTGGCTGATGATCGCGGTTTTGGGGCTAACCTGGGGCGGCACCTTTATGGTTGTTGAAATCGCCCTTCGCGGCATCACCCCATTTTGGCTGGCGGCGGCCCGGATCGGCCTTGGCGCTTTGGTCACGTCAACTATTTGGCAGCTGCGGGGTGGCAAACTTTTTGCACAAAGGCCTACGGGCTCTCACATTAGAACTCTGGCTGTAATCGGGGTATTCAGCTCGGCAATGCCATTTATGCTGCTGAACTGGGGGCAACAATACGTCACTTCTGGGTTTGCCGGCGTATCCATGGCCTCGGTCGCGCTATTCGTGCTGCCGCTGGCGCATTTCTTTGTTCCCGGAGAACACCTGACATGGCGGCGCACCTTGGGATTTCTGATCGGCTTTGTCGGGGTCAGCATCCTGATTGGCGGTCAGGCCTTAAGTTCCAGTGGTGCCGAAATGGAACTGGCAGGCCGGATCGCCTGCATGGCGGCAGCCTGCTGTTATGCCTGCAGTGTAATCCTTATGCGTCGACTGCCTGCAGTTAACGCTATCGGGTTGGCCGCAGTTTTGCTGCTGATTGGATCTCTGGTCGCCATTCCAGTGGCCCTGATTGTCGAAGGCCCACCGCCCGCTTTGGACGGTGAAACCCTGATAGCAACACTTGTTCTGGCGCTGATTCCAACGGCAGGCGCCAATATGCTACGTGTTGCAGTGGTACGCAGTGCCGGGCCAGTGTTCGCGACCCTAGTCAGCTATCAGGTGCCGCTGTGGTCAGTTCTGCTGGGAACCCTGTTTCTGGCTGAACCGCTTCCCAGCACGCTGCTCTGGGCGCTGGGGTTAATCCTGTGCGGTATGGGGCTTAGCCAATACGGCCCGCTGATGCGGTTGTTTGGGCGGCGGTCAAACGCGGCCCAACAAGGTAGCCCTCAGACCTAGCCAATGCAGGCCTAAACGCTCACCGCATCAGTGACGGCATCGACGACCGAGTCGACGGTGACGTTCAGCAGCGCTTCGTCCTCACATTCGGCCATCACCCGTATCAGTGGTTCTGTGCCAGACTTGCGGATAAGCAACCGTCCCTGCCCGTCCAACGCCTGCTCGGCCGAATGAATCGCCTGCTGGACGGCGTCCAGCTCTAGTGGTGTCTGGCCTGCCTTGAAGCGTACATTCTTCAACAGCTGCGGCACAGGCTGGAATTGTCGCGCCAACAGCGAGGCCGGTTGTTCTGTCCGCACCATTTCTGCCAGAAAATGTAGCCCCGCCATCAGACCATCTCCGGTGGTGGCGTGATCGGACATAACGATGTGACCGGACTGTTCCCCGCCCAGATTAAAGCCACCGCTGCGCATTCGTTCGACCACATAGCGGTCACCAACGGCAGTGCGTTCCAATCCGATGTCGCGATCATTCAGAAACCGCTCTAGTCCAAGGTTCGACATCACAGTAGACACCAGTGCCCCGCCGGCCAGCTGGTCGTTTTCGGCCCAACGCGAGGCCAGCAGCCCCATCAACTGATCGCCGTCTGCAACGGCCCCTGTCTCGTCAATTAGGATTACCCGATCCGCGTCGCCATCTAAACAAATCCCCACATGGGCGCCGTTGGCCTTGACGGCCTCAGCGGCGGCCTGGGGATAGGTTGACCCACACCCGCCGTTGATGTTCACACCATCCGGCGACACACCGATGGGCACCACCTCGGCGCCCAACTCCCACAGAATTTCCGGCGCGGCACGGTACGCCGCACCATTGGCGCAATCGATGACTACCTTCAGTCCGTCAAACCGGATATCCCGCGGTAACGAGCTTTTGACCCGTTCCCCATAGCGGAACCTCGCGTCATCAATCCGTTTGGCCCGTCCGATATTGGCTGTCTGGGCAAGTTCAACACCGGACTCGATCAGGGCCTCTAGCTCCAGCTCTGCCGTATCGGACAGCTTGAACCCATCAGGGCCGAAAAACTTGATACCGTTGTCTTCGGCTGGGTTGTGGCTGGCTGAGATCATCACACCAAGATCCGCACGCATGGACCGGGTCATCAGGCCCACCGCGGGGGTCGGCACCGGCCCCATTAGCAGCACGTTCATACCGGTCGAGGTCAACCCAGCGGTCAACGCGTTTTCAAACATATATCCGGACAGACGAGTATCTTTGCCAATCACCACCCGATGCACGCCCGTTGCGTCACGTCGGAAATACCGCCCTACAGCAGCCCCAATACGCAGGGCCATTTCGGCGGTCATGGGATGAATATTAGCCGTGCCACGCACGCCGTCAGTACCGAATAATTTACGCATATTTCTCTTTCTTATAGGGCCTTAACGCGCCGCGTGCCACAGGCGAACCGCCTGCGCGGTTGCCGCCACGTCGTGTACCCTTAGAAATTGCACGCCTTGGGCCAGCGCTGCAAGCCCTACCGCAATTGAGCCGGGAGCCCGCGCCGAGGCCTGCGGTTCTTTGCCGATATCACCAATGAACCTCTTGCGCGACACGCCCAGCAAAATTGGGCACCCCAACGCATGAAACAAGGCAATGCCCCGCAGAAGCGTCAGATTATGCTCCTGCGTCTTACCAAAGCCGATCCCAGGATCGACAACAATCTGATCGCGCGGCACACCGATGGCTTCTAGCCGGTCAACCTGAGCCGCCAAGAAGTCATAAACGTCCAGCAAAACATCATGATACTTCGGTTCGTCCTGCATTGTGGCCGGATCACCCTGCGCATGCATGATGCAAACAGGCGCGCCCGCCTGCGCGACTAGCGGAGCCAACGCAGGGTCATGTGTAAAGCCTGACACGTCATTGACCAGACTGGCCCCCGCGTCCATCGCCGTTGCCGCAACACCAGCCTTGCGGGTATCGATTGAGATTGCGGCGTTGCTGACTGCGCGTAGCGCCTCGATCACCGGCTGGGTGCGTGCGACTTCTTCTTCTTCGGAAACAAACGCGGCACCGGGACGTGTCGATTCACCACCGACGTCAACTAGGCTAGCCCCATCCGCGATCATCTTCCCAGCTGCACTCACCGCCCTGTCCAGATCATCATGTTCACCGCCGTCAGAAAAACTATCCGGCGTTACATTCAGAATGCCCATCAAATGCGGCTGACCAAGGTCTAATCCCGCTATTGTTGGTCTATGCCCGGACAGTCGCCGCAAGACCTCATCAGGAACCAACCCGGCTGGAATGATATGAGAAGGCGCATTGCGGCTCAACGCTTCAACATGGGTGAACCACAAGGCTCCGCCAGCCAGCTCAACCGCGCCCCCAGGACGGGCCTCGCCGTGCTGCACTAAGGGGCGGTAATAGGTCATAGCTGAGCTTGATCCTTGGACACCGCACGCAGCGGCACATCGGCTGTTTCTGGCAGGTCGGCGCCAATGACGATCAACTCACCCGCTTCGAATGTTGCAGCAAACCAAGCGGCCAGTTCCACTGGTTGTGATGGCGCGGCCGATGGGCCATCTACAGCATCCAACACAATCTTGGACGGAGCCCAGACACTGATCTGGCCGTTCTTCATGGCCCAGTCCAGCTCTGTCCGGGTCGAGACCACAACACAACGTCCGTCACGCGCGGCCAAACGCCATGCGTTTTGCTCAATCGCGAGCAGATCAATCCGGCGCTCGGTCATTTTGTGCCCAGTGCGCGGCACCGCTAGTTCATGCGCCCCTACACACAGAATAAGTGGCCGCTGGCGGCATTGCATCTGGTCGATCCAGCCGGTGATGTTATCGCTGTCGATCGCCCCGTTGCTAAGATACAGTAGCCGCGGATGAGGCCGTTCCTCTGCCTCTGTTTCTTGATGCAGCTGATCACGCGAGCGGACGATTTCAACGCCAAGCGCGCCGGGGCCGCGATCCAGTTTTTCAATCCGGACAAAAGCCCGCACAGCCTGCGGTTCCAGCAAGATGCGTTCGGCAACCCGTTCAGCCAGTGTTTCAAGCAGGTTCAGCCGCTCGTCGGCCAGTTCATGTGCAATGGCTTCGGTCACACGGTCATAGGACAGGATGCGGTCCACGTCGTCATCAATATCATCGGGCAGCGGCTCCACTTCGACCACCACGTTAAAGCAGATCCGTTGGGTGTTGCCGCGTTCGGCCTGAAAGGCACCGATTTCGACGTCAACGATGTGATTGCGCAATGAAATACGATCTAACACCCGGCCCGAAGCCATAGCGGCCGCCCGTTCCGATGGGTGCTCAAACGCAAGACGTATTTCTGAAGTCATAGGGTCGTGCCTTTGGATAACAATTGCCGAAGATGGTAATACATACTACGCGATACACAGCCGGATAGCAGCCCCACTTGCGCCATGCGAAGGGGAAAAAGCGTCACGAGCAGAAACGACGGTGAACCAGCGCGGACCCCGTACAGGCTTAATCGTTAGACGCTGTGCGATACCGCTCATCGCTATAAAACAGATGCACCCCAATTTGGGCTGTCTTTTTGAATGTGCGGCTCCATCGCGGTCGAACAGCCGTAGTATGATAATAGGTTGCTCCGTCCGTCAGCTCTTCGCTGATGCCATCCAGAACGGCACGAGCGACTTTGGAAACCCGCACATGGGCCTGATGTTCGCTGATCGTTTCGGCGTGACCGTCGCATGTATAACTGAACTGACACTGATGCAGACGCCCCGTGCCCTGTTTGACAACAGCACAGACAGAATTAGGAAACTGGGCACTTTTGACCCGATTCATGATCACTTCGGCCACTGCAAACTGGCCTTTCACGGTTTCGCCCCGCGCCTCAAAGTAAAGCGCCTGCGCAAGACACTCAAAGTCAGCATTCCCAGTCGCCGCAGGCTGACTGTCCAACCAAGCCTCGGAATAGCTCATAGGCTCAAGCTTGCGGGGTTTGCGCCCGAATAGAAAAAACTTGCGCAGCCCCCGCTTCGGAGCTTCACTTTGGGCTGCCTGATCCCGTTGGAACAGACGACCCAACGCAATTTCAGCAACGACTGCGCTAGGCGCGGCCATGGTCGCCGCAACAAGTGCGGCCAAAACAAGAGATTTCATTCAAGATACCCCCAGGTACCAAATGGTCGCGCCCACCGTGCAAAAATGCGCGCTAGTTATCTACCTTAAAGTCCTGAAAAGGTCCAGTTTTCCTAAAATTTGCAACTTAGAACAGAGGACTAACAAGTCCTTAATCTTAAGGACTTTTCCCAAATTCACTGAAGCTGACACCAGATCTAGGAGGAAGCAGGGCGCTCAGCCGCTAACATATGTGCAATCGCCAATTGAGCTGCGGCCAATCGCGCCACTGGCACACGGAAGGGCGAACAGGACACATAATCGAACCCAGCTTCACGGCAAAAGGCAATTGATTCGGGGTTGCCACCATGCTCACCACAGATCGATAAGGTCACATCTGGATTGCTCTCGCGGCCTCTTTGCACCCCAAGCTTCAGCAATTCCCCCACACCCTCGACATCCAGCACATGGAACGGATCTTCCAGGAATACCTCTTGGCGCACATAGTCCGACATGAAGCGGCCCGCATCATCGCGCGACAGACCGTATGTCATCTGGGTAAGGTCGTTGGTCCCAAAGCTGAGAAAGGCCGTATGCGGCGCAATATCAGCCGCACGTAACGCAGCACGCGGAGTTTCAACCATAACGCCAAGACGGAATTCGAAATCCGCACCACGTTCAGATTTGACCGCGGCCGCCACCGCGTCGATACGGGCCTTGACCAGTTCCACCTCTCGCTTGGCGGAAACCAGCGGGATCATGATTTCAGGCACCACCGGCGCACCCTCTTGCGAGGCATCCAGGGCCGCTTCAAAAATAGCCCGCGCCTGCATGTCATAGATTTCGGGCACAGTGACACCCAGCCGAACCCCGCGCAGGCCCAGCATCGGGTTGTACTCGCCCATTTCCTCGACCCGGCGGGTTACATCACGCACCGGAATGCCCAATGCCTCGGACAGCTCGCGTTGACCAGTCCGCGTGGTCGGCAGGAATTCATGCAACGGCGGATCAAACAGTCGGATACACACAGGCATCCCAGCCATGATACGGAACAGCTCATAGAAATCGCTGCGCTGCATCGGCAGCAGACGCGCCAAGACTGCCGCCCGTCCGGAAGAGGTCTCGGCAAAAATCATTTCGCGCATCACCGTCAAGCGGCCAGGCTCAAAGAACATATGCTCAGTCCGGCACAGCCCAATGCCCTGGGCATCAAAATTGCGGGCCAGCTGCGCGTCTGCTGGGGTATCCGCATTGGCACGGATTCCAATGTCACGCTCGGCATCCGCCCATCCCATCAGGGTTTGAAACGCATCGTCCAATGCAGCCTCTAGCATCGCAGGCTCTCCGGCCAACACCTGCCCCGAGCTGCCATCAATCGTGACAATGTCCCCAGCCTTGAACACCCGTCCCTCGGTGGTGATCAGCTGTTTTTCCTTGCTCAGGAATTTCAGGGATGAGGCGCCAACGATACAGGGCAGCCCCAAACCACGCCCAATCACCGCCGCGTGGCTGGTTATGCCACCCTTTTCCGTCAGAACCGCCACAGCAGCATGCATGCCACGGATATCCTCAGGCGAGGTCTCGCGTCGCACCAAGATGCAAGGCTCACGCCGTGACGCACTGGCCTGTGCCTCAGCCGCGGTAAAGACAAGCCGTCCGCTCGCAGCACCGGGACTGGCGGCAATACCTGTGCCAATCACATCGCGTTCAGCAGTTGGGTCTACCTGACGGTGCAGCAGTTCATTCAGCGAATGCGCATCAATCCGCATCACCGCCTCTTGCGGCGTTATGATACCGTCTTCGGCCAGCGCAACGGCAATCCGTACCGCCGCCCGCGCTGAACGACTGACCCGCACGCCGTCCAGAATATGCACATGGCCATTCTCAATAACAAACTCGACCTGCATCGCCTCGCGCAGGCGTTGTCGCATCAGCGCCGCATGAGTTTTCAAATCCGCAAATGCCGACGGCGCCACATCTTCCAACGCCTGACCACGCGGGTCGTGCTCAAGATACAGGGCTGCGGCCCCAGCGCCCAGTGCATCGCGCCCCTGCGATTGGCTCAGGTACCGGCCAGTAATTTGCGGTTTCCCAGTCTGCGAATTGATCAGCTGCAATACACCTGACCCACATTCACCCTGCCCCAGCCCCGGCACCATTTCCTGCACCACAAGTCCCAATCCCGCATCCGCAGGCGCACCTTTGGCCTGGCGCAGCAGCCGCGCCGTCGTGCCATCCCAGGCCCGCGCCATCGACCGCAACACCGCCGCCAGCTGTTCCCCGCGATCCTGCGGAAACGCCTCATCGGTTTCGGCCTCATAGGCCTGCAGAATAAGACTCAGCGCCTCAGGCCCTTCTTCGGCCACCGCATCAAACACATCCGGATCCAGACGCGCCACATGCACCGCATAGGACTGCACAAACCGCAAATACAGTGCCGCCGCGGCCTGTGCGCCCAAGCTGTCACACAGATCCACATAGCGGGCATCATTCATACCAACGTTCAAGACCGCGCCAGGACCACCCCAATCTGGATCTTCGGACGAAGGCCGAACACAGACCAACGCATCGTCCGGGAACTCACCCAAGATCGCATCCAAATCCGGCATCTGCCCTTCGGCGATGGCGCGCACCGCATCAAACGACAGCGCCACTGTGCAGGGCACTGGCAAATCCAGCCTCACCAACCGCTGAAGACATTTGGCTCGACCACCGTGACTACGGGCTGCAATTGGGGCATCCGACGTGATCAGCGCCGCAAACGGGATTTCTGGCAATTGTTTCTGCACTGCAGCACCTCTCATTTGCCCCGCAGCATAAGGCCAAGCCGCCATGGCGCAAGCGTCTTGTCGCGGCCGACAAGGACCAGACTGCAGCACTTCACAAAAAAGAGGCTTTCCAAAAGGAAAGCCTCTGCCTCCGGTGGGAGTATTTTTAGCAAAAAGAAGTGGCTAGTTAGCCTTCTACTTTGGTCAAGTCTGCCACCTGGCCACAGACTTGACGGATCTGATGCAGCAGGTTCAACCGGTTGCGGCGCACCACGTCGTTGTCGTCATTCACCTGCACCGCCTCAAAGAACGCATCGATGGGCGCCCGCAGCGCCGCCATGCTGCCCATGGCAGCCGCGAAATCTTCGGCCTCGATGGCCGAGGAGATCGCTCCCTCGCTCGCGGCAAGCGCCTCGAACAGAGCAATCTCGGATGCATCCTTGGCGAATTTCACATCTCCACCGTAGGAGTACTCAACCCCGTCCTTTTCCTCGGCCTGAGTCAGGATGTTGTTGGCACGTTTGAAACCTTGCAGCAGGTTTTCACCATCATCGGATTTCATGAAATCCTCAAGCGCGCGGGCGCGTTTAACCAGCAGGGTCAGATCGTCATTGCCGTCCATAGCGATGCAGGCGTCGATCACATCGTGGCGGATGCCCTGATCGCGCAGGAAGACTTTGAGCCGGTCGTGGAAGAAGCCCAGCAAATCAGTAGAAACATCGGGCAAACTGCTTTTCAGCTCTTCCATATGCTTCGGAAGATCCCCATCAAAGGTATCCAAAACGGTACGGACTGCGGAACCGAAAACACCATGTTCACCGATTTCCTTCAGCATATCGCCCATAAGTTTCTGGGACTGGGAATCGTCACCACTCTGCGCAATCTCGTGGCGCAAAAGCTGCCCATCAAAGAAACGGTCCAAATGCGCCCGAGCATCATTTCCCAGAACCAGCCGAATAACACCCAGCGCCGCGCGACGCAGTGCGAACGGATCCTTAGAGCCAGTTGGCTTTTCATCAATCGCCCAGAACCCAGTCAGCGTGTCTAGCTTGTCGGCCAGCGACACCGCAACGGAAACGGCTTCGGTTGGTACGTCGTCCGACGGTCCCAATGGCGAGTAATGTTCTTCACAAGCATTGGCCACCTCTTGCGGCAGGCCAGCGGCCTCGGCGTAGTAGCGACCCATCAGGCCCTGCAGCTCAGGGAATTCATAAACCATTTCTGACGACAGGTCAGCCTTGGCAACCCGTGCGGCCTGCTCAGCCAGATCAGCATCAGCACCAACCACCGGCGCAATCTCACGCGCCAGAGAAGCGATGCGGTCAATCCGTTCGGCCTGAGAGCCCAGCTTGTTGTGGAAGGTGACATTGGACAGTGCCTCGGTCCAGACTTCCATGCCCTCCTTGGCAACCCGCAAATCGTTCTCCCAAAAGAATTTCGCATCCGCAAGACGGGCGCTAAGCACTTTTTGATTACCGGCCAGAATGGTTGCGCCATTGTCGGAGGTTTCGCGGTTGGCGACGGTAATGAATTTTTCAATCCGTCCGGTTTTCGGATTACGGACCGAGAAGAACTTCTGGTGCTCTTTCATCGAGGTCTGCAGCACTTCGGCAGGCAGGCTCAGGAATTCATCATCAATTGCGCCCAGCAGAACAACCGGCCATTCCACCAGCCCAGCAACCTCGGCCAGCAGGCCCTTGTCTTCGACCACTTCCAGCCCATTGGCAAAGGCCTGATTGGTGGCGTCCTGCCAAATCGCATCAGCGCGCTCGGCTGGGTCCAGCACAACATTGGCGCGCTTCAGCTTGGTGGCGTAATCGTCAAAGCCACTGACGGTGATTTCACCCGGAGCCATGAAACGGTGGCCCTGTGTGGTGTTGCCCGACTTGATACCGTCGATGTCCAGCGGCACCACTTCGGCACCGGCCTCATCCGACAGAATGCACAGAATTGAATGCAGCGGGCGCACCCATTTCAAACTACCAGCCCCCCAGCGCATGGACTTCGGCCAAGGGAAGTTGCGAATGGTGGCTTCCAGCACTTCGGCGATGATGTCCGCCGCCGGGCGACCGGGCTTTTCAATACTGGCAAAATAGACCGCGCCTTTCGGCGTGTCGCGTTCCTCTAGCTGATCGCGGGTTAGGCCTGCACCGCGCAGGAAGCCTTCGATAGCTTTATCAGGGGCGCCGACCTTCGGCCCTTTGCGTTCTTCACGCACTGTAGGAGATGCGGCCAACAGACCGTCGATGGCCAGTGTCAGGCGACGTGGTGTGGTCAGCGCGTGGGCGCCTGCATAGGTCAGTCCCGCCTCGACCAAGCCGTCGGTCATCCGCTTTTTCAGATCCTCACCCGCGCGGCGTTGCATGCGGGCGGGAATTTCCTCGGAAAACAGTTCAATCAGCAGGTCGGGCATCTGGGGGTCCTCAGAAATTCACAATCATCTGGATGACGATAGCGTTGGCGATGTCTACAAAGAAGGCGGATACAAGGGGCAGCACCACAAAGGCAATAGGCGATGGCCCGTAGCGTTTGGTGACAGCGGTCATATTGGCGATGGCCGTGGGGGTTGCGCCCAAGGCAAAACCACCAAACCCAGCGGCCAGAACAGCGGCGCGATAGCCTCTGCCCAACAGAGGGAACAGCACATAAAGCACAAAGACCACGGCAAAGGCGGTCTGTGCGGTCATAATCACGGCAATGGCCAAGCCAAGCTCAGCAATGGTCCACAGCTGCAGCGCCATCAGCGACATGGCCAGAAAGGCACCCAGCGAAAATTCAGACACCAGTGCCAGCGCCGGTGTACGTGCCACCGGTGCTGCATTGGGGCGCAGCCAAGAGCGCAGGTTGGCAATCAGGATACCCGCGATCAGGCAAGGCACAAACAGGGGCAGCTTCAACCCGGCGGCTTCGATGAACTCCGAGCCGATATAGCCCAATATGATTGCAAAGTTCAGAAACAGAAACACCCGCATCAGGCTGAGATGATCAATCTGCGCAGGTGGCGCGATGTCTTCGTCTGGCAGGCCGATGGTCGCGCCTGCTTCCGGGTGCGCTGGAGCCAAGTCGTTGCGTGTGATCAGAATCCGCGCCACTGGGCCGCCAACAAGCGCTGCAAGTACCAAGCCAAGGGTCGCAACGGCGACCCCCAGTTCAGTTGCACCAGACAGTCCTGTTGCCTCGGCCACGTCTGGTGCCCAGGCAATAGCGGTGCCATGCCCGCCGATCAACGACGCGGACCCAAACAACACCCCTGCCTGCGCAGGGTAGCCAAACAAGACGGCACCTGCTGCCCCGATAAAGTTCTGCGCAATGATGGTCATCAGGGTTAGCACCAGAAGGATCGCCAGAGGCTTACCACCAGCGATCAGATCGCTCAGGCGCGCGTTGAGGCCGATACCCGCGAAGAATAGCACCAGAAAGAAGTCCCGGCTGGCCATCTCAAACTCGACGACGCGCCCCAATGCCAAATAGATCGCCAAAACCACCAGCGAAGCTAGCAGCCCGCCCGATACCGGTTCTGGAATATTGAAACGGCGCAGAACTTCGATGCGAGCATTCATGCGTGCCCCGATCAGGAATACTGCAAATCCAAGGGTCACAGTGATAAATTCCGGAATGACAATTGCCGTGCTCATGTAAATCTCCGCCGTGTCAAAATACCTTAACTACTGACTTGCCTCGGGCAAATCCGGGCAGCTTTCACCGACCACTGTCCCGTCATATGCCTTTTTGCCGCAATTGTTGAGTTCATGCCAGACAAAGCCCTGCCCGTCATCAGTCACAACAACGATGCGGTCGACCCCATACGAGATATTCTTGGCCGACAGGAACGCTGTGGCTGTGTCGGCCTCTAGCGCGGCACCAATTGCCTCGGCATCAAAACAGTCGAACCAACGTGGCGCGATGCGCGGTGTTTTCTGATCAGACAAAGTATAGGTATGGGCCATTTCGTAGCGTTTCAGCGGCGTGGTGAAACAGGCGCGATATCGGATCGGAGAACTGCTGGCATCAATCGCCTGAAATTCATCATAGGCAATGGCCACAGGTTCTTCGCTGTCTAAAGGCAGCAGAGCCACATCCAGACCGGGGTGCAGTTCGACCTCCTCATAGTAGGCATATTCATTCAGGTAATAGATACCAGCGCCCGCACCCACAGCGCAGACGATGATCAAAGCGGCAAGAAACTTACCCATATTTACAGTCCTTTAAACAGCATTTGAGGAGCCGTGCCCCTACTGTTGTTTGGGCAGAAGCATTCACTCGCCCTTACCAGTCTCTAGCATCTTGAGCGCGCGCTTGCCCCGGTGGAGGGCAATGCGCCTCTTCTCAAACAGCCCAGCCACCAGCCTCAGTCTGCACAAAAGCGTCTGAGCATCGCTTGGCCAGTGCCCGAACCCGGCCGATATAGGCCTGACGTTCGGTGACCGAGATCACACCGCGTGCATCCAGAAGGTTGAACAGATGG
Organism: Parasedimentitalea denitrificans; assembly: GCF_011813015.1. Classification (GTDB taxonomy): domain Bacteria; phylum Pseudomonadota; class Alphaproteobacteria; order Rhodobacterales; family Rhodobacteraceae; genus Parasedimentitalea; species Parasedimentitalea denitrificans. The sequence goes on along the minus strand of NZ_QHLQ01000009.1, from coordinate 76,006 downwards.
CTGGCCTTGATGCACTGATCATAGGCCGGGTGCACCATAAGGATACGCTTGCCCGTCTTTGGGTCCTCGTGCGGCAGATCAAGGATCGCCTGACATTCGGCCTCAGCTTCTTCGAACTGCTTCAGCAACACATCTGTATTGGCCACATCAAAGTTCCAGCGCGCGTAGTCTTCCTCGGCCTGTTTGTAGATATCGCCATATTTTAGCGCGATGGGCGCATCGGGGTCGTTAAACGGCATGTCCATTACATGGTCGATTCCCAGCACATACATCGCCAGACGCTCTAACCCGTAGGTCAGTTCCCCCGAAACCGGAGTACAATCATGACCGCCGACCTGTTGGAAATATGTAAACTGGCTGACTTCCATCCCGTCACACCAGACTTCCCAGCCTAACCCCCACGCACCCAAGGTTGGGCTTTCCCAGTCATCCTCGACAAAACGGATGTCATGCATATCCATATTGATGCCAATGGCAGCAAGCGAGCCAAGGTAAAGTTCCTGCAGGTCCGGTGGGCTTGGTTTGATCAACACCTGATACTGATAAAAGTGCTGCAACCGGTTGGGGTTTTCGCCATAGCGACCATCGGTCGGACGACGCGAAGGCTGCACATATGCGGCCGCCCATGGCTTTGACCCAAGCGAGCGTAGCGTGGTCGCCGGGTGGAATGTCCCTGCCCCAACCTCCATGTCATAGGGCTGCAGCATGGCGCAGCCCTTGCTGGCCCAATAGCTCTGAAGCCGCAGGATGATCTCTTGGAACGAGCGCGGGGCGCCATTGGTCTGGGTCATGTCTCTTTCCCTATTGGGGCTGCAAATGCGCGTCTTTCCTATGCAAGCCCCCGGTCAGGGTCAACGCCACATGTCACATGAACCCCTTCTGAAGCGCAAAAATGCCAGAATACTTCACCTGCAACCAAATCACTCCATATTGAAGCGTTAAGACACGAATTCCCCCCAGCATTGGGCATTCCCTTTATGCCTCTAAAATGCTTAATTGCGCGAAAATTTGACTCCTCAGGGAAAAAGGAACTGCAATGAAGACTTTCTTTGCTTCACTTGTGCTATCATTAATGGCACTCGCCGTAACTCTGCCGGTGGCGGCGCAGGCACAGCAGGTCTCACCGGATTCGGTCTGGATCCAGGTCGCAGCTCACCCCTCTCTTGCAGATGCCAAGAAACGCGCGGCAACTCTGTCGGCACAATTGCCCGATGTCAGCGGCTTCACCCTAGGTGGCGGATGGTACGGCGTTGTTCTGGGCCCTTACAGCCGTGCCGATGCTGAACGCGCCATTCAGGTCTATCGCAGTCAGGGTCAAATCCCGCGTGACAGTTTCATTGCCTTTGGCCGCAACCTGCGTCAGCAGTTCTGGCCCGATGGCGTCACCCCGGCCCGTGAAGCAGTAACCACCCTACCCGCAACACTTGAGCCAGCTGAAGCCCCGGCTCAGACAGCTGAGGTCGTCCCAACACCGGTCCCTGCCGATGAGACCCCGGCCGAGGCGCGCCGCAGCGAACGCCAATTGTCCGCAGACGAGCGCAAAGCCCTTCAGATCGCCCTGCGGGCCGCTGGTTTTTACAACTCTGCAATCGATGGCTCATTTGGCCGCGGCACCCGTGCGTCGATGAACGACTGGCAGGCGGCCAACGGCTATGACTTGACCGGCATTCTGACGACGCTTCAGCGTCAGGCCCTGTTGGATGAATACAATGCGCCGCTTATTTCGGTTGGCATGGCCGAGATGACCAACGCTGACGCTGGCATCTCGATGCAGATCCCAACCAAGGAAGTGGCATTTGCACGTTATGAGCCACCGTTTGCGCATTATGACAGCAAAGGTGATGTAGGCGCCCGCGTCCTGTTGATTTCACAACCCGGCGACAAACGCACCCTGTTTGGCCTGTATGACATACTGCAGACGCTGGAAATTGTACCGCTGGTTGGACCTCGGGAACGCGGATCCGACAGCTTCACCATCGAAGGTCGTGGTAATGGCATCGTGTCCTTCACCCAGGCCAGCCTGAAGAATGGCGAGATCAAAGGCTTTACCCTGATCTGGCCTGCTGGTGACGAAGACCGGCGCGCCCGTGTGCTAACTGAAATGCAGTCCAGCTTTACTCGTATCGATGGTGTTTTGGACCCTGCCGCCGGTGGCGATGCGCAGCAAAGCATCGACCTGCTGGCTGGCCTGCAAATCCGCCAGCCCCGCATGTCCCGTTCAGGGTTCTATGTTGACGACAAAGGTGCAGTTCTGACCACATCGGATGTGGTGGCTGAATGCACCCGGATCACGCTGGACCATGACTACACCGCCGAACTGGTCAGCAACGACACAGCCAATGGTCTGGCCGTGCTGCGCCCAACAACACCTTTGGCTCCAATGGCCGTGGCCGAACTCAGCGCTTCGTCGCCGCGTCTACAGTCCGAAGTCGTCGTTTCAGGGTTCTCTTACGAGGGCATCCTTGGCGCACCAAGCCTGACCTGGGGCACCCTGGCTGATATCAAAAGCCTGAACGGAAATTCCGGCGTAGCGCGTTTGGACCTGGCGGCACAAACAGGTGATGCCGGTGGTCCCGTTCTAGACGGAAGCGGTGCAGTTTTGGGTATGTTGCTGCCTCATAAAATTGGCTCGCAGCAACTGCCAAAGGGTGTCAACTTTGCTGCCAATGCCGAGGCAATTCGTGTGGCTCTGACCGATGCAGGCCTAACCGCCAGCGACCGCAGCGCTGATGCGTCAACACTGACAAAGTCAGCAATGGACCGTCTGACTAGTGGCATGACCGTATTGGTCAGCTGCTGGAACTGATCCACTCGAATCCAACAACATAAAGAAAACGCCGATACCCTAGGTATCGGCGTTTTTAATTGCTCAACGAACTATTGCTGCAACTCGGCCCAAGCCGCCCATCATCAAAATACGTGGTCGCGACCATCCCAGGTGTGGAAACATCCCGAAGTTTCAAGGTTCAGAGCCTCGAACTCATTCAACAATCCATTAGCCGATTCCTGCACCGAGATCTCGCCCTGATCGCCGCCCATATCAGTACGTACCCATCCCGGATGATAGATGCCAACGGAAATGCCCTCAGGCTTCAGATCCGCAGCCAAGTTAAGCCCAATGCTTAGTGCTGCGGCCTTGGACGCGCGATAGGCATAGCTACCGCCCTTTGCCAGCTCATGACTGGCCAGCTGCGATGAAATGATTGCAATCTTAGGTTCTTTTGCCAACCGCAGATTGGGCAGCAACGCCTGAACTGTCAGGAAAACCCCAGTGACATTGGTTGCCAGCGAAGTAGCCCAGACCTCGGCGCTGTAATTTTCTAGCGCCATATTCTTATCTAAATAGACCCCGGCATTGCAGACCAGAAGATCCACCGGCTTGCCCTTCATCTGCGCCGCCAACCGCGCTTGCTGCCCCGGGTCCGAAACATTCAGCCGAGTGTCGGTGGAATGATCCCGCGCCGTGCCGGTCACTTCATGCCCTACAACCCGCAAACGTGTTACGATCTCACGGCCGATACCACGGCTGGATCCTGTCACGACAACATGCATTTACCAAACTCCTAAGTTGTTCAGTCTGTCAGTTGGTCTTTCGATTTGGTCGAAACGGCAGCGGTAGAACCGGGATGCCCTCTTCGATCAAGGCCTTTGCCTCATCCAGCTTCGCTTCGCCGTGAATAGCACGACCGGGTGCGTCACCCTCATACATGGCGCGCGCCTGTGTCACGAAATCCTTGCCCACGTAGTCGGAGTTATCTTCAACTTTACGGCGCAACTCGGCAATCGCCTTTTCCGTCTCAGTGGCAGGTTGGCTTAGCGCACCCACAGTGGACGGCTTGTCGGCAACAGGGTCAGCCCCCTCCGTTGGTCCAGAAGCTTGCGCGGCATCAGCTTTCTCAGGTGTCGCCACATCCGGTTCGCCTCGCCCGGAAACCGCCTTGCGACCGGGGCGAACCCGCGGTGTCATGATCGCCTTTTCGACAGATCCTGTCCCACAAATCGCGCACGAGACCAGACCACTGGCCGACAATTTGTCAAACGCCGCAGCGGATTGAAACCAGCTGTCAAATCTATGACCATCGTCACATTTCAGGGAATATTGAATCATGTACTGCTCTCGCCGTTGCGGAGTTTGATTAAAGCCCTGACCAGCACAATATCAAGTGCCATGCGCCAATTGCTACTCCGCATCAGGGCGAAACTCGTGCAAAATCCGCGCCAACTCGGGTTCATGCACATTTTTGGCCGCCTTCGCGGGTGAAAACCATCGTCGCTGGCGCTGGCCTTGCTCCGGGAAATCATCTGTCATTTCAGTAACCGCAAGTGGGTAAACCAACACAACAATGGACAGCGGCTCTGCACGACCAAGCCATTTTTGATACGAGTACAACCCCTGACACTGCCCTTGCGTTGTTCCGCGCACTCCGGCCTCTTCCCAGGCCTCTTGTGCGGCGGCAGCGGCAGGGGTGCGCCCATCCATCGGCCAGCCCTTTGGTACAATCCAACGCCCCGTCCCACGTGAGGTAACCAGCAGGATTTTGTGTTTGCCCTTTTTATTGACCCGGTAACACAATGCGGCAAACTGCGTGCGAACGTCCCTTTTTTGCGATGAATGTGTAGAGATCGGCAATTGGGTAATCATTGGTCCGGCCTTTAGGAAAAGTCACAGAACACTCAGGCGTGACTCCTCTCTCATGTAAAACATGATGGCCCCTATTTCCAGTGTTGCCCGCTAATTCACGCGCTGTTCACCCCTTGGACACCTCTGGTTGCAACCGCGTCTGCAAGGCATGCACCAGATCGTCATGCGCAACATCCGCATCAATCGCCAACCGCCGAAGGCCAAAGTGAACCTGAGCCATTTGCTGGTAATAGCCAGAGAAAACGTAATTGGTGGTCGCACCGGCCACCGCACCTAATACAGGCACCGCTTGGGCCGCCAGCTTCTGCCCCATAACCACGCCCAACTTCGGCGCGACCTGCGCTATCAGTTTCTGCAACGCCCCACCGGATAGGCTCAGGCGAAGGGTGAGAAAGCCCAGATCAGCGCCATCGTCATGCGCCAGCGGACCTGCCGCAGCAAATACCCGGATACAATCAAAGGTGACATTCTCGGCCTCAGGGTCAAACCCGTTCTCGGCCGCGACCCCCTGTATGGTACGCAGCAAAAAGGCGGTCGTGGCCGGCAGCTCAACCAGCGCACCCGGCAACCCGGCCACACCACCAGCGGCGCCCATTGCGGCACTCATCGCACGATTCACCCCCGGCTTTTGGTCCGGCACCACGCGGCGCGACCGCACCGCAGCCCCCATCGCCAGCTTAAGCGCCTGTTCCGTCGCGCTCCCAAGCCCGGCCTTTACCGGTTCGGGCAGCTGGTCTAACAGGTTTTCGGCCTTGCCACCGACCATGTTCAACAGCTGCACACCAACACCCGCCGCATTGCGATATCGCTCGGCCAAGGCATCCAGTTCGGCGTCAGTTTCTTGCGGGGTAAGAACACGTGTGGGGGATAGAATTTCGGTCAAATCAGCCTCCTCTGTCCGTCAAACATTGGAGTCGCGGCGGCGAATTTCAACCCTGCCAGCGCCGCACGACACCAGAAACACCATCCCAAGCACCCGGTTTCAGCGCAAACCCCAGCACCCTGTCCGGGTTTGTCGGTGGTGGCATTTCCACCCCAGTCAGACGCTCAAAGCCGAACCGTTGGTAATAGGGCGCATCGCCGACCAGCAGCACCCGCGCCCATCCGCTGCTTTCCGCCTTGGCCAATGAATCACGGATCAGCGAGCCGCCCAGCCCCTCGCCTTGGTGTGTGGGGTGAACCGCAACCGGCCCCAACAACAGCGCATCTTGGTCATCGATATGCACAGGCCAGAACCGGATCGCGCCCGCCACAATGCCCAGCTCATCCCGCGCCACCTGGCTAAGCCCCAACACCGGCGGCACATCATCGCGCAAACGATAGGACGACAGCGCCTCACGCCCGGGCGCAAAGCACAGGTCATACAGCGCCTCGACCTCCCAGCGGTCCTGCGGCTGTTCCGCTATCAGCTCGATCACGGCGCACTGCCTCCCGCATCCCAACTCAGACTGGCAATCGCCCTAACACGGGTCTAAGCCTTGGGCAAACACTTGGAGACACGCATGTTCTATCGCCCCGAGCAAGGCCACGGCCTGCCACACAACCCATTCAACGCCATCGTCACCCCCCGCCCCATTGGCTGGATATCCACCCGCTCGGGTGATGGCGTCAACAATCTGGCCCCCTATTCGTTTTTCAACGCTGTTGCCTATGACCCACCACAGGTGATGTTCGCCTCCACCAGCGCCAAGCCGGATCAGGAAGGCACCAAAGACAGCGTCGCCAATATTCTGGAAACAGGCGTGTTCTGTGTAAATATTGTCGAATACGCGATGCGCGACGCGATGAATGCATCATCCGCCGCCCTGCCCCGCGAAACGGATGAATTCGCCCACGCAGGCCTAGAGACTGCGGAGTGCAGCACCATCCCCTGCGCCCGTGTCGCCGCAGCCCCCGCCGCGCTAGAATGCAAACTGACCCAGATCACTACCCTCCCCGGCGAAGCCAACCGGGTAGTGTTTGGCGAGGTAGTCGGCGTGCACATGCGTGATGACTGTCTGGTCGATGGCACCTTTGACGTCACCCGCTATGTGCCACTGGCCCGCATGGGCTACCGCGATTACTCAGCCGTACGTGAGGTGTTCAGCCTGACCCGCCCAGGCGAAACCTAGGCGAAAAACCTATTCCCCACGGATCACGATATTCGGTTCATCCAGACAGAACCCAAGAATGACCGTCAGAGATGTCGGAAATGCGGGGTCGTCAAATACCACCTGAGCCCGCCCCCACTGGCTGCTTGCGGGCTCGTCGCCGTGTGACATGAACGCGGTGCACGCGCCGGCGCCCTGACCGATCCAATATGCCGCGTGACTGCTGCGATCAGAGTAGTTGCCAGCCAACCCCGGAATGATCAACTTAGCAGAATAGGCATCAACATTGGTAAAGGAAAAAATGGCGGCACCGCCCTCTTCCGCCTGATAGACGATTTGCCCCATGTCGCTCGTCCAAACCTCGTCAGCCAATACCGGTGCCGATAACAGGGACAGAACAGCGGCGAAACGAAATGCATTCATGGGAAACTCCTGATCAGATCAATGCAAAAAGGGTGTCATAATTTCGCCAATGAGGATAGCGGCTAGATTGCACTGTTTCAGTGCAGCCGCTGCCCAATTAAGGAGAACCGAGTTATAGCGGCCCTACGACTCCCATCAGTCGTGAACAACATGCCAATCGCGGTCGCCAAATATAGTTTCAGCTTGCCCAGGGATCCCAATCCATTCGACTGCGGCCTGCAGGTCGTCAAATATACGGATTTTCAGCTTCGGCGATAAGTCGGCAAAGCCCATGTACATTCTCGAGATTCCATATGACATTTCAGTAGGCGCAAACAACGCTTGCTTAATCGGCACAGACGCCGTTTCCAGCGTTGCTTTGACCATCGAGCTTTGAGAGAACATGTCAGTAGCTGTCATTTCAGTTGAGATCAGCTTGGACAAATCTGATACGGAGTTTGTGAATGGTCCCACCCCAAACTCCTCAGAAATTTTCCGAAATAACGTAAGTTGTTGCTGATTGGTGCTGCAACCGTCGTACACCGTAAGTATCACGTCGAGAGATGACAGGTAATCGAAGTATACAGTCATGAATTCATCTCTCCGGTCCACTGTTCTTAAGTATTCTGGAAACTCTTAGTGGACATCCGCCCATTGGTCCATTGTACTGATAATCTAGGACGTTAGTGAAAATTCTAAGTGAGGATAAGTCCAACAATGTGGGCAGCTCTGCTTGTATCAAAACCGGGGCCTGAATAGCATTCGAACAATCATGATCAACAAAGGCAAGAAGATGAACAGAAGGCATTTTTCGTTTGGGCTTTTAGCAGGTGTGTCACTAACCGCATGTGCCCCTGCGGGTTCAATTAACAGCAAACCCAGCCTACCAACAATTCCGCTAGGCAAGGCGCTAGTCGTGTTCTATAGGCCCTCTGCATTTGCAGGAGGAGCCATTCGGTTCACTGTAAACCACTCCGAAGGTGTAGTGGGGCAACTGACTAGCGGCTCGGTTCTCTACAAGATCATTGACGCAGGAACCCATACTTTCTGGGCTCAAGCCATTTCACAAGATACAATTACGCTGACCTTAGCTGCCGGGCAGACCAGCTACGTCCGTGGTGATGTTAAAATGGGCCTATATGCCGGGCGACCAACATTTTCACAAGTATCCGAAGCTCAAGCCTTGCGTGAATTGGCTTAGTTTTCTCAGTCCAACAATGGAGGGTATGATGGACAAGAACCTGTAACACACGAAAATTCTCACATTTTTTCAGTACAGGAGGCCTCATGCCTTACGCTCTGCCCGACGCGATCTTCGTCCACCCCATCAACCTGCCTGTTGGGCACACTCATCTCAGCACCGTATGTCTGCGCATCGGCAATACCCACAAGACTTGGAAAAGTACGAGGATAGGACATTCCTAAAATGAAGAAGCTTTTTTCAACGCATTTTTCTTGCTTTATTATGGTCATCGTATTTATTTTTCTACTTTTCACCCTTCCAAAATTGTTTGCCAGCTTCATAGATCCAATATTTTTGGTGGTGGTGTGTCTTGTGGGAATTTTTTATTCCATGCGCAAACTCGGGGAGCATATGGACAAACTCACGGAGCATGAGTGGTGGAATGAGAAATGGCTGAAGTTTGTTTCAAGGTGGTGGTCTTGAGCTATAGGAATTGCAGTTATGATCGCCAGATAGGTTAATCCAAATAAAGGAGGGCATGATGGACCAGAACCTGTAACACATGAAAACCCCCACATTTTCCAGTACAGGAGGCCTCATGCCTTACGCCCTGCCCGCCGCAACCTGCGTCCACCCCATCACCTTGCCTGATGGCCAACCCCACCTTGGCACCGTTTTTTTGACCAATGTCGTGGATCATCCAAAATTTAAGGTTGGCGATTTTACCTACGCCTCAGACTTTACCCCCCCACCTGCGGACGGCTGGGCCAACCATTTGGCACCCTACTTGTTCCCAATGTCCCAAGAGACACTGGAAATCGGACGCTACTGCCAGATCGCCCATGGTGTGCGCTTCATCACCGCCAGTGCCAATCATGCAATGGACGGGTTAACCTGCTACCCCTTTCCCGTGTTCGACCCCGAACAAATGACCGGCTTTCAACCGGACACCCGCGACACGGTGATCGGCAACGATGTCTGGATCGGCTACGGTGCGATGATCCTGCCCGGTGCCCAAATAGGTTCCGGAGCCATCATCGGTGCCGGTGCAGTGGTACGTGGAACCATCCCGCCCTATGCCGTGGTCACCGGCAATCCCGGCACCGTCGCCCGATACCGCTTTGAACAGAATCAGATCGCGCAGCTTCTGGAGCTGCAATGGTGGCACTGGCCCGCAGACAAGGTTGCCAAGGCTCGCCCCGCCCTGCTCAGCGGTGATCTCGACACCCTCAAGGCCCTCACCTGAAGATCGCTGTTTCGGAGCCGCCGTCGCCTGAGTTCTGGCGGATCTGACACAGCGCATCGCTGTTTTGGTGAGCCCAAGCCCCCTCGTCTCTTCAAGCAAAGGGCCGGTCTGAACAAACAGACCGGCCCCTCCACATATTCTAATCAAACAAACCAGTGTGCGCCTTCAGGCGCACTCCGCTGGGTTAAGGGTCAGTGCCCGCCCAAGATGCCTGTCTTAACAGAGTAATCCACCGCAACCGCATATTCCGGGTCATCGTCACTATCGACCATCAGGTGTCCGGCTTTGGTCAGCAACTGATGGCAATCCCGGCTCAAGTGGCGCAGGGTCAACGTCTTGCCAGCGGCTTCATACTTACCAGCCAGCGCTTCAATCGCCTGCAATGCGGACTGGTCAACAACACGGCTGCGGGCAAAATCGACGATCACACGATCTGCATCGTTCTCAACATCAAACAACTCGGCAAAGCCATCGGTCGAACCAAAGAACAGCGGCCCTTCGATCTCATACACGAGCGCACCCTTGTCGCTCTCAGACTCCCGCACATTGGCGTGAATACGGCGCGCGTTGTTCCAGGCATAGGCCAGCGCCGACACAATCACCCCAACAACAACCGCAATCGCCAAGTCGGTCATCACGGTAACAACGGTCACCAGCACAATTACAAAGGCATCGGTGGGTGGCACTTTGCGCATGATCTTTAGCGAGTTCCAGGCAAAGGTCCCGATCACCACCATGAACATCACCCCAACCAGCGCTGCCAGCGGGATCTGCTCAATCAGGTTCGACGCCCACACGATGAACAACAACAGAAACAGCGCAGCAGCGATACCGGCAATCCGGGTACGACCTCCCGAGTTCACGTTGATCATCGATTGACCAATCATCGCACAACCGCCCATGCCACCAAAGAAGCCGGTGACAACATTAGACGCTCCCTGGGCAATACACTCCTGGCTTGTTCCACCACGTTTGCCGATGATTTCGCCTACCAAGTTCAAGGTCAGCAGGCTCTCGATCAGACCAATCGCCGCTAGGATCAAGGCATAGGGCAGGATGATCTGCAGGGTCTCTAGGTTAAACGGAGCCAGCGCCGTGCCGTACAGGCCTACGCCCTCACCAAAGGGGTTGTGGAACGCAGGGAAGCCACCCTGGATTGACGCCATGTCACCAACACGGGGTACATCCAGACCAAAAATGATTACCACAGCAGCCACAATTCCGATACCAGCCAGTGGCGCAGGGATTAGAGACGTGATTTTGGGCGTGCCCCAGATAATCACCATGGTCAGGCCGACCAACCCAAGCATCAGATACAGCGACAGGCCGGACAACCATTCCTCGCCACCCGATCCGGGCACCTTGAACTGGGTCATCTGCGCAAGGAAGATCACAATCGCCAGACCGTTCACAAACCCCAGCATCACCGGATGCGGCACCAAACGGATGAACTTACCCCAGTGCATAACACCCGCAATAACCTGCAGGATCCCCATCAGCACCACAGTGGCAAACAGATACTCCACGCCATGCTGGGCCACCAGCGCCACCATCACAACCGCCAGCGCACCAGTGGCGCCGGAAATCATCCCCGGTCGGCCGCCAAACAGCGCCGTGATCAACCCCACCATAAAAGCCGCGTATAGGCCAACCAACGGGTTCACCCCCGCCACAAAAGCAAAGGCCACCGCCTCGGGCACCAGCGCAAGCGCAACGGTCAAACCCGACAGGATCTCAGTCCGAACACGGGCCACAGACCAGCCCTCATCCTGCATGATACTAAGGTTGGGCGGGGAAATGTGATTGGCCAGCAGGGCCATAGCGGCGCGTCTCATGAAAAATACCTGTCATCGGGGATTGGTGTTCGCTGCCTGCCGTTAGCGGAAAAGTGGCTACCATACAAGACTTTCACCCAACGCTGGTATTGCTTTCCTAAAACACACTCTGCAATGTCACAGCACTCAGGTATAGACCGACACCAAACACTACATGTGTGGTCAGGCTCTGCCGACGAACCTTCCAAGGCGCGGGAGCCAACCGGGCAGCGATGCCCAACCCCAATCCGGGCTGCATGAAAAACCAAGGTAAGATCACCGTGACAGCCCCAAATCCAACGGCCCAGTCCAACCGCGGCTGTTCTATCCAAGTCGGGCCGACCAACTGCGTCAAAGTGGCCGCCAAGCCAATGCCAATAACATAGTGAAATCCCCACCCCAGTGCCTTTTCTCCGGGTATCGCAGCGGCTTCGGCAGGGTAGCGCAGAACAGGGGTACCCATTGTAAAATGGCCCACCCAGCGCCCGACCATTGCCCAGTTCATCATTGGCTGACCTGTCAACTTGGCCCGCAGCAATGCAAACATATCCAGTATCACCGTCGCGCCGATCCCAATCACAACAACCTTCAGCATGATCTCCAAACTCCAGCTCATTTCCTCACCTTTCATTGACCTGAGTTCCAAACAAAGGCATGTCTGCAACTTGAAGCCAGCTTGAGGTCAATATGAATTCTCTGGACATCGGTGAAGTCGCGAAACTCTCGGGCTTCAAAGCTTCGGCGTTACGCTATTACGAGAAACTGGGCCTGATCCAACCCGACAGCCGTAAGGGACTACGCCGCCAGTATGACGACACGGTACTGGACCGTCTGGCCCTTATTTCTATGGGGCAATCTGCCGGTTTTTCTCTGGATGAAATAGGGGCAATGTTTCAAGACAGCGGGCAGTTTGAAATTGATCGTCCGGCCCTGCACGCAAAAGCAGATGAGGTCGAACAACACATCCGTCGGCTTAGGATCCTGGTGCGCGCCCTGCGACATGTGGCCGAATGCTCAGCCCCCAGTCACGCTGAATGTCCTTCATTTCGCAAAATGATGCACGAGGCCCCTCAGTTGGAACCTCTACACAAGAAAAGCTGACCTCTGTAATTCACACTCCCTTGCCAGCCCTTGCAAACATCCTGAAAGCACTGCAAAAAATCACACAACATATCTAACGCGGAGTCAGCCCGGTGACAGAAACATTGATCGGCGTGGTCGGAGGCTCAGGCCTCTATGAAATCGACGGCCTACAGGATGCAGCATGGGTCACTGTTGAAACCCCGTGGGGCGTCCCGTCTGACCAGATTTTGACGGGGGAGCTGGACGGGGTGAAAATGGCTTTTCTACCACGCCACGGCCGCGGCCATGTTCACGCGCCGTCAGATGTGCCCTACCGCGCCAATATCGACGCGCTGAAACGGCTGGGGGCAACAGATGTTATTTCTGTTTCGGCCTGTGGGTCATTCCGCGAAGAGATGGCGCCGGGTGATTTTGTGATTGTCGATCAGTTCATCGACCGAACCGTTGCCCGCGATAAAAGCTTCTTTGGCTCTGGCTGTGTTGCCCATGTCAGCGTCGCACATCCAACCTGCCCACGTTTGGGCGATGCCTGCGAAACGGCCGCGCGCGATGCAGGTATCACTGTGCATCGTGGTGGCACCTATTTGGCGATGGAAGGACCACAGTTCTCAACAGTGGCAGAATCCAAAATGTACCGCGAGCAATGGGGCGCTGATGTCATTGGCATGACCAATATGCCCGAGGCCAAGCTGGCCCGCGAAGCCGAGCTTTGTTATGCCTCTGTCGCCATGGTCACCGATTTTGACAGCTGGCATCCCGACCACGGTGCGGTCGATATCACGGCTATCATTGCGACGTTGCAGGGAAATTCGAGCAATGGTGCCGAACTCGTACGCCGCCTGCCTGCGATACTGGGGCCAGAACGTTCGACCTGTCCACACGGCTGTGACACCGCGCTAGAGTATGCCATCATCACTGCGCCTGAGAAACGCGACCCGGCGCTGCTGGCAAAACTGGATGCTGTGGCTGGGCGCGTATTGGGCTAATCGCGAAATACAAGGATTTGCCGTTGACCTAGCTTCAAAGCGCTGTCTTTGCTGTTCCAGAATCTCTTAGACAGGACAACTTTTATGGACATGAACCTCTGGCTGGCCTTTGTGGCCGCCTCATTGGCACTGCTGCTGATCCCCGGACCAACCGTACTACTGGTGCTGAGTTATGCGCTGTCAAAGGGCCGACAAGTGGCTGTGTCAGCGGCGCTGGGTGTTGCGCTGGGGGACCTCGTCGCCATGACCGCATCGCTGGTCGGACTGGGCGCATTGGTGATGGCCTCTGCTACACTGTTTATGGTTCTGAAATGGGCTGGTGCAGTCTATCTGGTTTGGCTGGGCATCAAACTGTGGCGCAGCGCGTCTAGTGAAGGCGTAACCGAACTCGCAAACACCCGCGATGTTCAGGCCAAAGGCATTTTTGGACATACCGCGATGGTGACTGCGCTAAATCCTAAGTCCATCGGCTTTTTCATTGCCTTTGTACCGCAGTTCATCCGCCCCGAGGGTAGCCTGGCACCGCAGTTTGCCATTTTGATTGCGACCTTCGTGATCCTCGCCGGACTGAATGCGCTGGCCTATGCGCTGCTGGCGGATCGCCTGCGCGGCTGGATCGCGCGCCCTGCCGTGGTGACCAACCTGACCAAAGGTGGCGGCGTTGCCCTGATTGGCATGGGCCTAACCACTGCATTTCTACGACGCCCGGCCTAGGTTCCGGCTTGCATGACGGGCAGAGTTCGGCCAAACCATCTTTGGTTTGGCCGCGCGGGCCATCCCTGTGCCATTTGAGCCGACCATTGAAGAGGCCCCGCCATGCCAAAGCATACCGCCGTCAAAGACTACATTCGCACCATCCCGGATTTCCCCCACGAGGGGATCATGTTCCGCGATGTCACCACTCTGTTTGCTGATCCGCGCGGCTTTCGCATGGCCATCGACCAGATGCTGCACCCCTATGCCGGCATGCGCATCGACAAGGTTGTGGGCCTAGAGGCGCGCGGCTTTATCCTTGGCGGCGCCATTGCGCACCAATTAGGCACCGGTTTTGTACCAATCCGCAAAGCAGGCAAACTGCCCGGCGCAACCCTAAGCCAAGATTACAAACTGGAATACGGCGAAGCTACAGTCGAGATCCATGACGATGCAATCCAACCGGGTGAAAAGATCCTTCTGGTCGACGACCTGCTAGCCACCGGCGGTACTGCCGCTGCGGGTATCAAACTGATCGAACGGTTGGGCGGCGAGATCGTCTCGTGCTCGTTCATCATCGACCTGCCAGAACTGGGTGGCGGCAAAGTCCTGCAAGACATGGGCATGGATGTGCATGTCTTGTGTGAGTTCGAAGGCGAATAACGCCACGGCATTGACGCGAAACGGCTTGCAAGCGGTTTCGCGTCTGACCTAGCGTGCCGGTATGACCACGCCCCAAATCCACGACAGTCGCTACTCTTGGCTCCGCCTGTTTGTCACATTGGCAATTGCCACCGTGGCCAATGTGGGCATGTGGGCCGTGATTGTGATCATGCCTGCAGTCGAGACCGAATTCGGCGCAGGCCGGGCCGAGGCCTCGCTGCCCTATACCCTGACCATGATCGGCTTTGCTTTGGGTAATCTTGTCCTCGGACGGCTGGTGGACCGGTTTGGGGTCACCTTGGCATTGAATGGCGCCGCCCTGATGATTGCAGCCGGGTTTGCCCTGTCGACACTCGCTCCCTCAATCAACATGCTATCACTAACCCACCTGTTGCTGGGGCTGGGAACTGCCGTTGGGTTTGGCCCCTTGATTGCCGATATCTCTCATTGGTTTCTCAAACGGCGCGGTATCGCGGTGGCCTTGGTGGCCAGCGGCAACTACCTGTCCGGCGCCATCTGGCCAACAGCTCTGGCGGATATCCTGGCCAATAGCGGCTGGCGCAGTGTCTACATGACCTTGGCGATGGTCACACTGGCGGTGCTAATACCGCTGTCGCTGTTGTTGCGCCGCCGGGTCCCAACCGAGGCGCACGAGCAGTCAGCAAGGGCATCGGGGAGAATTACCCACTCCACTGGCCTGACACCGCGACAATTGCAATGGCTGCTGGGCGTCGCCGGAATTGCCTGCTGCGTCGCGATGTCGATGCCTCAGGTTCACATCGTCGCCTATTGTGTTGGCTTGGGCTACGGTCCCACCGTGGGCGCCGAGATGCTGTCGCTAATGCTGCTGGGCGGCGTTGCCAGCCGGATCCTATCAGGCCTGCTGGCCGACCGCCTAGGCGGGCTTGTGATCCTGTTGGCGGGCTCTGTGCTGCAATGTATCGCGCTGTTTTTCTACCTCCCCTTCGATGGCATGGTGCCGCTGTACCTTGTCAGCCTGGTGTTTGGCCTAGCCCAGGGCGGTATCGTCCCCAGCTACGCATTGGTGGTCCGCGAATACATGCCCCCGCGAGAGGCCGGCGCACGGGTTGGCTTTGTGATGATGATGACCATCCTAGGCATGGCCTTGGGCGGCTGGATGTCGGGCTGGATCTACGAGGTATCCGGCAGCTACCAACTGGCCTTTATCAACGGCATTTTGTGGAACGGGCTGAACATTGCAATCCTGTTGCTGGTCCTTCACCGCAGCCGCGCAGCAGCGGAACCAGCCCTGTCATAACGACAAGTTCAGATCAGCACCGCCCCTATACCGCCAGAACCGCTCCGGGGTTCATGATACCGTTGGGGTCCAGCGCCTGCTTGATCGCCCGCATCGCTGCCAGCCGAACAGGATCGCCATAACGCGCGACATCCTCGACCTTCATCCGTCCAACGCCGTGTTCGGCACTGATCGAACCGCCCATCTCATGCACCAGATCATGAACCGCGCGCTTTACCGCTGCGCGTTGATCCTCATAAGCTTCACGTGATTTTCCATGCGCCGGGAACACGTTGTAATGCAGGTTGCCATCCCCAAGATGACCAAAGCAGTTGACGCGATAATCCCCCAACGCTGCAAGCACCTCACCGCCGCGCACAATGAAGTCCGGGATCGCCGACAATGGCACCGAAATGTCATGACTGGACACCGACCCAATCAACCGGTTCGCCTCGGGGATCTGCTCACGTACGTTCCACAGCTCTTGCCGCTGCCCCTCGGACTGGGCAATCACCCCATCCAGCACATACCCGGCCTCCATCGCCGCTTCAAACAGCTCGGCCAAGGCCATCTCGGGATCGGAACCCCGGCTTAGCCCCAACTCAACCAGCACACACCACTCCGGCCGCTCTGCAAACGGCTGTCGCAATTGCGGCAACTTCTCATTCAAGAACTCCAGCCCCTGACGATGGATCAGCTCAAAGGCACTGACACCTTCCCCCAACTGATCCCGCGCCAGTGAAAGAAGAGCCAGCGCCGCCTCAGGCGACTGCACCACCAACATGGCCGTCCCCCTTTCAGCCGGATTCGGTGACAGCTTCAGCGCTGCAGCGGTGATTACACCCAATGTTCCCTCAGCACCGATCAACAGCCCGCGCAGGTCATAGCCAGTATTGTCCTTGCGCAACCGGCTTAGCCCATTCCAGATCTCCCCATTGGGCAGAACTGCCTCCAGCCCCAGACACAGCTCGCGGGTATTGCCATAGCGCAGCACATTCACCCCGCCCGCATTGGTCGACAGGTTACCACCAATCTGCGCCGATCCTTCCGAGGCCAGCGACAAAGGAAACAACCGCCCAGCCTCTTCAGCCGCTGCCTGTACATCAGCCAGAATCGCACCGGCTTCGGCGACCAACACATTCTCCTGAGGATAAACCGCACGCACCGCGTTCATGCGCTCCATTGAAATCAACAGTGGCGACGGTCCCTCTACATTCACCTGACCGCCAACCAGCCCAGTCCCGCCACCATAGGGAACAACCGGCACACGGGCTGCATTTGCTTCACGCACCAGCACTGCAACCTGCTCGGTGTTCTGCGGCAGCGCCAGCACCCCGGCCTGCCCATGATAGCGCCCCCGAGGCTCCTCAAGATACCTCGGTTCGACCTCGCACAATACGCCCTCGGGCAATACGCGGTTCAAACGGGAAACAAAGGCGGGATCGGCAGGGGTCAATGTCATGCCACATCCATGTCCAATCCCGGCCCAACGTGCAAGCCCTGTCACTCTTCGGCGCTTAGATACTCTGGGCGCAGAACCCATACAGTTGGACGTGCCGGTAGCTCTCTGAGCGATACCGTAAGCGACGACTCGCCCGTATCCTTCACATCGAACACTGGTCCAATCCCAGTCAGAAACCGCTCCAGCGAAGCATCCGAAAACCAATGCATTGGCAGAACGACCGAGGACCGTAACCGGTGTAGAACCGTAATCATCTCTGACAGCGGCAAGGTCCGCCCGCCATCCACAGGGGCCATCACCACATCCATCCGCCCCAATGCCGCGTATTGAGCAGGTGTCGGGATGTGGTGCAAATGACCCAGATGGCCAATGCACAGCCCAGCTACCTCAAACACAAAGATCGAATTTCCCTCGGCCTCAGCCCCGCCATAGGGCGAACGGATGTCGGTCGACACATTCCGAACCAGCATCTCTCCCAGATCCAGATGGTGATCAATACCCAGACCAAAACTGCCCCAACCGCGCAACACATGCGGAATGGCTGGATCGGGAAACTCGGTATAATGCGTGTCATGTGCGTGGTTCATGGTGACCACATCCGGAATCACCGGCGCGGTGCCTATGAACCCGGTAAAATCCGTAACGACATTCAGCCCGCCCGCAGTTTGCAGCAAAAAACTGGCATGGGCGATATAGCGGATACGCACTTGGTCTTCCGGAACAGCATCACGCCAACTCGCTTTTTGCACATAAGCGATGCCCGGCGTTGCATCCGCCAGGGCAATACAATGGGTAGGGCGTCGCTCCTGCCCAAAAGCGGACGACACCAACAACGACAGAAGAAAACAAACAACATACCAGCGCATACAGCAGAGTTAGCTCATCTGCCCAGTCCGTCACCCTATGATGATTGGCAAAGGTCAAAGCCAAAGAATCCGCTCTTCATCTGGCCAAAAATATCCCGGGGTCTGGGGCAGAGCCCCAGCACGACCGCAAGACGATCACCCCGCCTCAGTCCGCCCCCGGCGATCACTGCGCAGAGACGCATATAGCACATGCGTGCGCCAGCGGCCATTGATCTGCAGATACGACTGCGCGACGCCTTCGTATTTAAACCCAGCGCTTTCCAGCAACCCGCGCGACGGCTTGTTCTCTGGCAAACAGGCCGCCTGAATGCGGCTCAGGTCCAGCTTGGTGAAAGCATAATGAACCACCGCGCCAATGGCTTCGCGCATATAGCCATTTCTGGCAAAGGGCATCCCGGTCCAATAGCCCAAAGTCCCATCTTGCGCCGGGCCGCGGCGGATATTGTCCAGCGTAATCGCGCCAATCAGCACCTGATCTTCACGGCGACACAGGAACAACGGCAGCGCAGTACCGCCACTTACTGAGCGCTGAGCCCAGTACACCCGGTTGGTAAAGGCTTTGCGCGTCAGATGATCCGCTGCCCAACTTGGCTCCCACGGGGTCAGATAGGCCTGACTGTCCTGCCGCAATCGCGCCCAAGCGTGAAAGTCAGAATGCACCGGCGGCCGAAGTGTCAGCCGCTCGGTTTCAATTCGGACTTTTCGTTTCGACAGCAGCATCAAGCCGAGCGCCTCTCCTGCAGCTGAGACAGGCTGGGCGCCTGCGACACCGGCCCGTACAGGGCTAGCGCGGCTGGGGCCTGTGTTGCCATTGTCTCGGCAAATTCACGCACATCGCCGGTTGTCACCGCATCAATACGCGCCACGGTGTCACTCAGCGGTGGCACTTTGTCCCAGATTTGCACCAATCGTGCCAGACGCTCTGCCCGGGTCGAAGGGCTTTCCAACCCCATCAGCATCCCAGCTTTCATCTGTGCCCGCGCCCGGGCCACTTCTTCAGGCCCCATATCCTCGGCGGCCCGTTTCATCTCGTCGATGGTGATCTCCGCCAACTCACCCAACTGACCAGCCGAGGTGCCAGCATAGATGGTCGTCGTGCCAGTATCGGCGTAGGCACCCGTTTGGGCAAAGATCGAATAACACAACCCGCGCTTCTCGCGGATTTCCTGGAACAACCGACTGGACATGCCGCCGCCCAAGGCGCTCGAATAGATCTGCGCCGTGTAGATCGCATCATCACGATAGCCGGGGCTTTCAAGCGCCAGCGCAAAATGCGCCTGCTCCAGCGATTTCTCCTGCCGCGCCTCACCACCTGTGAACCGGGCCAGATCCACCAGCTTGCTGTCACGCGGCTCCAGATGGCCAAACAGCTTCTCTGCAGCTTTGACCAAGGCATCATGATCCACTGCACCAGCCGCCGACAGGATCATCTGTCCGGGGCCGTAGTGCTCGCTGACAAAACCAGCCAGATCATCGCGGCTAAAGGCGCTAACCCGTTCCGTTGGGCCCAGAATGGTGCGGCCCAGCGGCTGGTTGTGATAGCTCTCTTCCTGCAACCAATCAAAGATCACATCATCCGGCGTATCCAGCGACTGACCGATTTCCTGCAGAATCACCCCGCGCTCGATCTCGATCTCTTTGGGATCGAACACCGGGTTCAGCACGATATCGCTGATCACATCCAACGCCAGCGGCACGTCATCCTGCAATACCCGCGCGTAATAAGCTGTCACCTCACGGCTGGTATAGGCGTTGATATAACCACCAACGTCTTCTATCGCCTCGGCGATTTGCAAAGCCGACCGGCTTGCGGTGCCCTTGAACGCCATATGCTCAAGAAAATGGGCAATGCCATTCTGCTCAAGCCGCTCATGACGACCGCCTGCGGTTACCCAGATACCAATGGACGCAGATTGCAGCCCCGGCATGTTTTCAGAAACGATACGAAAGCCGTTAGCCAGCTGGTCTTGTTGAACAGTCAATTCGATATGTTCTTTCTGATGTGCTCTTCGAGAGTCGTTAGGTCATTGGCGATCCGGGTCACCCGTTCTGATCTGTCATACAGATCCGCCATGTGTGTGGGAAGAGGCGGATGAATGCCACAGGCATCTTTCACTGCAGCCGGGAACTTGGCCGGGTGTGCTGTCGCCAAGGTAATCATCGGCACCTCTGATACGCGATGTTCTTCAGCAACCTTAACCCCAACAGCGCCGTGTGGGCACAGCAGATCGCCACTGGCGGCCAATTGGCTCTTGATCGTGGCCAAGGTTTCGTCTTCGGAACACCGGCCTGACTTGTAAGTTTCGGCCAGTGCCTGCATCGCCCCCTGCGACACGTCAAAGCCACCGTTCTTCAGCTCGTCCATCAATTGTGACACAGCACCTGCATCCCGATCATAGGCAAAATACAACGCCCGTTCAAAGTTCGACGACACCTGAATGTCCATCGAAGGCGAGATCGACGGGATCGTTTCACCCTTGAAATACCCCTGCCCGTCCAGACAGCGATGCAGAATGTCGTTCTGGTTTGTGGCTACAACCAGATCCTCAACCGGTAGGCCCATCTGCTTGGCGATGTAACCCGCAAAGATGTCCCCAAAGTTGCCTGTCGGCACGGTAAAGCTCACCTTGCGGTGCGGCGCACCCAGCGACACGGCGGACGAGAAGTAATAGACTACCTGCGCCAACACGCGCGCGATGTTGATTGAATTGACCCCGGCCAGCTTCACGCCGTCGCGGAAGTCAAAATCGTTGAACATGTCTTTGACACGGGCCTGACAGTCGTCAAAATCCCCATCCAGTGCCAGCGCATGCACATTGGCATCCGCCGGAGTGCTCATCTGCCGACGCTGCACCTCGGACACCCGGCCATGTGGGTACAGTATGAACACATCCACATTGCTCAGCCCCTTAAAGGCCTCGATCGCGGCAGACCCGGTATCGCCCGAGGTCGCACCAACAATCGTCACCCGCTCATCCCGCTTAGCAAGCGCAGCCTGGAACAACTGACCAATCAGCTGCATGGCAAAGTCTTTGAACGCCAGCGTCGGGCCGTGAAACAGTTCCAGCAGGAAATGGTTCGGAGCCAGCTGCTTTAGCGGGGCTTGGGCTGCGTGGTCAAAGCTGGCATAGGCCTTGGCGATAATGTCGCGGAATTCGTCGTCGGTGAAACTATCACCTAAGAACGGCCGCATCACTCGAAATGTGGTTTCCTCGTAGCTCAGGCCGGACAGCGCCGCGATGTCATCGTGGCTCATCTGCGGGATCTCATCCGGGACATACAGCCCGCCATCGCGCGCCAGGCCACTTAGCATGGCATCTTCAAAACTCAGCTCAGGCGCTTGGCCACGGGTAGAGATGTATTTCATCACGTTAGCTCTCGATTTTGGCGCGAACGCCACAGGAAGTAAGCAGTCATCGCGGCCCAGATAAAGGCCAGCGAAAACCAGGTGATCGCATATTGCAAGTGGTCATTGGGGATTGACGCCGTGTTGACCGGCATTGGTATGACAAAGCTGCCATTCACGGGGTGATCATTCAGCACCACCATGATCGGCAGGGTATTCAGCGCAGCCGACATTGCATCGACATCACGCGCATACCAGATGTTCGCCGCGATTTCGGCTGGCGGAGTGTAGCTGTCAGTTTCGTCAGGCCAGTGCAGATTGCCAATCAGCTCGACCTTGCCAGTGTTCAGCACAGTGTTCTTTGCCGCGGTTCGAATAAAGCCACGGTCAACAAGTATCCGGCGGCCATCATCGGTGACAAATGGAACAATGACCCGATAGCCCGGCCCCAGACTGCGCGTCGAAACCAGTACATGCAGTCCGCCTTCAACCAGTTCCCCAACCAAACGCACCGGCATGTACTTATCCGCTACGGGATCAGGGTTCTCTGGCAACGACACAGGCTCGCCGTCCACGCGAGAATCGATGATGTCCAGAATCTGCTGCTTCCAGGCCATACGTTGGACCTGCCACATGCCGAGGCTCAGCAAGACGGCAAGCCCCGCCACACCAACTACAATCAGAAAGATCAGACGCCGCATCACAGCCCCTTGCCAACAGAAAAGCGCGCGGAGCATCCCCCGCGCGCTGTGCTTGATACTCTGTGCCTGCAGTTTTTCAACTGCAAACATGTACCCATTACATTCCGGCAGTGCCCCAGAGGTACACAGCGAAGAACAGGAACAGCCAAACAACATCAACAAAGTGCCAGTACCAGGCAGCAGTTTCAAAACCGACGTGCTGCTCAGGAGTAAAAGCACCCTTCATAGCGCGGATCAGACACACGATCAGGAAGACAGTACCCAGCAGCACGTGGAAACCGTGGAAGCCGGTCGCCATGAAGAAGTTCGAGTAGAAGATATCGCCACCAAACTCCCAGCCTTCGTGGGCCAGAACTTCGTAGTATTCAAAGCCCTGCAGCGCAGTAAACGCAACGCCGAAGGCGATACCGATAGCCAGCCCCTGAACCAGTGCCTTGCGGTCATTTCCGTGAACCAGCGCATGGTGCGCCCAAGTTACAGCACAGCCCGACAGCAACAGGATCAGTGTGTTGATCAGCGGCAGGTGCAGTGGGTCAACGATGTGGATATCCGGCTGAGAATACACTGTGTAGGTATAGTCCTGCATCGGATAGATCGCGTGCTTGAAGAACGACCAGAACCAAGCAAAGAAGAACATGATTTCGGACATGACGAACAGGATAAAGCCGTAGCGCAGGCCAATCCGCACAACCGCGGTGTGGTCGCCGATGTTGCTCTCAACGGTCACTTCGGACCACCAGGCGAACATGGTGTAAAGCACACCCAGCAGGCCGCCCCAGAACATCCATGCTGTAATACCGTGCATCCACAGCACGGCGCCGAACAGCATCAGAAAACCGAACAACGCGCCCAAAAACGGGAGGATTGACGGTGGAAGAATATGATAGTCGTGATTTTTAGCGTGCGCCATTTAAGTGTCCCTCACCTGCCGGCCTAGTTCATGTTTGTTACTGCCCCGGTGTTTTCACCGGATTCGAGGGCGGCATAACCCTCGGGCAGATCGATTTCATAGAATGTGTACGACAGCGTGATCGTATGCACAAATTTTCCGTCCCGGTCGTCAACGATTTCCGGGTCGACAAAGAAGGTAACGGGCATCTGAACCCGCTCACCTGGTTCCAAAACCTGCTCCTCAAAACAGAAGCAAGCAATTTTCTCAAAGAAGGCACCGGCAGAATATGGCGTCACGTTATAGGACGCCTGTCCTGCGATCGGTCTGTCCGTTGGGTTGTAGGCTTCATAGAACGCAAGGCCGGTCTCGCCGATCTTAATTTCCATCTCACGCACTACAGGTTTAAACTCCCACGGCATGTCGCGTTCTTTGGAGCCGTCAAAGCGCACGGTGATGGTCTCCTCCAACACCGTGTCTGAATCAGTCAGGGCAACGCCGGTGACGCCACCAAACCCGGTAACGCGGCAGAACCAGTCGTAAAACGGCACTGATGCCCAGGCCAACGCGCCCATGACAACAACAACACCAACCAGTTTGGCTGCCGTTTTCTGTGGGGCATCCATCGCCATCAGTTTTGCTCTGCCGCCTGGGCCTGCGGGAATTTGAAGTCACCGGACGTGACCTTGACGATGGTCATCGCCAGTACCAGCACTACAAAGGCAGCCAATGACAGGCCGACGCCCATATTGCGGCCAAACCGACGTTGATGCAGTTCATGTTGCGGCTTGAAGCTCATCTTACCAGCCTCCCAGTCCAAAAGGTTTCAACAGGGCCTCGGTCAGAATGGCCCCGAAATGCAGGAACAGGTACAGCAGCGACAGCTTAAAGAAGCTGCGTTCTGCCTTAAAGTTATCCTGCTCGGAATCTTCCTCATCACGGCGCCAGATCTTCAAGGCGCCCAGCAGGAACAATGCGTTCATCACTACTGCCACGGCCAGATAGATCGGCCCGCCAATGCCCGAGAACGCAGTTCCAACTGCCAGCAGTGCCAGCAGGATAGTGTAAACAAGGATATGCACACGGGTGGCGCGGCGACCGTGGGTCACGGTCAACATCGGCACGCCCGCATCGTCGTAGTCGTTGCGCATAAACAGGGCCAAGGCCCAGAAGTGCGGCGGTGTCCACATGAACGTCAGGGCAAACATCAGCCAAGGCTCGACAGACATGGTCCCGGTCGCAGCAATCCAGCCAATCACTGGCGGGAACGCACCTGCAGCACCACCGATCACGATGTTCTGAGGCGTCGCCCGTTTTAGCCACATGGTGTAGACAACGACGTAAAAGAAGATTGTGAAGGCAAGGAATGCCCCAGCCATTACATTGGTCGCCAGCGCCAGCATGATCACAGACATGCCCGACAAAGCCAGTCCCAGGCTCATCGCTTCGCCTGGCTCAACCTTTCCAGCAGGAATCGGACGACCCTTGGTGCGTTTCATCACCATATCGATATCGGCATCCCACCACATATTCAGCGCACCTGAGGCACCGCCGCCAATGGCAATAAACAGAATTGCGCAAAAGCCAATAACAGGGTGCACTGTCACCGGCGCAGCCAGCAGGCCGACCAGCGCAGTGAAAACCACAAGTGACATCACCCGTGGCTTTAGCAGGGCAAAATAGTCACCAAAGCTGGCTTCATCCTCGCGGAGTGTGCTGGCCTGAATGCTTGCGTCGGTCATGTTTGGTCCATTTGCTTTCTGGTCGCGCAACAGACACGCAAACCAGAACCGTTTAGAAGTAAGTCAAGGCGCGGATCATAGCGCGCCCTGACTGGTTTTTTTGAGTTCTGGGCGTCCTCGCCCGTCACAGGTGATCAGTTCGATGCAACCTGAAAGCTCTGCGGCAGGCCGGCATATTCTTCGATCGCGCCTTTCAGCCACTCGTCATAAACCTCTTGGCTAACCACTTTCACAGTGATCGGCATATAGGCGTGGTCCTTACCACACAGCTCAGAACACTGACCAAAGTACACGCCTTCTTTGTCTGCGTTGAACCATAGCTCAGCCAGACGACCTGGAACGCCATCTTGCTTAACCGCAAAGGCAGGCATCGCCCACGAATGGATCACGTCAGCACCGGTCACCTGCATTACAATAGTCTTGCCAACAGGCACGACCACAGCTGTGTCGGTCGCCAGCAGGTATTCATCAGCAGCATAGCCGTTTTCTTCCAGCTCTTCCTTGGGCAGCATGAAGCTTTCAAAGCCGAACTCGTGGTCAACATATTCGTAACCCCAGTACCACTGGTATCCGGTCACTTTGATAGTGATGTCTGCCTTTGGAATTTCTTGCTGATTGAACAGCTGCGGCAGCGAGAACGAACCAATCAGCACCAGAATCAAAATCGGCACCAAGGTCCAGGCAATCTCGATAGATGTGTGATGTGTAAAGGTAGCCGGAGTGGGGTTTGCACGCCGGTTAAAGCGAAGAATCACATACAGCAGAAGGCCGCCAACAAACACACAGACCACGGTAATGATGATCAGGATCAGCAGATCCAGTGATTGCATGCCCCGTGCGAGCTCAGTCGCTGCGGGTTGGAAGTTCAGCCCCCCCGGTACGGGTTTACCAATGGATTCCAGACCGTCCTGAGCCATAGCTGGCAGACTGGTTAGGCCTGCAAAAAGGCCCGCAAGCTTAAAAGCGTTCTTCATATGTATGTCCTGATCATTTGATCGCGTTGTTCGTCGCGCCGCCACATTCAACAAAGAATCTATTGATTCCAAAAAACGCATCGGCCCCGTTGTCTTTGTTGACGGTAGAAATCATATTCCAAGCAACAGATAAAGAGTTATGCTTGCGTCAAATGGGCGCTTTCTTGATTTAGATCAAAAAAAATGAGGTCATCACCATGGAAAACGCTGCCTTTCGACCTTTTGAGACCGCCCTACCCGCAGATGACGCGTTAAATGTGTTGCGATCTGCCCTCTCTGGCGCCGACGATGGCGAGATATTCGCCGAGCGCCGCAAGTCTGAAGCACTGGTTTTTGACGATGGCCGCCTCCGCAGTGCCAGCTACGATGCCTCCGAAGGCTTTGGCCTGCGCGCCATCAACGGCGAAGTCGCCGGTTATGCACACTCAACCGACGTTTCCATGGCCGCGTTGAAACGCGCCTCTGAGACTGCGCGTCTGGCTGTCGGCGATGGCGGCGGCACACTGGCGGATGCACCCAGTGCCACCAACCGCAAGCTATACACAGACGAAGACCCCATCGGCGCTATGCCGTTTGCAGTCAAAATCGAGACCCTGCGCGAGATCGACGCCTTTGCGCGTGATCTGGATCAAAGAGTGGTGCAGGTTTCGGCAGTTCTGGCAGCTTCCTTGCAAGAGGTGGAAATCCTGCGCGCCGACGGAGTGTTGGTGCGCGATGTCCGCCCCATGACCCGGCTGAACGTTTCAGTGATTGTCGAACAAGACGGCCGCCGCGAAAGCGGATCGGCCGGTGGCGGAGGTCGCGTTGGTCTGGATGGCCTTGTGAATCCGGCTGACTGGCAAGCCAAAGCCCGCGAAGCCCTGCGAATTGCCTTGGTCAACCTAGATGCGGTGCCCACACCAGCCGGTGTCATGGAAGTGGCGCTTGGGCCGGGTTGGCCCGGCATTCTGCTGCACGAAGCCATCGGGCACGGCCTTGAAGGTGATTTCAACCGCAAGGGCAGCTCCGCCTTTGCAGGCCTGATGGGCCAGCGCATCGCCGCCAAAGGTGTCACAGTACTAGATGACGGAACGATACCTGACCGCCGTGGCTCTATCACCATCGACGACGAAGGCACCCCGTCCCAAGCCACAACGCTGATCGAAGACGGCATTCTTGTTGGCTATATGCAGGATCGCCAAAATGCCCGTCTGATGGGCGTCAACCCGACCGGCAATGGACGCCGCCAAAGCTATGCCCATGCGCCAATGCCACGGATGACCAATACATATATGACAGGCGGCAACGCAGATCCCGCGGATCTGGTTGCAGACATAAAGGACGGCATTTGGGCAGTTGGCTTTGGCGGCGGTCAGGTCGACATTACAAATGGCAAGTTCGTGTTCTCCTGCACCGAGGCCTACCGCGTCGTGAACGGCAAAGTAGGCGCTCCGGTAAAAGGCGCGACATTAATAGGTGACGGCGCTACGGCCCTCCACCAAATTCGCGCATTAGGTAACGACATGTCACTGGACCCCGGAATGGGCAACTGTGGCAAGGCTGGACAATGGGTGCCTGTCGGTGTTGGCCAACCAACCGTGCTAATGGATGGGCTGACCGTTGGCGGAGCCGCCGCATAAGGCAAGTCCCTCAACGAAAAGCGGAAAACCTACGCAAAAAATACTGTCGCAGCGCCGCCATTTGCCCTGCGACAGCCAATTTCTCTTTGGATTTTCGGGCTTTGAATAGTTTTTGGGAAATCTTCTGAAAATAGCCCCACGTTCACTATCTGTTAACCGGCTTCGCGTTAAACATATTCTTGCAAGCAGGCGGAGCAGAGGATGACCGAAGAATACACTTCTTCCACTCACCCCCCACTCCCACCCACCACGGAAGATAATCAGTTTTCCTGGCTTCGTCTGCTGCGTTCTCGCAGGGTTGGTTCGGTGACCTTTCACCGCCTGATCGCCGAGTATGGTTCAGCGCAGAACGCGCTGGATGCGTTGCCCAAAATGGCACGCGACGCAGGAGTAGACGGGTATAAAATATGCCCAGCACCTGTGATAGACGCCGAAATCAAGGCCGCAAAAGTCGTCAAAGCGCGACTTTTGTGCCTTGGCGACGTCGATTACCCGTCCCAGCTTTCCAGCTTAAAAGACGCGCCGCCCCTTCTGTGGGCCTTGGGCGACCCAAAGATACTGCAAACACCCATTGTCGCTTTGGTTGGCGCCCGCAACGCGTCATCGCTGGGCATTCGAATGGCACGCGCCTTGGCACACGAACTTGGGGACCAAGGATATACAGTTGTTTCTGGGCTGGCCCGTGGCATCGATACCGCCGCCCATCTAGCGTCTTTAAACAGTGGTACCATCGCTGTCATGGCAGGTGGAGTAGATGTGATCTACCCGACGGAAAACACCAACTTGGGCAAAGACATTGCGCAGCAGGGCCTTCTGCTTTCTGAACAACCCATGGGCCTGAAACCACAAGCCCGACATTTCCCCTCTCGAAACCGGATCATCTCAGGTCTGGCCAGCGCAGTTGTCGTGGTCGAGGCAGCCGCAAAATCCGGCAGTCTGATAACCGCCCGCGATGCATTGGATCAAGGGCGAGAGGTTCTGGCTGTTCCCGGTCACCCCTTTGACGCCCGCGCCAGTGGCTGCAACATGCTGATCCGCGACGGTGCACAATTGGTCCGCAATGCCGAAGACGTCATCGCCGCCCTCCCCGCACGCCCACGTCGCGTGCAGCAGCAACTACAACTGGACGACCTGCCAACTCAGCCACAACGGCGCAGCCTGCGTGAGACGGCCGCGCTTCACCAGGAAATCCTGTCGCGCCTCGGCCCCTCTCCCACAGCCGAGGATCTACTGATCCGTGACTTGGCCGCTCCAGCGCAACAGGTCTCTTCTGCTTTGACCGAATTGGAGCTGGAAGACGAAATCATCCGTCAGCCCGGCGGCATGCTGTCACGCGGGCGCCGTCAGTAACAGAACTCGGCGATCACCGGGCCCCAACTGCTACAGAACGGCTCCCCGGCATACCAGACATCCATGGCACCAATGGAATGCTCCATCACCACCCAAGTATCACCCGACCGCACGTACAATGCCTGCATATGTGTGCCATCCATCATGTCGTAGGAAAAATCGCCGCGAATGTATCCCGGCGTCTTTTCAAGATCGATTTCCCTGCCACCGGGGCGCTGCGGCTGCACCGACGCAAACGCCCGATCACCCGACACTCTTAAATCATGAACAACGAATTCTACCGGATCACCCAAATCGGCTTCAGCCAGCGGCCGTAGCGCGTTCATCAATGCTTTTCGCTCTGGTGTTCCGCGCTCAGGCTCATACCACGCAGGCACAGCCTGATGCTTCTCAAGTACTTTAGCCCCACCTTTTTTGGATTTGCTCATTTCCTGCGCAGCTAGTGGCACAGCCACCAATACAGCTGCCAATACCAATCCCAGCTTCATCTCAGTCCCCAATTTCTATCGTAAATTTTTGTGGCAAACTTGGCCCCAAAACTGAATGATTGACAATCCCCTCTTGCGCCCCACATCTTGCCCGGCCATAGAACGTGCCGTATCCGTCCCATGAGGTTAGACCTAAATGCCCGTAGTTGTTGTAGAATCGCCAGCCAAAGCCAAAACGATCAATAAGTATCTTGGCTCGGACTACACAGTTTTGGCGTCTTACGGCCACGTGCGCGACCTTCCGCCTAAGAATGGGTCAGTCGATACGGACAATGAATTCGACATGAAATGGGAAGTCGGAAACGACAGCCGCAAACATGTCAAAGCCATCGCCGACGCTCTGAAAGAAGACAACGCACTGATCCTCGCGACCGACCCCGACCGCGAGGGAGAAGCGATTAGCTGGCACCTGCAAGAGGCCCTGACCAAACGTCGCTCCATTAAAAAGGACACGCCAGTCAGCCGCGTCACCTTTAACGCCATCACCAAAGAGGCCGTGCTCGAGGCAATGGCCAACCCACGTCAGGTCGACATGCCGCTGGTCGAGGCCTATCTGGCCCGCCGCGCGCTGGACTATCTGGTGGGCTTTAACCTGTCGCCGGTTCTGTGGCGCAAACTGCCCGGCGCTCGGTCCGCTGGACGCGTGCAATCTGTCTGCCTGCGCCTGATTGTGGAGCGCGAGCTGGAGATCGAGGCGTTTAATCCGCAAGAATACTGGTCCGTCCGCGCCCTGCTGACCACCCCGCGCGGCCAAGACCTAGAGGCCCGCCTGACAGTTCTAGGCGGCGACAAGCTGGACAAGTTCAGCCTCGCCAATTCCACCGCTGCCGAAATGGCCGTACAGGCCGTCGCCAGCCGCGCACTCTCGGTCCAGTCGGTCGAGGCTAAACCCGCGGCGCGAAACCCTTCTGCGCCCTTCATGACCTCTACCCTGCAGCAGGAAGCCAGCCGTAAATTCGGCATGGGCGCCAAGCAATGCATGAGCACCGCCCAACGACTGTATGAGGCCGGCTACATTACTTATATGCGTACCGATGGCATCGACATGGCCCCCGAAGCCGTGACCGAGGCGCGCGCCGAAATCGACAAACGCTACGGCGGCAACTATGTCCCCAGCAGCCCACGGGTCTACAAGAACAAGGCCAAGAACGCGCAGGAAGCCCACGAATGTATCCGCCCAACGGATATGAGCCGCGATGTCGCCAACCTCAAAGCAACCGAAGAAGACCAGCGCAAGCTTTATGATCTGATCTGGAAGCGTACCCTGGCCTGCCAGATGGCCAGCGCCAAGATGGAACGCACCACAGTCGATATCGGCTCAGACGACAAACAGGTGATGCTGCGCGCCACCGGTCAGGTCGTCTTGTTCGACGGCTTTATGCGCGTCTACGAGGAAGGCCGTGATGACGTAGTCCAAGATGACGACGACAAGCGCCTGCCACAGGTCATGCAGGGTGAGCCAACCAAGTTTTCCGATGCATCGCTGACACCTCAGTTCGACAAGGCCGCCAAAGACGGGTCTCAACCATCTAAGAGGGGTGATCTGCGCAGCAACGGCTCGGCCCTGCTGTCCCAGAATGAATCGGTGCTGGCGCTGCAACACCACACTGCACCACCGCCCCGTTATACCGAGGCGACACTGGTCAAAAAGATGGAAGAGCTGGGCATCGGCCGCCCCTCGACCTACGCCAGCGTCATCACCACGATTCAAGATCGCGAATACGTCCGCAAGGAACAAAACCGCCTGCACCCCGAAGACAAGGGCCGCATCGTTACCATCTTCCTCCTCAACTTCTTCCGGAACTACGTCGGCTACAACTTTACCGCCGATCTGGAAAACCAGCTGGATGAGGTCAGCGCAGGCAACGGCGACTACAAGGACTTGCTGGCCAGCTTCTGGCGCGATTTCTCGGCTGCCATTTCTGAAACTTCGGACCTGCGTATCTCTGAGGTGCTGGACGTTCTCGACGACGCTCTGGCCCCACAGCTGTATCCGCCACGCGAAGACGGCACCGACCCACGCGCCTGTCCCAAATGTGGTCTGGGCCAATTGCACCTGAAATCCTCGCGCACCGGCGGCTTTGTCGGCTGCGGCAACTACCCCGAGTGTAACTATACCCGCCCCATCTCCGGTGAGGGCGCAGAAGGCTATGAAAAGATTTTGGGCGAAGACGCGGGCGACGAGATCCACCTGAAGTCAGGCCGCTTTGGCCCCTACGTTCAGCGCGGCGAAGCTACCCCTGAAAACAAGAAACCGCCACGCTCCTCGCTGCCCAAACAGGGCAGAGAATTCCTCCCCGGCTGGGGCCCGAATGAGGTAACACTGGAACAGGCTGTCACCCTGCTGACCCTGCCACGCGAAATCGGCCAACACCCCGAAGGCGGCGTGGTTGCCTCTAACCTAGGTCGCTTTGGCCCCTACATCATGCACCAACTGGCAGATGAGGAAAAACCGGTCTACGTGAACCTCAAGAATACGCTGGACGTGTTTGAAATCGGCATGAACCACGCGATGGAAATGCTGGCCGAAAAACGCGCCAACCCGGGCCGTGGCCGCCGTGCCGCAGCCAAAGCGCTCATGGAACTAGGCGAGCATCCCGATGGCGGCGGCGCCGTCAATATCATGGATGGTCGCTACGGCCCCTACGTCAAATGGGAAAAGGTCAACGCGACCCTGCCCAAGGACGTCGAAGCCAAGGACGTGACCATGGAAATGGCCGTTCAACTGCTCACGGAAAAGGCAGGCAAAAAGCCCGCCAAAAAGAAAGCCGCCCCCAAGAAAAAGGCGGCTGCCAAAAAGAAACCCGCCGCCAAGAAGGCTCCGGCCAAGAAAAAGGCTCCAGCTAAAAAGGCCAAGTCAGAAGAGTAACTCCAGATCCCATTCATCTGGCCCCAAATATCCCGGGGAGCGCGAGGGGCTGGCCCCTCGCTCTTCTCCTCAGGGCAGCATCCGTACTAATACTCAAAGCTCTCAGTATTATTGACTTGCCCCCTTCCCAGCGTCAGAACCTCATTCAAAGGTATGTTGCTGGGAGTTTTCCATGAAGAAAGTATACGCAAACGCCGCTGAAGCGCTCGACGGGCTGCTTCATGACGGCATGTTCATTGCGGCGGGTGGCTTTGGCCTCTGCGGCATTCCGGAATTGCTACTGGATGCAATCAAGGACGCAGGCACCAAGGATCTGACCTTTGCCTCCAACAACGCGGGCGTTGATGACTTTGGCATCGGCATCCTGTTGCAGACCAAGCAGGTCAAAAAGATGATCTCGTCCTACGTGGGCGAAAACGCCGAATTCATGCGTCAGTATCTCTCCGGCGAACTTGAACTGGAGTTCAACCCGCAGGGCACCCTGGCTGAGCGCATGCGTGCTGGTGGCGCTGGCATCCCCGGCTTCTTCACCAAAACCGGCGTCGGCACCGTGATCGCCGAAGGTAAACTGGAAAAGCAGTTCCCCACCGGCCCAGATGGCGCCATGGAAGACTACATCATGGAAGAAGGCATGTTTGCCGATCTCGCCATCATCAAAGCCTGGAAAGCCGACGAGACCGGCAATCTGGTGTTCCGCAAGACCGCACGCAACTTCAACGCGCCTGCTGCGACCTGCGGCAAGGTCTGCGTGGTCGAAGTGGAAGAGATCGTGCCAACTGGCTCGCTAGACCCCGACACCATCCACCTGCCCGGCATCTATGTGAATCGCATCATTCAGGGCACCCACGAAAAGCGCATCGAACAGCGCACCACCCGGCCAGCGGCATAAGGAGAGCGAACATGTGGGATCGTAACCAAATGGCGGCGCGGGCCGCTCAAGAGCTCCAAGATGGTTGGTATGTAAATCTCGGCATCGGTATCCCGACGCTGGTGTCCAACTATATCCCTGAAGGTGTAGAGGTCACCCTGCAGTCGGAAAACGGCATGCTAGGCATGGGCCCCTTCCCTGTTGAAGGCGATGAAGACGCCGACCTGATCAACGCAGGCAAGCAAACCATCACCGAACTGCCACAGACTGCCTATTTCGACAGCGCACAAAGCTTTGCGATGATCCGTGGCGGCAAAATCGCCATGGCGATCCTGGGCGCGATGGAAGTGGCCGAGAACGGCGACCTGGCAAACTGGATGATTCCCGGCAAGCTGGTCAAAGGCATGGGCGGCGCGATGGATCTGGTCGCTGGCGTAGGCCGTGTTGTTGTGGTCATGGACCACGCCAACAAACACGGTGTATCTAAGGTGCTCAAGGAATGCACTCTGCCACTGACTGGTAAAGGCGTTGTAGATCGCATCATCACCAACCTTGGTGTTCTGGATGTCGTCGAAGGCGGTCTGAAGATTGTCGAAACCGCCGAAGGCGTGACCGAGGCCGACTTGCGCGCCGCAACTGAAGCGACAATTGTCGACTAAGCTTGACACAGTTCAAATTGCAAGGCCCCGCCGGAAATGGCGGGGCTTTTTGCGTTTCAAGGGGGGCGCTCGCCCATGGGGCAGTCAGGCGTAGCCCGTCCGTACAGCGTGAAGAAATGAAAAACACGATACCTGTTTCACCGGGGCACGCATTCGGGGCACGCAAAACCACTCCACGGTTGATACGCGCTGCCCCCCAATCGGCCACTTGCTGCGTCACAAAACTGTTACATCGCGCGTGCTATATCTCAGGCAGACATGAGACAGATCCGATTTAACAGGTTGATGTGATGCAGAGGGGTTGGACAGCTCTAACCCTGCAAATGCACACCCCCGTACTCTTGTCTGATTTTCCACAAAACATGGATACAACTTATGCTGAGTTACAGCTCGGATACCGGTTGGGTATTCGACCCTTTACAATGCGGCCTTGTCATCGCGATCATCGCCTTTTCAGTTTACCGAAACCAGGTCCGGCGTAAATCCTTACACAAACGAGACGACGGCCTCTATGTTTGGGTGGAATGGTACGGGGGCGAGCGGTGTTCCGCCACAGATCCCTCAGTGCCAGGCGGCCTTTGGGACAGCGAAGCAGATGACGGCGGAGACGGAGGCGATTAATCGGCCTCTTTTTTTTCCACTTTCAATTCTCTTGTACTGCGCCCAATAGGGCAGAATTCACTGCATCGTTCTAAACACACAGCCATCCGAAATCAGCTGCGGTGGAGTAAGGCACAGCCCTTTGGCCACCTGAAACGCCGCCAACACCAGCGGCACATAATCTCTGGTTTCCGGGAAAGGTGGTACGCCCTGATGGTCCCGAATACTGCCCTCGCCTGCGTTGTATCCTGCCAGTACCAACACCGGATCACCGCCGAACTTCTCCATCAACCAATCCAGATATTTGACGCCGCCCTGAATATTCTGCTGTGCCGCTAACACATCTTCGACATCAAACCGCACAGCTGTGTCCGGCATCAACTGCATCAATCCCTGCGCGCCAGCAGAACTGACAGCATCCACCTGCCCTGCCGATTCCACAGCAATCACTGCCAAGACCAACGCAGGTGACACTTTGGTGCCGATACTGGAAGTCAGAATCGAAACTCCCTGCGCGCTGGCGATGTCCTGCATCAACTGCAACCGTGGTGCCGTTACGGTCTCACCTCCGGCCAAAACCATCAAAGCTTCATCCAACCGCCCCGGCCCAGACGCCGACAGCTCAGGCGAGACATTCTCCCAGAACCAACTGTACCGCCCGACCATCTGCCCAGCCGCGCCGTTCTCCCCAGCGTCTGTCTCCCCGTCCCCTATGACGGTCTGCGCCTGCGGTTCTTCTATCTGTATTGTTATTCTCTCTCGCGTCCCAGGCTGCGGTGGCCGAACCCGTTTTGCCTCAAAATTGGGAAAGGGCGTCGGAGTCTCAGCCGCGCCCCCTAAAGGAAGTGAAGCAACAAAAACTGCCAGAGCCGAAAACCAGCGCAACATGAGCCCTCCTTGATTA
Source organism: Parasedimentitalea denitrificans (assembly GCF_011813015.1). GTDB lineage: Bacteria > Pseudomonadota > Alphaproteobacteria > Rhodobacterales > Rhodobacteraceae > Parasedimentitalea > Parasedimentitalea denitrificans. Next base: position 40,609 of record NZ_QHLQ01000009.1, on the reverse strand, counting down.
AAATTTTTAACTAATTATCAGGGTTTACGGCCAAAAAACCAGCACTTGGGACGGAAATCTGACGGTTTCGCCACAATTACCACCAGACGCCTTCGGTTGGTCTCAATAATTTAGAATTAATGAATGATGAATATCTTTATTTTCAAAGACTTAAGATAAACCCTGCCAGAAAGTTAAACTAAGGCGCCATTTTCCGGATTTTGGCCCAAATGCTGCCACGCTCCGAGGGGTATAAGTGTTCATACCAAGTCGGACAGAGCTTTGCAGGAGAGAGCAGGCTCACACAGGACGACAAGGTCGAAACACATATCAGATCCTTTGGAGGGACACACAATGATCAAATTCTTCAAAAACTTCCGCAAAGACGAAGCTGGCGCCGTGACTGTTGACTGGGTTGTTCTGACAGCTGCTGTAGCCGCTCTGGCCGGCGTTGTTTACACATCCATCGAAGATGGCGCTTCCGACCTGACAACTTCGACAGGCACATTCCTGTCTAACCAGGCGCCAACTACTCCGACTACCTAATAAGCTAGTCTTAGTGGTGTAAGTTTTGGGGCCGCGTCTTTGATCCAAAGGCGCGGCCCTTTCCCCAGGAACCCTCACAAACGAGGTTCACAATGGATAAATTTAAAGCATTTCATAAAAACGAAGATGGTGCTGTTACAGTTGATTGGGTGGTTCTAACCGCCGCAATAGTTGGCTTGGTCATTCTGATAGCTTCGGCAATGGAAGACGGCGCGCTTGGTCTTGCAGACGGATTGGCCACCTACATGTCAAACTGGTCCTTTAGCTAAAAACGTTTCTAATTGGCTCAGCTTGTCGCAGATGGCTGCCTAGCATGCACACCCGTTGCTCATAATTGAGTGATACAGTAATCGAGATCGCCATCGCGTAATGGCGAAACCAAAGAAAGGTAACACAATGCGCTTAGTTTTCGGACTGGTTTTGGTTGTCGGTCTCGCCCTGGCTGGCGGTGCGGTGATGATGGCCAAGAACTATATCTCTAAGTACCAATATGCCTTGGCCCAGGCAAATGCGCACAAGGTTGTGAACATCGAAACCGTTGATGTTATTGTTGCCAGCCGCGCCTTGAAATACGGCGAACGGCTAACCCAAGACGCAGTACGAGTGGTGCAATGGCCGCAGGCTAGCGTCCCCGAGGGAACCTACTCCTCGTTGGAGGCGGTGTTTCCGCCGGAATTTAAAGGTGACCCTCGGATCGTGCTAAGACCTGTTGAGGCAAACGAGGCCCTACTCGCAGTGAAAGTGACCAAACCGGGCGAGGATGCAGGCATTACCTCACGCCTGAAACGCGGCATGCGTGCTTTTGCGATTAAAGTAGATGTTTCGTCCGGTGTTTCCGGTTTCTTGCGCCCTGGTGATCAAGTTGACGTGTATTGGTCGGGTAATCTTGGCGATGCCGATGAACGTCGGCGCGGTGAAATAACCCGTCTGATCCAAACCAATATCGAATTGATTGCCATCGATCAGATCGCTGGCGGCGAAATCAATGGTGCCACCATCGCACGCACAGTGACCGTCTCGGTCTCGCCCACACAAGTCGCCGCATTGGCACAAGCCCAATCCACCGGGCGTCTATCGCTGTCACTGGTCGGTGCTGGAGACGACACAGTCGCCTCATTTGTTGAGGTAGATCAACGTGCTCTGCTAGGTTTAGGTGAACGCGTCGCGGCACCCGAACGAGAAGTTGAAAGGGTCTGCACCATCCGTACTCGCCGAGGCGCCGATGTGGTGGAAATTCCGATCCCCTGCACCAACTAAACTGACCAAAGAACCGGATCATCAGGTGACTCTTGGGCAGAAAAATACCTAAAAACCGACCTATCGAAAGCCGCCTTTTCTGGGCGGCTTTCTTGTGTCCCTGTTAATCATACCCCACAGTCCCTGTTGCTCATGCCACACAAGGGTTCCGCATAATATCCAATGATTCTTGCAATAAAATACGAACTGATCCACAGTACGTGAAAGACGGGCACAAGACCCGACAACGAGGCGTGATCCGAGAGGCAGGTCACATGACATTTAGAACTATTATAGCAGCAGCCCTAACCGGGGTTGCTTTGATCAGTACACCGGTAGCCAATACCGCGTGGGCCGAAGGTCTGCGCATTGTCAAAAAGGGCACCGCATCACAGCTTAGCGTTCCAATGAACCGAGCGGTGGTGGTGGAGAGCGACGTTCCCTTCTCGGAACTCAGCATCGCCAACCCCGGCATTGCGGATATCTCATCTCTGTCAGACCGCACAATCTATGTGCTAGGCAAATCGCCAGGCTTGACCACTCTGACACTGTTGGACGGAACCGGCCGCCTGATCACCAACGTCGATGTGCGCGTTGCCGCTGATGTCAGCGAGTTCAAAGAGCGACTGCGTCAGATCCTCCCTAATGAAAAGATCGAAGTCCGCACTGCCAACGATGGCATCGTTCTGTCTGGCACCGTTTCCAGCGCCCAACGCCTGCAACGGGCAATGGACCTTGCTGAACGTTACGCACCAGAGCGCGTTTCAAATCTGATGACCGTTGGTGGCGTACAGCAAGTCATGCTAAAAGTACGCTTTGCTGAAATGCAGCGTTCTGTGTCCAAAAAGCTAAGCTCGTCCGTCGCCTTGGGCGGCAATAGTTTCAGCGCCGAAACAGGCACTTGGCTGCAAGACGGTAACGGTCTCGGCAGCCCTATTACGGCGCAAGCCGGAACTCTGGGTGCGGTTCTGTTCGGCTTTGATATCGGATCGACCCAGGTTGGCCTGCTAATCGAGGCTTTGGAACAAAAAGGTATGGTCCGTACTCTGGCTGAACCCAACCTTGCTGCCCTTTCAGGCCAAGAAGCCAAGTTTCTGGCCGGAGGTGAATATCCTGTTCCTGTGGCCCAAGAAGACGGCGTAAACTCGATTGAATTCAAACCCTTCGGCATCGAGATGATCTTTATTCCTCGCGTTGTCGACGGTGACCTGATCAATCTCGAGCTAAAGACCGCAGTCTCGGCAATCGACACCACCAATTCCATTGATGTGAACGGCCTTTCGGTTGCTGCATTCACCCGCCGCGAGGCATCGACCACAGTTGAAATGCGCGACGGTGAAAGCTTTGCCATCGCAGGCCTGATCCAGGACGACTTCCTGGACAACGCCGGTCAAGTTCCATGGATTGGCGATATCCCAGTCTTGGGCGCCCTCTTTCGCAGTGCTGACTATCAGCGTAGCCAGACAGAACTGGTGATCATTATCAGCGCGCATCTTGTTACGCCAACCCGCGGCGAGGCGCTGAGCCTGCCAACGGATCGTGTCCGACCGCCTAGCGAAAATGACCTCTTCCTGTTTGGACGCGTGACAACAGACCAAAGAGGTCCTGCAGGTGAAATTGCAAGACAAGATTTCAGCGGCTCATATGGCTATGTGTTGGACTAAGTGAAGGATGGCACAGATGATTAAGAATGTAGCGATTATTGGACTGTGCCTAACGGCAGCGGCTTGCGAATACGAGGCGGGCCATGAGCTGAACCGCGGAAACTTTGGCGAGGCCACGCAAAACAACACAGGCGTGATGAGCGGTGACCGTTCCTACACTGTTCAGCTGGCGAACCGTTTTGCAAAGGACGTCACACCCACAATCAACTTCGCCTTCGACAGCGCCAGCCTGGACGCCGAAGCGCGTGCAATTTTGGATCAACAGGCGAACTGGATCAAGCAGTTTCCCGAGGTTCGCTTTCGTGTCTACGGGCACACGGATTCTGTAGGATCTGCCAGCTATAACAAGTCGCTAGGCCTGCGCCGGGCGCGGTCTGCAGTGCGTTATCTGTCCACACGTGGCATCAGCCGTTCACGTTTGGAAGCCGTCGTATCATTTGGGGAAACCCAGCCTCTGATCGTTACACAAGGACGTGAACGTCAAAACCGTCGTACAGTAACTGAAGTCTCGGGCTTTCTAAAAAACCACCCGTCCCTCCTAGACGGAAAATACGCGCAGGTTGTCTATCGTGGCTATGTCGCCAGTGCGGTTCCGGGCTCGACACTGACAGAAGCACAGTCTCTGGCTACGGCAGAATAGCTGGCATAAGATCTACTGTTTAGTTTTTCCCAACTAATGGGGCTTTTTGGCCCAATTATCGCCAAATTTACGAACGATCTTTATCCTCAAGAGGTGACGTGTGCCAAGTGAGTCGCACGTAGGAGCGGACAGGTGAAACCTGCCGTTACCCGCAATGAGGATAATGGCAATGAGCAGTGTAACGCCGCAACCAGAAACAAATGCAATTGTCGCCTGTACCGTCAGTCGCGACGTGCAGAACTTCGATCTATTGATCGAAGACATGGAAGCCACAATGGGCGAAAGCTGGGGTGACCTTGGTTTTGCCGAGGCGTTAGCGTTTTTCAACCAACCCGAAGCAGAAGCACTGGAGTTCGTCGCTCTGGCCATTGATGGCGCCGATGAGGACAATCTGGTCCTGATGGGTGAAATCATTACCCAGGCCAAGTCCCGCGATATCAAAGTGATTCTGATTGCCGAGGACGTGACACCAGCGTCACTACACCAACTTCTACGCCAAGGTGCTGACGAGTTTGTCCCCTACCCGCTTCCGGAACAGGAATTAAAAGCCGCAATCGAACGTGTCACCACGCCCGATCCCGAGCCAGCACCTGCAAGAACAAATCCGCATCAGCTGCAAACCGACAGTGCCCGCGAAGGTGCCGTGATCGTGTGCCAGGGTCTTGCCGGCGGATCAGGCTCGACAACGCTTGCCGTCAATCTGGCATGGGAACTTGCCGAACTGAGCGAACATGAAAAACCTACCGTCTGCCTGCTAGACTTCGATGTGCAGCATGGGGCGGTCGCCACCTATCTGGATCTGCCGCGCCGCGAAATCGTCATGGAGATGCTGGGCCAAATTGACGAATTGGATGCAGAGATGTTCGGTCAGGCGCTTTTGTCCTTTCAGGACAAGCTGCAGGTTCTGACGGCCCCGTCCGAAATGGTCCCGCTAGAATTCTTCTCAGCCGAAGATATCGAGAAAATTATCGCTATGGCGCGCAGTCACTTTGACTTTGTGGTCATCGACCTGCCACGAACTCTGGTACAGTGGTCAGAAACCGTACTCAACATGGCCCATGTCTACTTTGCACTGATCGAGCTCGACATGCGCTCGGCCCAAAACGCCCTGCGTATGAAGCGCGCGTTGCAATCCGAAGACCTGCCATTCGAGAAACTGCGTTTCACTCTGAACCGGGCACCGAAATTCACCGATCTAAGCGGAAAAAGCCGCGTTAAGCGGATGGCTGAATCACTCGGCATCTCAATTGACCTGCAACTGCCTGACGGTGGCAAACCTGTGACCCAATGCTGTGATCACGGCCTTCCGCTGGCAATCTCTTCCGCCAAAAACCCGCTCCGCAAAGAAATTGCCAAGCTGGCACTGTCACTTCACGAACTGGGCCAGCAAGACGTTGCCGCAGCCTGATTAAATCGTACCTTGGGGGTATTAGATGTTTTCCAAATATAAAAAGACGGCGGGTGCAAAACCGGTTGCCCAGGTTGCCAAAGTAAAAGAGGCAAAGCCAGCTCAGGTAGCTGCCCCTACGCCAGCCGATAATCAAAATGCATCCCTGCGTCGCCCCATGCCTAATGCGCCTGCCAAGGCAGCCCCCCAGGACAAAGAACGCAAGCGCAAGGAACGGCTTGGCGAGATCAAGATCCAGCTGCACCGTGAATTGCTGGAACAGCTGAACCTCGCGGCATTGGAAAACGCCAACGAAAAAGAACTTCGCTCAGAAATCAACACGATCTCTAGTGAGATTTTGGAAGAAAAAGGCATCGTTCTTAACCGCGAAGACCGCCAGACGCTAACCAAAGAACTGTACGACGAAGTCACCGGTCTGGGCCCACTGGAAACCCTGCTTCAGGATGAAACCGTCAACGACATTCTGGTCAACGGTCCACAGCAGGTCTTTGTTGAACGCGCAGGTAAGCTGCAGCTCAGCGATGTGACGTTTAAGGATGAAAAACACCTCCTCAGGATCATCGATAAAATCGTCTCGGCTGTTGGTCGCCGTGTTGATGAATCCAACCCCTATGTCGATGCGCGACTGGCTGATGGCTCTCGTTTCAACGCCATGGTTCCCCCAATTGCGGTAGACGGTTCACTTGTTTCGATCCGAAAGTTTAAAAAAGACAAACTGGGCATCGATGACCTGGTAAATTTCGGGGCTTTCAACGAAGAAATGGCTGCATATCTGCAAGCGGCTGTTGCGACCCGACTGAATGTAATCGTATCCGGCGGTACCGGTTCCGGTAAAACGACGACGCTGAACGCACTGTCCAGTTTCATCGACAACGCCGAACGAATCCTGACCATCGAGGATACCGCCGAACTTCAGCTGCAACAGACCCATGTTGGCCGGATGGAAAGCCGTCCGCCAAACGTCGAAGGCAAAGGTGAAGTCTCCCCCCGCGACTGTCTGAAAAACGCCCTGCGTATGCGCCCCGACCGTATCATCGTCGGCGAAACGCGCGGCGAAGAAGTTATCGACATGTTGCAGGCCATGAACACTGGCCACGACGGTTCCATGACCACGATCCACGCCAACTCGGCCCGTGATGGGGTCAGCCGTCTAGAAAACATGATCGCCATGGCTGGTATCGAAATGCCGCTCAAGGCGGTGCGCAGCCAGATTTCTTCTGCGGTGAACCTAATCGTTCAGGCCTCGCGCCTTCAGGATGGTTCTCGCCGCATGACCTCGATCACCGAAATCACCGGTATGGAAGGCGATGTAATCTCGATGCAGGAAATTTTCCGCTACCAACGCGTTGGCCTAACACCTGAAAACAAGATCATCGGCCATTTTACCGCCACAGGCGTCCGCAGCCACTATTCGGAACGCTTCCGCATGTGGGGCTACGACCTGCCCGCCTCGGTTTATGAACCCACTACGATGGAGTCGCACTAATGGAACTTAGCGCAGAACCAATTATCTATGGCCTGATTTTTGTTGGCGTCTTGGTGCTGGTCGAAGGCCTGTATCTGGTGGCCTTTGGCAAGTCCATCAGCCTGAACAGCCGCGTCAACCGTCGCCTGGAAATGCTGGACAAAGGCGGAAACCGAGAGCAGGTGCTGGAACAGCTGCGCAAGGAAATGCAGCAGCATATGAAGACGCAGTCCATTCCACTGTATTCATTGCTCGCCGACAAAGCACAAAAAGCAGCTATCGCCTTTTCACCTCGGCAATTGGTCATGATCATGGGTGGCCTTGCGGCCCTTGCCTTTGTCGGCCTGACCATAGGTACGGATACCCAACTGCCACTGCGCATCTTGGCATCCGTCATTATTGGCGTCTCTGCGGTATTCCTGTGGGTCAACAACAAGGCCAAGAAACGCATGACATTGATCGAGGAACAGCTACCCGATGCTGTTGAATTGATCGTGCGCAGTCTGCGGGTCGGCCACCCGTTTATGGCAGCAGTTCAGATGGTTGCCAAAGAAGTAAGTGATCCCTTGGGCACTGAATTCGGCATGATCGCAGACGAAAGCGCATATGGCCGTGACATCGGTGAATCGCTTAAGGAAATGGCCGAACGGCTGGACATGCAGGATATGCGGTTCCTGGCTGTTGCAGTTACCATTCAGGCGCAGTCAGGTGGTAACCTTGCCGAAGTTCTGGCCGGCTTGGCCAAGGTGATCCGGGCTCGCTTCCGCCTGTTTCGTCGGGTCAAGGCAATCACCGCCGAGGCACAATGGTCCGGCAAGTTTCTATCTGCCTTCCCGCTGCTGGCCTTGATGGGAACGCTGGCAAAAGATCCGCACTTCTATGACGAGGTTCTGGACCACCCATACTTTATTCCGTGCTGTTTCATTGTCGGAGTATTGTTGACCGCAAACCTATTCGTCATGCGCGCGCTGACTAATATCAAAGTATAAAGGCAACTCGACATGGAATTCCTGACGAACATCAATGCCTTTATTACTGAACACCTAGGCGACTTTGGTCCTCTGCTGGTGATTGGTCTGCTGGGTATATTTATGATCCTGCTGACGATCCCTCTTTTGTTGAACCAACGCGAAGATCCGTTGGCTAAGCTAAAGAAAAACGACAATCCTGAAACCAAGGAAAAACCGCAAAAAGAACGTTTACGTCAGGGCAGCCGGAACGAACAGCTCAAGAAGTTCGCCAGTTTCCTAGAGCCACAGAACGCCGATGAACTCTCGGCGATGGAACTGAAACTGCGCCAAGCTGGCTATCAGTCCAAGGACTCGGTTCGGTTCTTCCACTTTTCCCAGTTTGCCCTCGGCATCGTTGGTCTCATCTTGGGGCTAGTCTTTGTCTACATCCTAAAGGCAGATGCGGACTATGACGGCCAACAGCAGATGATCCGCATCATCGGTCCCGGCGCGGCTGGCTATATGGTTCCCAAGTACTGGATCACCCGCCGCATTGCCGAGCGCAAAGATGCCATCACCGCCGGTTTCCCTGACGCGCTTGACCTTATGCTGGTCTGCGTCGAGGCCGGACAGTCGCTCGATCAGGCCATCGTCCGCGTCGCCAAAGAACTGCACGCCTCTTATCCTGAACTGGCCGATGAATTCGATATCGTTGCCTATGAAATGAAGGCCGGTAAGGATAAGGAAAAAGTACTAAAAGACATGGCCACACGTTGTGACGTCCAGGATCTGTCCTCGTTTGTGACTGTGATGATCCAATCGGCCACTTTTGGTACCTCTATCGCCGATGCGCTGCGGGTTTATGCGGCCGAAATGCGAGATAAACGCGTAATGCGCGCCGAAGAGGCCGCAAACAAGTTGCCAACCAAAATGACCCTTGCCACAATGGGCCTGACGCTTCCGCCGCTGCTGATCATTCTGGTCGGCCCGTCGATGAAGAACATCTCAACTTTGGGCAACTCAGGCAATTAAATATGAAACCAACGGGTGGGGCCATGCCCGCACTGTTTCACAAGACCTTGATCGCCATCACTGTTTGCGCAGTGGTGGCGTCTTGCGCGTCTGAGGAACCACTTGATCCCACCAATCCCTGGGCTCCCGGTATAGATCACCGCGCCGAAGCCGAAGACGGGCTAGAGGTTGGACACCGGTTGATGGAAGCCCAGGAATATGAGCTGGCGCTTGAGGCTTTTACCCGCGCGGCATTGGAACACGGCATGACCGGCGAGGTTCTATCCAGCCTAGGCACAGCAAATCTTAGTCTCGGGCGTCTGGGTCAGGCCGAACCCCTGTTACGTCGCGCCATAGAAAAAGAGCCGGACTGGCCCGAAGGTATGAACAATCTTGGCGTTTTACTGATGGAACAGGGCAAATATGCCGAGGCAGAGCAGGTTTTACGGCGTGCATATGCCCTGGATAATGGCGAAAGTGCCCCAATCCGTGAGAATTTGCGCTTGGCACTCGCAAATTTGGAGAATTCTGCTATTACTACTGGACAAAACCAAGAATACGAATTGGTGCAGCGTGGCCGTGGGAACATCCTGATCCGCCAGACACCATGATTAGGGCAGAGCAGTAAAGGACGCAAAAATGCGCCAAATATTTCTTGTATCCGCATGTCTGGCCGGGGGAATGTTCCTGTCAGCCTGTGAAGATAAAGACGCCTCCACCGTTGAACGCGCCTTTCAGGACGTCAATGTGGTGGATGAAACAGACCTCAACGATGTGATGCTAACCGCCGCCGACCCGAACGAGGCAGTGGACTATTTCGCTCGCACATTACAGGGCAACGCTGATCGCATTGACCTGCAACGGGGAATGGCGAAATCTCTGGTTCGCGCCAAACGCAATGTCGAGGCCGCCACGACTTGGAAGAAAGTGACCTCAATGGAGGGCGCGACCAATGACGACATGGTCGACCTGGCCGATGCCCTGATCCGCAATGGCGATTGGGAAGCAGCCCGGACAGCCTTGGACAAGGTTCCCCCAACCCACGAGACATTCAAACGCTACCGGCTAGAAGCCATGGTCGCGGATGCCAACAAGGATTGGAAACGGGCGGACAGCTTTTACGAAATCGCTGTATCGCTGACCACCCGCCCTGCTGGCGTGATGAACAACTGGGGCTACTCAAAACTGACCCGCGGTGACTACGCCGAGGCCGAACGCCTCTTTGGCGAAGCCATCCGTCAGGATCAGGCACTGTTCACAGCCAAGAACAACTTGGTTCTGGCCCGTGGCGCTCAGCGCAACTACAGCCTGCCAGTGATCCCGATGGGTCAGGTCGAACGCTCTCAACTGCTACACACCATGGCTTTGGCAGCGATCAAGCAAGGCGACGTTGCCACAGGCGAAGGTCTGCTACGCGAAGCCATCAGCACTCATCCGCAACACTTCGAAGAAGCGGTACGCAGCCTGCGCGCATTAGAAGGCGCCTAACTCATGTTGGCACTTCCGGTCATTCCGGCTCATGTAGCATTTTGGTTTCTGCCATTTGTGCTGCCTATTTGCTATGCGATCATGCTGACCGACCTGCGCGGAATGCGAATTCCCAACTGGGCCGTGGATCTGACAGCGGTGATATTCATTGTTGTCGGCCCGTTCCTGATGTCTTGGACAGACTACGGCTGGCAATTGCTACACCTGCCTATCGGCATCGGCCTGGGCTTCCTGTTCTATAGCGGCGGATTGGTCGGCGCCGGCGATGCCAAGTTTGCCGGGGCCGCTGCGCCGCTGGTTGCCTTTGGCGATTTACGGCTAATTATGCTGATTTTTGCCGCGAACCTTTTGGCTGGTTTTGCCACCCACCGTATTGCCAAACACACCCCTCTTCGCAAGCTGGCTCCGGAATGGCAAAGTTGGAATGTAGGAAAAAAATTCCCTATGGGCCTGTGCTTAGGCGGAACACTGGCAATCTACCTGATCCTTGGCGCCACCCTTGGACCCAGTAGCTAACCAACCTTTTTCGGGGCATCCGACCTGTACAGGCGCAACAACCGCCGAATTGCTACAGCTTTGCCCCGCTATTGCCACACTGCTGAATAAACTGTTCTGAAACCGCGCCCGTCTATCTTGGATGGGTGTGCACCGATGCAGCGTCCAGCAACAGGCCCTTTACCCATGAATATGCAAACCTCGAACGTGATGGCCCCCCCTGCCCCCAAGGGGCTGGAACAGATGCTGCTACCACCGGTGATGATGCGGGATATCCTGCTCAAGACTATCTTTCGCAAGAACGTCGACATGGTCAGCGACATCGCAGAGGCTATCTGCCTGCCGATGTCTGTCACGCAGGAACTGGTCGACATCGCCCGCGAACAAAAACTGCTAGAAGCCACCGGCACCCTGAACGCCAACAGCGGCAATGAGATGGGGTATCAGCTGACCGACGCCGGCAAGGCCCGCGCACTGGATGCGCTAGCACAATCCGAATACTTCGGCGCCATGCCTGTCCCGCTGGATGTTTACCGTGAACAGGTGAAACGCCAGTCGATCCGGAATATTCAGGTCACCCGTGACCAGTTGACCAATGCAATGGGCCATCTGGTGTTGCCGCCCAGTCTGCTCGACCACCTTGGGCCAGCGGTCAGCGCCGGTCGCTCTATCCTGATGTACGGCCCTCCGGGCAATGGTAAGTCCTCAATCTCAAACGGTATTCGCGATGCCCTTGGCGATCAGGTCTATGTGCCCTTCGCGATCGAATATGCCGGTCAGGTGATCACCGTCTATGACCCGATTGTGCACACTGCGATCGAACAAACAGGCGACGATCCCAACTCTCTGCGCCGCGCCCGTCGCTTTGACAGCCGCTATGTCTGCTGCCAACGCCCAACCGTTGTCACCGGCGGTGAGCTGTCGCTGGACATGCTGGACTTGGTCTATAACCCCACCGCGCGCACCTATCAGGCACCGCTACAGCTGAAATCCACCGGCGGCATTTTCATCGTCGATGACCTTGGTCGTCAGGCTGAATCACCGCAGTCCCTGATCAACCGCTGGATTGTACCGCTAGAGGAAAGCAAAGATATCCTCGCCCTGCAATCAGGTGAAAAATTCGAGGTGCCTTTTGACACCCTCGTGATCTTCTCTACCAACTTCCACCCGAACGAGATCTTCGATACCGCCGCCCTGCGCCGGATCTTCTTTAAGATCAAGATCGACGGCCCAAGCCAGGAAAACTTCCTGAAGATCTTCGCGCTGGTAGCGCGCAAAAAAGGCATGGCACTGGACGAGGCCACTCTGGTGCACCTGCTGAAGCACAAATACCCGACCATCGACAACATCTACGCCAACTATCAGCCGGTATTCCTGATCGACCAGATGATCGCCATCTGCGAATTCGAAGGCATCCCTTACCAGATGTCCCCCGACCTGATCGACCGCGCCTGGGCCAACATGTTCGTCAAGGACGAAGTGATCGTGAAATAGGCGGAGTTCTCCCGCCCGTCGTCAATTTGTTCTGCGAACAAGTCTCCTCCTGTTGGGCGTGGCGCTGCCGTCGGCAGCGCAGTTGCGGGAAATGGAGAGCATAGGATTTGCTAATTGGCACGGTTAGCAGATTGGACTAAACAGGGAACATGACTGTTCTCAACGTGGCTATCACGAATTGGTTCACCAGCCGAAACTGGACAATCCACCCGCACCAGAAAATGATGCTGGACCGCGCGGATGATCCTGCAACCCTGCTCATCGCCCCAACGGGTGGCGGCAAGACTATGGCTGGGTTCCTGCCCACATTGGCTGAACTGGCGGATGGCCAGCACCAAGGCCTCCACACCCTCTATATCTCCCCCCTCAAGGCCCTAGCCGCTGATATCAAACGGAACCTGCGCACCCCGGTGGATGAAATGGACCTGCCGATGCGCATTGATGATCGCACCGGCGACACGCCGCAATCGCGCAAGAAACGCCAGCGCGCCGACCCGCCCCATATCCTGCTGACCACCCCCGAAAGCCTCGCGCTGCTGACCAGCTATGACGACGCCGCCCGCACCTTTGCCGGGTTGCAGCGAGTGGTGGTGGATGAAATCCACGCCCTAGCCGAAAGCAAACGCGGTGATCAGCTGATGCTGGCATTGGCCCGCCTACAAACGCTTTGCCCCAATCTGCGTCGTGTTGGATTGTCAGCCACAGTGGATGACCCACAGGCCATCGCGCAGTTTCTTGCCCGCCATCCCGACTCTTGCGAAATCCTGCAGGCCGACCCCGGCCCGACGCCCGACATCCAGATGCTGGAAACAACCGAGGCCCCACCCTGGGCTGGCGGTGGAGCCGCCTATTCCATCCCCGCTGTGATGCAGCAGATCAAAGCCCACAACACCACGCTGATCTTTCACAACACCCGAGCCCAGGCCGAGATTTTCTTTCACAATCTGTGGCTTGCCAATGAAGATGCCCTACCCATCGGCATCCACCACGGATCATTGGGCCGCGAACAACGCGACCGGGTTGAGGCAGCAATGGTCCGTGGTGATCTACGGGCGATTGTCTGCACAGGGTCATTGGATCTGGGGCTTGATTGGGGCGACGTGGATCTGGTGATCCAGATCGGCGCGCCCAAGAATGTCAAACGTCTGGTGCAACGCATCGGCCGCGCCAACCACAGCTACAACACCCCATCCAAGGCATTACTAGTCCCAGCCAACCGGTTCGAAGTGGTCGAATGCCGCGCCGCGCTAGAGGCTGTGCGCGAGGGCGATCTAGACGGCGAAGCCCGCGGATCAGGCCCGCGCGATGTCTTGTGCCAGCATATCCTGATTGCCGCCTGCGCAGGCCCGTTTCACGCCGATGATCTGTTCGCCGAAATGACATCAGCCGGAGCCTTTGCCACCCTGCCCCGCGCTGAGTTTGACGCCTGTCTCGAGTTCTGCGCCACAGGTGGCTATGCGCTGAAAGCATACGACAAATGGCAACGCCTGCTACAACGTCCTGACGGGCGCTGGCAGTTGCGCGACCCGCGTGCCACCCAACGTATCCGTATGAATCTTGGCACTATTCAGGACACCGATACGCTCAAGGTTCGCCTAAAACGCAGCCGCGGCGGCAAACCTTTGGGCGAGATCGAGGAAGCCTTTGCCGCCACGCTCACCCCCGGCGACACGTTCTTGATTGGCGGCCAGACCGTCCGATACGAGGGCCTGCGTGACATGACGGTCGAGGTGAAGCGCCGCAGCGGCAAAATGCCCAAGATCGCCACCTTCAGCGGTACCAAATTCGCCACCTCTACCCAGCTCAGCAGCCGCATTCTAACCCTGCTACAACAGGACAGCTGGCCCAACCTGCCAAACCACACCGCCGACTGGCTGATGCTACAACGCGAAGTCTCAAAACTGCCGCAGCCCAACCGCCTGCTGATCGAAAGCTTTCCCCATCAGGATCACCCGCACCTGTGTATCTACGGCTTTGCCGGGCGCAACGCACAACAAACGCTTGGCCTGCTGCTGACCAAACGGATGGAGGAAATGGGACTGGATCCTCTCGGCTTTGTCGCCACCGACTACGCTACCATGATCTGGGGCCTGGAAACCCTAACCGACCCCGAGCCGCTGTTCGACATCGCCGCCCTGCGCGATGGGCTAGACGGCTGGCTAGGCGAAAACGCCGTGATGAAGCGCAGCTTTCGCGGCTGCGCCACCATCGCCGGGCTCATCGAACGCAACACGCCCTCAGCCCGCAAAAATGGGCGGCAGGCGACGTTTTCCTCCGACATCCTGTATGACACCCTGCGCAAATACGACCCCGACCACCTGATGCTGCAAATCACCCGAACCGAGGCCCTGCGAGGACTGGTCGACTTTGGCCGGATCGAGGACATGATCACCCGCATCCAAGGCAACATCGACCTGCTGCACCTTCCCCGCATAACTCCCTTAGCCGCACCGCTACTGCTCGAAATGGGCAAGGTCCCGATCAAGGGCGCGGGGCTGGAAAAACTATTAGAAAAAGAGGCTGCGGAACTGATGCAGAAATCCGGTCTCGCCAATCTGCCGCAATAGCCCTTGCTAGTCCGCTTCAGATCAGCAACGTCTTGCGAATGACTGGATATGACTTCCCCCTCTCCGGCGCCCAGCTCACGGCTCTAGGTTCCGGCGCGCTCTACTGGCCTGACCAGAACCTGCTCTGTGTCTCGGACCTGCATCTGGGCAAGTCCGAACGTCACGCCCGTCGCGGCGGCACTACCCTGCCCCCCTATGAGACCCAGGAAACGCTGGCCCGACTTGAGGCTGACCTGAACCAAACCCAAGCCAACACCGTGATCTGTCTGGGCGACAGTTTCGACGATGACAGCGCCGCGCGCGCTTTGCCTGAGGCCGAGAAAGACAAAATAGCCGACCTCGCCAGCAGGTGCCGTTGGATCTGGATCACCGGCAACCACGATCCGGCCCCCGCAAACCTACCCGGTGAACTGCACGACAGCTTCCCCCTCGCCCCGCTGACCTTCCGCCATATTGCCGAACCCGACACATCCGGCGAAGTTTCTGGCCACTATCACCCCAAGGCAAAACTGCGCGGCGCCACCCGCCCTGCCTTTCTGCTAGACCAACACCGCCTGATCCTACCCGCCTATGGCACCTACACCGGCGGGTTGCGCAGCAGCGACCCGGCCCTATCCACCCTGATGGCCCCCAAGGCCATCGCCATCCTGACAGGCCCCCGCCCCCTGGCCATTCCAATGCCACGCTAGCCGCAACGTCATTCCCCCAATACCAAACGCGTTCTCTATGGTCCTGGCAACACGACAGGGAACCACAAATGACAGATATCGACAGCCGCATCCGCGCCAGCTTTGCCCGCCAGAACATGATGCACACTATGGGTGCCGAGCTCACCCACATCGGCGATGGTGAGGTCATCATCACTGCCCCCATCCTGCTAAGCAGCCGCCAGCAACACGGCGTTGCCCATGCGGCCCTGACTTTTGCCATAGGCGATACCGCAGCTGGTTATGCTGCGCTCACCAAACTGCCCAGTGACCAAGAGGTGATGACAGCCGAGATCAAGATCAACCTGCTGTCACCAGGTCAGGGCGATTACCTACGCGCCACCGGCAAAGTCATCAAACCCGGCCGCCGTCTGGTTGTTGTCACCGCCGAGGTCCACGCCATCACCGACGGTCAGGAAAAACTGATAGCTATACTACAGGGCACCATGGCCCCGGTCCAAATCTGATCCCAAACGCAACAAAGGCGGCTCTTGCGAGCCGCCCCTGCTTCTTTTTGCTCTAAATACTCAAATCCAACGCCGCAACGGGCAACAGATCAGGCGGTCAGCCCTTCCGGCTCAGCCAGACCATTGGCACGGCAACAGGCTGTGACAGTATTGGCCAGCAGGCAGGCAATAGTCATTGGGCCAACGCCACCCGGTACAGGCGTAATGGCGCTCGCAACCTCGGCAGCTTCGGCAAAGTCAACGTCCCCCAGCAGCTTAGACTTACCGGGCTTTTCTGGATGCGGAATGCGCGTGATGCCTACATCGATGACCGTTGCGCCAGGCTTTACCCAGTCGCCTTTGACCATTTCGGCGCGACCAACAGCCGCAACCAGAATATCGGCACGGCGGCAGACCGCCTCCAAGTCCTGCGTACGCGAATGGGCGATGGTCACGGTGCAGCTTTCCTGCAGCAACAGTTGGGCCATCGGCTTACCAAACAGGTTCGAACGCCCAATCACCACAGCATTCTTGCCCGACATGTTGCCCAACTGATTGCGCAGCAGCATCAGGCACCCCAACGGAGTGCAAGACACAAGGCCTTTCTCTCCGCTAGCCAGAAGGCCTGCGTTCACTACGCTCAACCCGTCCACGTCCTTGGATGGGTCAATGCGGGCTACCACGCGGCGTTCGTTCAAATGGTCCGGCACTGGGAACTGGCAAAGGATGCCATGCACCTTGGGATCCGCATTCAGCTGGTCGATCAGCGCGAACAGCTCCTCTTCGGACACATCAGCAGGCAGCTTGTGCTCAAAAGAGGCCATACCAGCTGCCACAGTGTTCTTGTGCTTGGCGGCCACGTAAACCTCGGACGCGGGATCTTCACCCACCAGCACTACAGCCAAACCTGGCGTGATATTGTGTTCTTCTTTCAAACGGGCAACGTGGCTGGCCACCTTGTCACGCACTGTTGCGGCAAAGGCCTTACCGTCGATTATACTTGCTGCCATAATTCTATTCCTTTCCCCCGAGCTTAATACCAAGCCCGCTCAAGTTTCCCGTATGACCTGCGCTTCCCGCGCGATAGACCAGTCAATCAGCTGCCGCCACAGTGTCTCGGCCAGCTCGGGGTCCAGCCCCTCTGCTTTGGCTTTCTCGCACACCTTAGTGACAACCTCTTCCACCCTCTCAGGTATCCGCGCCGGCCAATTGTTACCTTGTTTTAGCGCAATAGCCCGATCGATATATCCCGCTCGGGTGGCCAGTAGCTGCACAAGATCCGCATCCAATGCGTCAATTTGTTGCCGAAGCATCGGCATGTCTTCGCAATCAGACGGAGGTCTCAATTCAGTCATCTCAATACTCCTGCGGCCCGGGGGGTCCCCGGGCCGCAGAAAGCGTATTTTTCAGCTTAGAACAAGCCTTCAATCTCACCTGCGTCATTCAGGCAGATGCTCTTGGCTGCCGGATTGCGTGGTAGACCCGGCATGGTCATGATATCGCCGCAGACTACAACGATGAAACCAGCCCCTGCCGACAGGCGTACTTCACGAACCGGAACCGAGTGACCTACCGGCGCACCGCGCAGAGTTGGATCGGTCGAGAACGAATACTGCGTTTTGGCCATACAGATCGGCAGATTGCCATAGCCCTGCGCTTCCCACTCGTGCAGTTGCTTGCGGATCTTGGCATCAGCCAAAACCTCATCCGCGCGGTAGATACGCTTGGCGACGGTTTCCATCTTCTCAAACAATGGCATGTCATCAGGATAGATCGGCGCAAAGTTGGCCACATCCGCATCTGCAATCTCGGCCACACGGGTTGCCAGATCAGCAGATCCTTCGGAGCCCAGCTCCCAGTGACGCGACAGGATTGCTTCTGATCCCTGCTCGACCACAAAGTCCTTGATCGCCTGCACTTCGGCATCGGTGTCAGTTACAAAGTGGTTGATAGCAACAACAACCGGCACACCAAAGCCCTTAAGGTTCTCGATGTGACGACCCAGGTTGGCACAGCCCGACTGCACGGCCTCGACATTCTCTGTTCCCAGATCCGCCTTGGCCACACCACCGTTCATCTTCATCGCGCGCACTGTCGCAACCAAAACCACCACCGATGGCGCCAGATCGGCCTTACGGCACTTGATGTTCATGAACTTCTCGGCACCCAGATCAGCACCAAACCCAGCCTCGGTGACAACATAGTCTGTCATCTTCAGCGCGGTTGTGGTTGCGATAACCGAGTTACAACCGTGTGCGATGTTGGCGAATGGGCCACCGTGGACGAATGCCGGGTTGTTTTCCAGCGTCTGCACCAGGTTCGGCTGCATCGCATCTTTCAGCAGAACGGTCATCGCGCCATCTGCTTCGATATCACGGCAGAACACCGGAGACCGGTCACGACGATAGGCAACAATGATGTCACCCAGACGCTTTTCCAGATCCTTCAGATCTTTGGCCAGACACAGGATCGCCATCACTTCGGAGGCAACAGTAATGTCAAACCCGGTTTCACGTGGGAAGCCGTTTGCAACGCCACCCAAGCTTGCTGTGATCTGACGCAGCGCACGGTCGTTCATGTCAACCACACGACGCCAGACAACACGACGGGTGTCGATTTCCAGATCGTTGCCCCAATAGATATGGTTGTCGATCATCGCCGACAGCAGCGAGTGGGCAGATGTGATGGCGTGGAAGTCACCGGTAAAGTGCAGGTTCATGTCCTCCATTGGAACAACCTGCGCATAGCCACCCCCAGCAGCGCCACCCTTCATGCCAAAGTTCGGACCCAGCGACGCTTCGCGGATACAAACCATGGCGTTCTTGCCAATGCGGTTCAGACCATCACCCAGACCAACGGTCGTGGTGGTCTTGCCTTCACCAGCTGGCGTTGGGTTAATCGCGGTCACAAGAATCAGCTTGCCGTCTTCACGATCCTGAACCGAGTTGATGAACGACTGGCTGACCTTTGCCTTGTCGTGGCCGTAGGGCAGTAGATCATCACGCGGAATGCCCAGCTTCTCACCAATCTCTTGGATCGAACGCTTCTGCGCTTCCCGTGCAATCTCAATATCGCTTTTATAGCTCATAGCCCTGGTCCCTGATCTTAGATGTTGAACTTTTTGCGGCATACAATTGCCGGCATGCGTCAAGCCATAGCCCTCCCTGCGTCCTTGTATCGCATGATTTCCGACATTTTCAGGACGCGAAACGGCGTACCAGCAACTCTGGGCTGCGGATTCAAAGATGCATCCAGACTGACAGTATTTTTATGGCGCCCAGGGACGCTGATCTGGAATAAAAAGTCGCAAGGCATCGCCAACAGCCAAACCGCCCGGCCGCTCCACCCAGGCAGTGATTCCCCGCCGGTTCTTGGCCGCAGGTTTGAACTTCGGCCCAAATCCGGCGTGATCTTTTTCAATTTCCTTGGCCGGGAAAATGCAGGGACGGTTCTCTGTATCAACAACCACGGTAGTGCCATCAGGCCCCTGCAAACGCGACGACGGCGGTACAAATGTGAAATCCGGAATGCCACGCACCACAATCGAAACCCCCAGATGCTCTGGGTAGACCCACTCCATCCCCATGTCAGCGGCAATCAGTGCCAGCTCTTCTTCAGACAGGATCGTCAACTGCCGAACATTGCGAATTTCAGTGCCCTGCGGATACAGATTCTTCACCCGCACACAGGACGCACGATTTGCCCCCGCATGCCGCGCACCTGAGTCGCCATCAAACCCAAGCTCCAGCTGCTCTACAGCATTGGCCCGCAGCCCCTCACCCGCAGGCACATGCCCAAGCCAAGTAATTTCACCAGTATACTGTGTTTCAATCATGGTCGGCATTGAATGCTTTACTCCGTCTAACCGCTATGTCGTCACCGCCCAAATTGGGCTCGCTCCTCAAGAAGCGCCACTCTTGCACAAAGCCATGGGATTAGCCGCATTCATTTTAGTGATACATGTCATCACTAGCCCCCATCACATTCTTCCGCTCATGGCAACGAACACAAACCCACCGCTTCTTTTTGCCCAAAATAGCCATATCCCACGCCACCACGACCACCGCCCAAGAAAAAGGCCCGGAACCTATCAAGGTTCCGGGCCAATCTCTGCAACCTATCAGGCCGACGGTTCTGGTTCCATGTCCCCTTCGGGTGGAGACTTCTTAGGCTTGGCCTTGGGAATAGCAGTGACCGAGGCATTGCCCTGATCGGCATCATCCTCGTCGTCATCCTCATGCGGCGCATCACCGTTCATCACCCGCTTGATCTCATCACCGGTGAGGGTCTCATACTCTAGCAAGCCTTGCGCCAGACGTTCAAAACCTTCAGCGTTGTCAGTCAGGATCTTGCGCGCGCGCTCATAACCCTCGTCGATCAGGCGTTTGACCTCACCTTCGATCAGCTCTTTGGTCGCCGCCGAAACAGAGAACCCGCCGGCACCGCCATTGTTCTGATACCCGGCCGCAGCCTCTTGGTAGTCAATGTTGCCGACCAGATCGGACATGCCCCATTGCATCACCATAGCCCGTGCCAGTCCGGATGCCTGCTGGATATCACCAGCCGGACCATTGGACACTTCGCTCTCACCATACTTGATGATTTCAGCAGCCTTACCGGCCATCGCCATCGCCAGTCGCTGGTGGCATTCTTCCTTGAACATGTTCAACCGGTCGAACTCTGGCAGGCTCATCACCATGCCCAGTGCACCACCGCGCGGAATGATTGTCGCCTTATAAACCGGGTCACATTTCGGCAGGGAAATCCCCACAACCGCGTGGCCAGCCTCGTGGTAGGCGGTCATTTCCTTTTGTTCCTGGGTCATCACCATGGAACGACGCTCGGCACCCATCATGACCTTGTCTTTGGCACTTTCAAAGTCATCCATAGTCACAAAACGACGGCCAATACGGGCAGCCATCAGGGCAGCTTCGTTCACAAGGTTAGCCAGATCCGCACCAGAGAAACCCGGTGTACCCCGCGCAATGATGCGCAGATCCACGTCGGGGCCCAGCGGAGTCTTGCGCGCATGCACGCCCAAGATTTTCTCACGGCCTTTGATGTCAGGGTTACCAACAGTCACGTTCCGGTCAAAACGGCCCGGACGCAGCAGGGCTGGGTCCAGCACGTCTTTACGGTTGGTCGCCGCCAAGATGATCACACCTTCATTGGCTTCAAAACCGTCCATTTCAACCAGCAGCTGGTTCAACGTCTGCTCGCGTTCGTCGTTACCACCGCCATAACCGGCACCACGGTGGCGGCCTACAGCGTCGATTTCATCGATGAACACAATACAAGGCGCATTCTTTTTCGCCTGTTCGAACATGTCGCGCACACGGGATGCGCCCACACCAACGAACATCTCAACAAAATCGGAACCCGAAATGGTAAAGAACGGAACGCCCGCTTCGCCAGCAATCGCCCGCGCCAGCAGTGTTTTACCAGTACCCGGAGGGCCCACCAGCAGCGCACCCTTGGGGATCTTGCCGCCCAGACGGCTGAATTTCTGAGGGTTACGCAGGAATTCTACGATCTCTTCCAGCTCTTCCTTAGCTTCGTCGATACCAGCAACGTCGTCAAACGTTACCCGACCGTGCTTTTCGGTCAGCATCTTGGCCTTGGACTTACCAAAGCCCATCGCGCCACCTTTGCCGCCACCCTGCATCCGGTTCATGAAATAAACCCAGACACCGATCAGCAACAGGAACGGCAGCAGCGTCAGAAGAAACGCCTGGAACCCGGACTGGGCCTGCTTTTCAGCCCGCACAGGAATGTTGTTCTCGATCAGAAGCTTTGTAACTTCAGCATCCGAGGGCTTGATGGTCACGTAAGTGTTGCCATCAGACGCGGTAAACCGAATTTGTTCGCCATCAAGGGTGGCATTGGTCACCCCGCCGCCCTCAACTGCGGTCACAAAATCAGAAAAGGTTCTTTCCTGGCTCTGCATCGAACTGCCTGAGCCACTGAACATATTGAACAGCGCCAAGACCAGCAGAAACAGAATGACCCAGAAGGCGATATTACGTGCGTTGCCCAAGGCAGCTCTCCTAGTTATCGAAGCGTGCCAGTCGGCACACCTGCTTTGACCCTAAAATAAGGATCATTCGGTCAGGTTCAATGCGATAAAAGCCCAGCATAGAACTCTTCGTCCGAAATAACCGCTTTTATGGTCCATCCATTGGCCATTTCAGCCATCGGAGCGGCAATCAGGTCCTGCCCGCGCCACAATGAGGGTGTAGCCTCTAGCACTTCCCTCGGGCAACCAGAATCGCGCCAATCCGGGCAAAACGACAGGCCATTCTTGCCTAAGGGACGAACTTCAAGGTCTTGATCAGCCCCGCCCTCTAGCCGCCAGCGATTGTCCCACAGACCATCCGGCTGCGCCACGTCATCGCGAACCGCGTTATATTCGCGGCAAATCCAAACCTGCCCCCGACGCGACAGAATCCGACAGCCACCCAGCGTCAATCCGCCACCGGTGCGTACAGTGTCCAAAGCTTCTCGCATAATTTGTCGCCGCAGCGGGTACCCTGCCCCTGAAACCCAGCGCAGAGCGCCCAAAATCAGGCGATGAATAACCTCATCTGGCTGCACCCGGAGCATAGCCTCATCAAAAACTACCGCACCATGGACCGTCGTTGCCAGCTCACGAGCCGATGATAACACTGAATGATCAAGGGCTTCCTTCGCCCGCGCCATATTCTCGGCTACCGTGGACAGGGTTTCGATGGTCAAACCCAGCGGTTCCAGATCCTGCATCGCCTGACGCAGACGCACCCGTTCAAAGCGCCGGTCCTGATTGGACGGATCCTCGACCCAAGTCAGGTTGTTTTCGGTCAGGTAGCTGCGCAACTGCGCTCGGGTCACTTTTAACAGCGGTCGCAGCAATGTGATGCCATTCAGATCACGACGCACCGGCATCGCCGCCAGCCCATCAACTCCGGCAGACCGCGCCAGTCGCATCAACACAGTTTCTGCCTGATCATCCGCCGTGTGCCCCAGCGCCACAATCGGTATCTGTCGCCGCTTAGCCCACTCGCCTAGCAGCTGGTATCTTGCCCTGCGGGCCTGATCCTGCAGGTTGCCCTTGCCGTCCCAATCATCCCAGCGCAAAATTTCGTGATCGACGCCTAGCCCAGCCGCCATTTCAGCAATCTGCTGCGCCTCTTGCGCTGAACCATCGCGCAAACCGTGATCTACCGTTGCGGCCAGAACATCTACACCGCGACTCTGAAACCACGTTGCCAGCACATGCAGCAATGCAACCGAATCGCCACCACCAGACAGGGCCACCCCAACACGGGACGGCAACGCCCCGCGGAAATGGCCTTGAACCTCTGACAGAATATTCATTGTGTACCGATCAGGAACAGCTAAGTGATGCCATTTCCTGTTCCGCCGCTAGAACCGCCGCTGTCCCGGGAAAGCGTGCTTTGACTTCGGCCAGTGTCACACAGGCCTGACTGGATTGCCCCAGACGGCCCAAAGCAGCGCCCAGTTCAAACAAGGCTTCGGGTGCGATTGTCCCAGTCGAGTTACCGGTGAAAGACGCCAGATAGGCACGTGCCGCCTCGCGGGTGTCGCCCATGCCATTCAATGCTTTACCGCGATTATAGTGCGCCTCGGCAGCCAGAGGACTACCGGGATAAGCCACATCAAAACTGGCAAATTTGGCTGCCGCGTCTTGATAGTTACCCTCGCCCAGGGCCTGCTTGGCAGCGTCAAAATCAGCCAACTCGCCAACAGCCAGCTCATCAGAGGTATCTACCGGAGGCAGGCCAACCGGCAGCGCAGTTTCAGTCTCGCCGCCCAGCGTCGTGGTCTCACCCAGAGCGCTGATATCGCCACCTTCGAGTTCGACCAGACGGAATTCCAGATCACCGATCCGATTGGTGCCATCGGCAACGATCCGGTCGATCCGGTGCTCCAGCCCCTCGGTTTTGGCCGTCAGCCCCTGCAAGGCGTTCTCAATTGCACCGACCCGGTCCAAGACGGAATTACCGCCCAGACTTGTACCCGGCGCGCCAGTGGTCGACAGCTCGCGCTTCAACCGCTGTATTTCTACATGCAGAACCGTTAGTTCCTGACGGATGTCAGCCAGTGTTTGCTGATCCTGCGCCCGTAGACCCGCAGGAACAAAAGTAACAGCCGCGATCACGGCAAGAGCATAAAGACGCATCATTTACCCCGTCAACCCGCCAGTCAGAATGGTCACAGCGCGGCGGTTTTGCGAATAGCAGCTCTCGTCCGAACAGATCTCAAGCGGGCGTTCTTTGCCATAGCTCACCACTTTGATACGGTTGCTGGCTATGCCACGTGACACCAAATACTCCTGTGCGGAGTTGGCCCGGCGTGCGCCAAGGGCAAGGTTATACTCTCGCGTGCCCTGCTCGTCCGCGTGGCCTTCGATGGTGACCGTGTAATCGGTGTTGGCCAGCAGCCAATTCGATTGAGCCAGCAAAATGCCCTGCGCTTGGGTGGTCAGGCTGGACTGATCGACCACAAATAACACCCGGTCACCGATTTCTTGATTGAAATAGGCCGGGCTGGTTTCGTCAGCCACACTGCCCGCGCCACCACCGTTCAACGAGGTCCCGCCAGAGTTTCCGCCGGTCACATTATCGCAAGCCGCGAGGCCTAGCGCCGAAGTGATCAAGATTACTTTTGTCAAACCGCTCATGATATCAACCTCATGCAATTGTCTTATGTTTCGTTAACCCTATCACAGGCCATTTGGCCGCGCTATGGGGATGATTTTCTTCTTAATTCTGCAATGGCGACCAGGCCGGATCCGACCCACCATCCGGGGTCCGCACCGGTTTTAGGTTACGGCCAGAGATGTCCACCGAGTACAGTAAGGACCGACCATTGGCACCTTGGGTTTCACGGGTGAACATGATGACCCGGCCATTTGGCGACCAGGTCGGCCCCTCATCCAGGAACGAAGCCGTCAGCAGCCGTTCTTCGCTGCCATCGGTGCGCATCACACCAATGTGGAACCGACCCTTGTTTTGCTTGGTGAACGCCAGCAGATCCCCACGCGGTGACCAAACTGGCGTTCCATAACGCCCTTTGCCATGACTGATCCGTCGTGCTTCGCCACCGGTTACAGCCATCACATATAACTGCTGACTGCCTGAACGATCGCTTTCAAACACAATCTGGCTGCCATCCGGTGAAAACGACGGCGCAGTTTCAATCGACGGCGCACTGGTCAGCCGGGTCAGCTTGCCGCTGTTGATATCCATGGTGAAAAGATCGGTGTTACCACCCTGCGACTGGGAAAACACAACCGTGCGCCCATCTGGCGAGAACCTAGGTGCAAAGCTCATGATGCCATCATCAGTAGACAACACCCGGCGCTGGACCTTGCCAATGTCCATCACATGGATCTGCGGAAAGCCGCTCTCGTAACTGGTGTAGAGCACACGATCGCCAGTGGGCGAGAACCGTGGCGCCAGAACAATCGACGCACTATTGGTCAGAAACTGCACATTGGCGCCGTCGTAATCCATAATCGCCAATCGCTTGCGGCGGTCATTCTTGGGACCATTTTCAGAGACATAAACCACCCGGCTATCGAAATACCCGCCTTCGCCGGTGATCCGGCTGTAGATGGTATCCGCCACTTTATGGGCCATGCGCCGCCAACCGTCGGTGGTGCCGGTAAACTGCAACCCGCCGCCATCCAGCTCTTTATCAGCAAACACATCATAGCCACGGAACCGCACCGTCAACCGGTTGCCATTAACGCTGACAGCCCCGGTAATCAGCGCCTGTGCGTTGACGGCTTTCCAATCCGCATACTGCACCTGCGCATCAAAATCAGTGACCTTAGAGATATGCGCCGAGGCAGGGATCTCGCGGAACAACCCTGTGCCACTCAGATCCGAAGCAATCACCCGCGCGATCTGCGTCGACAACTCGCTGGCGGACGCTGTATCGGCAATGAAACTGGGCACTGCATAGGGAAGCGGTTCGATTACACCGTCGGTAATTTCAATCCGCAGCGGACCGTTTTGTGCCACCACAGCAGTCGCCGGGGCCAACAAAGCTGCCGCCAACAGAACGCCTGTCAAAAAAGTCCTCATTTGATCCGCATCCTTTCTGGATTGAATGTCATTTCAATATCACGCCATTGGCCATATTTTTCAGGGGGAAGTTGGAACCCCTTTGCCCCGCAGCGAATGATAGCCCGCCGCGCAGCCTCAAATGCTTGTTTCGCCGCTGTGCTCGATCCACCAGTACTGGACAGCATTCTGATTGTCCCGGCATCCGGTTTACCGTCTTGGCTTAGCGAAACCCCCACGACAACTGTAGTGCCCAAAGCCTCGGTCGACAGTGAGCCGACATTCCAGCAGTTCGACACCGAGACGCGCAGAGCGTCCTTTTCGCCAGAGGTGAGTGGCGGCCCCGAAGGTTCCGGCGCGATTACATCCGCGCCACCAGCAATCGCCTCGGCCACCGCATCCGCAACTGCATCATTGGTTTCCTCGACGGGTTGTTCAACTGGCTCAATAGGTGTTGCGGTCTCCACCGGAGGCGTCGGCCGTCTGGGTCGTGTTTTGGGCCGCAACGATTGGGTTGGCGCCGCAGTGACAGGATCATCCTGCTCTTCGGCCTCGGTCACGATGCGGTCACTGGCGGCTTCCGGCGCCGTTGCTTCTTGCACTTCCTGCTCTGTCTCAGCGCCTTCATCCGGCGCGATTTCAGGCTGGACAACTTCGTCGATAGTTGTGTCCGGCGCAGGCGGCGCGATCGGCGTCGGGGCAACCCTGTCAGCAGGCTGCGCTACCT
This sequence comes from Parasedimentitalea denitrificans, assembly GCF_011813015.1. Lineage (GTDB taxonomy): Bacteria > Pseudomonadota > Alphaproteobacteria > Rhodobacterales > Rhodobacteraceae > Parasedimentitalea > Parasedimentitalea denitrificans. The sequence goes on along the minus strand of NZ_QHLQ01000009.1, from coordinate 13,716 downwards.
GTGGTTCAACCACCTGCGGTAAGTCGGGTGTTAGGTCGGGAAGTGTCGGCGCTTCGGGCGCAGGCGGAACCGGCAGCGGCGCAGGCTCCGGCTCTGGCCGCTCTGTAACTTCAGGATCAGGCGCAGGGGGCTCAATCGGCTCCGGCTCTACGATTTCGGGTTCTGGATCCACTTGCGGCTCCACCGCTGGCGCTGGTGGCTCCTCCTCCGGAACAGGCAAAGCAGCTGGTTCTTCTGCGATCTCAGGCGCTTGGTGCTGCTGACTAAGCAATGCGAACTCAGCCGAGCTGATCATCGTGACCTCTTGCACCTGAAACGGCAACGGCTCTGACGGGAACCAGGCACCAAACACCACCCATCCCATCAGCCCGGCATGGGCCGCCAGAGATATTTTGGTTCCGACCTGCAACCTGCCGCTCCGCTATTGCCCGGCCGAGGCCGGATCGTCCAGTTCGGGCCCACCAATGTCAGTGACGAGCCCAACGTTCGAGAACCCACCAGCATTCAGCGCGCCCATGACCTTCATCACCTGCTCATAAGGGAGCCCGCCATCTGCGCGCAGAAATACTCGGTCAGATGTCCGTTCAGCTGCAATCGCCCGCAATTTGGGCACCAGTTCTTCGCGGGGAACTGAGGTGGTCATGATCTGCACCTCGCCATCAAGTGTCAGCGTCACCGACAGCGGCTCTTCCTGATCACCGGGCAAGGCGCTGGCCGCGGTCTTGGGTAGTTCCACCGGAACCCCAACCGTCATCAGTGGTGCCGCCACCATAAAGATGATCAACAGCACCAGCATTACATCGACAAACGGCGTCACGTTGATTTCGGCCATAGGGCGCGAACGGCCCCGACGACGGCCCCGGCGGCGTCCACCGTCCGAGGATTGCTGTACCGCGGCGCCCATCGCTCAGGAGTCCAGCTGGCGGCTAAGGATCGTGGCGAACTCGTCAGCAAAAGCCTCATAGCCACCGATAATGCGATCGCTGTCGGCACTTAATTTGTTATAAAACACCACCGCCGGAATCGCAGCTAACAGGCCTAGACCCGTCGCCATCAGCGCCTCGGCAATGCCCGGAGCAACCACAGCCAAGTTACTGTTCTGCTGTTCTGCAATTTCGATAAAGGCCGTCATAATGCCCCAGACAGTCCCGAACAGGCCAATAAACGGGGCAGTTGAGCCGACTGTCGCCAGTACTGGCAAGCCCTTTTGCAGGCTCTCGGTTTCCTTGGCGATCGCCACATCCATCGACCGGTCAATCCGCGCCTGCGCGCCAGCAATCAAGCCACCATCGGTGCGATGACTGCGACGCCATTCGGTCATACCGGCAGCAAATATCTTCTGCGACGCACCCTCGGGTTGTGGACCAATCTGTTCAAACAGACCATCCAATGGCTCACCCGACCAGAACGCCTGATCAAACTCATCCGCGCCACCGCGCGCCAGTTTATAGGTGATATGTTTTTGAATGATGATCGCCCACGACCATATCGAGGCCCCCACAAGCATCAACATCACCAGTTTTACAGTGAGAGTTGCCCGCGCGAAAAGTCCCCACATGGAGAAATCAATCTCCTGCGCCATCGCCAGAGTTTCTGCTTCCATTAGCCTGCTCGCTATATTTGTGGCCAGTTTTCTGACCTTATCCGGACGGAATTTAGCCTAGACCTGTGAGAAAATCCAATCAAACAGGCGTTAGAGGCCAAATTCTTACGATAATGCGCGGATCTCTGCCGGAAGCCGCTGCGGTTTACCTTCGGCCGTGACACAGGCAACGGTAACTTTCGCCTGGAAAATCTCAACTTCTCCGCGCATCACCCGCTGCTCCATAACCAGCCGCGCCGGGCTGACCTTGGCTACCTCAGTCTCAACCATCAACTCATCATCAAACCGCGCCGGGGTTCGGTAATCCGCCTCGACCCGCTGTACCACCCAGATCAAGCCATCATCGCGCATGGCATTCTGGTCATTGCCCAGCTTGCGCACCCAGTCACTGCGCGCCCGTTCGATGAACCGCAGGTAATTGGCGTAATAGACAACCCCGCCCATGTCAGTGTCTTCATAATAGACCCGGATCGGAAATTTATGCATGCGTGACTCCAGCTGGCTGACCGGCCCAAGAAAAGTCCTCGGGCGCATTTTGTCCAGCCCCTACCCCTGCAACCGCGCAAACAAGCGCAAGGCATGGGATTTATCCTCCGCTGACGGCGGCATCATCCGATCATAGGCCGCAGCGATCACCCCTGCAATTTCAGGCCGCAGAATGGTCGCACCAGTTTCAGGCAACACAGCCAACGGAGACGTTTCAGCAAAGGCCCGATCGCCCCACATCAATATCACCTGCACCGATTGCGCTAGCGCCAATGTCTCAGCCGGAACCTCTGCCATTTCACCAGTCATCCGCAAAAATACAAATGCCGCCTGAATGGCCGCCTGATCATCAAAGCGGAACGCGCGATACTGACTGGCGTCTGCCGCCTTCAGCCGCGCCACCAATGGCTCTAGGTCCGGGATCAACCGCCCCAGATCGGGAACCGCCAACAGCTCATCCCAGTCGCGGAAGAAAAAGAACATCAGGTTGGCGCCCAATTCACCATCCAGCTCATCCATCTGGGCACCTGCCAGTGTCGCCACCGCCTCAACCGCGCCTTTGACTACCTTCAGCGTTTCATCTTCGACCCCAAAAACAATCGGCACAATTGGCCGCCCCCAGCGGGCAAAGGCATATGACCCGTCATTGCGCGTGAAAAGCTGTTCAATCTGTTCCGGAGTCATCTAAGCATCCTCATTCCAAGCTTTGCGCTCTATGCCGCGCGATACCGACACAAACAAGACCCGTAGTTTCTCGTTGCCTAAAATACTCCCACCGGAGGCTCCCGCAGCTTCAACCAAACAAATCATCCGCAGTTCTGGGGGCATCCAGCCCCAAATGGGTCCAGGCCTTTTGCGCCAGCATCCTTCCGCGCGGCGTCCGTTGGATCAGCCCCTGCTGCAATAAATAAGGTTCGATCACATCTTCCAGTGAATCACGGCTTTCTGACAAGGCCGCCGACATGGTTTCAATCCCAACTGGCCCACCACCATAATTCTCGGCAATCAGCTTTAGATACCGCCGGTCAGCCCCGTCCAAACCTAGGTGGTCCACTCCCAGCCGGGTAAGCGAATTATCGGCCAATTCGCGGGTGATTTTTCCGTCGCCTTCGACCACAGCAAAGTCCACCACGCGGCGCAGCAGACGCCCGGCAATCCGCGGCGTACCCCGCGCACGACGAGCAATTTCCCGCGCGCCCTGTTCGTCGGCGGGCACCCCCAATTTACGCGCGTTGCAGCTGACGATCTCGTGCAGCTCGTCCACGGTATAAAACTGCAATCGTGTGGGGATGCCAAACCGGTCCCGCAGTGGGGTAGTCAACAGCCCCATTCGGGTGGTCGCCCCCACCAGAGTAAAAGGCTGCAATTCAATCCGCACGGTGCGCGCAGCTGGCCCCTCACCGATCACCAAGTCCAGCTCAAAATCCTCCATCGCCGGATAAAGGATTTCCTCGACCACTGGGTTTAGTCGGTGGATTTCGTCGATGAACAACACATCGCGTGCTTCAAGGTTGGTCAGGATCGCCGCCAGATCACCGGCCTTGGCCAGCACCGGCCCACTGGTCATGCGGAAATTCACCCCTAACTCACGTGCGATGATCTGCGCCAAGGTGGTTTTCCCCAATCCCGGAGGCCCATGGAACAGCGTGTGATCCATCGCCTCGTCCCGTTGGCGGGCCGACTGGATAAACACCCGCAGGTTGGCGCGGGCCTCGGCCTGACCGATAAATTCGCCCAAACCCTGTGGCCGCAAGGCGCGGTCGTTATCCTCGGGCTGCGGCTCGGGGCGCAGGTTTGGGTCGGCGTCAATCATTTTGGTGTCCAGCTTTTGGCGGCATTCGCACAGTTTTTCGATGGAGGCTGCTACAAGTCGCTGAGGGCAGAGCCAGACCGCGGGCGGAAGCAAAGCGCCCGCCCATGGGGGCGGTTGGGCGCTGCCCGGTGTTCCACCGGGCTAGACAAGAACAGTCACGATAAGCCATATCCGCTACCCCTTTGGCGCCAACAGCTTCAGCGCCGCTCTGATCAAACCCGCCTCACCCAGACCAGCCTCTTTCCCGGCGGCCTCAGCTACGGCAGCGGCCGCATCACTGGGGCTGTAGCCGAGATTGGACAACGCCGACAAAGCCCCTGCCTGCGCTGCGGCATCCGTATTGGGTTTAGAAGATTTCTTTTTAGACTTGGGCTTGGGTGCGGCTTCCACACTCTCAACCACTTCCAAATCAGGCCCGTCCATGGCCTCGGAAATAGTGCCGCCCATCGCCATCACCCCTGGTGCCTTGTCCTTCAGGTCCAGCACAATACGCTGTGCGATCTTGGGACCAACACCCTTTGCCGCTTTAACACTCGCCCAGTCACCCAAAGCAATTGCACGGCCAACCGCATCAGGACCCAAAGTGCCCAGGATCGCCAGCGATGCCTTGGCCCCAACCCCCTGAACTGAGGTCAGCAGGTGGTGCCATTCCTTTTCAACCAGCGTGGTAAAACCAAACAGTTGCAACAGGTCTTCACGCACCAGCATCGAGGTATAGAGTGAGATAGCCTCGCCCACGCCGGGCAGCGCCATCATGGTGCGGCTGGAACAATAGACGATATAGCCAACGCCGCGCACATCAATCAGCACATGATCCTCGGCGCGGTAGTCCAGCCGCCCGGTCAGTTTTCCAATCATGCCCGCACCTCGCGCAGTTGCCGGTCGGCAGTGCCGCGATAGAACGCATGACAGATCGCAATAGCCAGCGCATCTGCCGCATCGGCGTTTTCGGGGTTACAGCCGGGCAACTGTAGTTTCACCATGTGCATCACCTGTGTCTTGTCCGCGTGCCCCACACCTACAACCGTCTTTTTCACTCGGTTTGGCGCATACTCCCCCACCGGCAATCCAGCCTTGGCCAGCGTCAACAGGGCAACCCCGCGCGCCTGTCCCAGCTTTAGTGTCCCGGCACCATCTTTGTTGACAAAGGTCTGTTCAATCGCCGCTTGATCCGGTGCATGGGCCTCGATCACCTCGGTCACTTGATTGTGCAGCGACAGCAGACGCTCGCCCAGATCGTCTCCGTCCGAATGGCAAACCCCATTGGCAACGTGGCTCAGCTTTGAACCATGTGATTCGATCACGCCCCATCCAAGGTTCCGCAACCCCGGATCAATTCCCAAAATCCGCATGTTTCGCCCGGCCCTTGCCCATCAATTGAAATTTCTTTCGTCCAATTAGCACAAACCGCGAACATGTCCAAACCCTTTCCGTTAATGCAACGTTACCAAAACGGTGAAACCAAGGGCCAGAAACGACCCTCCTCGGGGGTGAAAACGACATTTTTGGACAACCTGTCGCAGGCCACTCATCACCCTTGTTTATATAGCGATTAGCTATGCAATCCGCGCATATGACAGTTGCGTTTTCCCACCTTGCTCAGAGCAGTTCGCATCCCTAAATGCCGTTCATCTGATCAAACGACCTTCAGCAACTCCAATCAAAGGAAAAGATATGGCTGCTTTCGACACCACCAGCACCACCTATGGCGCAACTGGCCTGACCGGCCGTATCGGCGCAACTGCTTCTACAATTGCGACCTCGTTTTCCCGCTGGAACAACGCACGCGTGACACGCAACTCCCTGTCTGCGCTCAGCGACCGCGAGCTGACAGATATCGGCCTGTGCCGCGGTGACATCGAAGTCATCGCCACTGGCAGAACACTACGATAAAACCCATCTGCTTCGCCTCCTCCCTCGGGGCAGACATCAAAACGCCGCACGCCACCAGCGCTGCGGCGTTTTTTGTTTTCGGATCATGTCTTCCCCAACATGGCCAGCCGTCGCACTGTCAGGTCTGTCAGGTGTATGATAGCTGCCGCAGAGATCTTTCTGGGAAGTCCTGCATGTCCGTCACTTTCAGCTTATTGCCTGCCCATGAAACACTCGGCTTTCGCCAAGCCATGCTGTGGCCTGACAAACCGATAGAACACGTCATGGTGCCGGGTGACGATGCAGCCTTGCATGTCGGGGCCTTCGTCAAAGAAACACTGATTGGTGTCGGGTCGTTCTATCCAGCCGCGCCCAAGGTCCGGCTGCGCAAACTGGCTGTCGCCCCGGACTACAGAACAGCAGGGATCGGATCAAAATTGGTACTGCATGGCGCGCAGGCCATGAAACGTGACGGGCTGCACCAGCTGTGGTGCGACGCCCGGCAAAGCGCCTGCGGGTTTTATGAAAAGCTGGGTTTTGTGGTATCAGATGATGTCTTTTATAAATCCGACATTGCCTATGTTAAGGCCCACCTGGACCTTCGGGCGCTAACGGCCCCACCTGTAGTACCCTCAAGCACACAGACGGGGTAGCGCTGGTCAACGAAGAATGGGACCGATTTGAGTAGCTGTCCACAGTGACAACGGATCAACAAACATGATCCACGCTCCACCCTGCTCAAAAACAGATCCAGCCTGTAGCTTTGACAGCCTGCCCTGATAGCCGTCCAACCCAATTGAAGCGATCAGGAACCCCTTGAATAGAATGAACGCTGCAAGGAACAGAACAACCGATCGCGGAGAAATACGCGATTCAATCTTTCGCTTAGGTCCGACAACAATCAAACCATCGGACCGTATCCGGGCCGAATACCCATTGTGCATAGCCTCGTGCTTGTTCTCAAGCCGACTTACACGTGACAAAAACTGTTGGTGTTCTTCACTCATGACAGACCCCGAACTGGCCCCCACCAGCGGATAAGGCAGCTTGCGTCAGAAATGTGGCAAATCTAAGGCGGACCCTCAAATTGTGTCAAAAGCCCGCCATATTCCACCCTATTTCTGGAGCAACAGAGTGGTCCAGTCACCAATCTCATCCCGACGCACTTGATTGATGCCATTTCGTGCATAAACTTCTGCCACATTTTCGGCTTGTTCGTTTAGAATGCCCGACAAAATAGCATAACCACCAGGACGCAGATTCTCGGCCATCTCAGGCGCCAGCGCCACCAGTGGGCCTTTCAGGATATTGGCGAAAATCAGATCATAAGGCGCCGTGGCTTGCAGATCGTCATGATCAAAGCCTGCAGCTTCGACACAACCAACCCGGCCAGCCATACCATTGGCGGCCAGATTGGCCTCGGCCACGTCCACCGCCACCTGGTCGATGTCACTGGCCAGAATGGTACCATCCCAGACGCGTGCAGCCGCCATGGCCAGTACGGCCGTACCACAACCGATGTCAGCGACTTTGCCTGCTTCGAAGCCTTCACCGATCAGATGATCAAGCGCCTTCAGGCAGCCCAAAGTGGTGCCGTGGTGGCCAGTGCCAAAGGCCATTGCCGCCTCGATCAGCAACGGGATTTTATCCGCAGGGAGTTTGTCAGCGTCGTGACTGCCGTAGACAAAGAACCGTCCCGCCTCGACCGGGGCCAATTCGCGCCGGACATGCGCCACCCAATCGGTATCAGGCAGTTCAGACACGGCAAATGGTTTTGACCCATGCATCGCTGCCAGTAGCGCCAATCCAGCCTCGTCCGGGGCCTCGGTGAAATAGCCACCAACCTCCCACAGACCCGAGTCGTCCTCGAGGTCCAGAATGCCAACACCAGTGGGTTCCGGCACCAGGTTTTCCATGGCTTCGCCCAGCGCCTCGGCGGCAGCTTTTCCGGATAGGGTGGTAAGGGCGGTAAAGGTGGGCATCACGATCTCCTGAAACTGATCAGATGCGCCTAGGCTGGCTGGGCCGATAGGTCAAGAGAAAGGGCCGCATACGCAGCCCTCTCTGATTTCCTTACTCCGCCGGAGCAGGCATCCGGTATTTGCTGAACACTGTCTCATTCCCCGGCTCAGGATGGCGCGGGATCAGCAGTGACAAGCCCAGGGAAGTCAGCGCCATCAGCGAGGCCAGACCAAACACCGCAGCAGGCGACACCAGCCACAACAGCCCCAGCAACACTGGCAGGAATACCGCTGCGATGTGGTTGATGGTAAAGGCAACCGCCGCTGTTGGCGCGATATCAGCCGGGTCCGCGATCTTTTGGAAATAGGTTTTCAACGCCAGAGCCAGACCAAACAGAATATTATCCACCACGTATAGAACCGAGGCAAACAGCACCCCCCACCCAAACCAGTAGATGCCACCATAAGCCATAAACACCAGTGTCAGGCCGACATATTCCCAGATCAGGGTGCGACGTTCACCAAAGTGGCCCACTGCTTTGCCCAGGAATGGCGCGACCAGCATTTTGACCACCAGGTTGACCAGATACAGCCCTGTCAGCTCGTGCACGTCAAAGCCAAACCGTTCGACCATCATGAAACCCGCAAAGACCATGAAAATCTGCCGCCGCGCGCCAGCCATGAACTGCAGCGCATAGTACAGCCAATACCGTTTGCGCAGCACCATGGTCTTGTTTTGCGGATGCGGGGATTCAAACTGCGGATAGGCAAGCAGAGCAAACAACGCCAATCCGACAGTGGTGAACCCGCCCACCATGAACACAATATTGTAGCTGAGATTCAGGGTCTCCCACATCAACATGATCAACACAAAGACCAGCAACGTAGTAGCCGATCCCATGCCCAACAACCAACCCAGCACCTGCGGTGCCTTGTCTTTCGGCAGCCATTGCAACTGCAGCGACTGGTTCACCGTCTCGTAGTAGTGAAACCCAAGTGAACTGAGAAAGGTCAGCATCAAAATGCCATTCAGGCTGGGAAACCAGGCCGTAAAGGCTGTCGCAACACCCAGCAGCACCAGTGACACCATACCCAGCACTTGTTCACGGACAAACAGGATGATGGCGATCACGCCAATCGCCATAAATCCGGGGATTTCACGCACGGTATGCAGCAACCCGATGTCCGAGCCATCAAACCCGGCCACCTCGATGACAAAGTTATTCAGCAAGGCGTACCACGAGAAAAACGCGATCGGCATGGCAGCTGACATCAGGAACAACAAGGTCACCGGACGGCGCCAAAGCGGCAGATCAGATGAGGCGGAGAGAGGGAATTGTTTGAACATACCCCGCTCATACGCCTGAAACACTCAGGTGGGTAGAGCAAAGACGCCCATGCACATCAGCCCTGCATCTACGCAGAGTCGCCGCGCTTACAGATGCACCACCAAGACGCTGCCTTGCTGGGTTGTGATCGTGCAGTTGGTGATGTCTGTCGGTTACAAGAACCAATATGAGTAATGAGAGGCGGTACCGCCAAAGCGGATGCGGACGGGGATCAAACCCCGCGTGCTAAACGTTGTCTCTGCGCGCCCCTATCGTATCGGGACCCTGTTCCAAGTGCCGGGGGTGTCAGTCCCAGCAGTAATCGCGATTGACCGGCATTCTTACACGAAAGTGGAAACCTCAAATAAACTGACCGCGCGCTGCCTGCGCAACGCTCTGATTGATACGTTGGTCGACCTTGTTAGGCCGCACATATGAGTATTTTCGGCAAAAAGAAACATTGGCAGCATCTCATCCACCTTTGCTTCTTTTTGCTAGAAATACTCAAATTCCAACGGTCACAAGAAAACTCGTTAGAAAAAGTTCTGCGGGTCGATATCCACATTCAATCTTAGATCACCCTTCAATCGACAGGGCGCGATCCAACGGGCGATGGCATCTTGCAAGGGAACACCCTTGGCTGCCTTGACCAGCAGGCGCACACGGTGGCGGCCGCGGATCCGCGCAATCGGCGCTGGGGCTGGGCCATAGACCTGCGCCCCAATCGCACGGAGCGGACCATCATTGCGGGCCAAGGCGTTGCCCAAATCAAACACCGCCGGCAGGTCTGGCCCGGACAAGATTATCCCCGCCATACGTCCATAGGGCGGCACACCGGCAGCTTGCCGTTCAGCCGCTTCGGCCTTCCAGAACCCTTCCTCGTCCCCTGACAGAATGGCGCGAATAACCGGGTGTTCCGGCTGGAAACTCTGCAACAGCGCCTCGCCCGGCTTCTCGGCCCGCCCAGCGCGACCGGCTACCTGTCGCATCAGCTGGAACGTGCGTTCTGCCGCACGTAGGTCAGACCCTTGCAGGCCCAGATCGGCATCGATCACGCCGACCAGAGTCAACAGTGGAAAGTTGTGCCCCTTGGCCACCAGTTGGGTGCCCAGAATGATGTCGGCCTCGCCCGCCGCGATCTGCTCAATCCGCTCTTTCAGAGCGCGGGCGGATCCGAACAGATCCGAACTGAGCACCGCAATGCGCGCATCGGGGAACAGAGTCGCGGCTTCCTCTCCCAGACGTTCAATACCGGGGCCAACCGGCGCCATCTTGCCCTCAACCTCACAGGACGGACAAACCGTCGGCAGTGGTTTGGTTTCGCCACACTGGTGGCACATTAGCCGGTTCTGGAAGCGGTGTTCTACCATGCGCGCATCACAGTGATCACAGGCCACCTGCTCACCGCAGGCCCGGCAGATCGTCACCGGAGCAAAGCCGCGTCGGTTTAGGAACAACAGTGATTGCTCGCCATTCTCGATCCGTTTTTCCATGGCGCGGCGCAGAGTGGGTGATATCCAGGTCGAGGCAGGCAGTTTCTCGACCCGCATGTCAATCGCCTTCATCTCAGGCAGCACAGCAGCACCAAAGCGCGCCGTCAGGTCCAGACGTTTGTATTTGCCTGCCTCAGCATTGGTCCAGCTTTCCAAACTTGGCGTGGCCGAGGCCAGCACCACCTGCGCCGAACACATAGCGGCGCGCAGCACTGTCATGTCGCGGGCATTGTACAGCACGCCCTCTTCCTGTTTGTACGAGGTATCGTGTTCTTCATCGACGATGATCAGGCCAAGGTTCTGAAACGGCAGAAACAAGGATGAGCGCGCGCCGATCACCAGTTGCGCATTGCCCTGCCCCACCATCCGCCAAACCCGGCGACGTTCGGTCATGGTCACACCCGAATGCCATTCGGCTGGAGTGGCGCCAAATCGTACCTCAACCCGTTTCAAGAACTCCGCCGTCAGCGCAATTTCAGGCAGTAGTACCAGCGCCTGCCGCCCGGCGCGCAGGCAGGCGGCTACCGCCTCTAGGTAAACCTCTGTCTTGCCCGACCCGGTAACCCCTTTTAGCAGGGTAGTTCCATAGGCTCCGCTTTGCACAGCCTCGTCCAAGGCAGTCGCCGCAGCAGCCTGATCATCCGTCAGGGTCTTACCCGGCAGTTCCGGGTCCAGATGCGGATAGGGCAGATCACGCGGCGCTTCTTCCTCGCGCAGGGCGCCCTGTTTCACTAGCCCCTTGACAACCGAGGGCGTCACCCCGGCAAGGTCCGACAATTCTTTGGGCGTAAAGGCCAGCCCGCCGTATTCCTCGATCGCAGACAGAACGCGGGTGCGGGCATCGGTCATGCGGTCTGGTTCGCCAGTGCCACGTCGCAGCACCTTGCGCATCGACACCGGATCAGACAATCCCGGCGCGCGGGTGGCCAGACGTAGCATCATCGACATCGGTGTCAGGGTGTAATCCGCCGCCCGGCTTAGGAACTGGCGCATCTCTTGCCGCATCGGCGCGACATCCAATACCCGGTTCACCGCGCGCAGCTTGGCCGAATCAAAGTCACCCTGCCCCGGCCCCCAGACAACGCCCAGAACCTTGCGCGGGCCCAGCGGCACCTCGACATAGGCACCAAGAAAACAACCACCCTCGGGGGCGCGGTAATCCAGAACCCGATCAAGCGGTTGCGCGGTCAAAACCCCGACCCGCTCGCCTTCGTGGAAAAACTCCTGTTCACTCACGCCACTGCCTTTCATCCTCAGGGGTTTTTAATGCCTCGCTATTGCGTTAAAGGCTAGCGCAAACAAAGGCCAACCCATCCAAAGGATCCTTCAAATGAAGTTTTTCGTAGATACCGCCGAAATCGATGCCATTGCCGAGCTGAACGATCTGGGCATGGTTGACGGTGTGACCACCAACCCCTCGCTGATCAAGAAATCCGGCCGTGACATCATCGAAGTCACCAAGGAAATCTGTGATCTGGTCGACGGTCCTGTATCGGCTGAGGTGACTGCCGTAGACGCCGAGACCATGATCGCCGAAGGCCGCAAACTGGTAGAGATCGCTGAAAACATCGCTGTGAAGGTGCCACTGACATGGGATGGCCTGAAAGCCTGTAAAACCCTGACCGACGACGGTCACATGGTCAACGTCACCCTGTGCTTCTCGGCCAACCAGGCGCTGCTGGCAGCCAAAGCTGGCGCCACCTTCATCTCGCCGTTCATCGGTCGTCTGGATGACATCAACCTGGACGGCATGGAGCTGATCGAAGACATCCGCACCATCTATGACAACTTTGGGTTTGAGACAGAAATCCTGGCCGCCTCGATCCGAACTGTGAACCACGTGCTGGATTCTGCCCGTCTGGGTGCTGACGTGATCACGGCCCCTCCCGGCGTGATCAAATCGCTGATCAACCACCCGCTGACCGACAAAGGCTTGGCGCAGTTTTTGGCTGATATCAAGGCGGCTGACATCAAGATTCTGTAAGCTTTAGCGTGAATTACGATGCAGGGAGGTGCTAAACAGCGCCTCCCTTTTTTATTGGAAAACAGGGCTATTGTGCGCTGGTTAAAAGCTAAGAAATCTGTCTGTTTTCAAGGAAGTGATACGCGTCAAGAATCGTCGTCGTCAGCCCATCAAAAAAGCCCGGCGCAGTAACATCAACCAGTGCTGATGGTGCCTGCGTGTCATCGTCGGCGATAACTTTGGATGGTTTCACAACAAAAAGCGGCTTTGGAAGCTGGAGCATCTCCCGATAACTCGCGCCGGTTCCATGCTTCAACACATTGATCGCAAGATATGATTGGTGGACCCGATCGGCGAGATCAGCCTGGCCGGCCTCTACCAGCAATGCCTTTAATTTGCGCGAGAACGGGCCGCGCCTGAAATGGTGCTGCATCCGGGCTTCGAAAAGGGAGAAGATATCAATTGCGGCCAGTTCCAGTGCCACCGTCGCAGCGCGAAGCTCTTCAACTTGAGCGTCAGAGCCAGCCTGCCCACCCATTAGCTTCGTGATTTCTGAAATGCAATCTTCAGACGTCTTTGCCGTGGCCTGCGCCGCCGCAACCAATTCAAGTATACTCTGTGAGGCACTCATCATTCATTCTCCTAAAGGCCCCACGTCCCATACGCTATACCGCGGGGAATGATAGTGTTGCGATGGGTTATTTCTGTTCCCGGATTTGGGGTTTTGAGGTCAGATCACAGTTTCGATATTGGGTGCGATGTGATCACAGCCCCATCAGCCGCAATCAAATCACCATTCAATCACCCGCAGACCGACGAAGATCTGCGAGTAAGGAGGGACAGTTGGCACCTCCCCAATCCTTTGGAGCAATGAAAGTTTGCTATGCAAAGTCGCCAGAGCGGCCCAATGCCGAGCTTGGTGCTTTGCGCAGCAGAAGCTCGATTGGTGCTCTTGTGGGCTTATTAGGAGTTCTGGGCTACATTTCGTCAAACGGTATTTTTATGAGTTAATATAGTGAAACGGCTTTGTTGCACAAATCGGTTGATGGGATTCACTGTATGAATCCAGCGTGATAGTTGGGGTTCATGAGCAGGTGGATACCGACGACTTACAAGACCAGGAACTGGTCAGACTACAACCTAGCCCTAAAACAGCGCGGTTCGCTGTCGATCTGGTTTGATGCAGAGATGGCATGG
>NZ_QHLQ01000066.1 GCF_011813015.1 Parasedimentitalea denitrificans | reverse complement strand
CTCCAGTAGAACCCGGTTCTTCATCGTTTGATGCCAGCGCTCAATTTTGCCCTGAGTTTGTGGATGGAACGGTGCGCCGCGAACGTGATCCATTTTCTGATCTTCCAGCCATTCAGCCAAATCGCCTGAGATGTAACAGGACCCGTTGTCGCTCAGCAGGCGAGGCATGTGCCGAACGACGGCCTGATCGCATCCAGACGCCGCCAGAGCCAGTTCAATCGTGTCAGTCACATCCACGGCCCGCATGTTCGTGCAGAGCTTCCAGGCGATGATATAGCGGCTGTAATCGTCCAGGATGGTGCTGAGATAAAACCACCCCCAACCGATGATTTTGAAGTAGGTGAAGTCGGTCTGCCACATCTCGTTAATGGCGGTGGTCTTGTCCGTGAACTCATCAGCCGCTTTGATCACGACATAGTCCGGTGCAGTGATCAGGTCAGCTTCCTTCAGAAAGCGGTAAGCCGATGATTCAGAGATAAAATACCGTTTCTCATCGGTATACTTGACCGCCAATTCGCGCGTCGTCAGCGCCTCATGTTCCAGCGCGAACTCGATCAGATCATCCCGCCTAGCCTGAGGGATACGGTTCCAGACAGACTTTGGGCGGGGAGAGCGATCCGCCAGGGCATCAAGTCCGCCTTCAACATAGCGATCATACCATCGGTAGAATGTGGTGCGCGGGATGCCCAGCATGTCCAGGGTCTGCTTGGTGGGCAGATGGGATCCCTCAACGGTGCGGATGATCTCCAGTTTCTCTGACGCAGGATACCTCATTCCTCGTATCCCCCATCCCCTGTCATGCTTTTTTTGAGCAAGCGGTTTTCTAATGTGAGGTCCGCAACGCATTCCTTCAGTGCCATCGCCTCGGATCGCAGGTCTTTCACCTCAGGCGAAGTGGCCTGACGAGCCGTGTCACCGGACAAACGCCGCTTCCCGGCTTCAAGGAACTCTTTGGACCAGCTGTAATACAGACCCTCAGAGATGCCTTCGCGGCGGCACAGTGCCGATATGGTTTCCTCGCCACGCAAACCCGCTAAAACAATGCGGATCTTCTCCTCGGATGAATAGGTTTGCCGGGTCTTGCGGCGGATGGATTTGACCAGCTTGGTAGCCGCAGCTTTGCTGGTTCCGGATTTCTTGTTCATCTTCACTCCTTAACAGTTACGATGACCCAGAAATCCTCCGTTGTTCAAATCCTCAATTCTGTCCCACAGGTGCTAACGTCAGACA
>NZ_QHLQ01000064.1 GCF_011813015.1 Parasedimentitalea denitrificans | reverse complement strand
TGGTCCTAACATCGCCACCAATCCCCCCACGCCAATAAGGAAATTGAATCAGTCATATACCCTCAAATCAACAAGAGTTTTTCAACAACATTGGCTGCAAGCTGCCGTTAGACGGGTTTGTCACCAAGGTCGGCTATCAACGAGTGACGGCGGGTCCAACAAACCCTGAATGCCAGGCGCCCACTTCCACTGGTCCAACTCCCCTAAACGGCGCAGCAGGTCAGCCTCCCACTGGAGTTTGAACCGTAACCGATGGGTTTTGGCCCAACTTTGGAAGGCAGGGCGCCAGGCATCGCGGTCCCCCGCCTCCATGGCTTCGTACAAATCGTAGTGGATGGTGCGGGGCCAGTCAGGCATGCGGTCCTCTCAGCTCAGAAGAACACATGTGGAACGAAGGGAGGGGATCACAAGGTTGATCCACTGAGCTCTGACAACTAGGTTCGTAAGACCCGTCTTGATGCAACTATTCCCATATTTTTATCAACGGTTTGAAACCACCATTGTCTCTAATATACAGACCTTCCGGATCAATGGGTTCTAAATCACCATCATCGATATTGCCTTCTATGAAGGCATCGAGTGATTTTTTCCAACCAACACTGTCGCTAACCATGAGCCATTTCAACATGGCCCCATCTGATGGCTGATATTGGAAAGCACCATTAGCCATGACCGGTGGCATAGCCTTCATTCCGAAAGATGAAAAAGTTTTTATTAAACTCGTTTCCTGCTTTTGAAGTGACTTATCAAATTCAAGGTTCTGTTCTGCCAAAGCAGCCTCCAAAAAGGACTTGAATTCCAGCTGCATTTCCTCCCGGGAGGCTAAAAAGTCGGCCTTAAGTTGGTCTCTCTCATCAGATAATGTACTCTCTATTGAAGCCAAATCTAAAGAAACCGACTCCTTCATTTCGACAACTCCATCGGAGATGGCGGCCTTCAAGGAGGCATTGAACTCTGCTTTCATGGCTGACATTTGCAGGTCATTTAGCCACACAAGGACGCCTGCAATTACGGCTACTACAGCCCCAATTCCCCCGACAATGGCGGCGACACTCAGCCATAATTCTTTGTGGGTAATGGAGCTTTTTAATTCGGCCGCCACACTGATAAGGGACGTCCTAACTTCACCTACAGACGCCTCCACTTCGCTAACTCGATCTTCAATATCAGGCATCTGTGCGTCGGCAGAGTTTTTGGGTCCAAAGGCGGCCTAAACTAAGTGAGAGTTTGGCTCATCTGGTTGGTTTGATTATGCGGCGCGTTGCCTGT
>NZ_QHLQ01000008.1 GCF_011813015.1 Parasedimentitalea denitrificans | reverse complement strand
TTACTGCACTTGGCATCCCCAAGACAGAGGCGATAGGCTAAATCCGTCCGGTGTCAGGGGAGGTCCGACCTCAACCCTATTTGTGCAACAAAGCCCTTCTGATGACCAAACCATTGCTGTCAATTTTTGTGTGTCCGACACCGGCCTTGGAATGGCAGAGGGTCTTAAAACAGTGACATTCAATAGTTCCACTCCTGCAGATCAATCAACGTCCAGAACATTCGGAGGTTTCGGCCTTGGGCTTTCGATCTGCAAGAAGCTGGTTGAAATGATGGGTGGGGAAATTGATGTTAAAAGCAAATCCGGAGTGGGCTCACGTTTCCATTTTAAGGTTTTGTTTGGGGTCGCTTGCCAGCCTCTATAGGCCGCAAATGGTAAATCCTTTCCCAATATTGCTTGGTCCTGATTGCACCCATTCCCCAGCACGTTAATCTAAGTCCAAACAGACAGGGATTTGACCATGCGGTTGTTGTTTCGGATATTTGTCGCCTTGGTGATCACCATAGTGGTGGTCATTGGCGGGCTGTTGTTGCTGCCGGGGGATAAACTGGCTGAACTGGTCTCGGACCAGTTAGAGGCGCAGACCGGGCGCAAGCTGGCGGTAAGCGGCGAGGTGGCGCTGTCGGTCTGGCCGGTGATGGGCGTCAAGGCGCATGGGGTCAGCCTGTCAAATGCCGATTGGGCGGGCGATCAGCCGATGTTGACGGCCGAGACCCTGTCGATTGGCATTTCGGGCCCGGATTTGCTGAACGGTGATGTTAAAATCAAAACCATCCGTGCCAAGGCTCCGCATCTGAACCTGAGCACCAATGCCACCGGGCAGGGTAATTGG
Source organism: Parasedimentitalea denitrificans (assembly GCF_011813015.1). GTDB lineage: Bacteria > Pseudomonadota > Alphaproteobacteria > Rhodobacterales > Rhodobacteraceae > Parasedimentitalea > Parasedimentitalea denitrificans. The sequence continues at coordinate 180,415 of NZ_QHLQ01000008.1, read as the reverse complement.
CAGCTGCCTGCGGTTAGCGATGCGAGCCCTTCGGGGAGTGCGGAGGTGGACAGTGCAGCCGGGGGCGCTGGCTCGACGCTGAATATCGAAACGCTGATGCTCAGCGGTGCCAGTGTCAGTTATGCTGCGCATGGTGAAGCTGTTGTCGAGGTGCAGAATATCGATCTGGCGCTGAAATGGCCTGAGCCCAACGGCACTGTTGATCTGGTGATGACGCTGAAGTCGTCCGAGGGGGCGGTGAAAATCATCGGCGAGATCGGCACCTTTGCGGAGTTCCTTGACGGGCAAGTGGCCTCGGTTGGGGCGACGGTGACCATGGGGGACGATATTGCGAGGTTTGATGGTCGGGTCGGCGTCAGCGGCGAGGCAGCAGGACGGTTGACGGTCAAGAGTGACGATACTGTACGGGTGCTGAGTGCCGCGGGGCTGGGTGATGTTTCCCTGCCGCAAGGGATGGGGCAAAGCCTGACGGTGGGCAGTGACCTGACCTACACCCCAGATGGACGTCTGACGTTGCGAGATTTGAATCTGGATCTGGGCGGCAATGTGCTGAAAGGCGCGGTGGATCTGACTCTGGGAGAGGTGCCATATGTCACCGCCAAACTACAGGCACAGGACTTGGACCTAACAGGGGTGGCTGCAACTGGTGGCTCGGCTGGGGCTGCCAGTTCGGAAACTGCTGGCTGGTCTGCAGACCTCATTGACGCCTCTGCTCTGGCTTTGGTCGAAGGTTCAGTCGAGCTGACTGTCGCCAGTTTGAATACCGGCAGTGTCAAACTGGGTGCCAGCAAGTTGAACCTGTCGATTGACAATGCACGTGCGGTTCTGAAATTCCTTCCGGCCTCGGTTTTTGGCGGTTCGGTGCAGGGGCAGGTGGTGGCCAACAACCGCAATGGGTTGTCTGTTGGTGGTAAGCTGACCTACTCGGGTATTCGTTTGGAGCAAGCACTGGGGCAGTTGGCGGGCTATGACCGGCTGAACGGCGAGGCATTGGGGGAGCTGCAGTTTCTGGGCATTGGCAACACGCAGGACGCCATTATGAGGTCGCTGAGTGGTAAGGGCTGGCTGGAGATCGGCAAGGGGTTTTTTACCGGGTTTGACCTAGAGGGGCTGATGCGGTCTGGCAGTGGCAATGGTGGTAGCACAGTGTTTGACAATCTGAGCGCCAGTTACACGTTGAAGGATGGCAATCTGAACAACCAGGATTTGCTGATTTCACTAAAAGGCGTGCGTGCGGATGGGGCTGGCCGGATTGGCTTGGGCGCGCAAGATCTGGATTATCTGTTCACGCCAACCGCGACGGCGGCCAATGGTGGCCGGGGATTGTCGCTACCGCTGCGGATAACTGGCCCTTGGGCAGATCCCAAGATCCGGCCGGACCTGAGCGAGGTGCTGGAGGCTGAGATTGACGGGATTGAGGATCAGGCCACGGATCAGCTGCGCCAGAAGCTAAGCGAAGAGCTGAATGTCGAGATTGCACCAGAGCAGGATCTGGAAGAAGCGATAAAGGATGGGTTGGAGCAGCGCGCCAAGGACAGCCTGTTGCAATTGTTGCAGGGGAACTGATTTGGGGAAGGCTGGGGCTCTGCCCCAGACCCCGGGATATTTTTAGCCAGATGAAGCGGGGGATCTAGCGCTTTTAGATAAGGCGCGCCGAGGATAACTGGCGCGCCTTTTTTTGTTAAATGCTTTGGTCGTAGTCGCCGACCTGAGGCTCGGTGCGGATGACCGCGTCTATATCGGCGAAGATCGCGCGCATTTCGGCATCGCTGTCAGAGCTTTCGCAGACCACCACCAGATTGGGGGTGTTTGAGGAGGCGCGTACCAAGCCCCATGAACCATTGTCGAGGATCACGCGGGCGCCGTTGACTGTAACAACCTCTTTGATGGTACGCCCGGCAAAGCTTTCACCTGCTTCGTGCTTGGCCACCAGTTTTGCGACCAGACGTTCCAGCACGTCGTATTTCTCAGTATCGGCGCAATAGGGCGACATTGTGGGTGTGGCCCAAGTCTTGGGCAGTGCCTTGCGAAGGTCGGACATCTTCATATCCGGGTTGCGATCCATCAGTTTGCAGATCTCAACCGCGACCCGCATGCCACAGTCGTAGCCGCGACCGATGGGTTCGGCCAGAAAGTAGTGACCAGATTTTTCGAACCCAGCCAGTGCACTGATCTCTTTGACGCGACGCTTCATGTGGCTGTGGCCGGTTTTCCAATAGTCAGCAGTGACACCGTTCTTTTGCAGTTCGGGGTCGGAGGCAAACAACCCAGTGGATTTCACATCCGCGACAAAGGTGGCATTGGGGTGCAATTTGGATAGGTCGCGGGCCATGATGACGCCCACTTTGTCAGCAAAGATTTCTTCGCCTTCGTCATCCACAACACCGCATCGGTCGCCGTCACCGTCAAAACCCAGTGCAAAATCAGCACCAGAAGCGCGAACGCTGTCGGCCATGTCGTGCAGCATTTCCATCGCTTCGGGGTTGGGGTTGTAGTGTGGGAAGGTATAGTCCAGCCGGTTATGGCTGGGCACGACCTCGACGCCGATCCGTTCGAACAGTTCGGGGCCGAAGGCTGCTGCTGTGCCGTTGCCGGTTGCGCAGACGACTTTGAGCGGGCGGGACATTTTGAAGTCGCCGACCAGATCGTCCATGTAGGCCTCTTTAACACCATCGACAAATTCATAGCCGCCGCCGGGACGAGCAATGGCTTCGCCCTCCAGCACAATTTCGCGCAATTCGTTCATTTCATCGGGGCCGTGGGTGAGGGGGCGTTCAAAGCCCATCTTGACCCCGGTCCAGCCGTTGGGATTGTGGCTGGCAGTGACCATTGCGACAGCAGGAACATCCAGGTGGAATTGGGCGAAATAGGCCATTGGGGAGACGGCTGGGCCGATATCCTTGACCTGAACACCGCCCTGAATGAGTCCTAAAATCAGGGCGTTTTTGATGCTGAGAGAGTAATCCCGGTAGTCGTTAGCCACTGCAATGACCGGATCAATCCCGCGGGCATGCATTTGTGTTGCCAAACCAAGCCCCACCGCCGTGATGCCTGGCAGGTTTATCTCGTCCGGGTATTTCCAACGGGCGTCATATTCACGAAAGCCGGTAGGCACGATCATTGGGTCGCGTAGGAAATTCCAGGTATTTGGAGATACCGGAGCAGTTGGTTTGGTCATTTGAAAAACTCTTTTACGGTGAATTAAAAAGTCATAGGGTTGGCTTTGGCCAAGGCATCAAACGCCATCAAGGTTTCGATCAACTGCGGCATCTGGTCGAGGTAGATCATATTTGGACCATCTGATGGCGAGCGATCAGGGTCCTCGTGAGTCTCGATGAAAATGGCACCAACACCAATGGCGGCGGCGGCGCGGGCCATCACCGGGGCGAACTCGCGTTGACCACCGGTTGAACCACCCAGACCTGCAGGTTGCTGAACGGCGTGGGTTGCATCCATCACAACAGGATATCCGGTAGAGGCCATCTGAGGTAGTGACCGCATGTCAGTGACCAGAGTGTTATAGCCAAACGAGGTGCCACGCTCGGTCAGCAAGATACGCTGGTTGCCTGTGCTCTCGATTTTGGTGACGATGTTGGCCATGTCCCAAGGGGCCAGGAACTGACCCTTTTTGACGTTGATTGCCGCGCCGGTTTCAGCGGCTGCCAGCAATAGGTCAGTCTGGCGGCATAGAAGCGCAGGGATCTGCAGGATATCGCAGACCGCAGCCGTAGGGGCACATTGGTCAGTGGTATGAACATCCGTCAGAACCGGCACGCCGATGGCCTTCTTGACGCTGTCGAGCATGGCAAGACCTTCGTCCATTCCTGGCCCACGTACACCACTGATCGAGGTGCGGTTGGCCTTGTCATAAGAGGCCTTAAACACATATTGCGCCCCAGCGGCATCGCAAGCCTCTTTCATCTTGCCTGCGATCATCTGCGCGTGATCGGCGCTTTCCAGTTGGCACGGACCAGCAATCAGGGTCAGTGGACGGTCGTTTCCGATATTGAGGTCGGCGATTTGAATGTTTTTCATAAGCTTACGATGAGACCTGTTCGCGAAGGATGGACGCTGTGAGTGAGAACATCAGATAGATACCGGAAAAAATCAGGAAAGCCAAAATTGTATTTTCAAACTTGCGTGGATAAGACGCTTCCTGGCTTGGCACTGGCTGTACCGCAGTCGTCAGGTACCGAACCTGACGGTTGGCCTCCATTCGGGTTTGTTCAACTTGCTGCAGGGCGGATTGCAGCATCAGATCACGTGTCGCCAAATCAGCCTGCGCCATCTGGATCTGAACACTAAGGCTCGCCAGGGAGTTTTCACCGGCAGAGGCGTCAATCATGCGTTGGTTCAGTCGGTCGATAACAGCCAGAAGCCGCTCAATATCGGCGCGGGTGCCGGCAACTTTGGCCTTGTTGGGACGGGTGTTGTCCAGCAGAGCGGCGAGTTCCAGTTCTTTCTCTTGCACTTGCAATTCAAACGTACTGATTTGCGAGCGCAATGACAGGATCACGCCTTCGGGATCCAAGACAGACCCTTGCTGTTGCAGTTGCACTAGTGACTGCTGCGCCGCTCGACGCTTTTCCTCGGCACTTTCCATCGCACGTTGCGCATCCCGCATCTGATTGTCGCGCTTGTTACTGGAAAGATCGTTCACCATTTCTTCGGCGTAGTTGATCAAGCTTTGCGCAAACTGGGCTGATACCTCAGGATCGGCTGCAGAGACTTCCATCCGGATGACCCCCTCGGTGGGGTCGTAACCAATGGTCACGTTGCGGCTATAGGTTTTGTAGGCCTCTTCATTGGTGGGATTCTCGTTCAGGCGCTGAATGGGGTCGATCCATTCCTGCGTGAAGTGAGATTTGAAGCCTATATCGGCATCCAGTCGGATCATGGCTTCTTTTGACTGCAGAAAGCTTTGGACTGCGATCGAATCCTGGCTGGTGGCAAACTGGGTGCCGCTCAGCAATCCGCCCAATCCAGCGCCGCCTGCGTTGTCGGCTTTCAGGATTAGGAATTCGGATTTGGCCGCATACATTGGCGTAGCGACTTTGTAGAAATAATAGCCCGCCAGAAATGTCGGTAGCATGACGAAGAACGCCAACCGACCCATCAAGAGTAACAGTTTGCGACGGCGGCGGTTGCTGATCTCGCGCTGGATGGTGCGGATATCGCGTTCACGTCGCTCAGCCGGACTTAGTTCAGTTGAAGGAAGGTTCGTTTTGGCTGCCGGAATGGTCTGCGGTAGTTGTACCGCGCCCGGAGCCTCGGGGCTGCCAGCGGCATGAGCCTTGTTTTGCGGAACCACGAGTTCCAGCATGTTTGACCGTTTGAACGGATCGATGCCTTTTGCCCGCAGCAGTCGAACCGCGTCAAAATCTGAGGTTGCAGGCAAGTTATGCTTTTGGGCTACGCGACGTGCCATGCGTAACTGTCGGCCTGTCAGCCCCTCTTGGCGAATGGCGTCAATATCGGTGCTAACCCCAGTTTCCCGGGCTGAACTGACCTGACCACTTAGCGATGATTGGAGCTCAGTACCGGCCTGCATCTGTGCCGAAGCAGCAGCGGCCTCTGCTTTTGGGCCGGGCACAGATCTGGCCCGTGCTGGTCGTGTCGCGGCGGAATCTGCAGAACCACCGGCCGGTTCACCGGATGTTGGAGCAGTCTGTCCGCTGCCGGGGTTTCCCGGATTGCGGCGAATGCGAAACTTTTTAGCCTTGGGTTTCATAGTCATAGAGCTGTTTCGCTTCTTCCAAGGTTTCAAACATGTGTAGGTGTCCGTTCAGCAGAACGGCGGCCGATCGGGCAAATTTCTCTAACGTCTTTGCCTGATGCGAGACGATGATGATGGTGGTGGTTTGCAGACGTTCTTCCAGGATTGCGCCTGCTTTTTTATTGAATTCAACATCTGTTGTGCCCGGCATACCTTCGTCGACAAGATAGATATCGAAATCCAGTGCGAGCATCAACGAGAAGCTGAAGCGCGCGCGCATACCCGACGAATAGGTCCCCACAGGTTGGTCAAAGTACTCTCCCAACCCACACAGCCACCGGCAATAGGCCTCGACGTAGTCTGGATCCAGCCCATAAAGCTTGGCAATAAATCGTGAATTTTCCAGTGCAGACAGTCGATTGACCACCCCGCCCATAAAGCCAAGCGGAAAGGAAACCTTGCTGGATCGTACGATTTCGCCGTCGTCGGGTTTTTCCAGGCCAGCCATCATGTTGATCAGAGTTGTCTTGCCAGTGCCATTAGGGGCCAGAACCCCAAGTGAATTGCCAAGATCAACACGAAAGGAGACCTTATCCAGGATCACCTTGTGCTGACTTCCGGTCCAAAAGGACTTGCTGACATTCTGAAACTCGATCATCGTCTTTCCGGTACTGCCCGCGCGGCCCCTGTTTCAGGGCTCTTCTCACGGATGATATTGACGGTGACGTAGCACCTAACCCCTTCCATAACAGAGGAGTGTTAACGGCTTACGCGGCCAATTTGGCCATATTATGTCGAATTGTAGTATAGTTTATCAATGGTCTATTAACTAATATCGCGGCCGTTTTTGTGGAAAAGGCGCTGAAACTTCTCTGTCACTAACACGGAGATTGGCGAAATGGGGGGGTGACTGTTTCCGGATTCGAAACAGTCACCGTGAGGCGAGGGCGAAAAGTGGTTAGCAGTTGTGCCTTAAAGGCTGAGATCAGCGCCTGTAGATTGTGTAGTGACCGATTTGCAGCCACGGCAACCGCGCATACCCCGCGCCCGGTGGTTTGGTTTCGACCCTCTGCCCGTATCTTGATTGCCGGTCAGGCACCGGGGGCGCGGGTTCACGAAAGTGGTCGGCCCTTTACGGATGCGTCGGGGGATCGGCTGCGCGATTGGCTGGGGCTTGATGCTTCTGCGTTTTATGACAAGGACCAGATTGCAATTGTTCCGATGGGTTTCTGCTTTCCCGGATACAACGCCAAGGGCGCAGACCTGCCACCACCCGTGCTGTGCCATCGAACCTGGCATCAGCGTGTGATGGCGCAATTGCCGAACATCGAAATTACAGTCTTGGTTGGGGCGCATGCCCAGCGGTTTCACATGGGAACAAAAAAGCCAGTTAAAGAGTTGGTGCAGGGCTGGCGAGATCATGCGCCGCAGTTGTTTCCCTTGCCACATCCGTCTTGGCGCAATACCGGGTGGTTGAAGAAAAACCCTTGGTTTGAGGCAGAGCTGTTGCCAGACCTGCGCGCCAGGGTGAAAGAGGTGTTGAAATGACAGAGACCACTGCGCTGGACCGCGCCCATGCAGCGATGACCGCCGCGCCTGACGATGACGGTGCAAGGCTGCGGTTTTATGAACGTCTGGCCGATTCAGAATTGTTCATGATGCTGACCAAAGAAGCCGAGGACGGTAATATCTCGCCCGAGATGTTTGATCTGGCTGATGGATCTTTTGTTCTGCTGTTTGACCGCGAAGAGCGTCTGGCACAGTTTGCTGAGCGTCCCGTTCCATATGTGGCGTTGTCGGGGCGCGTGGTTGCACAGATGCTGGCTGGGCAGGGGATAGGCCTAGGCGTGAACCTAGAGGTGGCTCCGTCGTCAATCATGATCCCTGCCGAAGCCGTCAGTTGGTTGCACCAAACGTTGGAGCATACGCCTGATCAGGTTGAAGCTGCGATTGTCGAAGTCTCTGCGCCGGTGGGCCTTCCCGAGGTTCTGTTGACCGCGCTGGACAGCAAGCTGGCAACTGCTGCTGGGTTGGCGACTTCGGCCTATCTGGTTAGTGTTCAGTATACCGGCGGTGGGCAGGGGCATCTGCTGGGCTTTATCGACACCTCAGATGCGGCCCAATCCGCACTGGCTAAGGCCGCAGGTGAGGCGCTGACCTTTTCTGGGATCGAAGCAGGGGCAATGGATGTAGGGTTCTTTTCCAGCGCTGATGCAATGACAGAGAAGCTGGATAAGGTTGGGTTGCGGTTTGATCTGCCAAAACCGGAAGAGCCCAAGGTGTATCAGCCCAAGATCCCGGGTAGCGATCCAGAGAATCCACCGAAGCTGAAGTAAGTTTACTGGAGAATTCATAGGGCCGCGCCTGACCTTGAGGAAGGTCAGGCGCGGCCCGGCGTGTCCGCCGGGCTAGGTATTATTCTGCTGCTGTTTCCAGCTTGTCCTGAGTGCGGAACTCAAAGTCCGACGCATCATGACGTTCGCGCAACTGTGTGTGCAGCTCGCCAAAGGCTCGGTTGACCATGCGACCCTTGCTGACCGCAGGACGCGCATCGATGGCCTTGGCCCAGCGCATCACGTGGGGGTAGCTTGCCACATCCAGATACTCAGCCGCGTCATACAGGCGGCCCAGAACCAGTTGGCCATACCAAGCCCAGATCGCCATATCGGCGATGCTGTAGTTGTCGCCTGCGATAAACAGGTTATCGGCCAGCTGTCGGTCCAGAACATCCAGTTGACGCTTTGCCTCCATCGAGAAACGGTCAATCGGGTATTCCAATTTCTCCGGCGCATAGGCGTAGAAGTGGCCAAAGCCCCCACCCAGATAAGGTGCGCTGCCCATCTGCCAGAACAGCCAGCTCATGACTTCGGTGCGCTCAGCGCCGTCCTTGGGCAGGAATTCGCTAAACTTTTCAGCCAAGTGAACCATGATCGAGCCAGATTCAAACACCCGCTGCGGTTCATCGTCGCTGTAATCCATCAGTGCCGGGATCTTGGAGTTTGGGTTCACGTTAACAAAGCCGGAACCAAACTGGTCGCCTTCGCCAATGTTGATCAGCCATGCGTCATATTCCGCCCCTGTGTGGCCCAAGGCCAGCAGCTCTTCGAGCATCACGGTGACCTTGACCCCATTAGGGGTCGCCAGCGAATACAACTGCATCGGGTGCTTGCCGACTGGCAGATCCTTGTCATGGGTAGCGCCAGCAATAGGTCGGTTGATCGAGGCAAATTTGCCGCCGTTTTCCTGATTCCAGGTCCAGATCTTCGCTGGCGTATAAGAAGTATCACTCATCTGTTGGGCCTTGTCCTATTTGTCTTGTTTGGTTCAGCTCGATCATTCGTGCTGTGACATGCATCGCAGCCAGACTTAAGCTGCATTCTAAAAAATCCAATGGCCGAAAGGCAAATTGAAACATTTAAGGGGTTTGGATCACGTTGCCTCGTGGATGAACACAGAGGCGTGAGCCCCCCTTCGCATCAACGCCATAGTGCATATTGTGATCGACAACCCGACGCGATTGTCGGTGGGTATGAGAAGTAACATCTGCGAGAGGATGATTGAATGACACGTTTTTTCTTAGCTGCCGCCACAGCAATGACTCTTGGTTTGCCTGCATTTGCCGGCGAGCAATACATCGATGAAACCGGCTTTGCCGTATCTGGCTATGATGTTGTAGCGTACCGCGATCTGGCGTCAAATGCGATCGGCACTCAACAAACTGCTGGCGTGGCCGGACGGGCCAGCATCACCGCTGAATACAACGACGCCACCTTTGCGTTCTCGACCAAGGAAAACCGGGCCAAGTTTCTGGAAAGCCCCGAGCTTTATGCGCCGCAGTATGATGGCCACTGCGCCTATGGGGTATCCAAGGGCGGCAAGGTGCCCGGTAACCCCAACCTATGGCGCATCGTTGATGACAAGCTGTACCTGAACATTACCACAGTTGTGACCGGGTTCTGGGAGGAAGACATTCCCGGCAACATCAATCTGGCGAACGGCAACTGGCCGGGGATCGAGGGTAATGATGCCTCGGGCAACAAAATCCCGAACTTCACGTCAACGGCACCTGATAAGGGCTAAAAGGGGTGAACTTAGTCTGAGGTTAGGTTTTGCGCCATGTTGCATAGCATTTCGAACATGATCGAAGCGCCTAGAAAAGCCGTCGCGCCGCCAGTATCAAACGGCGGTGATACTTCAACTAAGTCAGCGCCAACAATGTGCACTCCGTCAAGCATCCGGGCTACCTGGATTGCTTGATATGAGTTGGGGCCACCAACTTCGGGGGTGCCGGTGCCGGGGGCATAGGCTGGATCGACAAAGTCGATGTCGTAGGAGACATAGGTTTTGCTGCTGCCGACGATCTCTTTTGCCTCAGCCATCACATCCTCGACGCCACGCACATGGAATTCTTCGATCGGGATAATCCGAATTCCAACACTTTTTGCAAAATCACGATCTTCACTGTCGTAGGTCGTGCCGCGTATCCCGATCTGTACGACACGCTTGGGGTCCAGTAACTCTTCTTCTACGGCGCGCCGAAACGGGGTTCCATGGGTATACATCGTGCCGCCAAAGTAGCTGTGGAACAGGTCTGTGTGACTGTCGAAATGGATCATTCCCAGCGGGGTAGCCCTTGCAAGTGCACGTAGTATGGGTAACGAACAAAGGTGGTCTCCACCAGCGGTCAAAGGCAGAATACCTGCCTCTGTGACCTGATCATAGAATGCAGTGATCCGTGTCATGCTGTCTTCCAGCCCCGCTGGATTGGGAGCCACATCGCCTAGATCAGCGCAGTTAGCCAGTTCAAACGGACGGATATGCGTAGCGCCATTCTGGGCGCGTATCATCGTCGACATGTCACGCAGTTGCCGAGGACCATGTCGAGGGCCGGGCCGGTTGGTTGTCCCGCCATCCCAAGGGGTGCCAATCAAGCCAATCTGCACATCCTGTAGCCGTGCATCATCAAGCGGCACATGGGGTAATCGCATGAACGTTGGTACGCCAGCAAAGCGGGGGAGATCAAATCCAGAAACCGGGTGAAAAAATGGATCACTCATTTTGCAAAGTCCTTTTGGCTGCCAGACACTGCTTTTTGTGCTGTCCAACGGGCAAGGGCACGCAGTGCTTGTGACAGTGAGCACCACAACTTGTAAGCGGGCAATAAAAAACGGCGCCCAACAGGCGCCGTTTGGAAACTTTGATGTTTGGTGAAAACTACCGTTTCCGGTCGCGCCGTGCGCTCATCGGCTGGAAGGCCACGCCGACGTGGGCCTCACAGTAGGGCTTGCCCTGCTGCACAGATAGGCCACAGAACCAGAAATCTTCGGTGGCTGGGTCGCCAACTGGCCATTTGCAGGTACGCTCGGTCAGGTCCATCAAGGACAGGCGCTTAGCCTTTTTCTCGACCTCGTTGACCTTGGCTAATGCCTCGGGGCTGATTTCGTTGGCCGATGGCTGCGGTGGCAGTGGCTGGCCTGCTGGAATGATCTGCTTGCGCGCAGGCAGGTTTGGCTTGCCATCTGCCGACTTTGCAGGCGCAGGCGTGATCGGGCGCGCAGGCTCGGTCTTGGGCTGCGGTTTGGGCTTGGGGGCCGGTTTGGCCGCGGCGGCGGGCTTCTCCTTGGGCTCAGCTGTTTTGGCTGCACCAGTCGAATTGCGGTTGGACAGGCCCAACCGGTGTACCTTGCCGATCACCGCGTTACGGGTGACACCGCCCAATTCTTTGGCGATCTGGCTGGCCGACTGACCCTCGCCCCACATTTTCTTGAGCAAATCAACGCGCTCGTCTGTCCAGGACATATCTTGCCTTTCCAAGCTAAAAGCGGCCCCAAGAAACCTGCGGCCGCCATAGTAATCCGTATCCTTCCCCATTTTAATCACTGTGGCGCGAGTTACAAGCCATCTTGCACCTGCCTGTGCAGCGGTTATGCAGACGCGACACAGTAAATGGAGACAACCATGTCAGACACCGAGTATCGCATCGGCTTGGGCGAGCGCCGCTTTGGGCGAGTAAACTGGCTGGGTATGCGCACAATGGCAGGGCGTGAGGTGAAGCGGTTTCTGGTTGTCTGGACGCAAACTTTGTTGGCCCCGTTGGTGACTTCGGCGCTGTTTTTGTTGATCTTTACTATCGCTATTGGACCAGGGCGCGGCGATGTCATGGGCGTGCCCTTCATGACATTCCTCGCTCCGGGTATCATGATGATGACAGTGATCCAGAACGCTTTTGCCAATACATCCTCGTCGATTGTGATCACCAAGGTGCAGGGAAATATCGTCGACACGCTGATGCCGCCGCTGTCCGGGCTGGAAATTCTGTTGGGTTATCTTGCAGGTGGCGTTGCCAGAGGGCTGTTTGTGGCGCTGGGCATCGCGCTGGGGTTGGGTCTTTTGCTGGGTATCTGGCCAACCTATCCGCTGGTAGCACTACTGTTCGTGATCCTCGGCGCCTGCTTTTTGGGGGCCTTGGGCATTGTCGCCGGAGTATTTGCAGAAAAGTTCGACCAGATGGCAGCGATCACCAACTTTATTGTCACGCCCTTGGCGTTTTTATCCGGAACATTCTATTCCGTCTCGGCTTTGCCGCCCGTTCTCAAGACATTGTCCTACCTGAACCCGGTTTTCTACCTGATCGACGGTGTGCGATTCGGCATGATTGGTACGTCGGACAGCTCTCCTTGGGTTGGGCTGGTGGTTTGTAGCGGTGCTACATTTGTTGTCTGCCTGGTGGGCTGGGCCATGCTGCGCACAGGGTATCGGTTGAAGGCCTGAGTTAGGACCGTTCGGGAACACTCATTTACAGCCTCTGTGGAGCGTGCAACTGTCGGCGAGACTTAGAAGATGGAAGTACCAATGACTTTTGAAACTTGGATTGCCTTTGTTCTGGCCAGCGCGATTGTAGTCGTGATTCCGGGGCCGAATATTATCCTGACCGTGAACTATGCCCTCCGCAGCGGACGGCGCACAGGCTGGGGGACGGTAACAGGCACAGCGCTGGGCGCATTGGTTGCGATGTCCGCCACCTTGATGGGGGCGGGCGCTATCCTTGCCACCTCGGTTACCTTGTTTTCCATCCTCAAGGCGGCAGGGGCAGCTTATCTGATCTGGATGGCATACCGATTGTGGACTGCGCCTGTCGATGAGGTCGAAGACGCAGGTCCGATTGCGGGAAAATCCTTGTGGTCGATCTTTGCCCAATCGTTTCTGGTCAGCGCGTTGAACCCCAAGGGGCCGGTGTTTTACATGGCCTTTGTGCCGCAATTCGTGAACACATCGCTGCCGGTGTTTGAGCAATTCAGCATTCTTACGGCAACCTTTGTGGTGGTTGCTGCGCTCAATGGGTTGATGTGGTTGTTCTTTGCCGCTGGATTACGGGCAAAGTTGCGTAAGCCGCGGGCTCAGAAGGCGGTAAACAGAACTGGCGCCTCATGCATGTTCGCCGCCGGCGTCTTCACCGCCAACGCCTCGCGGGTCAGCTAATTGTTTCGGCGACTGGGGGATTAATTTTCTTCAGCCGTCCCTCGCGCCAGGCCAATACCGCTGCACCGGTCAGAATGATGCCAGCACCCAGAATGGTCACTGCATCTGGCATCGCGCCAAACCCAAGGAAGTCGTACAGTGTGGCAAAGATCAGCGTGGCATAGCTGAACGGCGCCACAAACGACGCATCCGCCCGCGCCATTCCGTTGACAAAACAAGCCTGCGCACAGGCCATCAGCACGCCAAGAGCCGCTAAAGCGGCCCATTGTTCGGGGCTGGGCATCTGCCACACCGGGATCACCGCGATCGAGGCAATCAGCACACCTAGCGTATTGTTAATCAGCAGCACCTGCAGTGGCGATTCACGACCGGCCAGTTTCTTGATGAAGATCAGCTCCATCCCCATGATCATCGCCGCCGCCAAAGCCAGCAAGGCCGCAGGCTGAAAGCTATCGGGGGTAGGGCGCAGCAATATCATGGCACCGATTAAGGCAATCACCGCAGCGCCCCAACGCCAGGGGCCAACCTTTTCCCCAAGCAGCGGAATGGCCAGCATCATGGCGAACACCGGGTTCAGAAACGTAATCGCCGTTGCGTCGGCCAGCGGGATAAAGGCTACTGCGGCAAACATCAGGGATACCCCTGCCCAACCAAACGTTGTGCGCCCGATATGAAGGCCCCAGTTGGGGCTGGTTAGCTTGGGGTGCAGGATCGCAGCGACCGAGGAAATAGCGATAAAGGCAAACAGAAACCGCCCATGGCTGACTTGCAGTGGATGCAAAGGCGCGCCCAAGGCATCCGTTCCCAGCGCCTTGGCCACCAGCGTTGTGCCTGCAATGAATGTGGTTGCCACCAGGACAAAAATAGCCGCCAAAGGCGGGTTATGTTGGATAGGTCTGTTCATCCGCCACCGGTGCGCCAACCGGTGCCACATTGCAAGTCTATTCGATCAGCTCACAGCCGAAGCTTTAGCAAAGCATAGATCCAAATGATGCCCATCCCACAGGCCGCAATCAGATAGGGTAGGCGCAACGCCATCTCTCGACCCAGCTCTGGCTCTGCTGCGGATACGATCCATCCCCCTAGCAGCGCCCCAAGCGGTAACATGCCCCAGCCAAAGAACCGGTACAGGCTGTTCACGCGTCCCAACAAGTCGTCTGGAATGCGCCGCTGGCGATAGGATACCGTCACCACATTCCACATTAGCCCGGCAAACATCCCGACAAACAGCGCCGGAGCAACTATCCAGACATTGGGCACCAGCCCGATCATGCCCCATCCTACCATCATCAGCGGCAACGCCAGCATCAGTGATCGCCGCACCCCAAGTCGTGCAGCAATGGCCGGGCAGATCAGCCCTCCGGCTACGCCACCTGCCGCCTCGGCGGTGATCAGCAGCCCGTACTGGGCCGCATTCAGCCCCAACAGTTCCTGCCCAAACAGTGGCAGAATGGTCAGTGCCATAATGCCCATTGCATTCATACAGCCCAGCATGATGGCCAGTCGCAGGATTTCCTTGTGCCCCCACAGCCAATGAATACCATCTCGCGCCTCAGCGGCCCAAGAACGGCGTGGGGTAGCCGGTGCACTTGCCGGAGATAGCCGCATGCACCAAACCAGTGCAGCGGCCCCGGCAAAGGTGATCGCATCCAGTAAAAATGGCGCAGGCACGGCATAAGCAATCAAAAATCCCGCAAGCGGTGGCCCGACAAACGACCCCATGATCTGTTCGATGCTCCAGATCTGTCCGTTGGCCTGTTCTAACTGGTGCTTGGCCACCACCGCAGGCAGCACGGTCTGGGCCGCATTATCTCGCACCACCTCTGCACTGCCCAATAAAAAGGCCAGTGCGCAAAGCGCCAGAATATAGGGGGTGCCGTTCTCAATCGGAAAGTCTGGGGCCGAAAGGATCACGCTGATGACTCCCGCCGTCAGCAGAAATCGCACCATGTCAGCCTGCACCATCAACCGCCGCCGATCTACCCGATCCGTCCAAACCCCAGCTGGGATCGAGAATAACAACCACGGCAAGCGGGTGGCAAAGGCCACCAGCGCAATCAACATCGGATCACGCGTGATCAATGTCGCCAACCATGGAAAGGCAAGGGCAGACACTCCGTCGCCTAAATTGGAAATGGCCGAAGCAGAAAACAGCAGGCGATAATTGCGCGTTGAAAATAATGATATCATGGCGCCATGAATTGCGCGATCTGCCAAAATGTCAACACGGCTTGTGCAAAGGGGGTTTTCTTCCGCCCATTCCTCCGCTATGGACCCAAATCATGATCAAACGCACAGATATCACCCGATTGGGCACCTCGCTGCGACGCCGACGCTAATTTGCGCCTCGGCCCCTTGATCTATGCGTCACAAAACGACGCGAACCCTCTCAACATCGTTGACCAACTGCCCAGCATACTGCACCTCTTGGGCTTCTATTTCGAAAAAGGATGATCCGATGATCGCTTCCGTTCTGCCAACCTATAACCGCGCCCCTTTGAACTTTGTCAAAGGCGAGGGCGCTTGGCTGATCGAAGATGACGGACGCCGATTTCTGGACCTTGGTGCCGGCATCGCAGTGAACGCGCTGGGCCATGCACATCCTGCTTTGGTCGATGCGCTGACCTCACAGGCGCAAAACCTGTGGCATGTGTCGAACCTCTACCATATCCCGCAACAGCAGGCGCTGGCGGACAAGCTGGTGGAACATACATTTGCCGACACCGTGTTTTTTACCAACTCCGGCACAGAAAGCTGCGAGCTGGCGGTGAAAATGGCCCGCAAGTATTTCCACGACAAAGGCCAGCCAGAACGAGTCGAGATTATTACCTTTGATGGCTCCTTCCATGGCCGGTCCTCCGCAGGCATCGCCGCCGCAGGGTCCGAGAAAATGACCGCCGGTTTTGGCCCACTGCTGCCCGGTTTTGTGCACCTGACATTTGGCGACATGGATGGCGTGACCAATGCCATCACCGACAAAACGGCGGCAATTATGATCGAACCGGTTCAGGGCGAAGGCGGCATTCGCGCCGTTCCCGATGCCGAGCTAAAGGCCCTGCGCAAGATCTGCGACGACAATGGCCTGTTGCTTATCCTGGATGAGGTTCAGTGTGGTGTAGGCCGGACCGGCAAGCTTTTTGCTCACGAATGGGCAGGGATCACGCCAGACATCATGATGGTGGCCAAGGGCATCGGTGGCGGCTTCCCCCTGGGCGCGGTGCTGGCAACTGAAGAGGCCGCCAGCGGTATGACCGCAGGCACCCACGGTTCCACCTATGGCGGCAACCCGCTGGGCTGTGCCGTGGGCTGTGCCGTGGTGGATCACGTCGCCAATCCAGACTTTCTCGCCGAGGTGAACCGCAAGGCAGGCCTGCTGCGCCAAAAACTCGAAGGTCTGATCGCAGAGCATCCCGAGGTCTTTGAAGAAGTGCGCGGCACCGGCCTGATGCTGGGCCTGAAATGTAAGGCAACCAATATCGACGTGGTCAACGCAGGCTATGACAATCAAGTCATTACCGTGCCCGCCGCCGACAACGTGATCCGTTTGCTGCCGCCACTCACACTCTCTGACGAGGACATTGCCGAAGCCCTGAACCGTCTCGACCAAGCGGCAACACAGATTGAACAGGCCTGATCTTCATCTGGCCAGAAGTATCCCGGGGGTCCGGGGGCAGAGCCCCCGGTTTGACCCAGAAACAAAGTGAAACGTTATGAACCATTTCCTCGATATCCACAAAACTGACCCGGCCGAATTGCGGGCCATCATTGACCAGGCCTCGGCCACCAAACAGGCGCGACTTGGCCGTCCCAAGGCGGCACTGGACGATGAACTGCCGCTCAAGGATCGCATGGTCGCTTTGATCTTTGAAAAACCATCGACCCGAACCCGTGTGTCATTTGACGTCGGTGTGCGTCAGATGGGGGGTGAAACCATGGTGCTGTCGGGCAAAGACATGCAGCTTGGGCATGGGGAAACTATTGCCGACACCGCTCGGGTGTTGTCACGCTATGTCGACATGATCATGATCCGGACCTTCGATGAAACCGTGTTGATGGAAATGGCCGAGTTCGCCTCGGTGCCAGTAATCAATGGGCTGACCGACCGAACTCACCCCTGCCAGATCATGGCCGATGTCCTGACCTATGAAGAGCACCGTGGTCCGATCAAAGGCAAAAAGGTAGTCTGGGCCGGTGACGGCAACAATGTCTGCGCATCGTTCCTGCATGCCGCTGGACAGTTCGGTTTTGACCTGACCTTTACAGGCCCGTCGCAACTGGATCCCGAAGATGAATTTATCGGGCTGGCCCGCAAGGCGGGATCCAAGGTTGTTATTGAACGTGATGCGCAAAAAGCTGTCGAAGGGGCTGATCTGGTTGTGGCGGATACCTGGGTGTCGATGCACGACAGCCAGTCGTCCAAGGAACGTCGCCACAACATGCTGCGCGGCTACCAGATCAATGCTGAGCTGATGAGTCACGCCAAACCCGACGCCCTGTTCATGCACTGCCTGCCTGCCCACCGGGAAGAGGAAGTCACGTCAGAAGTGATGGACGGCCCACAGTCGGTGATCTTCGACGAGGCCGAAAACCGTCTGCACGCGCAAAAGGCGGTCATGCGCTGGTGTTTGGGTGCCTAAACCCAATCTGACCAAAGCAGAACCAACGTTGGGGCTGCGGCCAATTGAGGGAGAGTACGCTCTCTCTCGGGTTTTGCCAAAGCATGGCGTTCCAGACTGGGCCAATGGTCCCGGTCTGGTGAGCGTAACCCAGGGCGAAGACGAGATTTCGATCCTTTGCCTTGGCAACCGGGTACCTGAGCAGGTGGAGCATTCTGCGGGCTGGACCGCAGTGCAGGTCAGCAACCTGTTTGAGGTCGATGAACCGGGTGTGGTTTTGGCAGCAACTCGACCTGTGTCAGAGGCAGGGTTGGGCATTTTTGTCGTCTCTACCTTCTTGCGAGACTATATTCTGGTTCGACAGGACAATCTGCGCCTGGCAAAGCTCGCTTGGCTTCAAGCCGGGCACCGGGTTCATTTGCAAAAACTGACACTGCGTTGTGCTGACCCGGACGATTGCGATCAGATCGCGGATTTCCATGTTCGATTATGGCGACAAACCTACGAAGGCATGGCACCCGAAGCCGCCATTCAGGCATTAGGTTTTGACCGTCGTCAGCCTCAATGGCGCACCAAGCTATCGGGTGAACGTAGCCACGCCTTGACCATACTGGCAGAGGATGACCAAGGCCGCATTCAGGGCCTTTGCGACTTGGCCAAATCCGAAAATGCAGAGTTTCCGGATGCGATGGAATTGACCAATTTATACATCGACCCAGCAGTGCGGGCGCGTGGTCTAGGACGTCATCTGTTACAGCTGGCGCAACAGTGGGCGCAGGCCTCTGGTGCGTCAGAGTTGATATTGGCCGTGGTTGTCCAAAACGAGTCGGCGCTGAGTTTTTACCGCGCCTGTGGTGGCGAACCAGTGGCGAAGAGCCTTGATAAGGGGCCGCTGTGGCGGTCAGAGAATGTGATCATGCGCTGGCCTTCTGGCCTTTGATCTGCAAGCCTCGCATTCGGTTATTCGCGGCGAGGACGCCTCCGCGCTAGTCCCGACGCTGAGCAAAAGGTCGCCGAGCTTCTAGCGACTTTCCGTTCCGACATGAATGGACTTGATAGGATGCGGTGCTGGCAGAAACAAAAACGCCCTCTCAATCTAGTTGAGAGGGCGTTTTCTTTAGTGAGGTAGCTTATCCAACCAATGTGCTGAGCAATAGGTAGATGATCGCTGACATGACCGCTGCTGCTGGAACAGTGATGACCCAAGCTGCGATGATGGTCATGAAATGGCTGCGCCGCACCAGTTTGCGACGGCGACGCTCTTCCGGAGCTAGGACCTTTTTCTCTGGACGGGCGGCGTTGGTCAGGCGCAAGCGGCGCTCGTGGTGCCATTCCCGGAAGAAACCAACACCAAACACAGCACCAACCGCGATGTGGGTTGACGACACCGGCAGGCCCAGCCAGCTGGCAACAATCACGGTGATCGCGGCTGACAGCGACACACAAAAGGCGCGCATTGGGTTCAGCTTGGTAATCTGACTGCCAACCATGCGGATCAGTTTTGGGCCAAACAGGAACAGGCCAAACGAGATACCAAAAGCACCGATCACCATAACCCAGGTTGGAATGGCCACTTTGGCAGCAAAGTCGCCAAACTCCGAGGCGTGAACGATTGCCGCCAGCGGTCCAACAGCATTTGCAACGTCATTAGCACCATGGGCAAACGACAGCAGGCCGGCCGAGATGACCAGAGGCATGCGGAACAGGATCTTCAGGGACTTGTTGCGGTTCTCCAGCCCCACAGACTGCTTGGCAATTAGCGGCTTGGTGATAGCCCAGCATGCCGTTCCCAGAACCAAACCAATCACCAACGCTGTTTGCAGGTCAATTTTGACAATTCGCTTCAGCCCTTTGACCGCCAGATAGGCAGCAAACGCACCAGCCATGATGCCGACCAAAATGGGCACCCACTTGCGGGCGGCGGCGATCTTGTCTTCTTTATAGATGACCTGCGCCTTGATCAGCGCCAAGAACGCAGCAGCAACGACACCGCCCAGAACTGGCGAAATCACCCAGCTGGCAGCGATTTTGCCCATGGTACCCCAGCTGACCACAGATAGACCTGCGGCTGCGATGCCGGCCCCCATGACCCCACCCACAACGGAATGTGTGGTGGAAACAGGTGCGCCAATCCAAGTTGCCAAGTTGACCCAAAGCGCCGAAGAGATCAGCGCAGCCATCATCGCCCAGATGAAGACATTGGTATCGTTTATTTTCGCGGGGTCGATAATGCCCTTGGAGATGGTCGAAACCACATCTCCACCAGCCAGAAGGGCGCCTGCGCTTTCAGCAATAGCTGCAATCAGGATTGCGCCGCCCATCGTCAGTGCATTGGCGCCCACCGCTGGGCCCATATTGTTGGCGACGTCGTTGGCGCCAATGTTGACTGCCATATAGGCGCCAAATGCGGCCGCGGCGACCACAACAAAGTTGATTGGTGTGGTACCCAGTAGAACTGCGGCGGCTAGACCAGCCAGCGCGATGAACACCAGCGCAATGCCCGGACCGACCATCGGTCTAGAAACATACCCAGTAGCGTTTTCAAGGATCGCGATCCGGTTCAGGTCGCGGTCTAGTGTCTTCCATTGTCTGCGTTGTGGTTCGTCGGCCATCGTATCAGTCCTGGTTCCAATGATTGAAAGCCGGGTAGACCGCCATTAGCTTTCGCGCAAGAGATTTGTCTGATCTCTGCTGAACGAAGACTACAACTGTCGCAACAAATCCCGAAGTTTTGGCTCATGAACCAGATTGGCGGCCTCATCGGCGCGTACCCATTGGCGTTTGCGCTGGTCGCGTTCTGGGTAGGATTTGGATAATTTGGTGACTTTGGCGATGTAGACCAGCGTTTGCACTGTTTCCGCGCGGCCCTTGCCCAAGTTCTTCAGGTATTCATAGTGGCCGATAGGATCGCCCTGAATGGTGGCCTTTTTGACGCCGGCCTCTTCCCAGGCTTCCTGCAGGGCCGATTCGGCTCCGTCTTTGCCGCTGATTGGCCAGCCTTTGGGCAAAATCCAGCGTCCGGAGCCGCGGCTGGTGACCATCAGCACATCAGTGCCTTTGTCAGTTTTACGATAACACAGGGCGGCGACCTGTAAGCGTTTGGGTCGAAAAATCATCGGCCTGAGAATTTCTTCCCAGGCCCGGGATAAGGAGGGGGTCATAACTACTCGCAGCCTTTATGGCTTGCCTTAAGTTTGGAATTGGATGTCGCATACATAAACTTTGTGTCGGAATTTACAATCTGCGCTGAGGAGAAGTCTCGGGACTGTTACATTTTCGACGGTTCGCCCAGTGGGAGATTTGCAGTGTTGACAATCTCCCACCGCTGAGGCGCCATGTGCGAAATTCGGCTGGCATAGGGGAACCCGATGAAAACTGCACTGATTACTGGTGGCGCGCGGGGTATTGGGCTGGCCACGGCCAAGGGGTTGCTGTCCGAGGGCTGGCAGGTTGCGATTTTGGATCGTGACAGCGACGCCTTGGCTGATGCACTGACCAACCTTCCCGGTGTGATCGGTCTAGATGCGGACGTTTCAGTCCCGGCGGATGTTGAGCGGGCCGTTGAACAAGTGACCGAGGCCTTTGGCCGTCTTGATGGATTGGTGAACAATGCCGGCGTGGCTGACTTTGGCCCGATCCGCGAAACCACATTTGAACGCTGGCAGAGGGTCATGCAGACCAACCTTGATGGCCCATTCCTGATGACTCAGGCCTTTACCGATCTGCTGGCAGCGGATGGTGGCGGTGCAGTGGTCAATATCACCTCAATCTCCGGGTTGCGGGCGAGCACATTGCGGGTGGCCTATGGCACCTCGAAGGCGGCACTGGCGCAACTGACCCTGCAACAGGCCGCAGAGCTGGGTGAATTGGGTATCCGCGTCAACGCAGTGGCGCCGGGCCCCGTGGCAACCAAACTGGCAATGGCGGTGCATTCGCCCGAGATCATCGCGGCCTATCATGATGCGCTGCCGTTGAACCGATATGGCAAGGAAGATGAGATTGCAGCAGCGGTCAATTTCCTTCTGTCTGACAAGGCCAGTTTCATCACCGGGCAAATTCTGGCGGCGGATGGCGGATTTGAAGCCGTCGGGATTGGCTTGCCAGCCCTTAGGGACGCGGCTCAGGACGACTGATTTTTAAGAGGAATAGTGGGGGTGACGCGCCGGGGAGGGATTAAACGCGTCACCCCCAAGTTCAGGCACAAAGCCTGATAATCCTGACGCCGAGACTAGCTCGGTTACTGGATTGGAGGTGATGAATGGGTGTTACTCGATTGTCGCCAAGTTTACCTATCTTGATCTTGTTTTTGTGGGCTCGTTATACATTTTTGGACCCCGCCTGAATATGAGCATTTGAGCCAAATTTTTCATAATTGTCGCCAAATGCGTCCCGAAATGGCGGTTGCACTTCGATTCGACAAAAATTCCGTTTCTTATTGTTTCCGCCGTTTTGCCCGCAGAGTCGGGTCGGCCTGGGTTGGGTCCTCGGGCCAGGGGTGTCTTGGGTACTGCGCCCGCATGTCCTTGCGTACATCACTATACGACCCTGTCCAAAAGCCAGGCAGATCGCGGGTGATCTGGATCGGGCCACGAGCAGGGGAGAGCAAGGTGATCTTTAAAGGCACCCCACCACTGGCCGGATGATGGGTGACTCCGAACAGTTCTTGAATACGCACCTCGATCTCGGGACCGGTCTCGGCATAGGTGATCGGAATGCGGTTGCCGAGTGGACTGGTGAAATGGCTGGCGGCCTCGCGGTCCAGCAGTTGGGTTTGGTTCCAGTCTAGTGCGGCCCGCAGAGCAGGTAGCAGGTCGAACCGCTTCCAATCGTCCGCGGTTTTTACACCAGTCAGCATGGGCAATAGCCAATCATCAATGCTGTCCGTTAACCCCTGAATAGAGAAGTCGGGCAGGTCGTTGCCCTCGGCACGTACCAGTTCAACCCGCGCGGCTAATCGTGCGGCAGCACCACTCAGGCGCAGGCCAAGGTCACGCACACCATCCAGCATCGCATTTGCCACTTCCTCAGCCGGGACATCTTTCCAAACCTGATCATCCAACACGATGGCGCCGAACCGTTCCTGTTTGCGTGATACCACCCTGCGTTCGCGCTTGGACCATTTACAAGTATCGTGCCAAGCGATCTGATCCCCGAACAGCGAACGGATTTCGCTTTGTGAGATCTGCGCCGCCATCCGCACCCGTGCCTCGCGCAGATCGCCATCACTGTCCAGCGTCACAATGAAGGGTGCCGCCGCCAGCGTGTCGCTGTCATCCAGCACCACGCCCTTACCGCCGGACAGCACATAGCGGGGCGTGTCCCCCTTACGGCGTTGGCCGATGCGGTCAGGATAGGCGAGCGCGGCCATGGCGGCTGGGGAAAGCGTGGCGTCAAGATCCGCCTGTTGTGTGCCCTGCCGCCGCAGACGACGGCTCTCTGCTTTGATCCGTTCAATCACCGGCAGGTTCAGCTGATAGGGTCGTTTGCGCGTGAAACCCTTGGGGTCACGCATCGCCTGCATCCGCAACAACAGGTCACTGGGCGCACCGCGCAATGGATCGCGTTCGGCCATCAGAGCCGCCAGTTGCGCCGCCTCCTGGCCACCGGTGACCAGCATATGGCCCAGTCGTGGGTGCAGCGGCAGGGTAGCCAGCGCCTTGCCGTGAGTTGTGATCCGCCCCTGAGTGTCCAGCGCGCCCAACATCTGCAACAGGGCCTGGGCCTCAACCATCGCGCCTTCGGGTGGCTGTGTCAGAAAGGAAAGTTCTCTTGCGTCCGCGCCCCACAAGGCAAGCTCTAACGCCAGCCCGGTTAGATCAGCGGCTTCTATCTCGGCAGGTGGGAAAGCCGCCAACGCGCCTTCCTCTCCCTTGGTCCACAACCGATAACATATACCCTCTGCAACCCGTCCAGCCCGGCCCTGACGCTGTGTGGCTTCGGCGCGGGTCACTTTCTCTGTTATCAACCGTGACATGCCCGATCCGGGATCAAACCGAGCCCGGCGGGCTTGTCCCATGTCGACCACCACGCGGATGTCCTGAATGGTCAGCGATGTCTCGGCGATAGAAGTGGCCAGCACCACTTTGCGCCCGGATTTGACTGGCGCGATGGCCGCTCGTTGCTCGGCAAAGGGGAGGGACCCAAACAGGGGGCGAACCACGCAGGCGTCAGGCAGTTTTGCTGTCAGCGCCGAGGCCGCCCGTCGGATTTCGCCTTCACCGGGAAGGAACACCAAGATACCGCCGCCGGTATCGCGGGTGTCTTTCTCGGCCTGCTGCACCAGATCCACTAGCGCATCCAACCGACGAGCCCTTGCGGCCCCTCTTGACGCCCCTCGAGGCGACTGGGTCGATATCGGCCGGTCCAGCCAACGGGTCTCAACGTCGTAACTACGCCCTTCGGATGTGACCATTGGGGCTTGCATCAATTCCGCCACTGGGCCTGCGTCCAAAGTTGCCGACATCGCCATCAGGATCAGATCGTCGCGCAGCGCGCCTGCAACCTCCAGACATAGGGCCAGACCAAAGTCGGCGTTCAGCGATCGTTCGTGGAATTCGTCAAAAATCACCGCACCGACACCGGGCAGGTCGGGGTCAGATTGCAACATCCGCGTCAGGATGCCCTCCGTCACCACTTCGATGCGGGTGGCCTTGGATACCTTGGCATCGCCGCGAACCCGGTAACCTACGGTTTCGCCAGTTCGTTCGCCCAGGGTTTCCGCCATGCGTTCGGCTGCTGCCCGTGCGGCCAAACGGCGCGGTTCCAGCATCACAATGCGGCCCTCGGTCAGCCCGGCGTCTAACATGGCCAGCGGCACCCGGGTGGTCTTACCGGCCCCCGGAGGGGCCTGCAGCACGGCGCGCCCCTTGGCACGCAGGGCGGCAATCAATTCGGGCAGGGCGTCATCTATGGGCAATCTTGTCATGGTCGCCGTTATCGCCAAAGTCTGCGGCAAGGTCTAGCCACTGGACAACTGCGCCCGGACTGCGCCAAACATGCGGACAGATACGGGAGTGCACATGGATATCGCAGAGCTTGGCCAAAAGATCTTGAACCGCGACCGCCGCGCCTTGGCCCGCGCCATAACCCTGGTCGAGAGCCAGCGAAGTGATCACCGTAAGCAAGCAGGCGAGCTGATTAGCGAGTTGGCAAAACACCGGCGTCAGGCCTTGCGAATCGGGCTGTCCGGGACGCCGGGGGTTGGTAAGTCCACCTTTATCGAGAGCTTTGGCCTGATGTTGACGGCACAGGGCCTGCGGGTGGCCGTGTTGGCAGTCGATCCCAGTTCCGCCCGATCTGGTGGATCTATCCTAGGCGATAAAACCCGGATGGAGCGGCTTAGCCGCGATCCAAACGCCTTTATCCGCCCATCACCCAGCCAGACTCATCTGGGTGGGGTGGCACGGCGAACCCGTGAGGCAGTGGCCCTGTGCGAAGCTGCCGATTTTGATGTGGTGTTGATCGAAACCGTGGGCGTTGGGCAATCCGAGACGGTGGTGGCCGAAATCTCGGACCTGTTTTTATTGCTACTGGCCCCGGCCGGCGGTGATGAGTTGCAGGGAGTCAAACGCGGCATCATGGAAATCGCTGATGTGATTCTGGTGAACAAGGCCGATGGTGACCTGAAGGCTGCCGCCACTCGCACCTGTGCCGACTATTCCGGTGCTTTGCGGTTGTTGCGCAAGCGCCCGCAAGATCCGCAAGGATTTCCTAAGGCGTTGATGGTGTCCGCGCTGGAGGATCAGGGGTTGGCGGTTGCTTGGGACGAAATGCAAAAGCTGAATGATTGGCGTCGCGAGCAGGGGTGTTGGGATCAGCGCCGCGCAGATCAGGCACAGTATTGGTTTCACGAAGAGTTACGCCAAGCAGTTTTGTCTCAGTTGAACAGCCCTGAAGCGCAAAGTGAGATACAACATCTTGCGCTTCAGGTTGCTGATGGCAGCCTGTCATCAGCGACAGCGGCGGATCTTGCGTTGACCCGCCTCAATATCAAAACCGGGTAAAGGTTTGGCGGCCAGTTTCATTGAATAGGCCAATGTCTTTTTGGATATGGCTGGATAAACCGCGAAGCGATGCACGTGCTTGCAACTGCCGAACCAACTGGTCTCTGCGTTTTTGGGGCCAGCGCAGTTTCAGACCTGTCCAAAGTGATCTTTGTGGCTGGTGTTCAATACAGTGTGTGGTCATGGCGCTTTCCTTTCGTCTCTTACTTTTGCTAAATGGCGATGAGGCGCTGGAATGACCAATTGAATTGCCATGGGGAGGCATAAGGAGAATTTATGCCAGAGCAACTGCTCCTTCCACCTTTGACCGCTGTGCGCGCTTTTGAAGCCGCCGCGCGATACGGCAGCTTCACCCGAGCAGCTGAAGAACTGGGGATGACGCAGGCAGCGGTAAGCTATCAAATCAAACAGTTGGAAGATCGCGCCGGAGTGCCCTTGTTTCGTCGCCAACCACGCGGCGTACAATTGACGCCAGACGGGGCGCAATTGGCGGCCCGTGCGGGTGAGGCGCTGGAGATCTTGCGTGTGGCCTTTGCGGAACTGCGCCAAACGACTGAGGACACATTGGTGATTTCAGTTATTGCAGCTTTTGCGGCCAGTGTGTTGGGGCCTAGGTTATGGCAATTTCAGGCCGAGAACCCAGACATCGCCACCCGGATCGATATCAATCAGAAACAGGTCAATCTGGAGGCCGGGGAGGCGAGCGTGGCCATACGCATTGGCGATGGCAATTGGGATGGTATGCGGGCGGATCATTTGATGCGGCCAGAGATCACTCCGATGATCAGCCCGGCCTATATCGACCGACACGGGCCGTTGACATGTCTTGAGGACTTGTTGACAGCGCCACGGGTGGTGGCAGGTCATCCTGCGTGGGATCGTTGGTTTAAGGCAGCCGGACTGACACCGCCTTGTACCAAGAACCAACATGATAAAACCATGGGGTCGCAAATTTTTGAGGTACAGGCTGCCAAGGCGGGGCAGGGGGTTACCCTGTTGACCCCCACTTATTATCGGCAAGAACTGGCCAACGGGGAATTGATACAACCCTTTGATATCGTGGTTGAGAGTGGACGCCCGGTGTGGTTGGTTTATGCTGAGCGAAGGCGTAACTCTCCTGCGATCCGTGCCTTCCGGAAATGGCTTCTGGCAGAAATGCAAATACTAGTGGTCGCGGGGTGACCGGACTCGCTTGACGCCCGTTTTGATTCCGCGTATGAGCAGCCAACGAAATTCTGAGTGCGGCTTAGGCGGTGCTCTCTTACATTGACGGGGTCTGCTTCCCCGTGACGAAAACGAGGAAAATGCCATGTCGCGCCGTTGCGAATTGACCGGAAAAGGCCCGATGACGGGCAATAACGTAAGCCACGCTAAGAACCGCACACGCCGTCGGTTTTTGCCAAACCTGAACGACGTAACCCTGCAGTCCGAGACTCTGGGCCGCGGCGTTAAGCTGAAGATTTCGGCTGCTGCTCTGCGTACTGTTGATCACCGTGGTGGTCTGGACGCGTTTCTGGCAAAAGCCAAAGACGACGAGCTGTCGACAGGCGCGTTGAAAGTGAAAAAAGAGATCGCCAAGGCCGCTGCTGCCGAAGCTTGATCCTTTCACTGGATTAATAATTTAACGCCCAGCATGAGAAATCATGCTGGGCGTTTTTCGTTGTTGCTATAGCGCAAACTGCGGCGTCTTTGGCTCTTGCAGGTTGTCGGTCTTGAGGCCTATCAAGGCGTGATGAAACTGCACATGCGTTCATATCTGACCTTGTTTCTGGTCCTGGCTGTCACACTGACCGCCCATAGCGCTGGCGCTATGCGAGGGATGCGGGATGCCACCGGCCAGGTGGTGATCTGCTCTGGCACGGGGCCTGTGGTGATCTATGTGGACGCCGACGGCCAGCCTGCGCGGGCGCCGGGAAACTGCCCTGATTGCATTACGCTGGGCTTGGATCTGTCGGTTGTACCCGAACAAGTTGCTTTGGCTATGCCGCGACCAAAGGGCAGGGTGCAACTGCCCGCCCAAGTGCGCATCCAATCGCGTATGATTCTTAATGCCTGCGCACGCGCACCGCCTTTTGTCTGCTGATTCTTCCAATTCCAAGTCCCTAAGAAAATCAAAACTCAGACTAAAGAGAGACTATCATGTCCTTCAAATCCGTTGTTATCGCCGCTGCTGCTTCCCTTACACTGGCTGGTGCCGCACTTGCCGATATGTCCGCAATCATGGTGCATGATTCCTATGCGCGGTCTTCCAACAAAATGGCCGGCGCGGCCTTTATGGCAGTGATGAACAGTGCCGCCGAAGATGACCGACTGATCGCTGTCAGCTCGGACATCGCCAAGCGCACCGAATTGCACACTCATATGGAAACAGGTGATGGCGTCATGAAAATGATGCATGTCGAAGAGGGTTTTGTCATTCCAGCAGGTGAAACCCACATGCTGAAACGCGGTGGCGACCATGTGATGTTCATGGGCCTGAACCAAGAGCTGAAGCAGGGTGACATGATCAGCCTGACCCTGACCTTTGAAAAGGCCGGTGATGTCGTTGTTGAGGTTCCAGTCGATCTGGAACGTAAGCCTGCTGAAGGTGGCATGGATCACTCAAACCACAGCAATTAATATCCAGCGAGGGCGCGGCGTCCGACGGCGCTGCCGCCCTCCTTCGCGCCCGGCCAGCCTAATTGGGCTGGCTTGGCGGTTGCGCACCAAGATCGGGTTGCGCTGTCGAGTTTCTGCTCCGGACTTATTTTCTCTGATTATCTTTTCAGTTCAGTATAGACTGCGAACCACCTGCCCCGTCTCATGACCATTTTAGCCCACGCAACACACGGAATCTCTAATGGCTCAGAAAGTCCTCTTTGTTTGCCTTGGCAATATCTGCCGCTCACCCGCGGCTGAAGGAATCGTTCGACATTTGGCGCCTGAGTTGGAAACGGACAGCGCAGGTACAGCAGCATGGCACGTAGGGAAGCCCCCATATCATGCCATGCAAGAGGCAATAGTGCAGCGTGGGTTGGACATTTCGGACTTGCGGGCGCGTCAGTTCACTTCGTCGGACTATCATCAGTTTGATCTGATCATCGTGATGGACAGCGATAATCAAGCCGACGTCGAATCCCTGCGACCTCCCGGTAGTCAGACACCGGTATCCCTGTTCACCGACTTCGCAAAAGGCTCAGCGCAGGACCATGTACCTGACCCATATTACACCCGTGACTTTGACGGTTGTCTGGATCTGTTGGAGCAGGCGGCACATGGGTTAAAAGCTGCGCTAAGCTATTCAGAATCGTAAGAGAGCGCTGCTACCAGTTGGTGCTGTCTTCTCAACTTGGGCCGGGTCAGATCCTATTCTTCAATCACTTGAAGGTTCCCAGCCAGCCAAGGAAGCTGCCCGATGGCCGGTGTGATGATCTGACTTTGCACCAGATGGCGCATGGTTTGGGCGACATCCCGCGGAACGCGGTCAGCCCAATCAGCTGCTGCAAAGAGTGAAATGTTGCGTGAAAACGCGCCAAACGGCAGCGGGAAGGCGTCAATCTGATTGTGGAACCGGGCCGCGCGCATAAACCCCAGTGGGGTCGTCACAGCCCAGCCAATACGGCGCGCAACCATGGCCATCAGCGCCAGATGTGATCCGATCTCGAACCGCTCCTCGAACACCAGCTTTTGACGCAGCAAGTGGGCCTCTATCTGCTGCGAGATCAGCTGCTCGCGGCCATAGCGCAACAATGGGAATTCGTTCAACAGGTCTCTTTGTTTGCTGGGGTCATTCAGAAGCCCCTTTGGCGCAACCAGAATAAAGGGATCGCAGACCAGTGGGTACTCTACGATGTCGTCGTGCATCTCGCCGGTGCTGGCCGCAACGGCGATGTGCAATTCCCGCGCCGCCATGGCGCGTTTGATGTCATGGCTAGAGGCCGTGACCATCTTGAACCGGCATTGGGTAAGACTATCGGCCAAAATGGTTGCCAAACGTGGCGTTAGATCATTGTCGAAATCGTCGATCAACCCAATCGACAGGGTTGCCAGGTGGGTCAAATCCACCACTGTCAATTCGCTCTGCGCCAAACGAAGCTCGGACAAAACCACCTCTGTCCGGCTTAGAAAATTGCGACCGGCGGACGTTACCAGCATCGGGCGGCGGCTGTGGTCGACCAGATCTGAACCCAAGGCTTTTTC
Organism: Parasedimentitalea denitrificans; assembly: GCF_011813015.1. Classification (GTDB taxonomy): domain Bacteria; phylum Pseudomonadota; class Alphaproteobacteria; order Rhodobacterales; family Rhodobacteraceae; genus Parasedimentitalea; species Parasedimentitalea denitrificans. Next base: position 150,422 of record NZ_QHLQ01000008.1, on the reverse strand, counting down.
AAGGTTGCGAAGTTGTTGGCTGACGGCTGGTTGGCTTAACCCGGTTAGCTCAGCAGCCTGAGCAACGGATCCAGTCTTGGCTAAAGCCTCAAAAACCTCCAGCCCCCGAAGGGTCACCCCTTTCATCAACATAACCACACTCCTGTTCACACGGGCCTTTTGTTAAACTCTGCGGCTTATGGGTCAAGGGATTAATCGACTTAAGGGTGATAAGTTAGCCTTGGTTGCGTGCATAGAGGGAGGGGAGTTGCTGCAGTTGTAAATTCAGCTTTCTGACATTCGTCTAAGACTGGATCTGTCTGGTTTCGCATAGGCTGCTGCTCACACGCACCGCGTCATATTCAGCCGCACGTCCGTTCGGCACGTTCACCAAAGGCCTTATACCGCAACCAAAGCCGCTCGTCGCCGCTGCGGCTGGACTGTCGTACCACCTGCGCCTGATGTGGGTCGTCGAACCAAGCGGCAACTTTCTTGCGTTCAGACCGGGTCAGGCTGACGTTGGCTACCTTTTGAATGCACCCGCATACGGACGGAGACGCCGCGGTTCGGTCAGCTTGACGGCAAGCACGCTCAATCACGCCCGCTTCAGCCGGTTGGGGCGCCACTACGTAAAAGGTTCCTGCGCAGAGCGCTGCGGTCAAAATACTCTTCATTACTGTTCACTCATCCTTGGTCGTCGGATCTTATTGTCCGCATTTCGACGCACTATGGCCCAAGCCTGACGGTGGTTCAATCATGGTAAAGATGGAAACAGGTTTGAGCAGGATGTTGCCGGAACCCAGGGTGATGGATGGGTAAGGGGCAGCGGATGGTCCCGAGAGAGGCGGGATCATCTTCACAACGTTCAGCGAAAACGTTCTACGACTGGTTCGGCCCACGCATAGACCGGATCGCCTGCCGGATCGCTCGCCAGTCGCGGGCTTTCTCGGGGCTTTCGGCTAGATCGCATTCATGCATTTTCCGTGCGGCCTCCGCCTCGGCCTTGTCGCCATGCGCACTGTATAGTGCACGGGCAAATTCAGCAGTTTGGACGGCGTTCATGGGTGTGTCCTCCGTTTTCTGAGTATCCCTGTTCGCGCGTATGCTGGGAGTATACCGCATTTTGGGCTGAAATGCAGCAGTCGGAGACTAAGGGAAGGGGCATGGAGCTGCGGGCCTGATGCCTTTGACAGGCGGCACCGCCGGTCAGCGCCCGACCCTCCCCACGGGAGGGCGCTTTGCACCCACCCAGGGTCAGGCGCTGACCTTTGTTGTGAAGTCACCGATTTCGGCTATCCGCCCGCAAGTGATTTAATAAAATCCAAGATCGCTTTGGGTAAGCTATGTACGGTTTCGTTTTGTGCAGCGGCGGCTACAGTGAAGTATGCGATCAGGGCTTTAGTTCCCGTTGTCCCAATCGCTTCACAGCCTTTGGTGATGATGATATCCGCTTTCGCGCCAAGGTATTTCGTTGCGCGGATAAAGAAAGCCTGAAACCACGCCGCAAGCGCATTCAGCTTGTCAGTGGAGGGCGTCGGGCTGTCGATTTCGTCTTCCAGCTTCTCAACCTGTTGCCAGGTCTGCGAAAGGTCAGTCTGGAAGGCAATGTCTTCTGGATCATTCAAAGGTGGGCCGCCGTTGTCGCCGATCTGTGGCGTGGCGGTGGTTTGTTGCATCGATAGGAGCTGCCCTTTGAGCTGTTTGACCTCTTGTTCGAGGTCGAACTTGGCACGGATGCGTTCGATTTCTTTGGCGACGGCTTCGGGGCCAGCGTCCCAGATGGCATCCTCAATCAAGGCCACCTGCAATTGCAGGTTCCAGTCCAGGGGCTTGCCATCTCTAAACCCTTGGAACCACTCTTGCCAAAAAGTAAAGCGGTTCCGCATTTTGATATCTTTGGGCCGCGAGAGATTTTCATCAGGGTTGAAGTGCTCCGGCGAAGTGGTCCAAAGAGGATTTCTGTAGATTGTCAAACGCTCTACTTCAGCCCCGATTTCATCTAAATCCCATTGCGCTTGTTCGAAAAAATTTGGGTGGGGCAGATTTTCAATGGCGTTGAAGACTGTGCGTTTGGCCTCGTCTTTATCTTTCAAAACAAATACTTTTGATGCTGCCTTGCAAGCTATCGACGATGCTGTTTGTGTTCTATTGCGTGTGAAATCTCCAGCAGAAAAGGCAGCGGATAATGCAGGTTGTTGCAAGTCGTATTCCGGATTAGCGACCCAACAACACGCTACCAAAAGAGATCTGGCGTGACGAATGAAATAGTCTTCGTCACGCGTATTCTCGATGTCTTTTGGACTAACCGCAGGAAAGGCACGCAAAGCGTATCGAGTGAGTAGTACTTGCAGTTGATCTAATTGTTTGTCCTGTAGCCAATCCGTCTTATGAGCATTGATCAAATAGCCTGTCTCCATAAACTGAACATTGAAAATCATACATGTTGTCGCGAGCTGAGCTAGAGTGTTTATCCACCTTGACCAATGCGTGATTCCAAATCATATCCCCTTGCATGACTGATCTGTCCAAAATCCGCAATTTCTCGATCGTGGCGCATATTGACCACGGCAAATCCACCCTTGCTGACCGGCTCATCCAAGAGACCGGCACGGTGGCTGGCCGTGATATGAAGGCCCAGCTGCTCGACAGCATGGATATCGAGCGCGAGCGCGGTATCACGATTAAGGCCAACACGGTGCGGATCGACTATACCGCCGATGATGGGCAGGACTATGTTCTGAACCTGATCGACACCCCCGGCCACGTCGATTTCGCTTATGAGGTCTCCCGCTCTATGCGTGCGGTCGAAGGCTCGCTGCTGGTGGTCGACAGCTCGCAAGGGGTTGAGGCGCAGACGCTGGCCAATGTCTATCACGCGATGGAGGCCGACCACGAGATCGTGCCTGTGTTGAACAAGATCGACTTGCCAGCATCCGACTGTGACCGCGTGGCGGAACAGATCGAAGATGTTATCGGCATCGAAGCCACCGGCGCCATTCAGGTTTCGGCGAAAACCGGGCAGGGCATCCACGAAACGCTTGAATCCATCGTCAACGACTTGCCGGCACCTACCGGCAACCGCGATGCGCCGCTAAAGGCGATGCTGGTGGACAGCTGGTACGACAGCTATCTGGGCGTGATCGTTCTGGTCCGCATCATTGATGGCGAGCTGCGCAAGGGCATGCGGGTCAAGTTCATGTCCAACGACACCCTGCACAGCGTTGACCGTATCGGCGTGTTCCGCCCCGAGATGGAAACCATTGACGTGTTGGGCCCGGGTGAAATCGGCTTTCTGACCGCCTCGATCAAACAGGTGCGCGACACCCGTGTGGGTGACACCATCACCAATGATCGTCAGGGCTGCGAAACTGCACTGGACGGCTTCAAACCTGCTCAGCCGGTGGTGTTCTGTGGTCTGTTCCCAGTAGACAGCGCCGAGTTCGAAGACCTGCGCAGTGCCATCGACAAACTGGCCCTGAACGACGCGTCCTTCAGCTTTGAAATGGAAACCTCTGCCGCGCTGGGCTTTGGCTTCCGCTGTGGTTTCCTTGGCCTGCTGCACCTAGAGGTGATCCGCGACCGGATCGAGCGCGAGTATAACATCGAGCTGATCACCACCGCACCGTCGGTGGTCTATCACGTGTACATGCGCGACGGCACCATGGTTGAACTGCACAACCCAGCCGACATGCCTGACCTGACCCACGTCGACCACCTGGAAGAGCCGCGCATCAAGGCGACCATTCTGGTGCCTGACGAATACCTCGGTGACGTGCTGAAACTGTGCCAGGACCGACGCGGGTTGCAAGAAGACCTGACCTACGCCGGTTCACGCGCCATGGCCGTCTATGACCTGCCACTGAACGAAGTGGTGTTCGATTTTTACGACCGTTTGAAATCGGTGACCAAGGGCTATGCCTCGTTCGACTATCAGATGACCGGCTACCGCGAGGACAACCTGGTCAAGATGTCGGTCCTGGTGAACGAAGAACCCGTCGATGCGCTGTCGATGATGGTACACCGTGACCGGGCCGAGGCCCGTGGCCGTGCGATGGTTGAAAAGCTAAAAGACCTGATCCCGCGCCACATGTTCAAGATCCCGATTCAGGCGGCCATCGGTGGCAAGGTGATCGCGCGTGAAACCCTGTCTGCCCTGCGCAAAGACGTGACCGCCAAGTGTTACGGTGGCGATGCTAGCCGTAAGCGTAAACTGCTGGACAAGCAGAAAAAGGGTAAGAAAAAGATGCGCCAGTTTGGCCGTGTCGACATCCCACAAGAGGCGTTTATTTCTGCACTCAAGATGGACAGCTAAAGCTGTTCAGCTTGAGTGACGGTGGGCGAAAGAGAATGGCGCAGTCAATCGTGTGCCCACACGGTCGTGTTCTGCGGGCCATTAGCAGGAACTCACACCCGTCAAAATCAATCACATCAGTTAAAACGGCGGGGCGTCAGCTCCGCCGTTTTCTGTTGCACGATCTCCTAGCAAGCTACTAGCCCGGCTGATAGGCCGGGCCGCGCCTGACCTTAGCTTTACCAATCAGGCTAAGCTGCTTGGTGAAATATTTGGCAGTTCCGAGACGCCTTAGAACGAGTTCTGAACATCCTGTGCGGCGCCGCTGATGGCGCTACCTGCTTTGGAAATGTCTTTGCCCGCACCCTTGGTGGTTTCGCAGGCGGCTAGGCTAAGTAGGGCCAGGCCCAGGGCGATAACTTTAGTCATTGTGGTCTCCGTCATTGATCTCGACGAGATCTATCAGCATTCCAACACCTGTACCAGATCTGCCGACCGCTCCGGTTGCCTGACGCAATTAGTCTTCTTTTATTCGGTGAGTTTATTGCTGCAGGGCAATGATCAAAGATCTTTGTTGCGTTAGATGGGCACGCGATATGGAAAAGGAGTAAGGAGATGAATTTGGCCGCTCGAAGGTATGCGCTAGAGACAATTCGGCGGGGATTGGCCGGGAAGTTGCCGGGTGCAAAACGCCAATTGGTTGGGGCAAGGCCGCTGAGTTGGCAGCTAGAGCAGCCGACGCGGCCAAGCGATGAAATTAGGGGAAACAGCAACGCAGATGAACTGCATCAGATCGAAGCGGCGCTGGCGCGCCTGCGAGAGGGCAGCTATGGGTTCTGTCAGATTTGCGGAGACGACATTGACGATGCACATCTGGATAGCAACCCGGCGACCCCATTTTGTGGCAACTGCGACCGTTAGCCTTGCTTTCCATTGGCGGCATCCTGACCTATAGCAGCTCTGACCCCTGATTTTCGGAGCCTTTCCCAATGACCTGCGCCCTATGTTCTGCCGACACCCCGCTGTCCGACTACCCCGTTTCGGGTGGCCCCGACGGCGCTGTGGCTGCGATCTGCGAAATCTGCCGTACCCAGATCGAAGCTGAACTGGAGCCTAATCACTGGCGCTGCCTGTCTTCATCGATGTGGTCCGAAGATGTGGCCGTACAGGTGCTGGCAGCGCGGCTGTTGGCTCGGTTGTCGGACCATGACTGGGCGCGGGATCTGGCGGATCAGCTGTGGTTGGATGACGAGGCCCGCGCCTGGGCTGATAATGTTGCGACGCCAAGCCAGCACAAAGACAGCAACGGTGTGATGCTTAGCCAGGGCGATACAGTGGTCTTGATCAAGGATCTGGTGGTCAAAGGGGCCGGTTTCACCGCCAAACGCGGCACCGCAGTGCGCAGCATTTCTCTGGTGGCAGACAATCCCGAACACATCGAAGGCCGGGTCGAAGGCCAGCGCATCGTGATTTTGACCCAGTTTGTGAAAAAGAAATAGAACTGTACGGCAACGGTGCATGCAATTTCCCTTTCGCCCCGTTGCCGCGCCTGCGGGGATGTGGCACAACCTTTTACAACCGACTGAACAGAAGAGTTTAGCACATGACTGACTTTGCCGAACGCCGCCGCATGATGGTTGATACACAGGTCCGCCCGTCGGACGTCACCAAGTATCCAATTATCGACGCCATGCTGAACGTGCCGCGTGAAAACTTCGTAGCTGGCGCCCAGCGTGAGGCGGCATATGCCGACCAGAACATCGATCTGGGGCAGGGCCGCACTTTGCTAGAACCGCGTACTCTGGGCAAAATGCTGGACGCACTGGACGTGCAGGGCGATGAACTGGTGTTGGATGTGGCCTGTGGTATGGGTTACTCCTCTGCCGTTGTTGCTCGTTTGGCACAGATGGTGATCGCCGTTGAAGGCGACGAAGAGCTTGCCGCCGAGGCGCAGACACAGCTGAGCGAGATTGGTGCCGACAATGCCATCGTGCATGTTGCGCCTCTGGAAGAGGGCGCTGCGGAACATGGCCCATATGACGTCATTCTGGTACAGGGTGGGGTCGAGGACCTTCCTCAATCGCTTTTGGATCAGTTGAAAGACGGCGGGCGAATTGCTGCGATCTTTATGACCGGTGCCCTAGGGCAGGTCAAAGTCGGGTACAAGAATGGCGATAAAATCTCGTGGCGGTTTGCGTTCAATGCAGGCGCTCCGGTGTTGCCGGGATTTGCTGCGGCCAAAGAATTTGCGCTCTGATCCTTAATAAGGGCGCGCTGGACTTGCAGTTCTGAACTGCGGCAACCAGATTAGTGTGCTGAGCCCGGGACCAGTTTAACCCGGGCCGGTTTTTTAGTAAAAAGGGCTAACATAGCTCTGGGCAGATGGGGCGATATAGATGCGCAAGACAGTTTCAAAAGGCTTTTTAAAAACCTTCGTTTTTGCAGGCGGGCTTGTTGCCGTTGCTCTCGCCCCTAAGGTCGCGCAGGCAGACAACATCTCGGACGCGATGATTGGCGCCTATAAAACCAGTGGCTTGCTAGAGCAAAATCGGGCGCTGTTGCGTGCAACGGACGAGAATGTTGCGATTGCGGTGGCTAAGCTGCGCCCGGTGATCAACTGGACGCTGTCAGCACAACAGTCCTATAGCCGTGTAAATACAGGCTCGGCGATTTCAAAGTCCAATAGTGAGGGCCTGTCCACAGGCATCAACCTGCAATGGTTGCTGTTCGACGGTGGTGCATCACAACTTAGCCAGCTGGCGGCGCAAGAAACCGTGCTGGCAACCCGGCAGTCTCTTCTCAATGTCGAACAACAGGTTTTGTTCAATGCTGTGCAGGCCTACGTAAACGTCTTGCTGCAGCAAGATACGGTGTCGCTGCGCGGCAATAACTTGCGACTGCTGCAAGAAGAACTAAAGGCCGCTCAGGACCGTTTTGAGGTTGGCGAAGTCACGCGGACAGATGTTGCACTGGCGCAAAGCCGGGTGGCAGGTGCTCAGGCTAGCCTAACCGAGAGCCGTGGTGATCTGTTGACCGCGCAGGCTGTCTATATCGAAGTGGTTGGCCATTCTCCGGGTAGCCTTGCAGGCCAACCCAGTTTGCCACAACGGGTTACATCCTTGCAGGCAGCGCACTCTGTTGCTGCACGCAACCACCCGTCGCTTCTGGCTCAGCAGCACTCAGTAAAGGCCGCTGAACTGACGGCCAAGAGTGTGTCGAAATCCCTGGGACCAAGCGTGTCGTTTGGCGCCACGGCCTCTTATACTGACTCTTGGAATGGCTCCGGTGGTTCAAACTCTTCCAATACTAGCCTGACTCTTTCGCAACCAATCTATGCCGGTGGTGCGCTAGCGGCTGGCAGCCGTGCCAGCGTGGCTCGGTTAGATGCGGAAAAGGGCGCCTTGATTTCGGTGCAGCGATCGGTAGCGCAGACTGTCAGTCAGGCCTATGTCATTCTCGAAACCTCACGCGCCAGTCTGGTGTCTTCGAACGAGCGGGTCCGTGCCGCTCAGGTTGCCTTTGACGGCATCCGCGAAGAAGCGACCTTGGGTGCGCGAACAACGCTGGATGTCCTGCAGTCCGAGCAAGAGCTCCTCGACGCTCAAACCTCGCGAGTTCAGGCGCGCGCGAACCAGGTCATTGCGGCCTTTGGGTTGCTTAGTTCGCAGGGACTTTTGACTGCTGAACATCTGGGGCTGTCAGTCGAAATTTATGATCCGACCCTATATTATAACCTGGTCAAAGATGCGCCAGCACATGTCAGTCAGCGCAGCAAAGATTTGGATCGGGTGATGAAAGCCTTAGGAAAGAATTAACAATTCGTACTATCGGTTGTGTGAAAAAGCTAATCCCGTTACACTTCGTATTAGAGGCGAAAGTGATGAGTGAGCTATGTCCGAACCTGTAACACATTCTGAGATAGAAGATGTGTTGTCTTCGATTCGCCGCTTGGTAAGCGAAGACGGTCGCGAATCCCCACTTCCAATCAAACCGGCACCCAAAACGAAATCAGTGCCGCGTCTGGTTCTGACGCCTTCTTTGCGCGTGACAAATGATTTGGTGACTTCTTCTGATCGATCCGAGAGCACTGAAAATACGCTGTCCGCGGAACTATCAGCCGGAGAGATGTCGGCCGCAGTAATGATAGATGAAGACAGAGTAGGCGAGCTTTCACAGGCCGGACGGCCTGAGGCGCAACCATCTGTTTCGCTAAAAAACGAACAGCCGGACGAAGCGCTCGAGGTGAAACAATCAGTGGCGCTGGTTCTAGAGCAACCTGTCACTGCTCTCCCTTCGGTAGAGCCGGTGGTTTTTGGCAACGATACGATTGTTCATCAGGTCGCCGAGCAGGCTGGCGAGGAGCCAAAGGCTGAGCCTGAACAGGCGGCAGAGACCGCAGCAGCCAGGTCAGAGACCGAAACACTGGCTGAAACACAAGCTGAAGCACTGGGCGACGCACCCTGGCAAAAGCCTGGTGCAACCCTTTTTGCAGCAGCTGGGGTAACCGGATCAACGTCGGACTGTGAAGCTGAGGCTGATGTATCGGCTGATACAAAATCATCCGCAAGCTTTGCCGAGAAAATTGCCGCCCTGGAAGCCGCTATTGGTCAGGCTGACGAGCAATGGGAGCCGGATGGCGAATCAAACGAGGCTAATGCAGGTACTTCGTTCGAGACACTGGCTTGGGAAGATCTCGAAGAAGAGTTGGATGAGGTGGCTCCTTTCGCCACGGCTGAGACGGAAGAGCCTGTTGACGTTAATCCGCAGGTTGATGTCACGCCTGAGGTGACACCGGCATCCGACCAACCCACTTTCGATCGTGCCGAAGCAGACGTCCTGGACTCCACTCATTTGGCTGAACAGGCTGTTGCCGATGAAGTTCTTGGCGGTATCGCCGATGATGAAACGGTGATGGACGAAGAAACTCTGCGTGAACTGGTCACTGACATCGTGCGCGAAGAGCTGCAAGGCGCTCTGGGGGAACGTATTACCCGCAATGTGCGCAAGCTGGTCCGCCGCGAAATTCACCGTGCCCTGGCTGTGCAGGGCCTCGGTTAAATCCTGCAGCAGGTTCAGCCTTTGACCGGCCGGGCCAGTTCAAACAGTTGATCCAAATCCATATACTGCTCCAAATGGTCCGCCAGCGCATCCAGCGTTGCCTCGACCCCATCGTCGTATCCAGCCACGCTTTCATGCCCTAGATCCGCAAGGAACTTTGCCCGGAATACATCCGAGCTGAATAGCCCGTGCAGGTATGACCCTCGGACCCGTCCGTCAGCAGAAACAGCTCCCTCGGGGCGGCCTTCGACGTTTAGCCATGCGCGCGCGCAGTCCGGCCCTTCGCTGCGACCCATGTGGATCTCGTAGCCTGACACAGGTTCATTGCCGCCAATGGTATGGGCCTGCCGCAGTGCGACCTTTTTCTCACCTGCCATGGTGGTTGAAATGTCCAACAGCCCAAGCCCAGTAACTTTCCCGGCCTTACCATCAACACCTTCAGGATCGTGGATCTCTTTCCCGAGCATTTGATAGCCGCCACACAGCCCCAGCACGTGACCACCCCGGCGGTAGTGCGCCTGAATGTCGATGTCCCAGCCCTGCGCCCGAAGGTAGGCCAGATCACCGATGGTAGATTTGCTACCGGGAATCAGCACCAGATCGGCATCACCGGGCAGGGGCCGTCCGGCTGGGATGATTTCTACCGTGACATTGGGTTCTGCCGCCAGCGGGTCCAAGTCATCGAAATTCGCCATTCGCTCTAGCTGTGGCACCACAACCTTGCAGGCCCCACCTTTATGCGAGGCAATATCCATCATGTCCTCGGCAGGCAGTTTCCAAGCGTCAAAGAACCACGGGATGACTCCCATAGAAGGCCAACCAGTGCGGCGCGCTATATCATCGCGACCACCGTCAAACAGGCTTAACTCTCCGCGAAACCGGTTCACGGCAAAGCCAACAACGTGATCAAGGTCTTGCTGATCCAGAACCGCATGTGTACCGACAATCTGAGCGATAACCCCACCACGATGAATGTCGCCGATCAGCACCACGGGCACATCCGCCGCGCAGGCAAACCCCATGTTGGCTATGTCGTTCTTGCGCAGGTTGGTTTCAGCAGGTGATCCCGCACCTTCGATCAACACCAGATCGGCGCCAGCAGCCAAGCGGTGGAAACTATCCAGCGCCGCCTCTAGCAGGCCAGACTTGTCACGCATGAACGATCCGGCGGCCTGCGTGCCGCGTCGTTTGCCCTGAACGATGACCTGCGCCCCGGTATCGCTCTCGGGTTTTAGCAAAACTGGGTTCATGTCTGTATGCGGCTGCAACATGGCCGCACGGGCCTGAAGGGCCTGAGCGCGGCCAATTTCACCGCCTTCGGGTGTAACCGCAGCGTTGTTCGACATGTTCTGCGGCTTGAATGGGGCGACCTTTAGGCCACGGCGCACGAAAGCCCGCGCCAGACCAGCCACAATCATCGACTTGCCGACATTACTGCCGGTGCCCTGTATCATGATTGCCTTGGCCATGCCTGCCTCCCGTGTTTTCCTTGGCATGACTGATTTTAGCCTGCGAGGGAAGTCCGAGGTCGGTCAAAAACGGTACTCTGAAATAAAAAAACGCGCCCCCCAGGACGCGCCTTTTTAGTCTGATTGCGGCCTGACTTAGGCGGCTTCTGCCTGCGCAGCATTGCGGCGCTCGCTTTCTTCACGGGACAGTGCAACCGAGGTGCGAACACCACGACCAACAAAGTCCATCAGTCCGGACACAACCCGCTCATTTGGGTCGATACCGGCACAAGACAATACTTCGCGACCATCGCGCGAACGTGCCCAACGAGCAATCTGCTCAGGTCCATTGCCATATTTTTTGTCGTCTGCAATGGCATCATCCAACGCAGCCAAGACTACAGCTGCGAACAGTTTGCGGGCTCGGTTGCCTTGCTCATTGTTAAAAGCTGTGCCGTCAACGAAATCTCTCATCTCGTTTCCTTTGTTGTTCTTGCTATTGCAATTCTGGCGTGACGCTCCTTATGACTGATCTTGAACGATTCGGATAGGCTCTTGTTGCATGGCTGTCATGCAAATTGCGCATACCTTTTTCTTGCTAACCACAAAATATCGTTGTCTTGCCACGCATCATCCCGCCAGATATAGGAACGGTTAACAAATCATCAACACCCGGACAGGATTTTTCTCATGCCCAAAATCAACGGAAACGAAATCCGCCCCGGCGCAGTGCTTGAACATAACGACGGTCTGTGGGCCGCTGTTAAGGTCGATCATGTGAAACCCGGCAAAGGCGGAGCTTTTGCTCAGGTTGAGTTGCGAAATCTTCGTAACGGCTCCAAGCTTAACGAACGGTTCCGTAGTGCCGATAAAGTTGAAAAAGTTCGCCTAGAGCAAAAGGACCAGCAGTTTCTCTATGAGAGCGACGGAATGCTGGTGTTCATGGACACTGAAACCTATGAACAAATTGAGCTTCCTGCCGAACTTTTGGGCGAGCGTCGCCCGTTTCTGCAAGATGGTATGACTATCGTTGTGGAATTCTACGAATCCGAAGCTCTGCATGCCACCGTGCCACAGAAAGTGGTCTGCAAGGTTGTTGAGACAGAGCCAGTGGTCAAAGGACAGACCGCAGCCAAATCGTTCAAGCCAGCAGTTTTGGACAACGGTGTCCGTGTGATGGTTCCACCGTTTGTTGGTCAGGACGAAATGATTGTCGTCAACACTGACACTATGGAATACGCCGAACGCGCCTAAGTGGACTGGTATCAAAAACAAGGGCCCCGTGCTGTCGCCAGCGCGGGGCCTTTTGTATACGGATCGTGGTTTGTTTAGTTCATAGTCAGGGTAAAGCCGCACTCATCCATCATCTTGCCATAGGCTGCCGTGAACCCTTTCAGAGAAGCAGTTGCGATGACTTCACTATCACCCAATGCCTCGACAGTGGTCCCGCGGCGCATCGCCATCAGCATCATTAAAACTGAGTTATGCGCGGGGCTGCTTTCTGCCTGAAACAGACCATCTTCGTTTACATAGGCCATCGCTTGGGCCGGGACCGTCGGGCCCGCTTCAAAAACGAACTCGATGGTTTGATTGTCATGCATCATGGTTTGGTGGTGTCTGGGGGCAACCTCGACCAGACGCGGGGCAGGGAAGAAGTCCGGCGGTCCCGCATCTCCGTTGGAGATTTCCAACGCCCATACAGGGTCGCCATCACCACCCGTATGAGCATAGCAGGTGACTCGTACGTCCTCGCCTGTGTCAAATTGGTCAGTGGAAACATGCCAATCATTATAGTTCCAGTAACCGGCGTTGGCCGGTACGGCCGAGGCAGCGGCCAGTGCAAGGGCAAGGAATACTCGCATCAAACAATCCTTCGAAGTCTATGTCAAAAGTTACACAGGGGCGTAGTAATGCAAGATCATGTTCGTCTAAAATTAGTGTGAATCTACAGGCCCTTTCGCTCAACTAATTGGCGAAACTTTCTTTATATCCTGAACTTACGTTGCGTTAACACGCGGGGGTAGGATATCGCGCAATAGTTCGAACTTGACGCGATTGGCGCTTACCTGCCGGTAAAATGCGATTAAAAAGGCCGTCGGCCCCTGCAGGCGGGACAACCCCAATGTAGCGGCCACAACGGTTCCGACATCCGTGCGTCCCTGTAGAACCAGCCAACCACCCAGCATCAGAACAGCCACGGTTCCGGCCCCGTTGATTGCGCTTAGCAGGAACTTGGTCGACAACTTCCAGATGAACATCTGTCGACGGGTTTCATAGATTCGGTCGAATTCTTTCAAAACAGTTTGCTCAGCCTCGGCCGCCTCAGCGACACTTATCTGATCTGTTGCCCGACGCAGAATATGAACCCGCATGGCCACCAATGCGTTGATCCGGCTCTGAGTGAACAAAACCAAGGCAACCTGTGGAGCGATCATCGCCAGTGCAATGGCGCCTAACCCCGGTTGGGTCGAGGCAATGAAGCCGATCACACTGATTAACGTGCCTATCTGCACCACTGGCTCAGAAAATGCACTGCCGGCAAACTTGCCCAGTTCTTCGGCCTCGGCGGAAATAGCGGTCGTCAGCGTGCCAGTTTGGATAGAGCTGGAGCCTTCTTGATGCCCTTCGGTAGTTGAATACAGACGATTACGAAGCAGCCTTATTATGTCTTCACCCAGCACACCAGAACGCAGACCCAACAGCCACTTCAACACCAGGCTAAGGACAATAGCCCCCATCATGCCCGCTCCGAGCCAAAACAGAGACTCGGCCGTTGCGGCGCCATCAGTCAGCGCGTTGACGATTTCCTGCTGAAACTTAAGCGGCAGTGCAGCCAAAGCGGCAATTGCTATCGAAAACGCGATCAGGACAAGCTGACGGCCTCCACTGACGCGCCAGATGGCAGTGTATAGCTGTAGCAAAGCTGGCCTCGTTCCTTACCTGTTTTGCTGGATCGTGGACCGGATAGCGGAATAGCTCAACCCGGATTGATCATTCGAACAATTGCGTCGTCGGCCTGCATATCACCCTTCGCGCGGTCAAACCGTAGATAGGCGATGGCCCTAGGCCCGGATTGAGTGAACAGAGTGCCTGCCACTTTGCCATCTATGGTGACAGACGTCCCCGGTGCTGCGTGTCCGTCGATTTCGACTTGGCACAATCCTTTTCGCAGCGTTGTCTTGTGCTTCATCCGAGCGGTGACTTCCTGACCGACATAGCAACCCTTGCGGAAATCGACCCCATTCAGGGCCTCAAAACCGGCCTCCAGAATAAAACTGTCCGTGGTCAGCTCTATCCCAGTTTCTGGAATGCAATGGGCCACCCGGATTGCGTCCCAATCACTGCCATCGTCGCCACTGACATCACCATACAACCGCCAACCCATCGCGTCATGGCGCGGATCAGCCAAAGCCCCCGACGGGGCAGGCCCGGTTCCGCGTGAAACCTGCGTATCACTGTCTGAAATCTCGACCTGTGCCCGCAACCGGTACATCGACAGTCGTTTAAACAACCCGTCCGCCAGATCTTCAGCAACGTCTAGCAAGACATCGTCTCCGTCGGACAGTAGAAAGAAGTCAGCCAAATACTTTCCCTGCGGCGTTAACATCGCTGCATAGACCGAACCTTGGTCGATCTTGGTCACATCATTTGTCACCAGACCCTGCAAAAAGCTGCGAGCATCGGGACCGGACAGGCGCAGAATGCGGCGTTGGCTCATTTGGGTCTCCATTGGCATGGTCATATTCTGTCTCAGTGATATAGCAACGGGACCGGAAGAAAACAGGAAAAGCCCAGATGCCCGCCGAGATAAGCCTTGTCATTCCAACCTTAGATGCAGCGAACGAACTGCCGGAGTGTTTAGAGGCATTGATGGAAGGGCTGGCAACGGGGCTGATCCGAGAGCTTATCATCACCGACGGCGGCTCGCAGGATGCAACGGATAAGATTGCCGATGCCGCTGGTGCGCAATTCATTCAGGGGCCTGCCTCACGTGGGGGGCAATTGCAGCGCGGATGTGAATTGGCAAAGGGCAACTGGCTGCTAGTTTTGCATGCTGATACGCAGCTAGAAGCCGGGTGGAGCAAGGTGGTGTCACAGCACCTGCGCGACGGTGGCGGCAGACCAGCCTATTTCAAGCTCAGGTTCCGGGCGAGCGGAGTGATGCCGGGGGTCGTTGCGGGCTGGGCCAACCTGCGCTCAAGACTTTTTGGACTGCCCTACGGCGATCAGGCCCTGTTGATACAACGCAGTGACTATGACGCTACCGGTGGTTACCGGGATCAGGCCCTGATGGAAGATGTTGCAATGGTACGTCGTCTGAAAGGCTTGCAAGAGTTGCCCGCCCATGCCCAGACAAGTGCGACGCGGTATCAGCAACAGGGCTGGCTGCGCCGCGGGGGGCGCAACTTGTTGTTGCTGCTGCGTTATGCCCTTGGCGCCAGGACTGAAGCGTTGGCCCGATCATACGGAAAATAAGGCGCAATGTTGCTTGGCAACATGCACCCCAACTAGGTCAGGACCCAAAGACCTTACGACCAATACGTTGCCACCAATTGGGTCGGATTGTTGAGTCCTGCGCAATTGCTGGCGCCTGAGCCTCGACTCCCTGCCGGTCCACTAGGGTTTTGCCATCTTGGAACTGCAGTCGGTACAAATCACCATAGATGCCACCACGCGACAGCAATTCATCATGCGTGCCCTGATCGGCGACTTCTCCGCGCTCCATGACCACAATCTTATCCGCGTTGCGGATGGTCGACAATCGGTGCGCGATGACCAGCGTGGTGCGGCCACCTGACAGCTTGTCCAACGCCTGTTGAACCACTTTCTCAGATTTTGCGTCCAGTGCCGATGTCGCCTCGTCGAGCAACAAAATGGGGCTGTCGCGCAGCAAAGCCCGCGCAATGACCACCCTTTGTCGCTGACCACCCGAAAGGGCCGAACCACGGGGGCCAACCAAGGTTTCCAATCCGTCTGGCAGCTTGGGCAAAAAGTCCGCCACATGAGCGGCCTCTAGCACCTTTTGTAGCTGCGCATCCGAAACATCAGTTCTCCCAAGCAGGATATTTTCGCGCAGGGTCTCGTCAAACAGCACAGCTTCTTGCGTTACCACCGAAAACAACGTTCGCAGATCGGTCAGTTCCAAGTCCGCAACCGAAATCCCATCAACCGTCGCCGCGCCTTCCTGGGGGTCGATCAAACGGGTCAACAGGTTGAAAATGGTCGACTTGCCAGCGCCCGAGGCCCCGACCAAGGCAGTGGTCTTGCCAGCTTCGGCCTCCAAAGACAGGTTTCGCAAAACCTCTGCATCGCCATAACGCAGGGTTACGTCATCCAGCTGAATTTTCGGCAACCCGGTCGGCAACGCAGCAGGCTTGGCTGGCGAGGTCAGTTTAATCGGTTCATCCATCAACTCTTTGATCCGCTCCAGCGCCGCTGCGGCGGTTTGCCAGATACCACTGATTGCTGCCAACCGGCGCATCGGATCAAACGCCAGACCAATCGCGGTGAAAAACGTCATGAACTGGCCAACAGTCTTCTCGCCAGAAATAATCTCGCCGCCGCCATACAGCACAACACCCATCACACCGATTCCGGCCATCATGTCGATCATGCCAGTAATTGACGCAGTGCCCAGCGAGGCCCTGACTTCTGCCCGTACAAATGTGCTGGTTTGACCGGCAAATCGGTCCGTCTGATAGTCCTCAAGGTTGTTTAGTTTGATTGGCACCATGCCGTGAAAAATCTCGTCTAGTCGCACCGCCAATGAGGCGCCAAGATCACGTGCCTGGCTGGCCTTTTTGCGCACATAGCGTTGGATCGCTGCAATGGGAACCAGCACTACCGGCAAGCCGACCAGCATGACCACAGTCCAGATCCAGTCGACACTGATCGCCACGCCAATGACAGCAACCAATTGCGCCATGTCGCGCCCAGCCCCAGTTACCACAGCCCGCCAGACCGAATTGATCGCGCCCACGTCACTTTGGATACGTTGGATCAAAAAGCCGGGTGGGTTGATCTGGTGGAACGAGGGATCTTGTCGGATCAACCGCGCCAGCATGTCTTTGCGCAGATGCGCGGCGGAAGTCTGAGAGATCTTGCTAAGGATAACCTTTTGGCAAACGCTGGCCATCCCACGCAGCGTGAAGATGACAAAAAAGGCCATTGCAACCCAGAACAATGCGTCCGAATTTCCGTCTACAAATACAAGGTCGAACATTGGCTGCATCATGTAACTCAGCGCACCAACGGTACCGCCTTCGATCAACATGAATATGGCTGCAAGCCCCAAAAGCGGCATGTATTGGCGCAGATATCCCCGCCAAAGCCAACCCATCAACTCGCGAGAGGACTTTGGTTTGACAGTCGTTTTGACAGTCATAAGAGGAACTTTCGCCGGGACAGTGGTATCATGTATGGGCCTTTATGATGCTCTGGGCCATTTAAACACCTGTATCCATAGGCGCAAGCTTTGCAGAAGGGACCGGCTGGCGATCTGATGCGCTTCCATGGATTGACGCGCTGGGTGCCGAGGATACTGTGTGGGGGAATTTGATCACAAATCGGCCCATCGAGGGCTGACCGGCAAAGGGCACAGACCAATGGCAGACACTGTGAAATTGACGGCAGGGCGTGCGTATCTGGCAATTCCCGGACCCTCGGTCATTCCGGATCAGGTGTTGCAGGCGATGCACCGCGCCTCTCCGAATATCTATGCAGGTGAGCTGGTCGAGATGACCCATGGGTTGATCCCCGACCTGCGACGGGTGGCGCAAACCGATCATAACGTCGCGATCTACATCGCCAATGGGCACGGCACATGGGAAGCAGCTCTGTCCAACGTCATATCACCGGGCGATCGGGTCCTCGTGCCCGGCGCCAGCGAATTTAGTCAGGGCTGGGCGCTCATGGCACGGGGGCTGGGGGCCGAGGTCGAACAGCTAAGCCACGACCAGAGCTCATGCTGGGATCTGGAGCAGGTTGCGCATAGCCTGAAGAATGATCCTAACCGTCGGATCAAAGCGGTTCTGGCAGTGCACGTCGACACGTCGACCTCGATTCGCAACGACATCGTCGCGCTGCGGGCATTGATGGACGAGTTGAACCACCCCGCGTTGCTGATGCTCGATTGCATCGCTTCATTGGGCTGCGATCAAGTGGAAATGGACGCATGGGGCGTCGACGTGTTGGTTGCAGCCAGCCAAAAGGGACTGATGGTGCCACCCGGTCTGGGTTTTGTGTTCTTCAATGACAAGGCGGACGCAGTGCGCAACGCAATGCCGCGGGTCAGTGGCTATTGGGATTGGCAGCCGCGTGCCCGCCCACAAGAATACTACCAGTTTTTCAACGGAACAGCCCCGACTCATCATCTCTATGGCCTGCGGGCAGCGCTTGATCTGATCCACGCGGAAGGGATGGATAATGTCTGGGCTCGACACCAGCGCCTGGCTCAGGCGATCTGGACTGCCTGCGAGGTCTGGGGGCAAGATGGTGGCCCAATGCGCCTGAACGTAAGCGAGCCGAGCTTGCGGTCCCATGCTGTCACCTCGATTCACATTGGAGCCCCGAACGGTACACGCCTACGGGACTGGCTAGAGCAGAATCTGGGGCTGACCCTTGGAATTGGCCTTGGCATGGCACCATCCGATTCACCCGAATGGCACGGATACTTTCGGTTGGGGCATATGGGCCACGTCAACGGCCACATGGTGATGGGCATGCTGGGCGGCATCGAGACTGGTTTGCAGGCCCTGAATATTCCACATGGCTCGGGCGCGGTAGAGGCTGCTGCCAAGATTCTGGCTACGGGCTAACAGGGGAATTCGCTCGTTCCTAACGGAAAATTTCGCTGTGAACACGTCAGTTGCGCTTAATTCAGGCGGTGGTCTAGCCGGGTGATGAGATGGTTGATTAGGACGGCTAATACAAACACGGGGACCAAGCCATATCCCACCCAGATTACGACAAAAATCCACATCAAGTTTATGCCCAGAAAGGCAATCGCCATCGATAAGATGTCGGGCTTCTCTGGAAGATTTTGATCTTGCATAGTGACCTCCATTTTTCGGTGGGTACATGCAATAATCTAGGTCAGGCTTTGACAATGTCCGGTAAATGGATTGCCAATTAATCGTGAAGTCTGCGTTATTTCGCCGATTGCGCAGACTGAAGTGCGGCTGGTAGAGCAGCGGCAAATGCGTCAAGATCAACCTGTGGGCCGCAGCTAATACGAATGCAGCGGTTCTGTGGGGCAGCAAACGGCATTCTTGCAAAGATCCCCTGGCTAATGAGCCCATCCAGAACCCGTTTCGCAAAGCCCGCATCAGCCCCACAATCGATTGCAACAAAGTTGGTGGCCGAGGGTAGGGCAGTCAGCCCATTGTCTCGGGCAATATCCCCGATACGGTCGCGGGCGATTGAGATTTGTTTCAGGACATGATCCAGCCAGGCGTCATCCTTCAGCGCGGCCAGTGCCCCGGCCTGAGCGATGCGGTTCACGCCAAAATGATTACGCACCTTGTTAAAGGCCGAAATCAAGTCAGGCGCAGCCATGGCATAGCCGATCCGTGCGCCAGCCATTCCGTATGCCTTGGAAAAGGTACGCATTCTGATCAGACGCGGATCATCACAACTAACCGGGGCGGCAGTCCCCTCTGGGGCGCATTCAACATAGGCTTCGTCCAGCAGCAGCAGGCAGCCCTCGGGCAGGTGGTCCATCGCGGCGACAATGTCTTCGCCCCGGTGGTAGCTGCCCATCGGATTGTCTGGGTTGGCCAGATAGACAATCTTGGCGCCAACCTCAGCCGCCTTGGCAAACAGGCTGGCCGGATCTTCGTGGTCGTCCACATAGGGCACTGTATGAATAACCCCGCCAAACCCGCTGACATGGTAGTTAAAGGTCGGATAGGCCCCTAGCGAGGTGACAACACTGTCACCGGGGGAAATCAGCAATCGAACCAGATAGCCCAGCAACCCGTCGATGCCTTCGCCAACCACGATGTTCTGCGCCGATACCCCGTGATGCGTCGCCAGCGCCTGCCGCAGGTCATAATTCTCGGGGTCGCCATACATCCAGCAACCGCCAACGGCCTCTTGCATCGCTGAAATCGCCTTGGGCGAGGGGCCAAAAATGTTTTCATTTGCCCCCAATCTTGCCTCAAACGCCGACCCGCGTGCGCGTTCTTGGGTTTCAGGCCCAACAAAGGGCACCGTTGCGGGCAGGGATTGGGTAAGCGGGGTGTAGCGTGCATTTGACATAGGGTCAGATAATCCCATCGCGGGCGAAACAACAAGGCCCGCTAGGTTGACAGCAAACCTATTCGCCAGAACCTGTCGCTTGCGCCAACAGACCACGCGCCGCTGCATCGTGTGATGCAACAATAACAAGGCCGGGCAGCTTTTCTTTTAGCCGCCGGACCTTGGCAAACGACGCAAGCAGCGCATCACGGTCGCCAGTGCCCGGAACAATGTCCTGTTCAAGCAAGGCCGCCTCGTAGGTTAGATCTGCAACCAGCAGAATTGGCGCCCAGCCCGGACGGCGGATCAGCATCGACATCGACCCCGGCGTGTGACCGGGCGTAGGCAACAGGATCATCGATCCGTCTCCAGCAACATCAACCACCCCATCAAAATCCTCGAATAAGGGGTTGTCGGTTGGCTGAAATGACACCTGCCGCCAATTGGCTGAAGGAATTTCAATATGCTCGCGCAGGATCCATTCTCTCTCGGGGTGCGGCTCTGACAGCATCGCCCATTCCCGACTGTTCACCAGCAGATCAGCCTGCGGGATTTGGGCAATCCCGCCCACATGGTCGAAATGAAGGTGTGAAATCACAGCTTTTCGTACATCACTCGCGGCGAAACCCGCGCGTGCCAAGACATGGTCCAACCGGTCCTGCGCGCTAATGTGCAGCCGGAAAATCCTCGGCAACAAAAAGCGCCCGATAGCCTGCCGAATATAGCCCTTGTCGCTCAGGATCGCCGGGTCGATACCCGTGTCAAACAGGACCAATCCATCCCGGTGCTGAATAACAAAGAGCTGAATGGGCACAGGCACCCAGTTTTTGGAAAAGAACACCCACCAAAGCTGCGGAAGCCGACTGCCGTATCGGTGTTCCCAATGCTGCTCAGCCTGTCCTGTGCTTAGAACCGTGACAGATGAAATCGCTTGGTCTGCAATGGCATTTGTGACGATTTGGTCTTGCGGAGCATGGGTCATGAAATGATCTCCCGTTCACAGATTAAATCAGATGAACTTCGAAATTCGGTCGAACCTTCGCGGAATATTGTGCGGCAAAGGGGCGTAAATGCTAAGCGCAGGGTATCACAGCGACGCAGAGCGAGCCTTGATGTGTCTCAACGACGATTACCCAGACATACCTTGTCGCGGGATCAATCCTGTTCCAAAGATGGGCATTGGTTGAATTTCACCGCATATAAAAGGCTGGGCTCAAATGCGTATTGTTTTGGGAATTCTTTTGATTGGCTTTGGCTACCTGCTGTTCTGGCCAGTGCCGGTTGCTCCGGTGGCTTACGAACCTCCTAAATCGCAGGGTTTCACCGGGGATTATGTTCCCAACAACGCGTTGGATGCTGCCCAAATGGTCACCCTGCGAGAAGGCGCGATTGGCCCCGAGGATTTGGCGGTGATGCCCGACGGTACGGTCTACACCACGGATTTGATCGGTGCGCTGTATCGCATTGATGGTGAGAGCCCCAAGGTGGTTGATCAACTGGGTGGCCGTCCGCTGGGGCTAAAGGCTGGTCCAGACGGCGCGCTGTACATCGCAGACAGTTTCCGCGGCATCCTGCGCTGGAGCGGGGTGGGGACGTTGGAAACTCTGGTCGATCAGATTGACGGCGCGCCGGTCATCTACCCCAACCAGTTGGATGTGGGACGGGACGGAACCATCTACTTCTCGAACTCATCCGACAGGTTTGACCCTGAGGTGCTGGGCGGTACCAAGCCAACCTCGGTCATGACCATCTGGGAGCAATCAGACACCGGCTATGTGGCGCGGCGCCTGCCGGATGGCACAGTCGAGAAAATCGCAACAGGTTTTGTCTATACCAACGGTGTGGCCTTATCGCCCGACGAAGATTTCTTGCTGATCAACGAAACCGGTCGCGCGCGAATGCACCGTCTGTGGCTGACAGGCCCCAAGGCCGGACAGCAAGAGGTTTTCCTGGATAATCTGCCCGGCTATCCCGACAATCTTGAGGCCCAGGGCGATGGCACCTATTGGCTTGCCTTTGCCAGCCCCCGTGTTCCGGCCGAGGCGCTGATGCCATACCCGTTCTTGCGTAAAGTGGTCTGGCGCTTGGGCCCCATGGTGCGACCAGCCCCAATCCATCGCGGCATGATGGTGCACTTTGACGGGCAGGGAAACATCCTACGCACTTTGCAAGACCCGACGGGGCGTCTGGGCATAACAACCGGCGGCAAGATCGTGGGGGATCAGTTCTATGTCATGACGCTGGACAGCGATGGTTTTGCCCGCATGTCGGTGGGGGACATGCCGCCAATCAAGGTGCACTGAACTAACAAGGCTGCAAGTGTTGTGCCCGGTGGCACACCGGGCCGCGCCTGACCTTCCCCTCAGGTTTGGACCACTTTTGTTGCGCGTTGGCTGATGTCTACCCTAATGCCCCGGCGTCAGGCTGGCGGCATTGCGATTTCCACGGCACTGTGATCGCGAGATCAAAACAGGAGACATCACCATGGCGCGCGTATCAATCGAGTACAAAGACCACATCGCCCATGTGACCTTGACCCGCGGGGACAAAATGAACGCGCTGGACCCCGAGATGGTTCAGGCGATCATCGCCGCCGGGCAAGAGGTTGCCGCCTCGGATGCGCGCGCGGTGGTGTTGTCGGGCGAGGGCAAAAGCTTTTGCGCCGGGCTGGATCTGATGAGCCTTGCCAAGTTGAGCCAGGTTGATCCCGAGGAATGGCTGATGACCCGCAGTCACCACGATGCCAATGAAATGCAAGAGGTCGCGATGGTCTGGCGCCGAGTCCCGGTGCCTGTGATCGCGGCGATCCAGGGTGCAGCCTATGGCGGTGGGCTGCAACTGGCGCTGGGCGCTGACATTCGTATTGCTGCGCCAGATGCCAAACTGTCAGTGATGGAAATGAAGTGGGGCATCGTCCCCGACATGGGCGGCATGGTGTTTCTGCCCAAACTGCTGCGCTCAGACATACTGCGGCGGCTGACCTACACGGCCGAGGTGGTGCAGGCCCCTCAGGCGCTGGATTGGGGGCTGGTGACAGAACTGGCTGATGACCCACTGGCCCGTGCTCAGGAACTGGCCGAGCAGATTGCGCTGAAAGGCCCCAACGCCATCCGGGCTGCCAAACGGCTGATCGAGCGGGCCGAAGCCGAGGACCGCGAGGCGGTGCTGCTGGCGGAATCAGCCGAGCAGGTGCCCTTGATTGGCAAGCCAGAGCAGATGGAAGTGATCGCCGCTCAGATGGGTGGGCGTAAGCCGGTGTTTGAATAAAGGATAAGGGGCGCTGCCCCTCGGGCCTTTGGGCCTCACCCCGGGATATTTTTGGCCAGATGAAGAGGCGGACTGGTGTTTCCGGGTTTGGTTGTTTTTCGTTTAGGTTGTAGTCTGTGGTTATGTTGACACTTAGGCAGGCGCAGGGTCTGCTCGATAAGCATCTGGCGAACAGCAACAAGGCCGCGCATTCGCGGATCGTGGCACATCTGATGCGGCGTATTGCTGAAAAACTGCAAGTCACTGCGCAGTGGCTGGAAGGGAGGCTTCCGGTCGACGCTCTAGGGGCGATCAAGGCGCATGACCACAGAACTGGAGTGTTGGCAGACACGCAGATCGCGAATGCCTTGAAACTGGCTGATGCATTGGCCATTGCAGACGCTTGTGTCGGCCGTGACGTGATGATGCAGATTGGCACTTTCGATGGGCTGCACAATCTGGCCCTGTGCTTGGAGACTAGACCATATCTGCCGCCTATCATTTTCAAGTATAGCATCACGAGCCTGCAATTGCTGATCGATAACGCTCCACGACAGTAGAGCTTGGTTTTGTGTTAGAGCCAATGCTCGTGACACTTAAGTAAGCTGAGTGACCGCTGTCTGGTCAAACCCAACGTCCCAGCTAGCTTTTGTTTGTATCGCTTTTGCCGCCACAGGAGGGCGAAATGTCGCTAAACATCAGCCTTGCCAGGGCCATAGGGTATCGCGCCGCACGCATAGCCCCCTATGTGGCGATCTTTCTGGCGCTGAACTGGTTCTATTTCTGGCTTGGCCCAACGGCTGATCTGGCGTTGCTGCCTACGGTGCTGATCGCCCTAGGCTTGGTTCCCTTGGCTGTTGCGATACGCGACTTGCGGTTGGAGCGCATCATGATGCGCTCGGATGGAACCGGGAAGGAGGGCGCGGTTTGCGCTGTCCATGGGCAGGCCGTGCCACTGGTAGAACTGGATCACGAAATCCTTGCCTGTCATTTCCGTATCCTCAGCACCGAGGCAGGCATGGAAACGACACGGGACGAGGCCCGCAAGCGCAGTCGAGAGGACAACAAGTCGTTGCGATATGAGGGGGTTTTTCAGGTGCCCACACAGATCATCACGACATCAGGTGCGATCGACCTGAACGGGTTCCCGAACCTAACCGATGCAATGCCGCAAAAGATTGCGCCGGGTATTTTAGAAAATGCCAAGGCGCAATCGCGTCCGGCACCCGGTACGATCCCGACTTTTCTGGTCAATGAAATGCTGATCAACCGGCCGACCAACCAGATTGAGATGTCCTTGAAATATGGTGAGGACCCCAAAGAACGGTTCCGCCGGGTTGAAGCCTGGATGCTGAAGACGGGGCAAACCATCTGGGCCATTGGCCGTCTCAGGAACAACAGGCTTGTCCCGGTGCCGTTCCTAGCTATGGGGCTGCCAGTCTATTTTGGAACCCGTAAAGATGTGCGGGCTAAACTGCGATCCGCGCGCCCGTTCTTCTTTGGTGCCTCGGCGTTCTTTATGATCATGGCGCTGATCACAGGTGCCATCGTCCTATTATGGGCCTGAAATCCTCTGCGATAGTGTATTGACCTAACGCAAGGTCCCAACCTGCGACTACCCTTACACTGGCCTCAAATCAAACCCGAGTTGGAGGCTTGTGATGTATAAGCATATTCTTATTCCAGTCCTTTTCGACGATCGCCACGATACCCAGGCGTCTTATCTGGCTGCGCGCGCGCTAGCGGATGATGATGCCAAGTTCACAGTGGTGCATGTGATGGAAAGTATTCCCAGTTATGTGACCGCCGAGATCCCTAGTGAAGTGCTGACAAAAACCCGCAACGAAGTAGAAAAGGCGCTCAATCAATCGGCCAGAGCCTTGCCCGGGGCCGAAGCACTACTGATTTCTGGCCACGCAGGACGGGCGATTGTCGACTTCGCTGATGAAAGCGACGTGGATTGCATCGTCCTTGCCTCGCATCGGCCAGGGTTCGAGGATCTGTTCCTAGGTTCGACAGCGGCCCGCGTGGTGCGTCATGCGAAATGTTCGGTGCATGTGATTCGCTAGAAACCACCAAGGCCGCACTTGGCAAAGCGCGGCCTTGAGTAGTTCTAATTCTGCGTTTGGGCTGAACCAGACAAGGTGCAGCCCGCGCTGTTGGACAAGTAACTTTAGGCTGCAAATGCCGAAAGATTCTGTCTGCCTTCGGTCCGATGGAACCGCGCCATGAGGTCCGACAGCTTTACCGCATCTGAATGCAAAAGGTGCCCTGCCGCTGTGGCCTCTTCTACCATGGCTGCATTTTGTTGGGTCACCTGATCCAACTGGGACACGCCGGTGTTGATTTCTCCCAGCCCGGTCGATTGCTCCGCCGCACCTTCGGCAATATCGGTGATCAGGGTGGAAATATGGGTCACGCGGTCGACAATATTGCCGATCGACTCGCCAGCCTTCCCGACCAGTTCAACCCCGTGCTCCACTTGCTTTGAGCTGTCCGAGATTAGCGACTTGATCTCGGTTGCCGCATCAGCCGAGCGCTGGGCGAGGGCCCGAACCTCGGATGCCACCACGGCAAACCCTTTGCCCGCTTCGCCAGCTCGTGCAGCTTCGACCCCGGCATTCAAAGCGAGTAGGTTGGTTTGAAAGGCAATGTCATCGATCACACTGATGATCTGCGAAATCTGTGCGGACGAAGATTCAATTTCAGTCATTGCTGAAACCGCACGCTTTACGATTTCACCACTGGATTTTGCCTCTTGGCGTGCTTCACCCATGGTATGTTCCACACTGCGGGCGCCTTCGGCCGCCGAGGTCACCGACACTGTCAGCTCTTCCAACGCCGCGGCAGTCTGCTCAAGGGTTGCAGCCTGGCTTTCAGTACGGTTGGACAGATCTTCTGACGAACGACTGATTTCAGTGGCTCCGCCATTAATGCTGGTGGTGGCCTCCATGACCTGTTCGATGGTCTCTTTCAATGTTCCAACGGTGACATTGAAATTGGTCCGCAGCTGGTCATATTCTGCGGGGAATTCCGTGCCTATTTCACAATCGAGCCGTCCATCTGCCATCTGGCCAAGGTGCTCTCCAACAACCGAAACCACATGTTCGGCGTCTTTCTGGCTGCGTGTTGCCTTGGCTTCAGCGCGTTCTGCCGCTTGTGCCTGTTCCCGAGCGGCTTCTTGCTGCTGCTTTAGTTCTGCATCTGCTGCAGCGCTTTTCAACAGACTGATCAAAAGCACCCCGGTTTCCAGCAAAACAATAGCCGCGTGAAAGACGGTTCTTTGAACATTCTGCATTACGTCGCCGCTTGGATAGACCAGCTTTGGCAGCAATACGCTGAACGATAGGTGATGTAGCGCAACCAAAACCGTTGCAAAAATCAGCGCCCGTGGGTTGGCCAGCGTTGAAACAATCGCTAGGGCGGCAAAGAACAGCATATGCGAGTCAAGTTGCCAGGCATGGCCGTTCAGCGCCGCAGTAAACAAAATACAGTGCGCCACAAAACAAAACGTCAGCACATAGTCTCTGGTCGAATTGGGCATCAGTTTCGTCACATAGGCCAAGGCGCCCAGCGTTATGCTCAGTAGGGCAAGCACCCACCAGTTTCCTGCTTCGTTAAGGTAAAACGCGGCAAGTGCGGGAGCCGGCATCAATAGCCAACTGGAAACCTGTTGGACCTTGCGCTCACTGGCGACTTTTCCCAGTGGCGTGGCCTGTTCACCGTCCGGTGTGATTAACTTGAGCATAGTTCCAAAACCTTCTTACCATTGATGACCAGCCAGGCTCCGTTTGAATAAAGGCGGTCAATACTTTGAGTGTCTTCCAGTGTTACAAGAGCACCAAGAGGCGCACGTTCAGGGGAGATTTCCTGAACGCCGGACAGTTCAGCAATTTGTGCTGTGTCCGGCCCCCATGGGGCAGAGATAACCAATGCAACCTCACCAGCCTGCGGTTTGCTCTGAAAAAGCAATGTCAGGACGGGAGAGGCGACCACGAAAATCACTGCGGCAATGATGAATGTGACATTAGACATCTTGTTCCCTTCAATCCGAGCCTTGCCGTAGAAGGGTTTTAAAAGTCTTTAACAACACAACAGGTTTGGGGCTTTAAGGGTTAAATGACCTAAGGTAACGAGTAGTGCTCAAAAATGGCGCAACCGAAACAAGAAAAGGCCGCGCTGAATGCACGGCCTTTGAATGGTTGCTTGAATTTCTCTTTACAGCGAGGCTTGGCAGATCTTGCCGATGTTCGAACCCAGTGCCGTGTTGTACTCGTCGTCGCTCATCGAAACGTTCAGACCTTCGGTCAGCGCGCGCGAGAACGAGGCGATCATCTTGGCGTTCTGGCTAAGCAGGGCACAGGCCTGATCGGTGGAGTAGCCGCCGGACAGGGCAACAACGCGTACAACGTTGTCGTGGTCGGCCAGCTCGTCATACAGACCAGAGACATTTGGCAGGGTCAGCTTTAGCGCAACCTTGGTGTCTGCGGGCAGGGCGTTCAGCTGCTTCAGCAGTTCCGCCTTCAATAGGATCTCGGCCTCGCCTTTGGTGTCCGAATGAATGTCGACTTCTGGCTCGATGATAGGCAGCAGGCCAGCGGCGGCAATCTGTTTGCCAACCTCAAACTGCTGGGCAACCACATCACGCACACCGTCGGTGTTGGCAGTTTTGATAACGGAACGCATCTTGGTGCCAAAAATACCAGCTTCGCCAGCGCGGGCCAGCAAGGCATCTAGATCTGGCATCGGCTTCATCACCTGCGCGCCATTGGCCTCATCCGCCAGACCTTTGTCGACCTTCAGGAACGGCACAACACCACATTGGTCCCACAGGTAGCTGGCCACCGGAGTACCATCAATTTGCCCATCCATTGTCTTTTCAAACAGGATCGCGCCCAGAATCTTCTGGCTGTTAAAGTCAGGCGCCTGGATGATGCGCGTGCGCATCTTGTGGATCTCGCCAAACATCTCGTCATCATTGGAAAAGGCATCGCTTGTCACGCCATACAGCGCCAGCGCTTTGGGCGTCGAACCACCACTTTGGTCCAGAGCCGCGATGAAACCCTGACCGTTGGCGATACGGTCAAATTGCTGCTGCTGAATGGAAAGGTCTTGTGTCATATACCCAGGTCTCCACAAAAGTTCGGTTGCGGCCCGTCTATCACGCAGTTTTGTAGGGGGACACCCATCTTGCCTAAACGATTGCGCTAACACTGATAATTTGACGAAGGACACCCGCAAAAAGGCGCTTTTTTTGGCGATGCAGGGCACGACAACAAAAAAACGGGCGCGCCGGATCTTCGGCACGCCCGTATCTAATTAGGGTGGTGAGCGCGTTTGCACACACCGCGCTTGGGGTCAGACCAGACGCGAGGTATCGATTGCTGCGCGCACAAAATCGCTGAACAGCGGATGTGGTGCAAACGGCTTGGACTTCAGTTCCGGGTGGAACTGAACACCGATGAACCACGGGTGATCTGCCCACTCAACAATCTCGGGCAAACGACCATCCGGCGACATGCCCGAGAACCGCAGACCAGCGGCCTCCAGCTTGTCACGGTACTTGATGTCGACCTCATAACGGTGACGGTGGCGTTCTTCGATGTGAGTGCCGCCATAGACCTTTGCCACGTTCGACCCTTCGGCCAGGGTGGCATCATAGGCACCCAGACGCATGGTGCCGCCCTTGTCATCGTCCGCCTGACGCTGAACCTTGTGGTTGCCCTGCACCCATTCCTTCAGGTGATAGACAACCGGCTCAAAGCGTTTCTTGCCCAGCTCGTGATCAAACTCTTCCGAGCCTGCCTCGGAAATGCCAGCCACATTGCGCGCGGCCTCAATCACGGCCATCTGCATCCCTAGGCAAATGCCCAGATAGGGCACATTGTGCTCACGGGCGTATTGCGCGGCTTTGATCTTGCCTTCGGTGCCACGTTCGCCAAATCCGCCGGGAACCAGAATCGCATGATAGCCCTGCAGGTGTGGGGTGGCGTCTTCAGTGTCAAAGGTTTCGGCGTCGACCCACTCGATCTTGACCTTGACCCGATTGGCCATGCCACCGTGGGTCAGTGCCTCGACCACAGATTTATAGGCATCTTCCAGTTGGATGTATTTGCCGACGATAGCGATTTTGACTTCGCCTTCAGGATTGTAGATCCGGTCAGCAACATCATCCCAGCGCGCCAGGTTTGGCTTGGGGGCAGGGGCGATGCCAAAGGCATCCAGAACCGCCTGATCCATGCCTTCACGGTGATAGGCCAGTGGGGCTTCGTAGATCGACTTCAGATCCTGCGCTGCAATCACACTGTCAGGGCGTACGTTACAGAACAGCGCCAGCTTCTCGCGCTCTTTCTTTGGAATTGGTCCTTCGGAGCGGCACACCAGAATGTCTGGCGCCAGACCAATGGAACGCAGTTCCTTGACCGAGTGCTGGGTCGGCTTGGTCTTCAGTTCGCCGCTTGCCTTGATATAGGGCAGTAGCGTCAGGTGCATGTAGATACACTGGCCGCGCGGTTTGTCCTGGCCAAACTGGCGGATGGCTTCAAAGAACGGCAGGCCTTCGATGTCGCCAACAGTGCCACCAATTTCACACAGCATGAAATCAACTTCGTCGCCGCCGATATCAAGGAAGTCTTTGATCTCGTTGGTGACGTGCGGAATTACCTGAATGGTTTTACCAAGGTAGTCGCCACGGCGTTCTTTTTCCAACACGTTGGAATAGACCCGACCGGATGAGATCGAGTCGGTCTTGCGGGCGGCAACGCCTGTGAACCGTTCGTAGTGGCCCAGATCCAGATCAGTCTCGGCACCATCATCGGTGATAAAGACCTCGCCGTGTTCAAACGGGCTCATCGTGCCCGGATCGACGTTCAGATAGGGGTCCAGCTTGCGCAGACGTACGGAATAGCCACGGGCCTGTAACAGCGCGCCCAAAGCCGCCGAAGCCAGACCTTTGCCAAGGGAGGAGACCACCCCACCAGTAATGAAGATATAACGCGCCATTGTGTCGGCTGCCCCCGTGAGAAGTCATGTAGAAATAAGAATTCAGGTGCCCAAATAGGTTCCGAAAAACCAAAGCATCACGGGACTTCACTAGTAAAGGATTCGCGCGAACAACGCAAGGGAGCCGCAAGATGCTGTTGCGGCTCAAATTCCCCGTCTAGGTATGGTAGTTCAGTCTGCGCTTGGAACCAGTGGCGCATTGTCGCCTTCGGCTGGTGGCGGTGTCAGCAGACCACCCGGAACGCTTGGTACAGCCGGTGCGCCTTCGGTGGCTGCAGGTACGTCTGTGCGATCCAGAACCGACGAGCCAGCGGACTTTTGCGCGGCCAGAATGGTCAGAGTGATCGAGGTGATGATAAACGCAATGGCAAGCAGCCAAGTCACTTTGCTCATTGCTGTCGCGGCCGAGCGGCCAGACATTGCGCCACCGCCTCCGCCACCCATGCCAAGGCCGCCGCCTTCGGACCGTTGCAACAGAACAACTGCGATCAGGCCAAGGGCCAGAAAAAGGTGAATAATTAGAACAACGTTTTCCATGGGTCCCTGCGGCATTTGGCTGAGTATCGGCCGGTATGTAGGCAAGTTTGCGCAGAGGGGCAAGAGCCGAGTTTACCTATTGCAGGCGAGAAGGCGCATTCCCCCTGTTGGCAAACGGCAATGGGGCTGGACAGGTGGCAAACAAATTCGCACTCTGATTGCATGCCCCATGATCACAGCGACCATCCACATGCCTTATTGCCGTCTGATCCTGCATTGCGGGTCAAGGCGTTGGAAACGATTCTCACCCGCAAGGGGCTGATTGACCCAGCAGCCCTAGATGAGATCGTCGATACCTATCAAAATAAGATAGGGCCGCAAAACGGGGCGCAGGTTGTCGCCCGCGCCTGGAGCGACCCAAAGTTCCGCGCATCCTTGCTGGCGGATGCCACCGCTGCCGTGAGGGACTTGGGGTATTTTGGGCGTCAGGGTGAACATATGGTGGTAGTCGAAAACACGCCGGACCTTCACAACATGGTCGTGTGTACCCTGTGCAGTTGCTATCCGTGGCCGCTGCTGGGGATTCCTCCGGCTTGGTATAAGTCTGATGCCTACCGTGCCCGTGTGGTGCGTGAACCCCGCAAGGTTCTGGCCGATTTTGGTGTCACTCTGTCCGAAAAAACAGCCGTCCGTGTCTGGGATTCGACTGCCGAGGTCCGGTATCTGGTAATCCCAATGCGCCCCGCAGGAACCGAAGGGCTGGATGTCGACGCATTGGCCGCTCTTGTAACCCGCGACAGCATGATCGGCACGGCGCTTGTACAGGCCCCAACATGACTCGCGTCCACGACATGGGCGGGCGATTCGGAGATGGGCCGGTCATGCCCGATGCCCCCGATATTCCGGTTTTTACTGCCGATTGGCACGCTCAGGTCCTGTCCGTGACACTGGCTTGCGGGGCTTTGGGGCAATGGAACATCGACATTTCACGCCACGCCCGCGAATGCCTGTCACCGCAGGACTACACCGGGTTTTCGTATTATGAGATCTGGCTCGCGGCCTTGGCAGACCTGTTGGTCGAACGCGGTGTACTGACTAGGGATGATCTGGCCGAGCCAGAGGCTGGGCAGGGGGACGATACTCCCCATCCACTCGCTGCCAAAGTACTGAAGGCAGAAAATGTTGCCGGAGTTCTGGCAAAGGGTGGGCCAGCAAACCGCGATAGTGATGCTCAGCCCAAGTTTTCGGCGGGCCAAGCGGTGCGATGCAAGCATCCGGCTGCCAATCGTCTGGTCGATGGCGGCCATACCCGCTTGCCTGCCTATGTAGCAGGCGCGCGTGGCTATATTCACCGCCTGCACGGCACCCACGTTCTTCCCGACAGCAATGCCCATGATCTGGGAGAAGCGCCAGAGCCCCTATATGCAGTGCGTTTCGCCGCCAGCGAGCTCTGGGCTCACCCAGAGCACCCCGATGATCAGGTTATCTTGGACTTGTGGCAAAGCTATCTGGTGCCGCTATGAGCGACTGTCCTACAGTATCCGCTCCTGACCCCGTGTTCCTGCAACCTTGGCACGCGCAGGTCTTTGCGCTGACAGTGTCCTTGAACGAAAGCGGGTGTTTCACATGGTCTGACTGGGTGACCCGGTTCTCAGCGGTTCTGGCACAACACGGGGTCGACCGGGAACTGGACGGCGGTGACGACTACTTCAACGCGTGGCTGGCGACGCTTGAACTGATTCTCGCCGAAGACGGGGTGGCCCCCGCTCTCGAGGTGAACCGCCTGCGCGATGATTGGGAGCGTGCCTATCTGGAAACTCCACATGGTGCTGTTGTTCGGCTCGACACGCCCTGATCTGGGGTGATGCGGGCCTGCACGCACCGCTTTTGCTCAAGTTTTCAGCGAATGTGCACTCCCAGACACGCTTGCCACGCATTTATGGTTCCACTGGCCCCTTTCGACCGCTATAGGGGGGCCGGTTTCAGACAAATACAAAAGGACCAGATATGGCCAATGTCGTCGTAGTCGGCGCCCAATGGGGTGACGAGGGAAAAGGCAAGATCGTAGACTGGCTCAGCGAGCGCGCCGATGTCATCGCGCGCTTTCAGGGCGGCCATAACGCGGGCCACACATTGGTCATCGACAGCAAAGTTTATAAGCTGCACGCGCTGCCTTCGGGCGTTGTACGTGGCGGCAAACTGTCGGTCATCGGCAATGGTGTCGTATTGGACCCATGGCACCTGATGAAAGAAATCGCCACTGTGCGCGAGCAGGGCGTGGAAATCTCGCCCGAGACACTGATGATCGCGGAAAACACTCCGCTGATTCTGCCAATCCACGGCGAGCTGGACCGCGCTCGCGAAGAGGCCGCCAGCAAAGGCACCAAGATCGGTACCACCGGTCGCGGCATTGGCCCAGCATACGAAGACAAAGTTGGCCGTCGTTCGGTTCGCGTTGCGGATCTGGCAGATGACGCCACCCTAGAGGCGCGTGTTGATCGTGCTCTGCAGCACCATGACCCACTGCGCAAAGGTCTGGGTATCGAAGCCGTCGACCGTGACGCGCTGATCGCTCAACTCGAGGAAATCGCAGCAGAAATCCTGCCGTTCGCCGCACCAGTGTGGAAAGTGCTGAACGAAAAGCGCAAGGCCGGTAAGCGGATCTTGTTCGAAGGTGCCCAAGGCGCGCTGCTGGATATCGACTTTGGCACATACCCCTTTGTGACCTCGTCCAACGTGATCGCAGGTCAGGCCTCGACTGGCGTCGGCATTGGCCCAGGCTCGATCGACTATGTTCTGGGCATCGTCAAAGCCTATACCACCCGCGTTGGTGAAGGCCCGTTCCCGTCCGAACTGGATGATGACGACGGCAACCGTTTGGGCACCCGTGGCCACGAGTTCGGCACCACAACCGGCCGTAAACGCCGCTGTGGCTGGTTCGACGCTGCTCTGGTTCGCCAGACTTGCGTGACTTCGGGCGTGACCGGAATTTCCTTGACCAAGCTGGATGTCCTTGACGGGTTTGAAACCTTGAAGATCTGCACCGGCTACGAGCTCGACGGCGCGAAAATGGACTATCTGCCAACCGCTGCTGATCAGCAGGCCCGCTGCACTCCGATCTACGAAGAGATGCCCGGTTGGAGCGAATCAACCGAAGGCGCGCGCAGCTGGAATGACCTGCCCGCCAACGCGGTGAAATACGTCCGTCGCATCGAAGAACTGATCGGTTGCCCGGTTGCCATGCTGTCCACCAGCCCGGAGCGGGAGGACACCATTCTGGTAACCGACCCGTTTGAAGACTGATGGCTGACAAGAAAGGTCTCAGCTACAAGGCCCGGCGTCGCTGGGCCCTTGTGGTGCTGCTGATCGGGTTGCCGCTCTATATCATGGTGGCAACCGTGCTGGGCGGACTCCTGGTGGATTATCCGGTTGTTTTGCAGCTGTTGGTCTTTGTTGTGCTGGGGATCATCTGGATCCTGCCGTTCAAGTCGTTGTTTCGCGGTATTGGGCAGGCCGATCCTGACGCGCCAAAAGACGAGTGATTCAAGCATATCGCAAAGAAAAAAGGCAGGTCGAAAGACCTGCCTTTTTTCTTTTATGCCGAGTATTCTCAGCCTGCGGCGCGTTGACCTGGGCGAAACCCGATCTGGCCCGAAGCCGTGAACTGACCATTGTTGGTCTTCTCGATCTTGCCTTCACGCAGCAACAGACCAAATGACCGCAACCCGTCTTCACGATTGAATTCGGCGCTGTCCAACAATTTGACTTTGTTCATCAGCTGCGGACGTGAGAAGTGATCGCGACCTTCAACAAAGCTCATGTAGGAAGCAGCGGCCTCTAGAAGTTCATTCAACTCCACGGCACCGCTTTCGGTGGCATATTCTGCAAACCCACCTTCACG
Organism: Parasedimentitalea denitrificans; assembly: GCF_011813015.1. Lineage (GTDB taxonomy): Bacteria > Pseudomonadota > Alphaproteobacteria > Rhodobacterales > Rhodobacteraceae > Parasedimentitalea > Parasedimentitalea denitrificans. Next base: position 115,780 of record NZ_QHLQ01000008.1, on the reverse strand, counting down.
CCCATTATTGGCAAACTCAGCTTCATCTACCTGGGATGACGCAATTCGGCGGGGCCGTACCGGGCCATCTTTCTTCACCGGCTCTTCATCAATGCGCTGTTCGGCCACCAGTTTCAGTGGGGCAGGGCGTTGCGCAGGCTCTGGGCGTCGTGATGCAGTCTTGGTCGGCGCAGGGCGACGTGGGCGCACTACGCTGGCCAGATCCTCACGATACTCATCATCGCGAATGTCCGATCCAACGCTGCCCCCTGCGGCCCGGTCAGCCTGAGCAGCAGCCATGGCTGCGCGCAGATGGTCGTAGGTCTCGCGTGAAGAGGAAGCCTCTGGATCTTCCAGCTTTTCGTCGGCTGCGTCCATGAGGCGAGATATGTCGCTGTCCGGAGTTTCGGCAACTGGACGCGCTATCGCAGGCTTTGAAGGCGTTGCCACAACCTTGGCTACGATCTCTTCCTCGGCCTCATCTTCTGCAGCTGCTTGCTCAGCGGCCGCTGCCTCGTCTGTCGCCAGCAATTCAGCCTCGACAGCGGCAAGCTCGCGTAGCAATTCGGCCTCGTCCGCGTCGGATAGCGAAGAGTTAAGAACCGGCTCGGCTTTTTCCTCTTCCACCTCTTCCAGCGCACCGGATTCGACAGCCCGCTCAAGATCGGCCCGTTTTACCCGCACGATCCGGGCGCGTCTTGGTCTTATGACTACGGGCTCTTCGACTTCAGGTTCCGCAACCTCGGTTTGTTTGGCCACTTCGGCCAATATGTTGCTGTCGTCGTTTGAGTCGTCAGACTCTGCCGCGCTAGATATAGCTGCCAGATCTTCGAAAAGGCTGGTGTCATCACTGTCAGCCGCGGCGACGGTCTCCGCCTCAGCAGCAACCTCGACCTCTGCTTCGACTTCAGCCTCTTCTTCGGCTTCGGCGACGGCCTCAATTTTGGATTCTTCTTCAGTCTCGGCTTCGGCGTTGGCCTCAACTTCGGGTTCTTCTTCAGTCTCGGCTTCGGCGGCGACCTCAACTTCGGGCTCTACTTCAGTTTCGACTTCGGCTACGGCTTCAACTTCGACCTCAGCTACAACGTCAGCTTCAGTTTCGACCTCTGCGACGATCTCGGGCTCAACCTCAGCGGCGGCTTCTACCTTGGGCTCTTCCTCGGCAACCTCTTCTGCTTCGACCTCTGCCTCAGGTTGCTCCACATCTGAACTAGCCTGACGTTGATCAATGCGCTCTAGGGCTTCAGCGATTTCAGCCTGGTCCTGATTGTCTTCTTCCTCGGCCAGCTCTGCCTCATCGTTGGAGCGCATGGCAGCAGCAATATCTACTGCGGATTCAGTGACGAACAGTTCAGCGTGCTCATCTTCTGAGAACTCTTCCTGACGGGGGGCTTGGGAAACAACTGCTCGAATGCGCTGAAGCTTCGCTGCAATGCTATCTGCGGCAGGATCACTGTCATCTTCTGCATTGCCTTGGCTGTCTTCCATGTCGGTGGCGACAAGGTGTTCAACAGGCGGCAGCTCAACCGCTTTGGGTTCGGCAACGGCCGCGGCAATCGCGGCCAAGTCTACACCATCATCCTTGGGCTGTTCAGTAAGCTCAGGTGTTTCAGCACTTGTTTCAATAACGACAGGGGCGGGCTCCGCTGGTGCTTCGGCAAGGGCGCTTTCAGCCTGAGTCTGTGGTGGTACATCCACGAGTTCCGGCTTGACCGCTTCGGCAATCTTAACGGGGTCCGCAGCTGCAGCATCCGGAGCACTAACTTCTGCCGCATCAGGTGTTGCCATTGGGGCAGGTTCCGCAGCGCGCAGGTGAACTGCGCCATCGCTGGTGCGGGCCTCGACCTGACGGTCAACCTCACGCTGGGCAATACGCGTCAACATCTCGGCATCTGGCTGAGGCGGTTCGGCGCCAAAGTATCGGTCATCTGACGCCAGATCACGGAAATACTCAGCGATCGCCTTCATGGTGTCGAACGAATCTTCGAACCCTTCCAGCGTGCAAGAGAAAGTTCCGTAAGAAACAGTTAAAACTTTGTTATTTTGTACCATAGGAATCTTGTCCTCGCCAAAGCTATTGCCGTTTACATAATAGGCGCAGAGCGTCAAATTCTGTCCGAATCCATGCAATTGATCGTATGATTTTGTGACCAGATTGTGGCTTGTTTCTAAAATTGCAGGAATATCGAGGGAAATGCGTTGATTGTTGAGCAGGGCAAGTCAGTAACACTGGTTGGCGGCGGTACAATAGGGCCGCAGGACCTTGAATTTGCATTATCCTTGGCTCCCTTTCTGGTTGCCGCTGATAGTGGTGCTGACCGGGCTGTTGCTGCCGGGTTTGAGCCTCAGGCCGTGATCGGTGACCTAGATTCTATATCGAATGTAGTGCGCAACCAATTGGCGCCCGAAAAGATTTTCGAAATTGCCGAGCAGGACAGTACAGACTTCCACAAAGCGCTGCGGCAGATAAAAGCTCCGGTTGTGCTGGCCGTTGGCTTTCTAGGTGAAAGGGTGGACCATCAACTGGCTTCATTCAATACTTTGGTTCAAAGTTTGGCTAGTCCCTGTATCGTGCTAGGCGAAAATGAAGTTGTTTTTCATATCCCGCCCCGGATTAACCTTCCGACCCGCGCCGGTGACATCGTATCCCTGTTTCCTATGGGGGAGGTCACCGGGTGTTCGACGGGGTTAAAGTGGCCCATAAACGGGTTGCAGATGTCACCGATGGGCCAAATCGGGACGTCCAACATGGCCACAGGCCGGGTGTCACTCACACTGGATGGGCCTGGTCTGCTTGGGATTATACCGCGACACCACTTGCCACACCTTATACCACTGATTTCTCAGGCGCGGCGCTGGTAGCGCATAGCTGTTTGGCGGTGATTTGTTCGCGTAATATGACATAAAGCCCGGCAGCAATCGTTACGGCAATGCCAACCGAGGCTAGGGTGTTGGGGAGCTGGTCGAAGATCAGCCAGCCAAACAGTGTGGCGATGGGGATCTCCAGATACTGCATCGAGGCCAGCGTAGAGGCCGGCGCATATCGCAGGCTCCAGGTCATCAGCAGATGTGTCACGGTGCCCAAAACGCCAATGGCCACCAGCAACCCCCAATCATGCCCAGTTGGGACGAGCAGGGTCAGCGGCGCGACATCCATCGCGGTTCCGATCAGTAGCAAAGGTGTCAGGATCACACAGGCCATCACACCAGAAACGGCTTGCAGACCTATTGGATCGGTTTGTTTGGCGATTTGCCGTGTCACCAACATAAAGAAGGCAAAGATCACCGCCATCAACAGGGGCCACAGGGCCGGCCAACCGATCACGACAAAGCTGGGCTGGATCACCATTAGGGTCCCGCCAAAGCCAACAACGCAGGCACCTATGCGACGCATGCCGATTTTTTCGCCAAGCACATATTTGCCAAGTAGCAGCATCAGAAACGGCATCACAAACGCGATTGCAACGGCGTCAGCCAGCGGCAGGTATTTCAGTGCGGTGAACATGGCGCCGATACCGCCAATATGAAGCAGGGTACGCAGAATTGTCAGTTGCAACACACGGCCCCGCATGCGCCAATGACGGCGAGTGACCCAAACCAAGGGGGCCAGCAGTATGACTTGTACCGCAAATCGCACAAACAGCAGCTCGCCCAACGGGATAGTCCCGCCCAACAGTTTGGCCACTGCGTCACCCATCGGAGCAACAATGCAAAATCCCAGCATTAGCAGGATACCAAGTGTGGGATGATCTTGTGTCATTCCTAAACGCTAGCTCAGAATGACACGATTGCAAGTAAAGGTTGCTATCCGCGTCAACATTTCAACAGTTAGGGATGTTGACCGCCAACCCGCCAAGCGAGGTTTCCTTGTATCTCTCATGCATGTCCTGCCCGGTCTGGCGCATGGTTTCGATCACCGAATCCAGCGGCACAAAGTGCTGCCCGTCACCACGTAGCGCCAAAGAGGCCGCTGACACGGCTTTAATCGCGCCCAGTCCGTTGCGTTCAATACAGGGAACCTGCACCAGACCTTTGACCGGATCGCAGGTCATGCCTAGATGGTGTTCCAGTGCAATTTCCGCTGCATTTTCAACTTGTTCCGGGGTGCCTCCCATAACGGCGCACAGCGCGGCTGCGGCCATTGCTGCGGCTGATCCGACCTCTGCCTGACAGCCTGCCTCGGCACCAGAGATGGATGCGTTGTATTTCACCAGCCCGCCAATTGCGGCGGCCGTCAGCAGAAAATCCTCGACATGGCTGGGTGCGGCACCGGGCACGTGATCCAGATAATAACGGAACGTTGCCGGTAGAACCCCGGCAGCGCCATTGGTGGGGGCGGTGACCACTTGTCCACCTGCGGCGTTTTCCTCGTTCACCGCCATGGCATAGACGATCATCCAGTCGTTGATTGTATGCGGGGCAGGTTGGTTCATGCCACGTTCCGCGATCAACGAATCGTGAATACCCTTGGCGCGGCGACGGACGTTCAGGCCTCCGGGCAGGATGCCATCGCGCTCCAATCCGCGCTCAATGCAGTCATTCATAACCTGCCAAAGCCGCGCTGTGCCCCTAGCCAGACTTTGCTCACAGCCGCGAGATATCTCGTTCGCCCGCTTCATCCCGGCAATGCTCTTGCCGCTGGAGTTCGCCATCTTCAGCATCTCAGCGGCTGAGTGGAAAGGAAAGGGGACCGGGGCACCATCGTCAGTGTCCTTGCCGTCTGCCAGTTCCTGTTCGGTCAGGACAAATCCGCCACCAACCGAATAATAGACCTGCTTTAGGATTACATCGCCCTGCGCATCGGTCGCCATCAGGATCATGCCATTGGCATGACCTTCCAGAACCAGATCGTAGTCAAAGATCATGTCCGTTTTAGGATCAAACCGCAGGTCTCCCAACCCCTCGGGTCGAACGACCTTCTCGGCGTTGATCGCTGTCAGGGCCTCTTCGGCTTTGACGTCGTCATAGGTCTCGGGCTGAAATCCGGCGAGCCCAAGGATGGTGGCACGGTCTGTAGCATGGCCAACACCGGTAAAAGCAAGCGACCCATGCAATGAGGCCTTTACCCCATGGAATTCAAACGGTGACGCGCGCATTTCATCCAGAAAGCGGGCCGCCGCCACCATGGGTCCCATTGTGTGGGATGAACTCGGGCCGATGCCGACCTTGAACATGTCAAAAACAGAGAGGAACATTATGTTGGGGTCCCTTCGGGAGGTTGGGCAGGAGACGGGCTGGTGAATGGCGTCGCGCCAAGGCCTTCGGCGTTGCAGGCGGCTGAGACAGAGGCGCGCAGCTCAAGCTTGGCGCACATAGCATGCAGGTTTGGGTATTGGGCAAGCACCATCCAACTGCGGTCACTGCCTTCCGGGTAAAGCGCTATCCAGCGCAGCAGGCAAGCAAGGTAGAGGTCTAAAACCGATGGCGCGTCCGCGCAGAGCCAAGGCGACTTCTCTTCGGCGGCGGCATCAATGATGCTCAGATGGGTATGCAGACGTTCGCGTTGCACACGACGCAACTCGTTTTGTTGGGCCAGGTCCGTTCCGATGTATCGCTCTGGGTAGAACAGAATGCGCAGGTCGGCATGCAGGGTGTTTGAGATGAAGAACAACCACTTCAAGAACCCGGCCCGCTGGTTGCTGTCGACTGCTGGAGCCAAGGCCCCATGGCGGTCGGCCAGCCACAGCAGAATAGCCGCAGTTTCAAAAATTGGCCCGTCTGGAGTTTCCAGCACCGGGATCAAACCATTCGGATTAAGCGCCTGGTAAGCCGCACTACGCTGGACCTGCGCCTGTCGGTCCACAAGCACGGTCTCATAGGCTTGGCCCAACTCCTCTAGTGCCAGCCGAATAATCAGCGAGGCATTGTCAGGGGCATAGTGAAGGCGATAGCGCGATGTCATGGCGTAGTCCTAAATCACTGCCTGGTCTGTCCAATGTTCAAATGCGTCGTTTCCCATCGGAAACACGAAATTTGGGCGTGTCTAGCGGATCTGTCGGCAGCTGTCACGACCACGATAGGTGGCGGTGCAATCCAAGGGGTGAGAAAGAGTATTTGTGAAAAGGAGAAGGTTTCGGCGGCAGTATTCCTTTTCTAATACACACGTCATCGCAATCCTGCCAAAACCAGGAACACGGATGGGGTGAATTGTTCCTCGCAACCTAGCCTCAGTTTGCATATAAACCGATCAAACATCCCTACGGAGTCACTGTTATGACCGGAGAACTGTCCCCCATTGATAAGGCCAAATTTGTTGCCGCAAAGCGCGCCGCCGATTTTGTCGAAGATGGAATGCGCGTTGGGCTGGGAACCGGGTCAACCGCTGCCTGGCTGGTACGCTGTCTGGGCGAAATGGTCCGTGACGAAGGGCTAAAGTTCAAGGGTATTCCAACCTCAACCCGCACTGCCGAACTGGCGCGTGAAGTTGGCATTGATGTGATCTCGCTGGATGAGGCCAAGTGGCTGGATCTGACCATTGACGGGGCCGACGAATTCGACGGTGACCTGAACCTGATCAAAGGTGGCGGCGGTGCGCTGTTGCAGGAAAAGATCGTGGCGACGGCATCTGATCAGATGGTGGTGATTTCTGATGTGGGTAAAGAGGTCGAAACCCTGGGCCATTTCCCCCTCCCGGTCGAGGTTATCCCATTTGGCTGGCAGACCACCCATGCGCTGATCGAGGAAACCCTGATTTCGATGGATGTTCTGGGCCGTTCGGCCACCCTGCGCATGAACGGGGACCGTCCCTTTATCACAGATGAGGGCAACCACATTCTGGACCTTCACCTGCAACGCATCGGCAACTGCCGCCAGTTGGCACTGGTGATGAACCAAATGCCGGGCGTGGTGGAAAATGGGCTATTCATCGACATCTGTGACACCGTGGTGATCGGCTATGGTGACGGCAAGGTCGAGGTGCGCGACATCAATGAGGGTACGGTTGAACACGACCGGCTGGATTTTGTTGAGACTGACAATCTGTTTACGGATCTGGCGGATTGACGGCAATTCCCAGTTTCGGTGCGACAAGGATAATTCTTGCACAACTCATTGCATGACAACGGTACTTTTGTTTCAGGAGGTGCGAAATAGTTTTGTAAGGCAATGTCGGGAAACGCAGCTAAGTTGGTGCTTCAGAAACCAATAGTAGGAGGGTGGCTAGTGTTTTCGTACCGGAAACTTTCCGCGAAGGAGCAGCTGAAGATTAACCTGAAAGGTTACATTCTGGCTGTTGTTTTATACTTCTTGCCATCCCTTGGTTGGGATTTGGGTTTAAGCGGTCGTTTTTTGACTGCGGCGGTATTCTTAGGGCCGCTCTACATAATATATCAATTCATCAGAGTTGTGAGAGGCAGATGAACTCAACCTTAACAATTGGACGCGGAAATTGGGTTGAAGCTCAGCTAGCAACAGCGTGTCAGTCCTGCGGGGGAGTTCGTTAAGCTTGCTCTCTTCACGGTCTCTTCACGTCTTTGCGACATCCCCTACACCACACGGTTGAAACCATGCAGTTCGTCCCCACTTGCGAGTCTGGTAATTGCGCCTTTCCTGTGGGATAGATCGCGCGAGATATAAGGAAGGCGACGCGAATGAGCTTTGACTACGATCTTTTTGTTATCGGCGGTGGGTCCGGCGGTGTTCGGGCAGCACGTGTTGCTGCAGGCGATAACGGCGCCAAGGTGGCGCTGGCCGAGGAAGACCGCTACGGTGGCACTTGTGTGATCCGCGGCTGTGTGCCCAAAAAGCTGATGGTCTTTGCCAGCGAGTATTCCGGCATGGTCGAAGATGCGCAGGCCTATGGCTGGGATATCCAGCCCGGTGCGTTCGATTGGCCGACCTTCAAAGGCAAATTGCACGCCGAGCTGGACCGGCTCGAAGGCATTTATCGCAACATCCTGAAAAACAACGGCGTCGAAAGCTTTGATGCCCGTGCCAAGCTGGTCGACACCCATACGGTTGAGCTGTCGGATGGCACCCGTAAGACCGCCAAACACATCCTGATCGCCACTGGTGGTCGCCCGATTGTGCCGGACTTCCCCGGCTCCGAGCTGGCCGTGACCTCGAACGATATGTTCCTGTTGGACAAAATGCCTGAAACCCTGCTGATCGTGGGTGGTGGTTATATCGCCTCTGAGTTTGCGGGCATCATGAATGGCTTGGGCGTGAAAACCACTCAGTTCTATCGTGGCCCGCAAATCCTGCGCGGGTTCGATGAAGAGGCCCGTAACGTAGTGGCCGAGGGCATGATCGAGGCTGGTGTTGATCTGCAGACCAACACCAACGTGGTCGAGATGCGCCAAGAGGGCGACAAGATCCTTGTGATCGACACCCATGGCAACGAGCAGCTGTTCGACAAGGTAATGTATGCCACCGGTCGCGCACCAAACGCCGATAACCTAGGTCTCGAAGAGCTGGGCATTGAGCGCGGCAGCAAGGGCGAGATTGTGGTCAATGACTACAGCCAGACCGGCGTGCCGTCGGTCTATGCCATTGGCGACGTGACAGACCGGGTCAACCTGACCCCAGTTGCGATCCGTGAGGGCATGGCCTTTGTTGAAACCGTGTTCAAGGCCAACCCGACCAAGGTTGATCACGAGTTGATTCCAACTGCGATCTTCACCCAGCCTGAAATGGGCACTGTGGGCCTAAGCGAGGAAGAGGCGCGGGAGCTTGAAGAGATCGAGGTTTACGCAACCAGCTTCAAACCGATGCAACAGGCCTTTGCAGGCCGCGCGCAACGTGTTTTGATGAAACTGGTGGTCAGCAAGGCCAGCCGCAAGGTTCTGGGCTGTCACATCGTGGCACCGGGCGCGGGTGAAATGATCCAGTTGGCAGGCATCGCGGTCAAGATGGGCGCGACCAAAGAAGATTTCGATCGGACAGTGGCGGTACACCCGACCATGTCCGAAGAATTGGTAACACTGAAAACACCTGTGCGCAGCGCTTGAATTTTTGCGGCCAAGGTCTCAGTTTAGCACAAATGCCGCGTTTGGCGGTAAGTAAGGGATAGGAACATATGTCGGGCAATAGCGGTGGCCCCTGGGGGGGCGGAGGCTCTTCCGGTGGCGGAGGCAACAAGGGTAACGGTGGCGACAACAACGGTGGCGGTAAGCGCCCCGATGATGACAGCCCACAGATCCCCGAGATCGACGAGCTGATGAAAAAAGGCCAGGAACAACTGCGTGTGCTGATGGGCGGACGTGGCGGCGGTGGTCAGGGCGGCGGCAATCGCAGCGGTCAGGGTGGCGGCGCTGGGCCAATGTTTACCAAAGGTACCGTTGGGCTGGCAGTTCTTGCCGGTGCGGTTCTGTGGGGCATGGCCAGCTTTTACACCGTAAAGCCAGAAGAGCAGTCTGTTGAGCTGTTCCTTGGCGAATACTCGGCCACTGGTGAACCCGGTCTGAACTTTGCGCCATGGCCACTGGTCACTGCCGAAGTCATTCCGGTCAAGGTCGAACAAACCGAGACAATTGGTGCAGGCGCGCGCGGCAATGATGCCGGGCTGATGCTGACCGGTGATGAAAACATCATCGACATTGATTTTCAGGTTGTCTGGAACATCAATGATCCGGCCAATTTCCTGTTCAATCTGCGTGATCCTAAGCAGACCATTCAGGCGGTGTCTGAATCGGCCATGCGTGAGATCATCGCGCAGTCGGAATTGGCTCCGATCCTCAACCGCGACCGGGGTATCATCTCGGACCGGCTAAATGAGCTGATCCAGTCGACACTTGATAGCTATGACAGTGGCGTAAACATCGTCCGGGTCAACTTTGACCAGGCTGACCCACCTGAGCCCGTCAAAGACGCCTTCCGTGCGGTGCAATCCGCGGGTCAGGAACGTGACCGGCTGGAAAAACAGGCTGATGCCTATGCCAACCAAATTCTGGCGGGTGCACGTGGTCAGTCGGCGCAGACACTCGAAGAAGCCGAAGCTTATCGCGCCCAGGTGGTGAACGAAGCCGAAGGTGAAGCAAGCCGTTTCACAGCTGTTTTGGAAGAGTACTCCAAAGCACCTGAGGTGACACGCAAGCGCCTGTATCTGGAAACCATGGAAGAAGTTCTAAGCCGGGTCGACAAGGTCATCCTGGATGAAACCTCGGGTGGTAACGGTCAGGGCGTCGTGCCCTATCTGCCGTTGAATGAATTACGCCGGACGGAGGGCAACTAATGCGGAAATCAACATTCCTTTTGCCTGTTCTGGTATTTGCAGTTGTTGCGATACTGTCGGCAGTGTTCATCGTAGACGAGCGTGAAAAAGCGCTGGTTCTGCAATTTGGTCGGGTTGTTTCGGTTAAAGAAGAACCAGGCTTGGCGTTCAAAATTCCACTGATCCAAGAGGTCGTCACCTATGATGACCGTATCCTAAGCCGCGAAGTTGGCCCACTGGAGATCACGCCTCTGGATGATCGCCGTCTGGTGGTTGATGCGTTTGCCCGTTATCGGATCGCAGACGTTCGTCAGTTCCGTCAAGCGGTTGGTGCTGGTGGCATCGCCGTAGCTGAAAACCGGCTCGATTCGATCCTGCGCGCTGAAACCCGTGAAGTTCTGGGTTCGGTTAGCTCAAACGACATCCTGTCGTCGGATCGTGCGACCCTGATGCTTCGTATCCGCAACAGCGCAATTACTCAGGCGCGCGGTTTGGGGCTGGAAGTCATCGATGTGCGCCTAAAGCGGACCGACCTGCCAACAGCCAACTTGGAGGCCACCTTTGCCCGGATGCGGGCTGAACGTGAGCGGGAAGCTGCGGATGAAATCGCCCGTGGTAAAGAAGCCGCGCAGCGGGTTCGCGCCCAGGCCGACCGTACTCAGGTTGAATTGGTTTCCGAAGCCGAGCGTGAAGCCGAGATCATTCGCGGTCAGGCTGATGCCCGACGCAACGCGATCTTTGCCGAAGCTTATGGCGAAGACGTCGAGTTCTTTGAATTCTATCGGACATTGGCCGCCTATCGCGCGTCGATGCTGGAAGGCAATACCTCGATGGTGCTGTCACCCGATTCCGAGTTCTTCAACTACCTGAAGTCCTCGGCTGGCGTTGACGCCAACTGATGGCGATGATCTTTCTGGCCCTCGGGCTGGTGTTTCTAGTAGAGGGGCTGGCCTATGTGCTGGCCCCTTCGCTTGTTGAACGACTGCTGCAGATGATGCGGCAGATTGGCCTGCAAGAGCGTCGCCAAGTGGGCGCCATGGCGATGGTCCTTGGCCTGATCCTGTTGTGGATTGCACATCTGCTGGGTGCGTGAACGCCTGAACATAGCGGGAAACAGGCAATGGGCGGATTTCAGCGCATCCCGTGACCGGATAACGCAAACAGGGCTGTAACTTTGCTCACTTCAAATTGAAAGTGTGCAACATTTATTGCGACAAGCGCCGAAGTGACTACATTGTCTCCCATACCTCTTTAGGACTAGGTATCGGACCACCCGTTCTGGTGCATAGAAGGATGGCAACAATGACAAGGAGTAGATCCGTGCAGCCTCAGGCAAAAGCGATTTCAATCAGCCAAGACAGAACGGCCACTGGCCCCCGGCTGATGTGGCTGGCGTTGGTGACCACAGTGATGGTTCTGGCGCAGGCACTGGTGGCGCAGGCGCGTCCCGAAAGCCTTGCGCCTCTTGCCAAACAGATCAGTCCGGCAGTGGTCAACATTACCACGACAACCGTTATCGAAGGCCGGACCGGACCGCAGGGCATAGTGCCCGAGGGATCGCCGTTTGAGGAGTTCTTTCGCGAGTTTCAGGATCGCAACGGCGAAGGCAATGGCAATGGTAACGGCAGCGAACCCCGCAGACCCCGCCGCTCTTCGGCGCTGGGATCGGGTTTTGTGATTTCCGAAGACGGTTACATCGTTACCAACAACCACGTAATCGCCGATGCGGATGAAATCGAGATTGAATTCTTCCCCGGTGATGGTCAGCCCACTGAATTGTTGCCCGCCAAACTGATCGGCACCGATGAAAAGACAGATATCGCGCTGCTAAAGGTCGACGCTGACATCCCGCTGTCCTTTGTGACTTTTGGTGACAGTGATACGGCACTGGTTGGCGACTGGGTTGTTGCGATGGGCAATCCGCTGGGGCAGGGGTTCTCAGTATCTGCCGGTATCGTTTCTGCTCGTAACCGCGAGCTAAGCGGTTCTTACGACGATTACATCCAGACCGATGCAGCGATCAACCGCGGCAACTCGGGCGGGCCGTTGTTCAACATGGATGGCGATGTGGTCGGTGTGAACACCGCGATCCTGTCGCCCAATGGTGGCTCGATTGGCATCGGATTTTCGATGGCATCCAATGTCGTAACCAAAGTGGTCGATCAGCTGAAAGAATACGGCGAGACCCGTCGCGGCTGGCTGGGTGTTCGCATTCAGGACGTTGATGCAGATCTGGCCGAGGCCATGGGGCTGGATAGCGCAGCTGGCGCACTGGTCACTGATGTTCCCGATGGCCCATCCAAAGATGCTGGCTTGCTGGCTGGTGACGTGATCCTGACTTTCGACGGTGTTGACGTTAAAGACACGCGTGCTTTGGTTCGTCAGGTTGGCGCAACCGAGGTTGGCAAAGCTGTCCGTGTTGTGGTGCACCGCGAGGGGGGCACAGAAACACTGCTGGTTACTCTGGGACGGCGTGAAGACGCGGAACGTAACATCGCAGCCCCAGCCGTTGAAGAGGAAGCTACGCCCGACGTCGCCGAGAAGGAACTTTTGGGTCTGACCATTGGCATGCTGACCGAGGAAATGCTTGGCGAGTTGAATGCTCCTGAAGGCACCGAAGGTGTGGTTATTCTATCAGTCGACGAAACCTCAGAAGCCTGGGAGAAAGGTCTGCGCGGTGGCGATATCATCACCGAGGCCGGTCAACAGAAGGTGACCGTGATTGACGATTTCGAAGATCGCATCGCCGAGGCCAAAGAGGCGGGGCGTAAGTCGCTGTTGCTGTTGGTGCGTCGCAGCGGGCAGCCACGGTTTGTCGCGCTGAACTTGGGCGAATAACCGCGTCACAGCGTTTAAGTTCAAAAGGCCGGGCATTGCGCCCGGCCTTTTTTGGTATTTGGACAGCTAAGAACAACGACCTTGTGAACAGAAAAAGAGCCATGTGCGAGGGGCGCATGGCTCTTATAGGGAGAGGCAGGGCAACGGGATGGAACAGGCGTGCCCCGCCGTGATCTCACCATGCGCCGAAACCTCGCAGAGATCTGTGACCCAGGTCACAAGAGGCGAAGAAAACCAAAAGTTTTTTCGACTGAATGTCATTTCCAACGGAACTCGGTTAGATCAATTCGGGTTCGGCCAATCCGCTTAGAGCAGCGCGATCCAAAATGACCACTCCCCCACGAGAGATTTCAATCACGCCGCCGCGTTTCCAGGCGGCCAGCGTTTTGGACACGGCCTCGCGGGTGGCGCCGATGAATTCGGCAAGGTCCGACTGCGAGAGCGCCAGTTTGCCGTCACCCGTTTCCGAAGTCAGGTGCAGCAACTTGCGGGCCAGTCGGACCGGCATCGCCAAAAAGACCTGCTCGTTGTACTGATTTCCCATCCAGCGCATGCGCTGGCCAGCCAGCCGTAGTAGATCTTCGGCCAGCTCGGGGTGGCGCAGAATTTGTGACAGCACATCCCGGTTGCGCAGCCGCAGGACCCGGCTAGGTTCCAGCGCGGTAGCGGTGGCGGTACGGTCACCGGGGTCAAACAGAGCAATTTCACCAAATACGGCGCCGGGTCGCATGATGTCGAGGGACAGTTTGCGCCCCGCCGCGGACAGGATCGAAAACTCAAGCGCGCCGCTGGTGATGGCAAACAGCGCATCACCCGGATCGCCCTGTTCAAACAGCACTTCACCGACATCCAGCCGAACCTCGGTTGCCTGGCTTTCCAGCATCTTTCTCAGTCCTGCGGAAATTCCCGACAGGAACCCGGTGTGCGGCAGGTGGTCAAGTGGCATCTGAGTCTCCGTTTCGTAAGTCGCGCCATGTGAACGCCGTCAGTGATGTGTCTATACGTTCTGGTCGACGATTAGTCTTTGATGGCAACAAGCCCCATTTGGCGGGCTGCAGCCAGTGACAGCAGATTACTGTTCAACCCCTGGGGCGTTTGATACCGGCGCACTGCGGCCCGGGTGGCCCGGTCCATCTCGCCGCTGTTCGACCCACGATACAGGTCACGGGCTGCCAGGGCACGCTGTAGCGAGCCGACGAGCTCGGGTGTCAGTTCCGTGTCGCACAGGATTTCGAACCAGGTGTCCTGCCGTGGTCTGACAATGTCCTGCCGGGTTTCGGTTTTGAACACAGCCGGGTGGAGCACAGTGCCATCGGTCAGAACCTCGGCGGGTTGCAGCAGTACATGATGGGTGACGGTTTCAATGATCGCAGGCGTGGTCTGTTTACCCCAGCAGCTATCTGGTGCAGCACCCGGTGGTGCATCCTGTCCGGCCCGGGTGACGGTCTCCGTTGTGGCACCCGGCGGAGTGCAGGCGCTGAGGCTTCCCAGCAGTAGGGCAGCCAGTAGAAAGGGTCGGGTCAGGGTCATGCTCGAAAGTCTCTGATGGCTGCTCTGCCGGCGGTTTGGCGCAGCCTAACCCAGATCTGGTAGCGGCGCAAAGGCGTCCTTGTCCTCGCGGCCCTGTTCGGTCAGCAGCAGGTCCAGCATCGGCGAGATATCCTCGATCTGTTCGGCAATCACATGGGTCACCGAATGTGCCCGTTGCAACCGCCCCGTCACCCGCAGCATGCGCCCGGCGATCACCGCGCGGCGAAACGCCTCGTATATTTTGCGCCAAACGATGATGTTGATGATGCCGGTTTCGTCCTCAAGCGTCAGAAAGATCACCCCCTTGGCGGTGCCGGGGCGCTGTCGCAGAATCACTAGCCCGGCAACTGTGATACGGGCGTTTTCCGGCGGTTCTGCCAGACGGGATGCAATCAGGCAGGACGGGGGGCGGGGCCAGGCTGATGGCTGGTATGAGGCAAGGTGCGGCATAGAGATAAACCAAAGGGGGCAGGACGCCATGTAACCTTGGCGTGTTGATGCTGAAATTGTGGAACAAATATAGAACGCGGCGATCGAAAGTCCAGCCCATCGTGCCCTGCGACGCAAATGGGTCTGGCGCTGTCAGGGGGGCTTGGCTACACAGTCAATCAAGTACCGAAAAAGGGAAGACCGAAACATGGCGAAGATTACCTATGTCGAGCACAACGGCACAGAGCATGTCGTGGACGTAGCCAGCGGACTGACTGTGATGGAAGGCGCCCGTGACAACAATATCCCGGGCATCGAAGGCGACTGCGGCGGCGCTTGTGCCTGTTCCACTTGCCACGTCTATGTGGACCCGAAATGGGTTGAGAAAGTCCCGGCCAAGGACGACATGGAAGAAGACATGCTGGACTTTGCCTATGAGCCCGACCCAGAGCGGTCACGCCTGACCTGCCAGATCAAAGTGACCGATGCTTTGGACGGTCTGGTTGTTCAGATGCCAGAAAAACAGATCTGATGATTTCCTTGGGTTCAATGGCGCGGCGTCTGATGCCCCGCCTTTGGCCCGGTTTATCTCGCCGCGCCCTGCGTATGTTGTGCCTGGGGCTAGGCGGGATCTGTGTTGCCGGTGCGGTGCAGGCCACACCATCGGATGTGATTGTTGACGCTTGGTTCAGCGAACCAACCACCCGATATGATCACGCTATCCTAGGAGATGGTGTTGAGTGGGGCGCCTTGTCGCTGACCGTTGATCCCTGTCTGGACTGCGAAAGTAGCCAGGCCTACAAGACAATCATCCGCCTGCCTGACAATCACGTATTCGAAGATCTGGAACCACGTCTCATCGATGGCGATGATGGCCTGCCGCTGGTGATGGTGGTCGAAAGCAGCCTGCAACTGGGCGCGCGACTGGCGCTGTATGATGAGCGCGGGCTATATGCCGCAACGCCCTTCATCGGTCGGCCTCACCGCTGGTTGGCACCGATTGGCTCGGCCGATCTGGATGGCGATGGCTGGCCCGAAGTGGCCTATATTGACCGTCCACATTTGGCCAAGACATTGCGGATCTGGACCCTGCGGGATGGAGAGTTGGTTGAGGTCGCCAGTCTGGGTGGACTAACCAACCATCGCATTGGTGAGGATTTCATCACATCCGGTATTCGCGATTGTGGCGATGGGCCTGAAGTGGTGACGGTGGATAGTGGCTGGTCGCGGATAGTGGCGTCTAGACTAGAGGCTGGTGAGATCAGCAGCCGGGAGGTCGGGGCGTTTGAGGGGCAAGCGAGTATGGATGGGGCGTTGGAATGTCGGTGAAGATCTGAGCGGCCTTAAAGATCTCGACGTATCGTGATTGAGGTCGAACGGCTCTACCCGGATGCGCTGTGAAAACCGATTGCAAACGTCCTCGCGCCGCGTAGCGGCGCTGGGCCCAACGGAAGGCGGCATCGATAGAGGCCTGCCGCCGGGCGAGAGAACTTGGCGGGTGGGGTAACCCATGGGTTACTTGGGTTCTGTATTCCTTGGATCCATTCAAAAACCTCGTGTCTCTCAACTAAACACAGCAGGATTACCGGCGGGTAAGAAGAGCGTACGCTGTTAGGGGGTAGGCGCAACGCGGGGAGTCTGCCGACTTGCGTTGGGCTGGCTTTCCTCACAGTGTTCACGTGTTGAACTTTGAAGGCCGTTTGATGTTACGCAATTTCCTTTTGGCTCTTGTTTGGATCGCCGCGGTGCTGGTGGTTGTCGGCTTTCTTGGCCCGTTGCACCGCGCTGCGGACAGTATAGCCATTGTTAGGCCAGCCCTTGGGATTCTGTGCCTGCTCGGGGTCTTCCTTGGCAGGGCGCTTTGGCACCGGACGGTCTTTGCGGTAATTGCGCTGTTGGCTATGTCCACCACTGCGATCCCGTTTATGCCACAGGCACCGGGCGGAGATATGCGTGTCTATTCCAAGAACCTATGGTTTGCGAACACGCAGGTTCAGGCTGTGGTCGCCGACATCGAAGCCGCAGATGTGGATGTTGTTATGCTGCAAGAGGTTTCGGAAAAGAATAATTCGATACTGGGGCTGTTGAAACCGAGGTTTCCTCATCAGCACCTATGCAAGTTTTCAGGCCGGATCGGGATTGCTGTGGTGTCGAAACATCCCTTTGCAGGGGAGCCTGTGTGTTCACGTAATCGGCCAATTGCGGCAGCCCCTGTTGATCTGGGCAGTCAGAGGGTCTGGGCTGTGTCGGCGCATATTCCGTGGCCTTGGCCATATGGCAGTGTTGAGAATGAACAGGCAGCTCTTGATGTCTTATCCAAGTTGGAGGGGCCGGTGGTCATTGCAGGGGATTTCAACAACGTTCCGTGGTCTCATCGGGTGACATCAATTGCCGCCATGACGGAAACGCAATTAGCCGGGCCAATGGGTCCCACATTACATCTTCGAGGCATTCCTCTGCCGATTGATTTCGCCTTAGCACCGCGAGGAGGGACGGTGGAGATGCGCCCGATGCTTGGCTCGAGCCATGCAGGTGTGCTTGCGGATGTTGGGGTTTGGGTCCGAGGAGAGCTGTAATAGAACCCGATCAAGGCATCGGCGAGAGGTTTTCGCAAGACGGGTAGCACCCGCTTTGCGGGCGGGTGCCTGTGTAGTTGGGCTGACGCTTACTGCAGCGCGCGCCAGCCGATGTCGCGGCGCATGAAACCGCCGGGCCAGTCGATGGCGTCAGCAGCGGCATAGGCGCGGTCGCGGGCCTCTTGCAGGTTGTCGCCGCGGGCAGTGACATTCAGTACGCGGCCACCGGTGGCCAGCACCTTGCCGTCTTGCGCCTTGGTGCCCGCGTGAAAGACCATGTTGTGGCCATCCACGGTCAACGCATCCAGGCCTTTGATCTCGGTGCCTTTTGCATATGATCCCGGATAGCCCTTGGCGGCCATGACAACGGTGATGGCGTGATCATCGGCCCAGTTCACCTGAGCCTGATCCAAACGGCCCTCAGCCGCCGCGTGCATCAGGTCCATCGCTTGCGCACCCAGGCGCATCATCAGCACCTGGCATTCCGGATCGCCAAAGCGCACGTTGTATTCCACCAGACGCGGCTGGCCGTCTTTGATCATCAGGCCTGCATACAGAATGCCCTGATAGGGCGTGCCGCGGCGGGCCATCTCTTCCATGGTGGGCTTGATAATCTCGGCCATTGCCTTGGCTTCAATCTCGACGCTGAGCACCGGGGCAGGGGAATAGGCCCCCATGCCGCCGGTGTTCAGCCCGGTGTCACCTTCACCAACGCGCTTGTGGTCCTGGGCAGATCCCATCGACAGCACATTGGTGCCGTCAACCAGCACGAACAGCGAGGCTTCCTCGCCTTCCATGAATTCTTCGATCACCACTTCGGCGCCGGCCTCGCCAAAGGCTCCGCCAAACATGTCATCAATGGCGTCCAGCGCGGTGGCTTCGTCAAAGGCCATGATCACGCCCTTACCGGCGGCCAGACCATCGGCCTTGACCACAATCGGCGCGCCTTGCTGGCGGATATAATCCTTGGCGGCCTCGGCCTCGGTAAAGTGGCCATAGCCTGCGGTCGGCGCATCCACAGCGGCGCAGATTTCCTTGGTAAAGGCTTTCGACGCTTCCAGCTTGGCGGCAGCCTCGGACGGGCCAAAGACCAGCAGACCCGCGTCGCGCAGACGATCTGAAACGCCAGCGGCCAGCGGGGCCTCGGGGCCGACGATGACAAAGTCGATGGCGTTTTCTTCGGCAAAGGTAACAACCGTGCCGCCATGATTGATGTCCAGATCGGCGCAGGTGGCGATTTGTGCGATGCCTGCATTGCCGGGCGCAACGATCAGCTTGTCGCATTTGGGGTTCTGCATCACCGCCCAGGCCAGCGCATGTTCGCGCCCACCGCTGCCGAGGATAAGGATATTCATCGAGGAGACTCCGATCTGCTTGGCCTTGCTTGATGCGCGTTCTATGCTGCGCGGACGTATAGAACAAGAATAACCTAGCCTTCAGGAATTCAGCACCATGTCAGACCTGTTTGACGACCCAACACCGGGTCAGAATACCCCTGAATTCACCGTTTCCGAGCTGTCGGGTGAGGTAAAGCGTACGCTTGAGGGCACTTTTGGCCGGATTCGGGTGCGCGGCGAGGTGGGCCGGGTGTTCACCGCCCGATCAGGCCATTTGTATTACGACGTCAAGGATGACCGTTCCGTGCTGGCCTGCACCACCTGGAAAGGTCAGGTGTCAAAACTGGCGGTGGTGCCCGAGGAAGGGCTGGAAGTGATTGTCACCGGCCGCCTGACCGCCTTTGGTGCGCAGTCGAAATACAATATGAACGTCGAGGAAGTCGCCGTTGCGGGGCAGGGCGCGTTGATGGCGCTGCTAGAGAAACGCAAAAAGCAGCTAGAGGCGGAAGGGTTGTTTGCACTGGAACGCAAGCAGCCACTACCTTACCTGCCGCGTTTCATTGGCGTGGTGACATCGCCATCCGGCGCGGTGATCCGCGATATCCTGCACCGGTTGCGAGACCGTTTCCCACGCAAGGTGCTGGTCTGGCCCGTTGCGGTACAGGGCAAAAACTGCGCGGCAGAGGTCGCCAATGCCATCAATGGGTTCAATGCCTTCACTCCCGGCGGCGCACTGCCAAGACCCGACCTGATCATTGTCGCTCGTGGAGGTGGCTCGGTCGAGGACCTGTGGGGCTTTAACGAAGAAATCGTCGCGCGCGCAGTCGCGGCCTCGCAAATTCCGCTGATCTCGGCCGTCGGGCACGAAACCGACACCACCTTGATCGACTATGTCTCTGATCAGCGCGCGCCAACACCCACGGCGGCGGCAGAATTGGCGGTACCAGTGAGATTGGAGCTGCTGAGCTGGACAGGCGAGCAAGGCGCCCGGATGACCCATGCGGTCGGCCAATCAGTGCAGCAACGTAAACAACGGCTAAAAGACATGTCGCGAGCCATGCCCAAGCCTGAACGGCTGTTGGATGATCCGCGCCAAAAGCTGGATATCCTGTCAGACAAATTGCCAAATGCGCTTATCCGGGGCGTGCAGATCCGTCGCGTTCAGCTTAGCCAGAAATCAGCAGGCCTGCGCCCCAAAACACTAGAAAATCACGTTTCCCGCCGCCGTGGTGAAATGGAGAAAATAGCTGCCAAGCTGTCGCCAATTCCGTTGAAGCGCGAAGTGTCCCGGCAAAGGGATAATCTCAATTCCCTCGGCCAGCGATTGCAACAGGCCCAATCCATACGAGTTGAAAAGACCGGTCAACAACTGGACAGTACCAGCCGACAGCTAGAAATTCTCAGCTACCGCGCCACGCTGGATCGTGGCTACGCAGTGGTCCGCAGCGGCGAACAGCTTATCACCAATTCAACAGATGCCAAAAATGCCGCCGCTCTGACCATCGAGTTCGCTGATGGTAAGGTTGATCTGGATAAGGCCGAAGCTTAGATCAGCGCGCCCGTGGTTTCTTTTTGCTAAAAATACTCAAATCCCAACCGGGGCCTCAAACACCTACGTCCGGACCATAGCACAGCATCTCTTCGGCCAGATCTTCGACCTCATACAGTTCCGTCGCTTCCGGATTGTTCTCAAACCGGGCCACCAACCCGTGCGGCTCCACTGAAAAACTCCAGCATTGCGGGTCACTGCGATGTTCATAGATGAAACAGATCTGGCCAGCCTCTTCGTACCAGTGGCCTTCCTCGCAGCGCCCATCCAGAAATGACCAAAGCACCCGACGGTTTGGCAGATACCGCTCAACCCCATAGGTGGTTCCATCAAACCCATAATACAGCGTGCGGCCTAAGGTGTAGCGATCGAACGCCTCACCGTTCATCGGCTCCCCAGCCATCAGCGAGCTGGGCAACAGATGCGATAGAACCAAGGGAATCATTAAACAGATGCGCATGGGATGACTGTGCCAGATTCATCGCTTTCAGGCTATGGGTCTTGCCTACCACAGGTAACAGGTTGGCGCGGGGTCACCTTTGACCACACCCTCCGGATTGGGCAAACCTGACCGCCAAACCAGGAGGCCCCCTCATGACACTTGACCAAATTCTCTTCCTGTCTGCAGCCCTTTGCGCCGCTACCTACCTGTGGCAAACAACCGGGCCGCAGGGCACATTGCGCAGTCTGACCAAAACCGCTTCGGTGGCCTTGCTGGCTCTGGCGGCGGCTTGGGGCGGGGCGCCCTTGCTGTTGGTTCTGGCGCTGGCAGCCTGTGCGGTGGGGGATTTCTGCCTGTCACGTGACGGCGACACCTATTTCATGGCAGGCATCGGCGCATTTGCGCTGGGGCATCTGGGCTATATCGCGTTGTTCCTGGGGCTATCTGACAGTGATCCGGCGCAACTGCTGATGATGCCCCATCTGGCCCCGGTGATTGTATTGCTCTGTGTCGGGCTGGCGATGGCTGCATTGCTTGCCCCGCGCGCAGGCGCGCTGAAGATCCCCGTTCTGTGCTACATCCCGATCATTTTGGGCATGGGGCTGGCGGCGCTGACAGTGCCGGGGCAGGGGATGCTCCTATTGCTATTGTCTGCTTCACTGTTGTTTATCCTGTCAGATATGGTTCTGGCCGCTGAAACCTTTGTGCTAAAGCCGGATCACCCGGCCCGTCGCGTCACTCCCTATGTCATCTGGGTCACCTATTGGGGCGCACAAGCCGGGTTTTTCACAACTTTTGCCTGAGCCCTTACCCTGAGCCCTTTGCATGTGCCGCAAATCCGCATTAAGTGAGGGAGAAACCCTTTGCGGAGACCATGATGGCGTTTTTCTCCAAACTAAAAGACAAACTGTTCAAGTCCTCATCCAAGCTGGAACAGGGACTTGACGCAATTGTCGAAGAGGCGGTCGAGCCTGCACCCCAGGCTGAGAAACCGGCGCCTGCACCCGTTGCTGATATCCCTGACACTCCGGCGACACAGCCTGCCCAACCTGCTGCACCTGAACCGGCCTCGCCTGGCCTCGTGGGCCGCCTGCTGGGGCGCAAACCGGACGAGCCCCGCCGGGTGCTGGACGACGACATGTTGGAACAGCTCGAAGAACTGCTGATCACATCTGACATGGGCGTGGATACGGCATTGCGGGTTACAGCCAACATGGCCGAAGGCCGCTTTGGCAAAAAGCTGTCCACATCCGAGATCAAGGATCTTTTGGCGGCAGAGATCGCCCGCATCATGGAAAACGTCGCCAAGCCGATGCCGATCTACTCCAAACGCCCGCAGGTGGTTCTGGTGGTTGGCGTCAATGGATCCGGCAAAACCACCACCATCGGCAAACTGGCCAGCCAATTCAAGGCAGCGGGCAAATCGGTGGTGATTGCCGCTGGCGACACATTCCGGGCTGCAGCCGTAGAACAGTTGCAGGTCTGGGGGACGCGCGCCGGGGTGCCAGTTCTGACCGCCCCCGAAGGCTCCGACCCGGCCTCACTGGCGTTTGACGCGATCACCAAGGCACAAGAAGACGGTGCAGATCTATTGATGATCGACACCGCAGGTCGGTTGCAGAACCGTGCTGACCTGATGGAAGAACTGTCCAAGATCGTCCGGGTGATCCGCAAGGTAGATCCAGATGCACCGCACAATACCCTGTTGGTGCTGGATGCCACCACTGGTCAGAACGCGCTGAACCAGGTCGAGGTGTTCCAGAAAATCTCTGACGTGTCCGGCTTGGTGATGACCAAACTAGATGGCACAGCCCGTGGTGGTGTGCTGGTGGCACTGGCTGACAAATTCGGCCTGCCAATTCACGCGATCGGGGTCGGCGAACAGATCGACGACCTGGCCCCCTTTGATCCACAGGAATTTGCCGCTGCTCTAACCGGGCAGGGTCTGTCCTGATCTCTTCTTCTTGTTAAAAATACCTTCCGGGGGACCGGGGGTGGCAAACCCCCGGCGCTGTCGACCTGACATGAGGTTCTAAATTGAGCGATTGGCTGATTTCTTTGGAAGGCACCGAGGCTGGCCATCGGGCAGCCTTGTATCTGGCATTGATGGCAGCTGTGCTGCACGCGGTGTTCGGGGCCTTGCAAAAGGGTCGCCATGATCCCTGGTTGTCACGCGGGGCCATTGATTTTTCATACGGTATGATGGCCGCGCCGTTTGCCCTGTTTGTGGTGCCCTGGCCAGAGCCGCATATGTGGGTCATTTTCGCCGCCGTTTGGGTCATCCATATTCTGTACAAGGCCCTGCAGGCACTGGCCTATACCAAGGGATCCTACACTGTGGTTTATCCGGTGGTGCGGGGCACCGGGCCGCTGTTCACGGTGATTGGCGCCTATTTCCTGTTTGGTGAGACATTCACCCTGATCCAGTGGAGCGGGGTGATGGTGCTGTTGATGGGGATCTTTGGCTTGGCCGCCTATAACCTGCGCTATCTGGAAACTAACCGTGATACGCTGGTGATCGCCTTGGTTCTGGCCGGGATCACCGGATTGTTTGTCGCGCTCTACACCACCTATGACGCCTATGGCATCCGTGCCACGGCGGATCCGTTCACCTTTCTGGCCTGGTTCTTCATGATCGACGGGATCGCCATGCCGATCTATGCCTATATGCGGTACCGCAAAATGGCCGAACCACCGGCCGCCGGTCCGTTAATGCTGCGCGGGTTCTTTGGCGGGCTGGTGGCCTTTATGTCTTTTGGTGCCGTTATGCTGGCAACCCGGTTGGACAAGGTTGGCGAGGCAGCGGTACTGCGCGAGACTTCAACCGTGTTTGCAGCCCTGATTGGCTGGTTGGTGCTGAAAGAGACAGTCGGCCCGCGTCGCATTGCCTTGATGGCTTTGATCGCGCTGGGTGCCGTGATAGTGGAGATGGGCGGATAAGGCCACGCCAATAGGGTGTGCCCCGCAGGACGAAATAAAAGGACAGGCAATGGCCAAGGAAAAGATCAACCCGATGCTGAAGATGGTGCTGGAAATGGGCCCCATCGTGCTGTTCTTTATCGGTTATATGAAGCTGAAAGACAGTAGTTTCCTGATCGCAGGAACCGAGTATCAGGGATTTATTGTTATCACTGCGGCTTTCATCCCGCTGATGATCCTGTCCTCTGCTATCCTATGGAAACTGACCGGTCATCTGTCCAAGATGCAAATTATGACGCTGGTGCTGGTCATTGTCATGGGTGGCCTGTCTGTCTGGCTCAATGATCCCAAATTCATCAAAATGAAGCCGACGTTGCTTTATGTTCTGTTTGGCGGTGTGCTAGGCTTTGGTCTGCTGCGCGGCCAGAGCTACCTGAAATTGGTGATGGAGGAAGTTCTGCCAATGAAGGAAGAAGGCTGGATGATCCTGACCAAACGCCTGTGCGGGTTCTTTCTGGGGCTGGCGGTGCTGAACGAACTGATCTGGCGCACCCAGGATGAAAGCACATGGGTCTATTTCAAGACCTTTGGCCTGACCGCTGCGGTGTTTGTGTTCTTTATCTCGCAAAGTGGCCTGTTCCAGAAATATGGCGAAGAGAGCGAAGAAACACCGGGTGCTGCCGAATAAGAGGCTAGGTATACCGTCGCCTAGTGCGAACTGGTTTTCTGTATCGCCCGGCCGAGAGGCCGGGCCGCGCCTGACCTCCCCGTCAAACCATAGGTTTGCCTTCGGCAAAACGGGAAGGCGCTTTGCACCTCTCCAAGGTCAGGCACTGCCCGTGCGTCAGAGGTGAACAATCACCGCTTGTACAACAAATCCTGCGCCGCTTTGCTTTGCTGGCCGCCGCGCAGTTCCAGCGCCAGGGCGTGCCCGACGATAACACCGGGGCGGCTGCTGACAAGGTCCAGCCAACGAGCTAAATGTGGCTTATCTTCAAGAGTCTGTTGCTGGCCTTCCCAAAGCGAGGCCCAAGGCCAGATAGCCATATCGACGATGGTGTAGTCTTCGCCAGCCACATAGGTGTTCTCAGCCAATTGACGATCCAGCACGCCGTAAAGTCGCGCCACCTCGGCCCGGTAGCGATCCTTGGCATAGGGTAAATCCTGCGGTGGATCCATCTTAGGCGCATATTTCAGGAAATGATGCGCCTGACCGGCCATTGGTCCAACCCCGCCCATTTGCCACATCAGCCATTGATCGACCACCAGTCGTGCCCGTTCTGTATCGCCATAAAAGCGTCCGATCTTGCGGGCCAGATACTGAAGAATCGCACCGCTTTCGAACAGAGAGATCGGTGCGCCGTCTGGTCCGTTTGGATCGGTGATGGCCGGCATCCGATTGTTGGGGGCAATCTTTAGGAAATCCGGCTCGAACTGATCCCCCTTGTTAATGTCAATCAGGTTCAGCTCGTACGGCAGGCCCATTTCCTCAAGCGCAATGGAGATCTTCCAACCGTTTGGAGTGGGCCAATAATATAGCTGAATTGGCTGCTGCATGAGGTCTCTCCTGTTAGGACTGGCTGTTGTTGGAAGTGTTTCAGCCTGCGCGATAAGAGCGTGGCGGTGGAGCAGGGTCAATAGCAGGTGAACGGCATGTTGACTGGAGGGAACCTGTGCCGCTGGTAACGGAGACTACACAAACCTGTGAAGCACGAGGATGTGTGTGCTGGTTCACTGTCTATGTCGCGCGGCATCGGTATGGTCGGCGCATGATCAGAACAGCCAGACAAAATTCTTCGGAGGCCAAATGTCTAAGACCCCTGTGACCCGCCGCCGTGCCCTGATGGGTGCTGCCGCGACGCTGATGACGCCGTCAATTCTACGGGCGCAGTCAACGGATGCGTTTCCTGTGGATGAAGAGTCCATCGGGAACGAGGTCTCGGTCAATCGCAACATTTCAGCGTTTCGCAAGCAGCGCTGGCAGGATCATTTTGAGACCTTGGGGGTTGGTTGTTTGCTGGCGGATATCAATAGCCGAGCAGTCCATTACTGGAGTGGGGATGAAAGTACCTATCGCCTGTTCCCGTCATCTGTACCACTGACCGAAGAGCTGACCAAACGTGGCTATTCAAAAGTGGTCCGCAAGGCAAAGAACCCCAGTTGGACGCCGACCGCATCAATGCGCGAGCGGGACCCGACTTTGCCACTGCGGATGGACGGTGGTCCGGGTAATCCATTAGGGACCCGCGCAATGTATCTGGATTGGCCGGCCTATCTGGTTCACGGAACCCATGACACTCGCAAAATTGGTCGGCAGAGTTCGTCGGGGTGCATTGGGCTGTACAACCAGCATGTCGAAGACCTGTATGAGCTGGTGAAGGTGGGAACCCAGGTCCGACTGCTGTAACCGCAAAAGAAAAGGCCGCAGATTTCTCTGCGGCCATTCCGTAAGTCATTCTAGAAGCGGAGCTTATTCCATCACTGGGATAGAGAACTCGCCGCCTTCTTTGATGCCCGAGGGCCAGCGTGCTGTCACGGTTTTGGTGCGTGTGTAGAATTTGAACGCATCCGGGCCGTGCTGGTTCAGGTCACCAAAGGCAGATTTCTTCCAGCCACCAAAGGTGTGATAGGCCAGCGGAACCGGGATTGGCACGTTGATGCCGACCATGCCGATATTGATCCGGTTGGCAAAGTCACGGGCGGTGTCGCCATCGCGTGTGTAGATCGCGGTGCCGTTGCCATACTCGTGGGTGATCGCCAGCTGGATTGCTTCCTCATAGGTTTCTGTACGCACAGTTGTCAGAACCGGGCCAAAGATCTCTTTCTTGTAGATATCCATGTCGGGTGTGACGTTGTCGAACAGGTGCGGGCCAACAAAGAATCCGTCCTCGTAACCTTGCAGGGAGAAGTCGCGACCATCAACAACCAGATCAGCGCCTTGATCCACACCGGTTTGAACCAGGCTCAGGATGTTGTCTTTGGCAGCGCTGGTGACAACCGGGCCATAGTCAACATCGTTACCGGCAGTGTAAGGGCCAACTTTCAGGCTCTCGACACGTGGGATCAGCTTTTCGATCAGCTTGTCAGCAGTTTCCTGACCAACAGGAACTGCAACCGAAATCGCCATGCAGCGTTCGCCAGCAGCACCGTAACCGGCACCGATCAGCGCGTCAGCAGCCTGGTCCAGGTCAGCGTCAGGCATGATGATCATGTGGTTCTTGGCGCCACCGAAACACTGAACGCGCTTACCCTGGGCACAGCCTGTGCCATAGATGTATTCAGCGATTGGTGTCGAGCCAACAAAGCCAACCGACTGAACAACGTCGTTGTACAGGATCGCATCAACCGCTTCTTTGTCGCCGTTGACAACCTGAATGATGCCTTTTGGCAGGCCTGCTTCTTCCAGCAGTTCAGCCAGCATCAGCGGAACCGAAGGTGCGCGCTCGGAGGGTTTCAGGATGAAGGCGTTGCCGCAAACGATCGCTGGTGCAAACATCCACATTGGGATCATCGCCGGGAAATTGAACGGCGTGATACCTGCAGTGACACCTAGCGCCTGGCGCATGGAGTACATGTCGATGCCGGGGCCAGCGCTGTCGGTGAAGTCACCTTTCAGCATCTGTGGCGCGCCGATGCAGTATTCGACAACTTCCAGACCACGCTGAACGTCGCCTTTGGCGTCGGGGATGGTTTTACCGTGCTCGCGGCTCAGGGCCTCGGCCAGCTTGTCCATATCGCGGTTCAGCAGCGATACATATTTCATCATCACACGGGCGCGACGCTGTGGGTTTACCGCTTCCCATGCAGGCTGAGCAGCCTTTGCAACGGCAACGGCTGCTTCCAGCTCTTCCTTGGTTGCTAGCGGGACTTTGGCCTGCACTTCGCCAGTAGCCGGGTTGAAGACATCAGCAAATCGTCCGGACGTACCTTTGACGTGTTCACCGTTGATATAGTGGGTCAGCTCTTGCATTGGATCCTCCGCAATTTATTTGATCAGAGCATAGGCTTGCAAAAAACGTCGGAAAAGAGGAAAGATTCCAAATACGTTTTGCAAGAACGCAAAGAGTCAGCAGAAGTTGAACGGAGACGATCAGAATGAAGAGTATGGACCCGCAATGGGATGATATGAAAGTCTTTTTAGCGGTGGCGCGTGAGGCCAGTTTATCAGGTGCGGGCCGGATACTGAAGATGGACCCAGCAACCGTTGGGCGGAGAGTTGCCAGATTTGAAAACGCGCTGGAAACGCCCCTGTTTGTTAAATCTCCCCAAGGCTACGCGTTGAGTGCAGCTGGCGACCGGTTGCTGAGCCATGCAGAAGATGCCGAGCAGGCAATGCGGGCGGCAAAAGAGGCGCTAAGCGGGCCTAGTGAAACACTGGCAGGGCAAATTCGCATCGGTGCCCCGGATGGCAGTGCCAATTATTTGTTGCCGCAAGTCTGTACCCAGATCGGTGCCGACAACCCGGATCTGGACATTCAGATTGTGGCCTTGCCACGTGTGATCAATCTGTCGCGACGCGAAGCAGACATGGCGATTACCGTCAGCGCGCCGACGGCGGCGCATCTGAAGGTGCAAAAGATCTGTGACTACAAACTTCATCTTGCGGCCTCGCGTCACTTTTTAAGAGAGGTCCCACCTATCACCAGTGTCGAAGATCTAAAGCAGCACAAATTGGTTGGATATATCCCTGATATGATCTTTGATCGTGAGTTGGACTATCTGAACGAGATTGGTCTAGAGCGGGTGGCATTGGCGTCTAACTCGGTTTCTGTGCAGCTGCGATTGGTGACACAGGGCACCGCTCTATGTGTGGCGCATGACTTTACGCTGCCATTCCACCGACCCCTGCGCAAAGTGCTGCCGGACAAGATCAGCCTGACTCGCAGCTTCTATCTCGTGCAACATCATGGCGATCAGCGCAGTGAACGTTTGAACAGATTTGCGGAAGCTCTAAGCAATGGACTCCGCGACGAAGTCGCACGTCTTGAAGGGTTGACTTGACACGGACGAATATTGCGGCAACCCTTAGAAATACGAAGTAAAATTTCAGAGGGAGCGCCCATGCTAGTTCACTTAATTCTGAAATCTAAGGCAAGTGCCGGGGTGGTCACAATTTCCCCGGACGCCAAAATTTCCGAAGCCGCAACATTATTGGCGGATCGACGGATTGGGACAGTTGTTGTGTCATCCGATGGGGAACATGCCGAAGGTATATTGTCCGAGCGCGATATTGTGCGTGAATTGGGTAAATCAGGTGGCGGATGCTTGGATAAAGAGGTGAGTGGGTATATGACCCGTAAGCTGATTACCTGCACCAGCCACGACAATGTTGGCCAGATTTTGCAACAGATGACGGACGGTCGTTTCCGTCACATGCCTGTTGTCGAAGACGACAAACTGATCGGGTTGATCAGTCTGGGCGACGTGGTCAAAGCGCAGTTGTCGCAAGTCGCGATGGAGAAGGATGCCTTGCAAGGCATGATCATGGGGCATTAAGCCCCAGATGTATGAGGCATTAAGCCTTTGGTGGGATATCAGTATTTTCCCCCTCTTGCGCTGCACTGCGCAATTGTGTTTGCGTGTGCAGCAAATTTGACTCAGCAGGAGGCCCGCCATGCGCGTAGCTCTGTACCCAGGTACGTTTGATCCAATTACCATTGGCCACGTCGACATCATCCGGCGCGCTACCGCTCTGGTGGACAAGTTGGTTATTGGTGTTGCGATCAACCGGGACAAGGGGCCCATGTTCTCGCTGGAAGAACGCGTTGCGATGATCGAAGCGGAATGTGTCAAGCTAAGCGAACAGACCGGCACAGAAATTGTTGCGCATCCGTTCGAAAATTTGCTGATTGATTGCGCCCGTGATGTCGGTGCCCAGATCATCGTTCGGGGCCTGCGGGCTGTTGCTGATTTTGAATATGAATATCAGATGGTTGGCATGAACAGGGCGTTGGATAGCTCGATCGAAACCGTGTTTCTGATGGCCGAGGCAAGGCATCAGGCGATTGCCAGTAAGCTGGTCAAGGAAATCGCCCGGCTGGGTGGCGATGTCTCAAAGTTTGTCACCCCTAGCGTTGATGAAGCCCTGCAACGGCGGCTAAGCGAGTAACACTGCGGCACCTGTCGGACGTTGCTTGTTGCCTGTTAGGCCGGGCTACCAGAACATCGATCGCTGTGCCGTAACACGCGGCACAGGCGTTTTTTGCTACCGCAACGTGTCTGTTTGTGTGCTCTTAGGGTCTACCTTTCCTTACATATGCCGCCGCGACTCAGGCGGCCATTGCCCAAAAGCTTGATCCGCAATACACACAGGCGGATTTTACAGGCACGAGGTGATCCCTCACCGGTGATGTCGGCGGGAAACAAGACGTGTTTTGACCCGTGATGTCCAGGTTGATAGATTGGCTCAACTCAGCGGGAGGGGGTTTCCCGCAGATGGAAGGGAATAGAATGGCGGGAACAGCCGGAAGCGGAGGGCTGGGCGCCCTTGCAATTGGCGGCATCGCAACTGTTGCGGTGGTGATTGGCGGCGTGGTGCTGATGCAATTTGGGGTGTTCCAAAGTGAACCGCCAGTTGATGATCCGGTGGAGACATCCGAACAAGTGACGCCTGTATCCGAGGCTCCAGATGTCGCGGTGATGACGGAGCCTGCCAATACAAATGCACAGACTGGTGGTGAAAAACCGGCCACTGACGAGAGCCAGGCTGTTGCATCTGCGTCGACTGACGAAACAGCAGATCAAACTGCCGCACCAGAGGTGGTCGAGGAGGCTGCTGCACCAGAGGCCGTCGCGGAAACTGCCGCACCAGAAGCTGTTGAAGAAGAGGTTGCGCAGGCGGAACCCACCGAAGAGGCCGACATGCCGACTGATGTTGTCGTTAGTGCCGGGGAAACTGCGGTAGCTGCCGAGGAACAGGTGGACGAGGCACCAGCGCAGGCGGCCACAGCGCCGACTGAAACTGTAGAACAGGTTGAGGAAACTGTAGAGGTCGCCGCCGCGCCTATTGTGGACACCGCCCAACCTGAAGAAACCGCTGTAGTAGAAAATACAGCGCCAAGCACCGAGGCTCCGGCGGAGAACACAGAAGTTTTGGCAGAAGTGAGTGAAACGACCGAGGTGTCAGTTTCGGAGGAAAAAGCCGAAGAAATCGTGACAGCAGCGCTGGCCGAACCCGAGGCTGCGCCTTCTGAAGTTGTTGAAGAACCGTCGTTTGTACTGACGGCGCCAGAACTGGATCTGGTCCGGTTTGATGCAGATGGAGCTGGCCTGATCGCCGGACGGGCGCAAGCGGGCGTCGAAATTTCGGTCTTGCTGGATGGTGATGTGCTGGATCGGTTTGAGGTCGAGAAGGGCGGTGAATTCGTGTCGTTCTCATCCATTGACCCAAGCACCAAGGCGCGAGTTGTGTCATTGGCAGCCGCCTTTAATGGCCAGATGATAATGTCTGACGCGACATTTATTCTTGCCCCCAGCGCAGCAGTGGATGTGGTGGCAGAGGACACTGAACAGCCAGAGGTCGTGGCAGTGGCCCAGACTGATGTGACGACAGATGTGCCTGCGGAAAAAACAGCGTCTGCTGATGTCGTGGCGTCTGTCACCTCAGAAGTGGTGGAAGAAGCAAAGGTTGAGGCTCCGAGTGAAACTGTAACAGAGGAAGTCGCAGAAGTTGCGACAGAAGGAGCTGCAGTAGAAGAAGTTGCAGAGGTTGCTCCGGTATCCGATGACCCAGTCGAGGAGGTCACTGAGGTTGCCGAGGTCGAGGACCAACCAGAAGAGGTGATCGAAACCGCAGCAGTTGACGTTGCGACTGTTGCGCCGCAGCCGGTTGCTCAGCCCATGACAGAGACCGCGCCGGAACCAGAGGCTTCGCCTGTTGCGATGGCCGTTCTAAAGTCCGATTCAGAAGGGGTTGAACTTGTTCAGCCCGCTACTCCAGTTGCGCCCGAACTGTTGGGTAAGGTTTCACTGGATATCATCAGCTATAGCGGCGAGGGCGATGTGCAGCTTGCAGGTCGCGCCGGTCCAGGCACGCTGGTTCGCGTTTATCTGGACAATAGCCCAGTGGCCGATATCCAGTCTGCCAAAGATGGCAGCTGGAAAGGCCTGCTGAGCGACATTGCTCCGGGGATTTATACGTTGCGCCTTGATGAACTGGACACCGAGGGCAAAGTCCTGAGCCGTCTGGAAACGCCATTCAAGCGGGAATCGCCTGAGGTCCTGCAGCCACCTGCAGCGCCAGAGGACAGTCCAGCCGAGGCCACACCGCCAATCCGCGCCGTGACTGTGCAAAAGGGGGATACGCTTTGGGCGATCTCGCGTGAGCGGTACGGCGACGGGTTGCTGTATGTTCGAGTGTTCGAAGCCAACCAGGAAGCGATCCGGGATCCGGATCTGATCTATCCGGGGCAGATCTTCTCTATCCCGGAGTAAATATTTGAAAAGCCAGAAAAACGCGCCTTCCGGGGCGCGTTTTTTGTTGCGTGCGTCTGGATTGCACGGGACACAGCACCTATCTCGAGTTGTCTAGCAAGGAAAAGCCATGACCCAGAGCGACGAAGTTACAGCCCGCGATGAACGCCGCTCAAGCATGCGTACACTGCGCAATGTTGTGCCCTATCTTTGGCCCGATGGGCAGGGGTGGGTAAAGCGCCGGGTGGTTCTTGCGATGGCCGTGCTGGTGCTGGCCAAGGTAATCGCTGTCTATACGCCGATACTGTACAAAGGCGCAGTCGATAGTCTAGCAGGCGAGGGCGTGCCTGATCTGGCGCTGGGTGCGATTGGTCTGACCGTGGCCTACGGTATGGCTCGGATCATGACCATTGGGTTCCAACAATTGCGCGACGTTGTTTTTGCCCCTGTTGGCCAACGCGCGTTGCGACGGCTTGCTCTGGAGACATTTACTCACATTCACCGCCTGTCGATGCGCTATCACATCACCCGCAAAACCGGGGGGCTTAGCCGGATTATTGAACGCGGTGTCAAAGGTGTCGAATTCCTGTTGCGGTTTATGCTGTTCTCAGTCGGGCCGCTGATCTTGGAACTGACCATGGTCGCGGTGATCCTGGCGGTGTTGTTCGATGTGCGCTATTTGCTGATTGTTGCGGTGACCATCGGGCTGTACGTCTGGTTTACTTTTGCCGTTACCGAATGGCGGGTGAAGCTGCGTCGCGAGATGAACAAACAGGACACCGACGCCAACCAAAAGGCGATCGACAGTCTGCTGAACTATGAAACCGTCAAGTATTTCGGGGCTGAAGGGCGAGAGGCAGAGCGTTATGATGGCGCTATGCGGGCCTATGCTGCTGCCGCGCTAAAGACTGCGTATTCGCTGGCATTTCTGAACTTCGGCCAGAGTGTTCTGATTACGCTGGGTCTGATCGGCGTAATGGTTCTGGCAGCGATAGGGGTGCAGGATGGCACTTTGACGGTTGGTGATTTTGTTATGGTCAACGCCTATATGATCCAGATTACCGTGCCGTTGAACTTCTTGGGGACTGTCTACCGCGAGATCCGCCAGAGCCTGGTGGACATGGGTGAGATGTTTGACCTGCTCGAGCAACCCGCTGACGTGTCAGACCGGGATGGCGCAGGCGCGCTGGCTGTAAACGGTGGGCGGATCACTCTGCGGGATGTACACTTTGGCTATGACCCTGAGCGCCAGATCCTAAAGGGAGTTTCGCTGCAGGCAGAGGCCGGCCAGACGGTGGCAATCGTTGGATCTACCGGATCGGGCAAATCGACAATTGGTCGGTTGCTGTTCCGGTTTTACGATGTCACCGGTGGGGCGCTGTTGGTTGACGGTCAGGACGTACGCGACGTGACGCAGGCCAGCCTGCATGATGCTATTGGTGTGGTGCCGCAGGATACGGTGCTGTTCAATGACACAATTGGCTATAACATCGGTTACGGCCTGAGCGGTGCAACTCAGGAACAGATCGAGCAAGCGGCGCGGGATGCGCAGATCCATGACTTTATTCTGAGCCTGCCAGATGGCTATCAGACCACTGTGGGGGAACGGGGGTTGAAATTGTCGGGTGGTGAAAAGCAGCGCGTTGGTATCGCCCGCACATTGCTCAAGGATCCTCCGATCCTGCTGCTGGACGAGGCGACATCGGCGCTGGACAGTGATACCGAGCAAGAGATCAAAGAGGCGCTGGCACGGGCAGGCAAGGGGCGTACGGTGATAACCATTGCGCACCGTCTGTCGACCATCGCCGAAGCGGATCAGATTGTGGTGCTGGAGCGCGGAGAGATCAGCGAAATCGGCACCCACGATGATCTTCTGTCCCGCGAGGGGCGCTATGCCCATCTGTGGCAACGCCAGCAGGCGGATCAAGACGCGGCCTGATAATGTTTCCCGGCTGCAATGCCGGGAGACGCCCGACTTTGGTTGCCTGCAGGAGAGGCCAAAACTGGGCAGCGGCCAAAGCATTGCCGGTTGGTCAACATGGCACTAGGGTGGCCTAAACAGCCAATCTCCCGGTGCCATAGATGTTGAAATTCTTACGTTTTCTCTTGATCACGGCTATTCTCGCCGTCTCACTTAGTCTTGGGTTTCAGTGGGTCTATAAGGTGCCATCTGCGCAGGGGCGGGTTGATAGCACGGCGCTGGCTGCGTCCATGGACACACTGTTAGGGGCTGAAGTTCTGCCGCTTGCTAAGCAGCACCCGGACCTGTCTGGCGTAGCGCTGCTACCGCAGGGGCATGATGCGTTTGCCGCGCGGATACTGCTGGCCGAGGCAGCCCAAGACAGTATCGATGTGCGCTATTATATCTGGCAAAAGGACGCCACTGGGCTGATGCTGCTAGAAGCCATACGCCGGGCGGCTGATCGCGGTGTCCGGGTCCGGCTACTGCTGGATGATAATGGCACCCCTGATCTGGACCCCGAACTAGCAGAGTTGAACCTTCACCCTAAAGTCGAAATCCGCCTGTTCAATCCATTTGTGCTGCGCAGTCCGCGGGTGGCCTCTTACGCGCTGGATTTTGCACGGGTGAACCGGCGGATGCACAATAAGTCTTTCACGGTTGACGGCGTGGCCACAGTAGTTGGCGGGCGCAATGTCGGGGATATCTATTTCGCCCACAGTGCAGGTGTAAATTACTTTGATCTGGATCTGGTTGCGCTAGGCCCAGCGGCAGAAGATGCAGCACAGGATTTTGACCTGTACTGGGCCAGCCCCTCGTCGGTTCCCGCTGATCTGATCCTGCCCGCAGCCGGAGATGAAAGTGGCAGTGTGCTTGCGGCATCGGTTGACGAGGTAGAGGACAGTCTTGGG
Organism: Parasedimentitalea denitrificans; assembly: GCF_011813015.1. GTDB lineage: Bacteria > Pseudomonadota > Alphaproteobacteria > Rhodobacterales > Rhodobacteraceae > Parasedimentitalea > Parasedimentitalea denitrificans. Next base: position 80,748 of record NZ_QHLQ01000008.1, on the reverse strand, counting down.
GCCCGGCAGTTTGCGGCATCGGTGTTGGCGTCAGACCTGATGAAGCAATTGCAGGACGGTGCGCAGGGGTTTGAGTGGGCGGATTTGCAGATGGTCAGCGATCATCCGGCCAAGGGGCAGGGCCGGGTTGATCCCAGTAAGCTGATGATCAATCGGTTGGGGCAAATTCTGGGCCGTCCCGAGCAAAGCGTTGATCTGGTATCCGCCTACTTTGTTCCCGGTGACCGCCTGACTGCGATGATGTCAGGCTGGGCAAAGCAAGGCATACGGGTCAGGGTACTGACCAACGCGCAAGAGGCCACTGACGTACTGCCGGTGCATGGGGGCTATCTGCAATACCGCGATGACCTGCTGGATGCCGGGGTGAAACTGTTTGAGTTGAAGTCATCGAATGACCAAGCCGAGGATCTGGAATTGCGGGACCAGTTTGGCCTGATCGGGTCGTCCAAGGTCAGCCTGCACGCCAAGGCGTTTATCATAGACGAGCGCGACCTGTTTATCGGGTCGTTTAACTTCGACCCACGCTCGGCGCATTTGAATACGGAAATGGGCTACCTGATCAAGGGGGCGAAACTGGCCCGCTCGGTTGTGCCGGGGTATGCCGGACAGCTAAAAGAACGCGCTTATCAAGTTCGCCGTCGAGCAGATGGCGGTACGGAATGGCAAGAGACGTTGCCGTCGGGAGAGCAGAGGGTATTGGAGATAGAACCGGGGTCGACTGTCCTTACGCGTTTCTTGGTGCAGATGGTGGGGTGGTTGCCAGTGTCCTGGCTGCTTTGACGGTATGCGGCGTTACATCGGCAGTCACATGCAAATCGGCCCCTGACGTTTCAATGTCAGGGGCCGATTTGTGTTATGCTTATTCAGCGGCTTGAAGCGTTGGGCCGCTAGGCTTTTCCGTTTCTTCGACCTTGGGCTCAGGTGGGGCTTCGGAAACTGACCCCCACTGAATTTCCGTTGTCGGCATTTTACGTGCCTTACGGGCCAGACGCATGTCTTGGGCGATTCGGCTAGAGCGACCACCAGTCAGTCGCGCCAGCAGACGGCCCATCCAGGACAGGTAGGTGCCCAGCCAGATGCGGATTGCCAACATCGATGGCGTCACAACCAGCGTCAGGATCGTCGCAATACCCAAACCAAAGACCACAGCCGTTGCCAGCTGTTTCCACCACAGCGAGGTCGGGCTGTTGATGGAATAACCACCTTCGATGAAATCAAGGCTGAGGCCAAACATCATCGGGGCCAGACCGGCCATTGTGGTAATCGTGGTCAGCAGCACCGGACGAATCCGAGCCTCGGCAGTGCGAATGATCGCCTCGATCCGGGGCATACGCTGGCTGAATTCCTGATAGGTGTCGATCAACACAATGTTGTTGTTCACCACAATCCCGGCCAGCGCCACGATGCCCGTACCCGTCATGATGATCGAGAACGACTGCCCCATCACCATCATACCGATCAGCACACCAGTGGTGGACAAGACCACCGCCAGCAGCACCAAGATCGAGTTGTAGAACGAGTTGAACTGCGCCAGCAGGATCACGAACATCAGTCCCAGCGCACCGGCAAAGGCGTTCATCAGGAAGGCACCGGATTCAGCCTGTTCCTCTTGGTCACCGGTCCATTCGTGGGTAACAGCCGAGGGCAGGGGATTGGTGTCGAGCCATTCGGTCAGCACCTCGATCCGCTCATTTGCATTCACTGGTGCGAACCGTGCGCCATCCTCGATCGCCTGATGCAACTGTTCATTCGAAGTCGCGCCAGTCAGCTGAACCAGCTCTAGCTGGATGCCACCCGGACCATCAAACACGTCGCCGTTGGCAGTGGCGCCTTCAGCTACCGCAACAAACAAGCCCAAGCGCATGTCTTCGCCCGTTTCGGGATCAGCCCCAATCAGCTTTTGCAGGCCCGGTGCGACGTCAGCTTTGACATCAAAATACCGTTGCTGTTCCACGCGGCTGATTTCGGCCAGTTTGGGAACCGGCTGGCGTGTGATGAAGTTTGACAAAGGCACCAACCCGTCTGCAGTCCGCAGTTTGAGGTTGTCGAGCGTTGACAGCACCCGGTCCTGCTCTGGCAGGCGTACCCGGATTTCGATCTCTTCATCCGAACTGTCGACCCGCATGGTGTCCAGCAGGATACCACGGGTTACCAGTTGAACCATCGCACCGACGGTTGCCACATCCGCGCCAAATCGGCCAGCTTCTTCAACGTCTACGTTGATCTGCCAGTCAATGCCGGGCAGGGGCAGGCTGTCTTCGATCAGGATCAGGCCGGGGGTTTCTTCAAAGTGAGCCCGCGCCGCCAGTGTTGCTGTTGTCAGGTCGTCCCATCCATCACCTTTGATACGTAGATGGATCGGTTTTCCCGAACCGGGCCCCTGTTCCAGTACCGCCATCTCGGCAATGAAACCAGGCAATTTTGCCAGCTCTGCTTCAAGCTCTGCGATCACGGTTTTGCCGTCAAAGTCGGTGGCTGTAACGCGACGGTTCAGCAGGCCAAAGAACCAGGCTTCAGACTGCGTTGGACGATCTTCCCAGGCGATGATTTCGAACTGAACCTGGCCAACCGTGTCCGCTGGTGACTGACCGCCACCGGGACCACCTGTGTCCAGACCACCTTCGCCAGCGAAGGCAAAGACGTTGATCACGGCGGGGTGGGCTGAAATGACCTCTTCAACTTCTTTAACCAACAAGTCGTTTTCAGCCAGTGAAGTATTGCCGCGAGCACGCACATAAACAGTGGCCTGCTCTGGCTCGGTATCGACAAAGAACTCAACACCGTTGTTGTTTTCGCTAAAGGCACCGAACACGGTCATAATGGCAAACCCAACCGCGCCAACCGTCACGATTGGCATTACAGGGTTGCCGACGATGAATTTGATGAAATAGCCGAAACCCGTGTGGTGATACCCGGGCTCAATAGCTTTTTCACGGCGTTGAATCCCAGCGGCACCCAAAACCACCGAGGCGGCAAAGGCGGACAGGATCAACAACAGGGCGCCTGCCAGCAGCGGTGCAACACCTGTGCTGCCTTCGGGCAGGATGTAATCCGGGTTCAGCATCTGCATGGCGCCGACAAACATACCGTACATTGGCAATGGCACCAGTGGAACACGGATCCACCATGGCAAAACAGCACGCAAGCCGTCTGACAGGTGTTCAAACACCCGGCTCATCCGGCCCGATACACCACCGACGACCGGCAGATAGATCAGGGCCACCAGCAGAGAGGCTGACAGAACGAAGATCAGTGTGATCGGCAGCATGCTCATGAACTCACCCGGAACGCCGGGCCAGAACAGCATAGGCAGGAAAGCACAAAGAGTCGTGGCAGTTGAGGAAACAACAGGCCAGAACATACGCTGTGCCGCCTCGACATATGCGTGCATTGGGCCGATGCCCTGTTTGATGCGCTTGTCAGCGTATTCCACCACCACAATCGCGCCGTCCACTAGCATCCCCACGGCCAGGATCAGACCAAACATCACCATGTTTGAAATGGTGATCCCCATCAGGGCAAGGAAGGCAAAGCACAGCAGGAACGAGGTCGGAATGGCAAAGCCCACCAGAAACGCGGCGCGGCTACCAAGTGAGGCAAGGATCACGATCATCACCAGTGCAACAGCCGTCAGAACCGAGCCTTCCAGCTGGCGAACCATAGAGCCAACAACACGGCTTTGGTCGTTTGAGGTGCCCACAGTAACAGCGGCTTGCAGTTCTTCGGGCCAGTTTTCCTGTGCCTCGGCAAGGGTGGCCTTTACCTGATCCACAGTGTCGATCAGGTTGAACCCTTTGCGTTTCACCACCTGCAGCGCAACGGTGTTGTCGCCATCAAAACGGGCTGTGCCTTTGCGGTCTTCAAAGGTGAAATTGATCTCAGCCAGCTCTCCCAGCGTCACCACACGGTCGCCGTTGATCTTGACGGGCAGGGTGTAGATGTCGCTGACGTCGTGAAACGACGATGGGATGGTAACAGAAAACGTACCCTGATCGGTCTCAACTTCGCCGGCCGCGATTAGCTGGTTGTTGTTGCGCACCACATTGATCAGTTCCAGCGCCGTGACGTTATACGCCTCTAGCCGCAATGGATCGATCAGAACCTCGACCATTTCGTCGCGGTTACCGGCAATCCCGGCTTCCAGTACCGAATCAATCGATTCGAAATCGTCCTGCAGATCCTTGGCAATGCGCGCCATGGTCCGTTCGGGCACATCGCCTGTCAGGTTGACGATGACAATCGGGAACTCAGAGAAGTTGATTTCGTTGATGGTGTAGGATTCGGCCCCATCGGGAAAATCAGCAGCAGCCGAGTTCATCGCATCACGCACATCAGCGATGACAGCGGTTTTGTCCCAGCCGAAATCAAATTCGAGTGCGACACCGGCATAACCTTCGGCTGCGGTGGAGCTCATCTTGTCCAACCCGTCAAGGTCGGCCAATTCGGTTTCCATCACCTTGACCAGTAGGCTTTCGGCGTCGACGGCAGAAATGCCGGGGAAGGGGACCGAAATGAACAAGGCAGGAATTTCGATGTCCGGCTCGCCCTCTTTAGGAAGGCTGGAATAGGCGAAGCCCCCCACCAGAATGGAGATGATAATAAATGCTATGACCATTCGGGCCCGTTCGGCGGCCCAGTTGACTAGTCCGATCATTGCGCAGCCTCACGGTATGTCGGCTTGACCGGGACACCGGCAACGACAAAGTCCTGACCGACAACAATGACATCAGCTTGCTCGGGCAGTCCCGACACCCAGACGCCATCGGCCTCGTCGCGCACCAGTTTGACTGGGTAGAAGGCGACGATTTGAGCGTCGTTGACCACCCGAACACCCAGCTGACCCTCATTGTTCAGTGTAAGCGAGGATTGCGGCAGCTTGTGCGCACGTTCACCTGGGGCTGAGATGGCGATATCGGCGGTTTGACCATCACGGATCGACAGGTCAGCGTTATCAACGGTGATCTGTACCTCAAAAGTGCGGGTGGTTGGATCAGCCGAACGACTCAGGAAGGTAACCTGTCCCTGAACACGCTGACCAGCGGCCAGTTCAGCCCCGGCCATTGCGCCAACCTGGATCCGGTTGACCTCAGTTTCTGGAACAAAACCAACAACTTTGATGGTGTCGAGTTGAATAACAGTGGCGCAGAGGCTGCCAGGCTGCATCAGACTGCCCAATTCCGCCGAGTCGCTTTCCAGTAATCCGTCAAACGGGGCTGTAATAGTAAGCCGGTCGATCTCTTTCTGGGCGGCTGCAACGGCGGCCACAGCGGATTCGATGCCAGCGCTGGTAGTCTGCAATCCGGTTTCCGCCGCCGCGATACCTGCGATTGCTGCACGCTCGGATGCTTGCGTCGCGGCAAGGCGTGTGTCGGAGACATAGCCGCCTTCGGACAGTTTCTGCGAGGCATTGTTGTTGATTTGTGCTTCTTTCAACCGGGCGCGAGCCTCGTCCAAGCGAGCCTCGGCCTCGGGGACGCGAGAGCGGGCTTCGGACAGGCGGGCCTGTGCCTCTAGCATTGCGGCTTGACGGGTCCCGGTATCAAGTCTGCAGAGCAGGTCACCCATTTTAACCTGGGCACCCTTGCGCAGTGGCTCAGAGATGACTGTTGCGGATGTTTCGGCGCGCACCGCAACCTGACGGGCGGCCTGTGTCTGACCTCGCAGGATGACTGCACTGTCGATTGCACGAGATTCGCTGCGAAGGGCAACAACACCGATCCGGTTCTCGGCAACCTCCGCAATGGCCTCGGAAGAAATTTCCGCAGCGTCATCTGAAATTTCGATCGACTCTTGCGGGTTTTCACCGCGTGCAAACGCCATTAGCGCGTCGCGTTCAATCACCAGCATATAAAGACTGGCTGTCACCACGATGGCGGTCAGCAATGGAATCAAGCGCATCATAGGCCCTTTTCAAGTAATGTCGGTCCGGATGGACCCTTAGATTATCCCGCAATGGGGTAAATAAATCCCACAGGGGGTCAGTTGGCTGCATAGACATAGGAACGAAATCTACATTGTCCAGACTAAACCGATTAGTTCAGTACACAAATTATTGCATTTCTTGACTACCCTCAGCAAGCGGGCCGGTAAACGCCCCTCTTGGCTTGCTCTCTCAGGCACGGTAAGAGAGGGAATTGAGAGAGAATTCCCCGGCGTAATCCGGGCCTACCAGGGACGAATTGATGAGCGATACTGATAGTTTTATCGACGAGGTAACCGAAGAGGTACGCCGCGACCGATTGTTCCTGATGATGAAACGATATGGCTGGATTGGCGCTGCTGTCGTAATCACGATTGTTGGCGGGGCTGCATATCGTGAATATGACCGGGCCAAAGTTTCGGCAGCAGCCGAGAAGCTGGGCGACGAGGTGATTGCAGCGCTGGCGGAAAATGAGACCGACATGCGCGCCGAAGCCCTGGCAACAATCAGTGCCGAGACACCGGGCGGTGATGTCATTCTGAAGATGTTGCAAGCGGGTGCGCTTGCGAATTCTGATCAGGGTGATGCCGCGGTGAAACTGCTGGCTGAAATTTCGACCAATGGCGATCTAGCGCCAATCTATCGCGACATTGCAGCATTCAAATCACTGGGTCTGCAGCAAGAAAGCCTGTCGGCTCAGGACCGTCGGATCCAATACGAAGCATTGGCGAAACCTGGTGCGCCGCTTCGACTGTTGGCACAAGAGCAACTGGCGCTGATCGAAATAGCTGAAGGCAATAGCGAAGCTGCTATTGCACGTTTGCGGGGCATCATCGAGGACGCCGAAGTCAGTGCAGACTTGCAAGATCGTGCACGCCAAGTGATTGTAGCCCTGGGTGGATCTCTGGATTTAACGGCTACCACGCAAGGGTAACGAAACACCGCGCAGTAAATGACGCGGGTATACGAATTGGAAGACGGGGCAGGGCATGATGTCAGCAACTAATACCTCTAGAGCAGGGTTGACCCTGCTTGGCGGCGCTTTGCTGCTGACCTTGGCCGCCTGCAAAGAGCCCGAGGTCATTCTACAGGGCGAGCGCGAGCATCTTCGCGAGGGTTCTTCCGTCAGGTTGGTAAACGAGTCACGTGCGATTTCATTGCCACAGCAAAGCGCCAATTCTGCCTGGCAGCAAAGCCACGGGATTGAGGCCTATCGCACAGCGCATCCGGCGCTAAGTGCCGCGCCACAGCGGATTTGGTCAGCCTCGATTGGGAAAGGCGATGAACGCCGCAACCGTATCACGGCCACACCGGTTGTTGGCGACGGCCGCATCTATACGCTGGATAGCGGCGTTCAGGTTTCTGCGATCTCACCCTCGGGGCAGGTTCTGTGGACGACTGATGTAGTGCCTTCGGCTGACGGTGGTGCAACGGGCGGTGGTCTCGCGTTTCATGAGGGTGTTGTATACGTCTCGTCCGGCTACGGCGTGTTGACGGCGTTGAACGCAACCAGCGGCAAACAAATCTGGCGTCAAAAGCTGGAAGCGACAGGTTCGGGTCAACCAAGTGTTGGCAACGGGCTGGTATATCTGGTTGCCGGAGATGACACCGGATGGGCCATTAACACCAAGGATGGCCGGATCGCTTGGCAGATTGCAGCAACACCCAGCCCATCCAACGTACTGGGTGGCCCTGCGCCGGCCCTGACGTCTGACTTGGCAATCTTTGCCTTTGGTTCAGGCGATTTGTCTGCGACATTCCGTAACGGCGGCTTGCGTCGCTGGAGCGCCTCTGTTGCAGGCAAGCGTGTTGGACACAGCACTGCCCGTATTGGTGATGTCACAGGTGGACCTGTTGTCGTCGGTCGTCGCGCATATGTCGGCAACCATTCGGGACGCACGGTGGCGTTTGACCTTGAAGACGGCAGCCGTATCTGGACTGCGCGTGAGGGCGCAACAGGACCGGTATGGCCTGTTGGTGGCAGCTTGTTCCAAGTCAGCGATCTGGGTCGTCTTTTGCGTCTGGATGCGAACACCGGCGAAGTGATCTGGGCTGTAAAGCTACCCAGCTACCTAAAAGACAAGCCCGGAAAGCGCAGCGCGATTGTGGCTCACTATGGCCCGGTGCTGGCGGGTGGCAATGTTGTTGTGGCCTCAAATGATGGTCTATTGCGTCTGTTCAATCCCGAAAATGGCAGCCTAGTACGCACGGTCGAAGTGCCCGGTGGCGCAACCACAGCACCCATCGTCGTAGGCAAAACCTTGTACGTGGTATCGACAAAAGGCGAATTGCACGCTTTCCGTTGACGCCAGAATGCGCTATGGGGCGCATCTGAATCGCTGAAAGTGTATCTGATGTCCTTCACCCTCGCCATTGTGGGCCGCCCGAACGTGGGCAAATCCACCCTGTTCAACCGTCTTGTCGGTAAAAAGCTGGCCTTGGTCGATGACCAGCCTGGCGTGACTCGTGATCTGCGCGAAGGCGAGGCCAAGCTGGGCGACCTTCGCTTTACCGTGGTTGATTCTGCGGGTCTGGAAGATGCGACCGATGACTCACTGCAGGGCCGGATGCGTCGCCTGACAGAACGTGCGGTTGAAATGGCAGACATTTGCTTGTTCATGATCGATGCACGGGTTGGCGTGACACCAACCGACGAAATGTTCGCTGAAATTCTGCGTAAGAAATCTGCCCACGTCATTTTGGCTGCCAACAAGGGCGAAGGTGCCGCCGCTGATGCGGGTGTGATCGAAGCCTATGCGCTGGGGCTGGGTGAGCCGATCCGCCTGTCTGCCGAACATGGTGAAGGTCTGAATGATCTCTATTCTCAGATCATGCCGCTGGCTGATCAGTTCGAAAAAGATGCGGTCGATGACACCCCCGAGGTTGACGTTGATCTGGACGAGGACAGCGACGACGAAGAGGACTATTCAGTCCCGATGCCCACCAACGCCAAGCCGCTTCAGGTTGCCGTGGTGGGGCGCCCCAACGCTGGTAAATCAACCCTGATCAACAAGATCCTGGGTGAAGAGCGCCTGCTGACTGGTCCCGAGGCAGGGATCACCCGCGATGCGATTTCCTTGCGGATCGAATGGGGCGGCGTGCCGATGCGGATCTTTGATACCGCTGGTATGCGAAAGAAAGCCAAGGTGCAGGAGAAGCTGGAGAAGCTTTCGGTCTCGGATGGTCTGCGCGCGGTTAAGTTCGCCGAGGTGGTTGTTGTTCTGCTGGATGCTGACATTCCGTTTGAACAGCAAGACCTGCGAATTGCTGACTTGGCCGAACGCGAGGGGCGGGCTGTTATTGTCGCTGTCAACAAGTGGGACATCGAGGACAACAAGCAGGAAAAGCTGCGTGAGCTGAAAGAATCCTTTGCCCGGTTGCTGCCCCAGCTAAAGGGCGCACCGTTGATTACAGTCTCGGCCAAAACTGGTCGTGGGTTGGATCGCCTGCAAGAGGCCATCATGCGGGCGCATGATGTCTGGAATCGCCGAATCCCAACCGCAGCCCTAAACCGCTGGCTGGTTGGCATGCTGGAACAGCACCCACCGCCCGCGCCGCAGGGCAAACGCATCAAGCTGCGCTATATGACACAGGCCAAAACACGCCCGCCAGGGTTTGTCGTGATGTGTTCACACCCGGACAAAATGCCGGAAAGCTATAAGCGCTATCTGGTCAACGGATTGCGCGTAGGTTTTGACATGCCGGGCACGCCCATTCGACTGACCCTGCGGTCGCAGAATGACAAGAACCCCTTTAAGGGCCGCAAGAAAGCGCCGCCAAGCAAGCTGCGCAAACACCTAAAGGGTCCTCAGCGGGGCTAGTGCAGCCTATCTGAGCTTACAAGAATTGAGGCGGTCCAAATGGGCCGCCTTTTCTGTTTTCAAGTATTGCGCTACGCTTAATCCCAACACTGCTATTTCAGCAGTTTGACCTCTTGTTCTAGTGCGAGAGGGCGTTAGGTTTTTACTGAATTATCCATGCCTTGGTTTTTCATCAGGGCGTTACAGAACACATTTATGGGCCTTTATATGGATCTAAGAGAACATACGCGCCAATTTTGCGACAAGGATAACCGGCTTGCTTCGTTGAGCTATTTTGGAACTTTTGCGGTGTACTTTCTGTCGCTCTGGCTGGCTATTCACTTTGCAGATCAATGGTATCTGATGCTGCCTGCCGGGGTGGTGCATGCCTTCTCGGCGGTGAGGTTGTACGTTTTACAGCATGACACTGGGCACCATTCCCTATTTGAAACCCGTGCACAGAATGAGCTGGCCGGGCACGTTTTGTCGCCTTTCACCTTTGCCCCGTTTGAGGTGATGAAGCAAAATCATAACTTGCATCATGCTAATATTGGCAACCTAGAGCACCGCGAAACGGGTGAGATCAACACTATGACTCTGGCTGAATGGCAGCAGGCAGGTTTCTGGCAGCGGCTTATGTATCGGTTGTATCGCAATCCGTTTGTGCTGGTGCCGGTAGGGTCGGCATTCACCTATTTCATCCGGTATCGCTGGCCCAAGAACACGACGCGGTTTGGTGTCACGGGCGTGTTGTTGCACAATTTGTCGATTCTTGTGTTCCTTGGGATTCTATATGCGCTGGGTGGTATGACAGGGTTATGGATCTGGCTGGGGTTCTCATTTCTGGGAGGTATGATCGGTGTGTTTCTGGTCTATCTGCAACATAATTTTGAGGACACCTATTGGGATCGCCGCCCTGATCTGGATCCGCATGTGGCGGCTATTCAGGGGTCGTCCTGTCTCGATTTTGGCTGGTTCTTTGACATGATGGTGGCCGGGATCACCCTGCATGATGTGCATCACCTAAACGCGCGCATTCCGTCGTATCGGCTGCGTGAATGCCACCACAGCCTACCACCCGAGGTCGCGCCACGGCGGATCAAATTCCCCGAGGCGGTTCGGGCCTTGGGGTTAAAGCTGTGGGATGAAGAGCGGAACCGGCTGGTGCCGTTTCCAAAGTAACCCATGGGTTACAATAACGCCTGACCTGCCAGATGGATGGCCAGGCGTTTAGTCTGCCCGGCGCATCGCCGGGCTGTTTTTCTTAGGCCAACACGCCGTCAGCGGTCAGTGTCAGCTTGCCACCTAGATATGGCGCCAGAACCTCGGGCAGTTTGACCGAGCCATCTTCCTGCTGGCCATTCTCTAGCACCGCAATCAGGCAGCGGCCAACAGCAAGACCAGATCCGTTCAATGTGTGCACAAACTCGGGCTTGCCACCCTCGGTTGGTTTGAAGCGGCCATTCATGCGGCGGGCCTGAAACTCGCCTGTGGTCGAGACAGACGAGATCTCGCGGTAGGCGTTCTGACCGGGGAGCCAAGCCTCGATGTCATAGGTGCGGCGGGCGCCAAAGCCCATGTCGCCGGTGCACAGGATCACGGTACGGTAAGGGATGCCCAACTGCTCCAGAATATCCTCGGCACAGCGCAGCATGCGCTTTTGCTCGTCATCCGACTTGTCCGGATGGGTGACCGAAACCATTTCGACCTTTTCGAACTGGTGCTGGCGCAGCATGCCGGATGTGTCGCGCCCGGCAGAACCAGCCTCGGACCGGAAACACAATGAATGCGCGGTCATGCGGATGGGCAGGGCGCTTTCGTCCAGAGTTTCCTCACCCACCGAATAGGTCAGAGGAATTTCCGAGGTCGAAATCAGCCACCAGCCATTGGTGGTCTGATAGCTGTCTTCGGCGAACTTGGGCAATTTATCTGTGCCATACATCGCCTCGTCGCGCACCAATACGGGTGTGTTGATCTCGGTCAGGCCGTTCTTGTCCACATGGGTGTCGATCATGAACTGGCCGAGCGCGCGGTGCACACGGGCCACAGCGCCCTTGAGCATCACAAAACGGCTGCCCGATGTTTTGGCGGCTGTACCAAAATCCATCGAGGCGGTGACGCCGGTGATGTCAAAGTGCTCTTTCGCGGCAATAGGCAGATCAACCGGGGTACCCCAGCGGCTGACCTCGACATTGTCGTCCTCGTCCGCGCCTTCGGGCACATCGGCGGCAGGCAAGTTGGGGATGCGGGCCAGCATGTCGGTCAACTGAGCGTCCAGCTCTTTGGCCTCGTTTTGCATGGTCGCAATTTCGGTTTTCTTTTCGGACACCAGCGCGCGCAGGCGTTCAAATTCGGCGTCATCGCCACGACCCTTGGCCGCGCCCACTTCCTTAGACGCTTTCTTCTGCTCGGCCTGAGCGGTTTCAGCCGCCTGGATCTTACCCCGGCGGGCGGCGTCCAGAGCGAGGATCTCGGATGACATGCCCGCATCCCCACGCCGCGCCAGAGCGGCGTCGAAATCGGCAGGGTTTTCACGGATCGCGCGGATGTCATGCATTGGGTCGTCTCCTTGGACGGTTTTGAATCACTGGTTCATCATATGCCGCAGCAAGGGGCAAAGGGGAAGGGGAGCTGAAGGGTTCACGCATCGGGTGAGGGAATTTGGCACAGAACCTAAAGCTGGGGCGTTAAGATGGGGTGAGCTGGGCGCGCGGCGAGTGTTGCGAACTGGGCGTAATAGACCTTTTGCTATTTCGCGCGACATTGGGGCAGTGCCTGACCGCGGGCGGAAGCGAAGCGCCCGCCCATGGGGGCGGTCGGGCGCTGCCCGGCGTTTCGCCGGGCGAAAGTTCAGAGAATGATGACCTTAGCCATTATCTCCAGCAAGTTCCCCATCCCACTCATTCTCGGCAATCTTTGGCTCTTCGGTGTCGGCGATGTAGCTGGGGGTCATGATCTGGACTTTGTTCTCGTTGAATACCGCGACGATGTGCTTGTGCAAGTCAGACTTGATGCGCGGGATTGATGCGCCTCGGGTGGTGTAGGCGTTGATTTGGTAGTTGATCGCGTAATCCGCCAGCCCGGCCCAGAGCACGAATGGGGCTGGGCGGGTCTTGAGGTCTTTGGTGCGGCGGGCGGCCTCAATTAGCATTGCCTCGATCTTGGCGGGGGTTTCCTCATACCCGATGCCGACGGTGGTGTGCAGCAGCAGGCCGTTGCCGTCGATTTTCTTGGAGTAGTTGATCACTTCTGAGTTCAACAGCTGTGCGTTGGGGATCGAGATCAGTTCGTTCTTGATCGATTTCAGGTGGGTTTCCATCAGTTTGATCTGCACGACATCGCCGGTGTGCTCGCCTATTTTGATGCGGTCGCCGATGCTGGTGGAGCGGCGATAGATGACGAATAGGCCGGACAGCAGATTGCTAACTACGGAATTGGCACCCAGCGAAAGCATTGCGCCGACCAGTAGGGTTAACCCCTGAAACGCAGCCGAGTCTGATCCAGGCATATAGGGAAAGGCAAAGACGATGGCGATCAGGATCAACACACCACGCACGATGTTGAAGGTAGGATTGACCCAGTGTCGTTCAAAATCACCAATCACAAAAGTTCCCGCCTCAACAGCATCAAAGAACACCCGCAGGCCTTTGATGATGTAGGAGGTGAGAAAGGCGATGATGGCCAGGGTGATCAAGTTGGGGATGTAGAGGAAGAACCCAACCAAGATATTCAGGACTGGCTTGGTGACATAGGTTAGCAGCAGTTGCGCCACATATCTCGTTTCAGCAAAGGAAAGCAGGATGAGCGACAGGTAGTAATAGACGCCCAAGAACAGGATCGAAAACAGTACGAAATTGACCCCGAAGCGGATCAGCGCGGCGATAGCATCTGCCTGGACATGGGAATTGGTGGCGCTTTCGACCGAGGCAAAATGCCGTTGAACCAAAGTGTTGATTAGGGTTTTGAGGCGACGCCGAAGCCAAAAAATCAGGGTTGTAAGTGCAATGAAGGTTAACGTCCACGCTGCAACCACAACAATGGAATGCACGCGGGCTTCCTTGGTTCTTGCCGAGCGATAGGCAATGATTGCGTGACGAATGGCGTCCCCTTGCAGTTTGGTCAAAACCGCCGGACTGAGCCGTTCCAAATCCGCATCTTCAGCAGTTACGATGGTGATCATTTCACCATCTGCCAAAATCTCTTCGCCGAGTTCGACGGAGTTGAAGGTAACATCAACAGTTTTCGATGTGTTGGATACTGCGACCGCAACGATACGGCTTGCAACCATCTCTGCTCGCTCGGTTCCGGGGAGTGCGGTTGAACCACGGACCAAGAACAGTTCAACCCCATCAACGATGACTGGTGCGCGGAAAACGCCGTCATCCGCAGGGGCCGTTTCTTCGGTGTGCTGGTTTTCTGGTGCCTTGGCCTGAGCCTGCGCAATGGGTGGAGTAAGCAGAGCAAGGCATAATCCGAAATAGGAAAGCACGCGTATAACTAATGACATCATTGATAAAATCCCCTTGAGAACGACTATATTCGCCAAATCAAACTTGGCTAGCCCAAGCGGAACATAGGGGCAGGTTATTTTACAGCGGTTTGGAGGCCTGCGTCACCTTGCAAAGCTGGTATTCAGCGCATAGGTTCGCCAGCGAATTTTACGCTGATTATGGCGTGACCTTAACAAAAGGAATACCCCAATGGACGCAGGCGCACTTGGCCAGTTTCTGCCACTTATTCTGATCTTTGCTATCATGTACATGCTGTTGATCCGCCCACAGCAGAAGAAGATGAAAGAGCACAAATCGATGGTTGATGCGCTGCGTCGTGGTGATCAGGTGATCACGCAGGGCGGTTTGATCGGCAAGGTTGCCAAGGTCAAGGAAGATGGCGAAATCGAAGTTGAAATCGCTGAAGGCGTCAAGGTTCGTGTAATTAAAGCGACCATCGCTCAGGTTCTGAACAAGACCGAGCCTGCGGCTTAAGCCACTGACGTAAATAACAATAAAGGCAGGGCAATGCTGCAAATTGATCTCTGGAAGAGGGTGCTGATTTGGCTGGTCTGTGTGACCGGCCTGCTGCTTGCCCTGCCAAATGCGTTCTATACGCGTGTCGAACAGGCCAACGATGCGGCCATCGAAATTGTCGCAAAGGGTGAAACACCCGAGCGGCTGGAAATTGTAAACCAGTGGCCATCCTGGATGCCATCGTCGCTGGTGAACCTTGGGCTGGACCTGCGCGGTGGTGCGCATTTGCTGGCCGAGGTAAAGGTCGGTGATGTTTATGCTGCGCGCATGGATGCCATGTGGCCAGAGGTGCGTGACGTATTGCGCCCCGAACGTAGCACATTGGGAACATTTCGCCGTCAGCCGGGCCCGGATGATCAGATTCTTCTGAAAATTTCCAAGCCCGAAGGCATGAGCCGGGCGCTGGAATTGGTGCGTGGCCTTGCCACCCCAGTCACCAGCCTGACCGGTGCGGGTTCAATGGACATCGAAGCGTCAGCGGATGGCGACATCCTGACAATTCAACTGTCTGGCGCTGAACGGCTGGCCTCGGATGATCGTACGGTTCGTCAGTCGCTAGAAATTGTGCGTCGTCGGATCGATGAGGTTGGCACACGAGAGCCAACCATTCAGCGCCAAGGCGTTGATCGTATTCTGATTCAGGTGCCGGGTATTGGTTCCGCGTCCGAATTGAAAAAGATCATTGGCACCACTGCTCAGCTGACGTTCAGCCCTGTCGTAAGCCGTGGATCAGATGCGGATGCCAACCCCGGTGTGGGCAACAAGGTTGTTCCGTCGCTGGATGAACCAGGTGTTTATTTCACTATTGAAAGCGCGCCTGTTGTTACTGGTGAAGATCTGGTTGATGCGCAGCCAGCGTTTGACCAGAACGGTCGCCCGGCGGTGAACTTCCGTTTCAACACCTCCGGTGCACGTCGTTTTGGTGACTACACAGCCGAAAACATCGGTTCTCCGTTTGCTATCGTTCTGGATGACGAGGTGGTTTCGGCGCCTGTGATCCAATCGCATATTCCGGGTGGTTCGGGCATTATCACTGGTAACTTTACCATCGAGGAAAGCACCAACTTGGCTGTTCTGCTGCGTGCAGGTGCATTGCCTGCCGGGCTGGAGTTTCTGGAAGAGCGGACCATCGGCCCAGAGTTGGGACAAGACAGCATCGATGCGGGTAAGATCGCTACGATCGTTGCCTTCGTTGCGGTTCTGGTCTTCATGATGCTGAGCTATGGGTTGTTTGGTGTCTTTGCTAATGTCGCGCTGATCCTAAACATTGCGCTGATCTTTGGCATGCTGAGCCTGATCGGTGGCACGCTGACGCTGCCGGGTATTGCTGGTATCGTGTTGACCGTTGGTATGGCGGTGGATGCCAACGTGCTGGTGTTTGAACGTATCCGCGAAGAGCTAAAGGCGGGCCGTGGTCCGGCGCGCTCTATCGAGGAAGGCTACTCCAAGGCGCTGAGCGCGATTCTGGATGCCAACGTGACCACATTCATCACTGCTGTAATCCTGTTCGCCATGGGCTCCGGCCCGGTGCGTGGCTTTGCCATTACTTTGGGACTGGGCATTATGACTTCAGTGTTCACAGCGATCTTTGTGACCCGTGTGATGATTATCATGTGGTTTGAACGCCGCCGTCCAAAAACGATCGAGGTGTAAGATGAGACTTAAGTTAGTTCCCGCAGAAACCTCGTTTGATTTCTTTGGCAAGTGGAAGCTGTGGCTGGGGATTTCAGCCTTGATGATGGTGGTTGGCCTTGCCTCCTTCCTGTATCAGGGGCTGAACTTTGGTATCGACTTCCGGGGTGGTACAACTATCCGGACCGAAAGCACCCAAGCCGTGGATGTCGGTGCCTATCGCGGCGCCATCGACACGCTTGAGCTGGGCGATGTCTCGATCACCGAGGTGTTTGACCCAACCTTTGAAGAAGATCAGCACGTTGCGATGATCCGTATTCAGGCGCAGGCTGATGGTGAGGCCATTTCTGGTGAAGTGATCGAAACCATTAAGACAACACTCGATACGGTTGCGCCGGGCATCAAATTTGTGTCCGTCGAATCCGTAGGCCCCAAGGTTTCGGGTGAGTTGGTACAAACGGCTGTTCTAGCGGTGGTTCTGGCGATTGCGGCTGTTCTGATCTACATCTGGCTGCGGTTTGAATGGCAGTTTGCGCTAGGCGCCGTTGCCGCACTGGTACACGACGTGGTGCTGACCATTGGTGTGTTTTCGGAACTGCAGATCAAGTTTGATCTGGCGATTATCGCGGCGCTGCTGACCATCGTTGGCTACTCGTTGAACGATACTGTGGTTGTGTTTGACCGGGTTCGCGAGAACCTGCGCAAGTACAAGAAAAAGACACTGGCCGAGGTTCTGAACCTGTCGATCAACGAAACCCTGTCACGTACCGTGATGACCTCTGTTACCACCTTGCTGGCGCTGATCTCGCTCTATGTTCTGGGCGGCGATGTGATCCGTGGCTTTGTTTTTGCCATGATCTGGGGTGTGATTGTCGGGACTTACTCGTCGGTCTTTGTTGCATCGACCATTCTGCTGTACCTGGGCGTAAAGCGCGACTGGTCCAAGCCAACCAACACCACAGGCAACCAGTTCGCCAATATCGATGCTTGATGTTCTGTATGCAGCCCTGGAAACTCCGGGGCTGATATGGATGGTTTTAACAATTGCAGCCGCGGGCATTGTCCGCGGCTTCACTGGTTTTGGCACCGCGATGATCTTTGTGCCCGTGGCGGGGATGTTTCTGCCCCCAGCCGAGGTTATTTTGGTCATCGCCACAACAGGTATTTTCAGCACCATTGCCTTGGTCCCCGGTGCCTGGAAAATAGCGGATAGGGGCGAAGTGGCAGCCCTATCGCTGTCGGCGATGGTGACGGTGCCCCTTGGGCTGTGGCTGCTGAGCCAGCTAGACGCTATGACCATTCGCTGGATCGTAACTGTTGTTGTCTCGCTGACTTTGCTGGCGGTGGTAACAGGCTGGCGCTGGCATGGACGCCTGGGCTGGCCGGGGCGTTTCGCCATTGGTGGCGCAGGCGGAACCATCGGGGGGCTGACCGGCCTGACGGGTCCGGTAGTCATCATCTTTTATCTGGCCAATGCCCGAAGTGCACAGGCGGTTCGCGCCAATACCATTCTGTTCCTGGCAGCAACTGACATCATCATCACGACAGGATTGTTTGTCAGTGGTCAGGTAACCCTTGTGCCGCTCGCTATTGCGCTGTTGTTGTCGCTGCCGTATCTGGTGACCACCCTGATTGGCCAGTCTCTGTTTGATCCCAAGCTAGAGCGTTTCTATCGCGTGTCGGCCTATTCGGTTATTGCGCTTGCGGTGGTCTCGGGGCTGCCACTTTTTGACTAACAGGAGCCTGTGATGCGCCTAAACGAAGTTACCTTTACGGACGGCACTCCTGTCGATAGCTATGGCCCCGGCTTTTTCCGCGTTGGCGGTGAGCTGTACCACGGGGCAGTTTTGACCGGCCCCAAGGGCACGAGCGTATGGGATGGGTATGCGGATACTGCGCCGCTACTTGCATTGGCGGAAGACATCGATGTGCTGTTCATCGGCACCGGGGCTGAGATTGCCTATGTACCTTCCGAGCTGAAAGAGGCCCTGGAAGAGGCCGAAATTGGCTATGAAGTGATGAATTCACCTGCTGCCTGCCGGACCTATAATATCCTGCTATCCGAGGGGCGTCGCATTGCTATGGCCGCCTTGCCTGTAACTTGATCTGCCGCAAAGACCCGGCAATACTTTGCGCTTTATGTCGCTACAGGCAAAAGGGAATAGCGGTTTAGATGAGTCTGACGATTTCGGATCTGTGTATCGCCCGTGGTGGCGTTGCGGTGCTGGAGGGATTGAGCTTTTCGCTTGAGCCTGGGCAGGCGTTGATTTTGCGTGGTCCCAATGGGATCGGTAAAACCACCCTGTTGCGTACCATTGCCGGGTTGCAACCACCTGTTTCAGGCGTGGTTGAAGGCGGCGATGAAACCATTGCCTATGCCGGGCATTCGGATGGTATCAAGCCGACCTTGACCGTAGCCGAAAACCTGACGTTCTGGGCCAAAGTGTTTGGTGCCGAGGGGATTGATGCAGCGATTGCCGCCTTTGATCTGGAGATCTTGCGTGACCGCCCCGCTGGAGAGCTGTCGGCCGGGCAAAAGCGGCGGTTGGGGCTGTCGCGGATGCTGGTCACCGGACGCCCGATCTGGGTGCTGGATGAACCAACTGTCAGTTTGGATGTGAAATCTGTGGCGATGTTTGCCGACGCGGTGCGCGCACATCTGGGGCAGGGAGGCTCGGCCCTGATTGCCACCCACATTGATCTGGGACTGGACAGCGAAGTGCTGGAAGTCGGTCCCTATAAGGCGAAACTGCCGGCGATCGACGACTTCGACGGAGGTTTCCTGTGATTGCATTGCTGATGCGGGACTTGCGGCTGGCCATGCGCGCCGGTGGTGGCTTTGGGCTGGGGTTGGCGTTCTTTCTGATCGTTACGGTGATGGTGCCCCTGTCGGTGGGGCCACAGGCGGCTTTGCTGGGGTCTATCGCGCCGGGTGTTTTGTGGCTGGGTGCCTTGTTGGCCTGCCTGCTGTCACTGGATCGTTTGCTGGCGCTGGACTGGGAGGACGGGTCGCTGGATCTGCTGGCAACCGCCCCGCTGCCGTTAGAGGCTACCGTTTCGATCAAGGCGCTGGCGCACTGGATCACCACTGGCTTGCCGCTGGTGCTGGCTGCGCCGGTGTTAGGCGTCTTGTTGAACCTGCCAGTTCCGGGGTTCAAGTGGGTCTTGGTCTCGCTGTTGTTGGGCACACCCGCCTTGTCCGTTATCGGAACCTTTGGCGCGGCCCTGACTGTTGGCCTGAAACGCGGAGGGCTGTTGATGTCTCTGCTCGTGATGCCGCTGTATATGCCCACGCTGATCTTTGGTGCCGAGGTTGCCCGACGGGGCGCCATCAGCATGGAGGTTCAGACCCCGTTGTTAATGCTGGCAGGAATATCAGCCGCGTCCATCGCGTTGCTGCCTTTTGCCAGTGCCGCCGTCTTGCGCATTAACCTGCGCTGAGGCATTCGTGATTTGAGAACCCACTAGGGAATAGCTAGGTACCCACTATGTCGATCTGGGAATACGCCAATCCAAAGAAATTCATCACCACTACTGAGCGGGTGATTCCAGCCCTGTGGGTTGCTTCGGCGATTTGCATCGTGGTCGGATTGATCTGGGGTTTCTTCTTTACTGGTGACGAAGTCCGTCAGGGCGCCACAGTCAAAATCATCTACCTGCATGTGCCGTCGGCCATGTTGGCGATCAACATATGGGTGATGATGCTGGCGACCTCGCTTGTGTGGTTGATCCGGCGTCACCACGTCAGTGCGCTAGCCGCCCGTGCTGCTGCGCCTGTTGGTATGGTGATGACACTGATCGCATTGGTGACCGGGGCCATCTGGGGGCAGCCAACCTGGGGCACATGGTGGGTTTGGGATCCACGGCTAACCTCGTTTCTGATCTTGTTCCTGTTCTACCTTGGCTACATGGCCCTGTGGGAGGCAATCGAAGACGCTGACACTGCGGCTGACCTAACCTCGTTTCTGTGTCTCGTGGGCAGCGTCTTTGCGTTGCTAAGCCGGTATGCGGTGAACTTCTGGAACCAGGGGCTGCATCAGGGGGCATCTATCATGCGCACTGCGGCGGTGACCGGGACTGACACAGAAGAGAAGGTCAACAATATCTACTTTTACCCGCTGATGCTTTGCATCGTTGGGTTTGTGCTGTTGTTTCTTGCTTTGCTTTTCTACCGCACAGGTACCGAAATCCGCTCGCGCCGGATCAAAGCGCTGCTGGCACGTGAAAGGGTAATGGCATGATACCGGATCTTGGAAAACACGCGGAAACAGTACTGTCAGCTTATGGAGCGTCAATTGTCCTGCTGGTGCTGCTGGTTGTGGTCAGTGTGGTGCGTGGCCGCCGCGTACGTGCGGAAATGAAAAAGATGGAAGAACGGATGAATGGCAATGGCTAAAGTATCTCCGATGATGGCCCTGCCAGTGGTTGTGTTTGCCGGGTTTATTGGCCTGGCACTGGTGGGGATGATGCGTGAAGATCCCAACAGTCTGCCGTCTGCCCGCGAGGGGCAGCCTTCGCCGCCGGTGGTTTTGACAGAGTTCCCCGGCAAGGTGGGCTTCGATGATGCGACGCTGCGGGATGGAACCGTCAAGGTCGTGAACTATTGGGCCAGCTGGTGCGCACCTTGCCGTATTGAACACCCTAACCTGCAGGCGTTGCAGGACGAAGGCCTGCCCATTTATGGCATCAACTACAAAGACCAGCAGGCCAACGCGGCGTCGTTCCTGGACGAGCTGGGCGATCCATACACAGCTCTTGGGCGCGATGAAAAAGGACGTATGGCGTTGGATTGGGGTGTCTACGGCGTGCCAGAGACCTATGTGATTGATGGGGACGGCAAGATCATCATGCGCCATGCCGGCCCGCTGACCGAACGGGTGATCGAGAAGACCCTGCGTCCGGCGTTGGAGCGGGCCGCAAAGAACTAGAATGCCTGTTTGAATTTTGAAGCGGTTGTCAGTTGAGATGCGCAATGATTTTCTTAGCTTCTATTTCGAGTTCTTTGCAAACCGTGAAACCGCAAAATTATCGTTGAACATCAGTCGATATTTCTCAAGCTTGGTGCACGCTAAGTAGTTGTTGGCCCGCTAAGGTGTTTCAATGACAAAGACGTTTGCGCAGATTAGTGCCGCTCGACTGTTAGCAACAGATGTGTCTGTTGGGTGGAATCGCGGTGGGCGTGTTTGGCTGGTTCAGCCAGATTGGTAAGCGCCGTACTAAGCGCTATTCGTGTTTGGTTCCCTGTACGGTGATTTCACAGGATGTGGTTCATCCGGCAATGATCTCCAACATTAGCCGTTCAGGCGCCAAGTTGAACATCGACGAAGGGTTTGAACGCGGTGATCGGGTGCAGATCAATTTTATAGGTGAAAGCGCTAACTGCCGTGTCATCCGTCATAAGAACGGTCAGCTGGCAGTTGACTTCACCACTTTGCTGCACTCCGATGTATTGGAGAAAGTCATAAACGGTTTGAGTGCCGCAACCGTTTCACCGGCTACGATTTCTTCTACAGTTCGCAGCTAGGCTGGCACAAATACTTCAGCGAAGCGAATACCGCTCTGGGCTACTTTGACCGCCAAACTTGCGCCATCCCCGTGCGTGTTACCGGACGAGAATCCAGATCATTGCGCCGATAAAGGCGAAAGTGGTCAGGTTCATAATTGTATCGAGAAGATCACCCGTCAGCATTGGGCCGTCCTTCCTGTCGTAGCGCTCGGATCAGGCAAACCACCAATAGCACTGATATGAAAACAAAGGGCAGGGCTCCGAGAGAAATCAGGATCTTTACCGAGTCTACGGAACCGGACAGGATCATGGCGAGGCTGAGGAGTGCCAATAATCCACCCCAAAGCAACCTGACCTGAGGAGGCGGGGTTGGGTTGCCGCCTGTGGAAAAAGACCCAAGCACAAAAGACGCGCTAACCACACTGGTGACGATGAACAGGAAAGCCGCCAGAACTGTTGCTGTGCGGGTCCACCATGGAAACGGCAACCGTTCGAGTACCCCATAAGTCAAACGTTCGACGTTGGTATCTGTCATCGCCAGTAATTCACCTTCGCCATTTAGCGTCTCATACAGGCCAATGCCGCCAAAGGCGCCAAACCAGAAAATTGAGAACAGTGTTGGTATGAACAACACGCCAATTACAAACTCGCGAATGGTCCGTCCCTTGGATATCCGAGCGATGAAAACGCCGACAAATGGCCCCCAAGCGATCCACCAAACCATATAGGTAAGAGTCCAGTTGCCAAACCACTGGTGCACCTCATCGCCATAGAAGGTGAAGGTCTGGAACCCACGCGGGATGACATGGGCAGCATAATCGCCAAGGCTCTGTACTACCGTGTTCAACAGGTATTCAGTTGGGCCGGCGATGATTATGTAGCCAAGCAGCAAAAGTGCAATCAGCATAGCCGCTTTTGACAGGTGGGCCATGCCGGAACCAAGGTCAATCATCAGAGCTGGCGTGTAGATCGCTACCATCGCTGCGAGAACGCCCCAGGCCAACAATGAGCTGCCCTCAATGCCGGTTAGAATTGAAACCCCATCGGCCACCTGAAAAACGCCCATGGCCATTGAGCCGCCAACGCCAATTGAAATGGCGATGATTGCCATGAGATCGGCCACCCAGCCGGTCCGCCGTGCCCAGGGTTCACCCGGAAATAGTGACGTCAGTGGGGCGCTGACCAGCATGCCGGTGCCTCTTCGGAAACTGAAGTATGCAACAGTCAACGCCGTGGAGCCGTAGATCGCCCAAGCATGTAACCCCCAGTGAAAGTTTGTCGCCAGCATGGCCTGCTGCGCGGCGACGTGGGTTGGGCTTTTCTGGGCAATGAACCCATAGTGTGTCAGTGGCTCGGCAACGGCCCAAAACAGCAGGCCAACCCCCATGCCTGCGGAGAATAACATCGAGATCCAAGCCGTGGTGGAGAATTCAGGCCTGTCGTCGTCTCGGCCAAGACGGATTTCACCATAGTGGGAAAAAGCCAGAACCAGGCAGGTAATCAACATGCCGCTGGCAGCTAGCATCACAAACCAACCGCGGCTGTGAAATGTCTGATGCACAAACAAGCTGGCCCAAGAGACCAAGCCCTGAATGTCGTAGATCCCCCAGAGACCCACGAATGAAAGCACCGTAAGTGAGCAGATCAGTAGGGCGCTGGGACGGGGCATTGACATCTCCGGTAGGTCCGGGCGTGAATGCCCTTGGATTAATATCGGTCAGGTGTGAGAAGTAATCGCGCTTTAGAAATGTCGCTTGTAAAATTGGGTAGAACAATGGTGTTAAAGTCATTTACTCACATAAAAACATGCACCCCGACGGGGGCATGTTCAAGCGAATTCCGTTAGTAGACGTCGTCCGGCTAGGCCGCCCAGCAACGTGATGAGCAGAGAATTCGCTGGTGGCAATTGTGACATGTTGGCCATGCATTCAATAGTTGGAATGCTAGGGATGCAGTTATGTATGAGGTTGCGCACTAAATGTGAACTAACCGCTCACATCAGTCTCAAGAATGATTGATTGGCCTTGCCCTCGTCTGGCAGATAAACCAGTTTCGCAGAGCATGTAGAAAGACCTGTAATGAACGCTTGGAAAACCATTTTAACGGCACTTTGGATTGGGTTGCCCGTGACGGCAACTGCGCAGTCCGGGCCGGTTGTGGTTGAATTGTTTACTTCGCAGGGATGTTCGTCTTGCCCGCCGGCGGATGCGTTGTTGCATCGTCTTGCGGATCGGGATGACGTGTTGCCGCTAGCGTTACACGTAGAGTATTGGGATTACATCGGCTGGAAAGACCAGTTTGCCGATCCGGCCCATACTGTGCGGCAAAAGGGCTATGCGCATGCCGCCGGGCGAAGCATGATTTACACGCCACAAATGGTTATCATGGGGCAAGACGATGTGGTGGGCGCTGACGCGATGGAGCTGTCAGATGCAATTGCCAAACATCAGAGAGAGAAACCGAAAGTTCAGATCAACGCTGTTCGTAAAGGGGCAGTTCTGTCTCTGACTTTGTTGCCCTTGGCGGACCTGGCCCAAGAAGATCTAATGGTGCAAGTCGTTCAGTTTGCCCGTGTAAAAACAGTCAACATCACAAGAGGTGAGTTGGCTGGGCGTCAATTTAACTACGCTCATGTGGTGGAAGACTGGCAACAGGTGGGACCCTGGGATGGGCAGGCCGAGACGGTTATTGATGTGCCAGTTTCGGGAACGCAGCCGATCGCGGTCCTTGTCCAGCAGGATCATTTCGGGGCGATCCTTGCAGCTGCGCGGGTTGATTGAACGAAGGCTAGCAGAAACGGAGATGAAGGGCGGCCCATTCAATCTCTGCCCTGTTCCTTGGTTGACCGGTTTAGATCTTCCAGCGACGGTGAATCCAGAACCATTGCCCCATGTGCTGGCGCACCAATACCTCTAAATCATCGCAGATAGCGCTTGTCATGGTCACCGGGTCGCTGTGCGGAATTTCTTCGTGCATGGTGATTTCAAAGTCCAGACCGTTATCCTGACGGATGGCATAGACCGGAATTAAGGCCGCGTTGTATTTCAGCGCCAGCTCGGCCGGGACAATGGATGTTTTAGCTGGTTTGCCAAAGAAATCGATTTTTTCTCCGCCATTTGAATGCAGATCAGCGACGATGGCGATGATGCCGCCACCTTTCAGATGCCGCACCATTTCCATCATGCCGCGTCGCCCCTGTTCAAACATCGGTTTTCCGATCTGTTCGATAGACCGCACATAGTGATCGTTGAAATAGGGATTGGCCATGCGCCGATACAACGCGCCCATTTTATGACCGCGCCCGATCAAGTTTGAGCGCGCTGCATCGTAGTTTCCAAAGTGGCCAGTCACAAGAATGACGGGGCGACCCTCGGCGCGCGCTGCCTCTAACGCGGCTAGTCCCGGGCCTGAAATGGGCGCTGCAAGGGCGCGTTCAACGAAAGGCTGGCCGGCATACAGCTCGATGAGTGTGCGCCCGGCATTGTTGTTCACCTGGCGGCACAGCTTGGCGACGTCTTCCTCGGTCAGATCCGGGCGCGTCATTGCCAAATTCTTGCGGATGCGTTTGTCGAATCCGGCCAGAGGGGCAAGGGTGCTAACCAAACGCCCCATAACTGGAACCCGCCAGCGGTATGGGATCAAGCCAAGCCCGAGTATGACACTGCGGAGAAACAAGTTGCTTGTCAGGTATTTGGCGCGGGACATGCGCGACAGTCCAGAAGGATCAATGGGCATGGCTGGATGAAAACCTGTAGGATTAATGGCAATGCTTGCAGCCGGACCATAAGCCCCCCGCCCGGCAGGCACAAGCAACCTGCGCAGGTCATGAGGGGCTTAGGAAATAAGGATTAGCCCTCGTCTTCGTCATCCTCTTCCTGCATGCGCAGCTGCATTTCGCCGGTTTGAACCAGTTCGCGCATCACATTGACGACGGCACCCATTGCGGCTTCGCCGACAGATGTTTTGACCTTGCCCTTTTCCCCGATCTCGTCGCGAATATTGTTGGCCATACGGCCCGACATATTGGAGAGCATGAATTCGGCGCTTTCCTTTTCGTCTCCACCGTTGGCAAAGGCAAAAGCAAAGGCTGTTACCAGATCGGGCTGCGGAACTACGCGGATGATGCGTGGCACGTCGATCATGTTCACCCTCTGATGGATGATGGCAAAGGTGAAGATCGACTTGCGCACGTCAGTGGCAAATTCTTGATCTTCCTCGTCCA
The DNA here is from genome assembly GCF_011813015.1 of Parasedimentitalea denitrificans. Lineage (GTDB taxonomy): Bacteria > Pseudomonadota > Alphaproteobacteria > Rhodobacterales > Rhodobacteraceae > Parasedimentitalea > Parasedimentitalea denitrificans. The sequence goes on along the minus strand of NZ_QHLQ01000008.1, from coordinate 54,641 downwards.
GCGCGGTCAGCACTTCTTCGCGCTTGGCAGCAACCGACTGCGTCAGGATTGCACCAATACGTTCACCCGGGCTCTCGTCAAATGCAATTTCTGGGCGGGCCTCAATCTGGGCAGCAAGGGACAGGCCAATGCGGTCAACGGTTTCCGGAGTTACGGAACCTGTGTAACGAACTGCATAAGTGATGCGGCGGGCCACTGGGCCCGGCATGTGGCTTAGCATTTCTGCAGCCTTGGCGGTGTCCAGTTTTGACAGCATGACGGCTGCAACTTCGGTGCTTTCTGCCTCTGCCAGTTCTGCAAGGTCTTCGGCGGGCAGGGCGCGTAGCCGCTCCCACGGGTTGCCAAATTGGCGCACGCCGGCCTCTTTACGCAGGCGGCGTTCAGTCTGGCGGCTAATTTTGCCTTCCATTGCGGTCAATGCACCGGCCAACCCATTGGGAAAGGCCAAGCCGACATTTTCCAGCATTTCAGCAAATTCATTGGCTACAGAGTGAAGCGTGTCACGGTCCACAAGTCCCATACGGCCCATTTGCTGGGTCAGAGAGGCCTGCATTTCGTCAGACAGTTCTTCAATCGGAAGGTCGGCCCCTTCGTTCAACAAAAGACGCACAACAATAGCGGCCTTGGCTTTGCTATTCAGAGTGTTCATCGATGCTGCGGGAGACATGGCGTCAAAACCGCCCATGGAGTCCATGTTAGATGTCGGCGGTAACGCCAAAGCCAAGTCGTGCTGCATTCTTGCGCCCCTTTACCTGAAAGATTCTTCTTCGGTTCAGAAGCAAGTTACGACATGAGCAGTAAAGAAATGCTGAAGTCAGTAGGCGAAACTTTCACCTGTTTCCATTGCTGTACGCAGTGACGTTTCAGCCCAGGTGCCAATACCACCACGTGCGCGGATTTCTTTCCATTGGGCTAGGGCCTGTGCGGGTTTGCCGTCTTCAACAAGACCTTGCCCCATGTAGGAGCGAGCCAAAATATTGTTTGGATTTTGCGCGATGGCCTGACTGTAGAACGCGTTTGCCAAAGTCATGTTGCCTAGTTTGCGGTGGGTAAAGCCCCAATAGGTCAGTACCCGATCATCCTGTTGATCTGGCATTGCAAGCAAGACACCCTGAGCGTCCTGATATCGACCGGCATAAGCCAATTCACGCACCGCGCCGTATAGACCCTCGGCATCCAGCGACGATTCCTTTGGCCGCACGCAGCGTTTTTTCTTTTCATCCCAGACCCTGACTCCCCAGCAGGATTTGGTCGTTTGCGTAGGCTTGGGCGCCGCCTTGTCGCCACCGCTGGCAGCAAAGGAATAGCCCGGCAGGCACATGAGCAAAATTAGAACTGAACGCATCAAAGACTTCCTGACCATTAGAACACTGCACAGATATAGTACCCAAAATCGCCTAGGTTTCGGAGTCACAATGATTAAACCGCCCGTCACGTCTAGGTGAATGGAGCTTAACTAGAAATCTGTTTGGTACAAGACTGCGTCTTGGCATCCCAGACCGTTCCAACCCCGCAAGACTGTGTTTGCTGATGCTGCTTGGAACAAGCGATGGCCGCTGTAGCGGAAAGGAATACGACAATTGCGGCGACGGTGATTTTTGCACTCATGACAGAAACTCCACACTGGTAACGCCACAAGTATAGCTCAGAATTCAGACAATTTCAAAACACGATCGCAGCTCTGCACTAGGGTTTTGTGTGCCACAAAAACGTACGCCCCACCAAATGGCGGGGCGTACTAATTTCAACAAAACCTTTTAGGGTTTACTCGCCAAACACTCGCTCGAAAATCGTGTCGACGTGTTTGGTGTGGTATCCCATGTCGAACTTTTCGTTGACACCGTCTTCACCCAACGCAGTAACAACCTCGGCGTCTGCTAGCAGCAGGTCGCGGAAGTCGAGTCGCTCTTCCCAGACCTTCAGCGCGTTGCGCTGGACCATGGAATAGGCGTCTTCGCGCGACACACCGGCCTGTGTCAGGGCCAGAAGCACGCGTTGTGACATCACCAGACCGGGGAATTTGTTCATGTTGTCCAGCATGTTCTGCGGGTAGACTAGCATCTTGTCGATCACACCGGTCAGACGGGCCAGAGCAAAGTCCAGTGTCACACAGGCATCTGGGCCAATCGCGCGCTCAACAGACGAGTGCGAGATGTCACGCTCGTGCCACAGGGCGACGTTTTCCAGTGCCGGAACTACAGCGGAGCGTACAAGACGGGCCAGGCCAGTCAGGTTTTCGGTCAGAACCGGGTTCTTTTTGTGTGGCATCGCGGACGAGCCTTTTTGGCCCATCGAGAAGAATTCAGCACCTTCCAACACTTCGGTCCGCTGCATGTGGCGGATTTCGGTCGCGACGTTTTCGATGGATGATGCAATCACACCCAAAGTGGCAAAGAACATTGCGTGGCGGTCACGGGGAATCACCTGCGTGGAAATCGGCTCTGGGCTCAGACCCAGCTGCTCGCAAACGTGCTCTTCGATGGCCGGGTCGATGTTGGCAAATGTACCGACAGCACCGGAAATTGCACCGGTGGCGATTTCTTCGCGGGCCAGCTTCAGACGGGCCAGGTTACGATCCATTTCGGCATAGAAACGGGCAAAGGTCAGACCCATGGTGGTGGGCTCGGCGTGGATGCCGTGGCTGCGCCCGACACGAACGGTGTCTTTGTGCTCGATGGCACGCTTTTTCAGGGCTGCCAGCAACCCGTCCATGTCCTTGATCAGGATGTCAGCCGAGCGGACCAGCTGCACGTTCAGGCAGGTGTCCAGAACATCGGATGAGGTCATGCCCTGATGGACAAAGCGTGCTTCCTCGGAACCGACATGTTCAGCCAGATGGGTCAGAAAGGCGATGACGTCGTGCTTGGTGACGGCTTCGATCTCGTCGATGCGAGCCACGTCGAATTCTACGTCCTTGGCTTTCCAAACGGCGTCAGCGTTTTCGCGTGGGATGACACCGATATTGGCCATGGCTTCGCAGGCATGTGCCTCGATCTCGTACCAGATGCGGAATTTGCTTTCCGGAGACCAGATGGCAACCATGTCGGGGCGGGAGTAGCGAGGGATCATAGGCCAGGACCTTTATAATAGGACGGGATGCGCGCCTATTAGATCAGGTGGGCCAAAACAACAAGGTGGGCAGGGCAGGGTGGGGCATATTGTCTGAAAAAGCGCCCCGTCTAGCAGACTGTGCACAATTAGTCGTCAAAAATCCCTGTTGGTGCTCCGTCAACGGTGGTCATGTTCTTCCGGCGCCAATACGCCTTTACGCCCTCAGTCCCCATCTCCTCATAGAACGGGACAAGTTCATCTTCTGCCCGGGATTTCTGGAAATCCATATACGGCACACCGGTGCCGCAGGACGTTTGAATAAGGTCAATGGACAGCTCAAATATTTGGCGACTGCCAGCTATGTCTGGAAATCCTGCAGCCAAGTCACCCCATTCGGGATCGCGGGGGTGAAAAACCTTGGCCTGCCCGTATAGCCGCAGGATCAGCGCGTCGCCCTCAAAGGCGCAGAACATCAGAGTCATCCGGCCCGTTGCACTCACATGGGCAGCCGTTTCATTGCCGCTGCCACTGAGGTTGAGCCAAGTTACTCGATTGTCGCCTTCAACCCGCAGGGTATCCATCCCCTTGGGAGACAGGTTAACCCGTCCTGTTTGATCAGCTGTCGCAACAAAGAATAACGGCTGTTTTTCTATGAATGCCTTCAGTGACCTATTTAGTTTTTTTCCAGTCGGCATGTTTCCCTCCTTGTTTATGCGATGTGAACATATGGGGAACATTTTAACAATGGTGAAGTTTGAATGGTCAGCGAGTTAGGGGGAGACATATGAATTTCGGACAACGCGGGTTTCTCAGGCCTGTTTGGGGAAGTGGTTCTTTCCTTTACGCCTGAACTGCTCTTAACTCTTGTTAGTTGTATTTGCCGCAGCGGTGTTACTCTGTGGCTTTAGATTTTAAGGAGATGCGGGAATGCCGAGATTACTCCGCAAAATATTTACAGCAGGCTGCTTGGCTGCTCTGGCTACCATTTCACCAAGCCTGACATTGGCGGATATGCCAGTTACTTACAAAGACGAAGGGCGTGCATTGTTCCACCTGTCGGTCCCTGATTTCTGGACCGCGCGGGCAGGGGGGGCACGCTCTGTTACACCGCCCGGGTCAGATGAAGCGCGTCTGGTCAATCGTGTCATCGGTCTTACTCCGGTGTCGGAGAAAGGGATCTGGATGGGGTTCATCTCGCCGCATGGGGTGTCCACCTACGAGCAGTCGCTCGAGTATTTGCGGGGGGTTGGTCCATTCCTGGTTAAAAATGCAGAGGTGCAGGAACGCAAACAAATCCACGTAGGGGGACGACCTGCAGCGCGCCTAACTGGCAGTGGTAGTCGGGATGGAAAGTCGGTCAATTTCACGGCCGTCGTCGTTGATTTGCCGCGTGATCGCGTGGCGATCTCGGTTGTGGTGATGGAGGCCGGGGTGAACCCGGATCTGGTGTCTGATGTGAACTCAGTTTTTGAGTCGTTCCGGGCGGTTAAGTAAAAGGAATTGATGAGATGTTATTGAAATCAAGGAAGTTTTTACTGGCCGGTCTGCTGGGGGCTGCTGTTGCTGGCCTGTCAGGGTGTGACCCCAATGCGACCTATCACGGCGGGATTTACTACGACAGTCTGTTGTGGAACGACTATTACAACGGGTACCCAAGACCGCCGCGGCCTCCACGACCGCCAAAACCAGAACACCCGATTGAACGCCCCCCAAGACCAGAGCATCCGATAGAGCCTCCTATCCATCGTCCGCCGGTCACGCGTCCGCCCATTGCACGACCACCTGTGGCGCGACCGCCGATTCATCGACCACCGGTGGCAAGACCGATGCCCGCACGTAGGTAGAGACACAAAGGCTCCCGCCCGTCGGTGAGCTTCTGTCGGAGGCACACCTTCCGTTGGGCGTAGCGCCGCGCATGCGCGGCGCTACGCCCAAGGCCACAAGGGGGATCTGCGCAAGCAGATGCACCGCGTGGGGGCGGGAGCTCATTGGGATGCCAGTAAAACGATCAGCCTAAGAAGGTGCTTAGGTCGGCAGTGAAGGTTTTTGCAGCCGGGTGACCACTTTGGCGCCATGTTCAAGTGTGCGGTGCACGGGGCATTTGTCAGCAATCTCTAACAGGCGGGCCCTCTGTTCTGAGCTAAGGTCGCCCTGCAAATGGACAACACGTGTAAACTGATCAATGCGCGAAGGGTTGCCGGTTGTGGCGTCCTGAGCGTGCACTTTGTCATGGCTGATCTCGACACTGACTCCCTGTAAGGGCCATCCTTTACGGCGGGCGTACATTCGAATGGTCATCGAGGTACAGGCGCCTAGCCCTGCTGACAGAAATCCATATGGCGACATGCCTAGGTTCGTACCTCCATAGGCCAGCGGTTCGTCTGCGCGGGTGTGATGGTCCGGGCCGGACTGAATATCCTGAAGGAATCCATCGGGGCTGACTTCACTCACCCGGAGCACACCTTCGGGCGCACCTGGCGGTGGGGCAGGTGGGGAGAGGTTGATATAGCGACCTGCCCATGCTGCGATCATCTCGGCGGCATATTCGGCATCTTTGGCCCGAGTGATCAGGTGATCGGCATCATCCAATGTCACAAAGCTTTTGGGGTGTTTTGCGGCCATGAAAATCTGCGCTGCGTTTTCTATTCCGACAATCGAGTCGTGGGGCGCATGCAGTACCAGCAGAGCCGCGTTCAACTCAGCAATAGCACCTGTCAGTGTTTCAGCGCGGATGTCGTCGACAAAGGCCTGCGATATCGTAAAGGGTCGACCACCCAAACAGACTTCGGCGGCACCCTTTTCTTTAATCTCAGCCAGGGCGCCTTCAAAGTTATGCGCCACATGGGCCGGTTTAAATGGGGCACCTAGGGTGACAACCCCTTTGATCGAGGGAATGCCGGCCCGCGCGCGCAAAACGGCCGCCCCACCCAGTGAGTGGCCGATCAGTAAATCGGGGGCCATGCCGCGCCCTGCCAGATACTGGGCGGCAGCGATCAGGTCGGCGACGTTTGACGAAAATGAAGTATTGGCAAACTCACCCTTTGAATGCCCAAGCCCGGTAAAGTCGAACCTCAAAACTGCGATCCCCATTGCGGCCAAGCGTGCAGCGATGCGTCGCGCGGCGGGGATATCTTTGGAACAGGTGAAACAATGGGCAAACAAGGCAGTTGCCAGCACGGGGCCATCTGGAAGGTCCAGCCTTGCGGCCAATTCGGTACCGGCGTGACCGGGGAAGGTGATGTGTTCAGTGGGCATGGGCGCGGCCTTTGCTTTGGGGTCTGCCTAGAGTGAGCACGTAAAGGGCTGTCGACAAGGCATGCTACAAGAGCGTCACGCGAAGGTGATATTGTAGCAGCTAAGAGGTCAGGCAATTCAGGCCATGCAGTGTCGAGGTACGCCTTGGGACTGCCCAACGGGCAGATGTGTCACCACAGGTCACGTTCCCAGAGAAACCACGACGCTGCGATCAGACCTTACCCATGAGCGCGGGATCAAAGGGGTAGGTCGTCAGATTTTCATATCCATCCTCAGTGATCAGCACCTGGTCCTCTAGCTTGATTGAGAAGTCACCGCCGACCTCGCCAACACAGGCCTCAACGCACAGCACCATTCCGGGTTCCAGCGGGTAGTCATAGGCGCCAGCTACGGCCTGATCTGGATAAGCGACCAGCGGCCATTCATCACACAGGCCGACTCCGTGCATCAGGCAACCGTATTTCTGGGCCTGAAACTTGTCGTCCAGCCGATGGCATCCGGCCGTCAGTTCAGGGATCATCACCCCGGGTTTCAGCATTTCCATGTTCGTCATGATGTGATCGTGGGCGTGGCGCATGGCATAGATCATATCAGCGCGTGGCCTTTGGTCGCCGACCCACCAGCTGCGCGAGATGTCGATGCAGATGCCATAAGAGCCGATCAGGTCTGTATCAAATGAAATGATCTCGTTGTTCTGAGTGATCCGTGGTCCGCATTCTTGAAACCAGGGGTTCGTGCGTTGGCCTGACGACAGTAATCGGGTTTCAATCCACTCTCCGCCGCGACGAATGTTTTCTGCGTGTAGGACCGCCCAAATATCATCCTCCGAGGTTTTGCCGTCGCCGACATTAGCCCGCGCGTATCGTTCCATTTCAGCCACAGCAGTTTCGCAGGCATGATTGGCACATCGCATCGCAAGGATCTCGTCCTTGCCCTTGATGGTACGGGTTTTTTCGGTGACCTCTTCTCCCTCCATGATGGTAAACCCTTGCGCCTCGAGACTGCGCAGCCCGTGCAGCATGATCTTGTCAACGGCCAGCAGTTTGTTGCTGCCAGAGTGCTCTTGCATCAATACGCGGACGTCGTTGGCAAAGGCATCTGCTGCAACGTCCACTTTGTCGCCTCGGTCAAAGTAGAACAGATCAGCGCCGGAGCGATGTTCACGAACAAGAGGGTTGAATGTCGACAGGAAAGGCGAGTTTTTATAATCCCAGATCACCATATATCCATCCGCACAGAGCAGTACGGCGCGAAAGGGATTGTGAGAGTTCCACAACTGCATATTGGTGCTGTCGGTGGCGTAGCGGATGTTCAGCGGGTCGAACATCAACAACCCACCATATCCGCGTTCGACGATGGCCTGTGTCAGCCGTTGCCAGCGAAAGTTTCGCATTCGGGCCAGGTTCGGCAGTTGCAATCCGGCGGTTTCCCATTCGGCCAGTGCAAGCTGGGTTGGACCAATCTCGATCCGGTTATTGTCGTTAGGGCTGCCATCACCCAAAGTAGCCCCGCGACTGGGGTCAATTTTGCGGTTGTCCCGGTAGTGCTCGTTCATCGTGGGCTTCCCTCGCTGTACAGGTGTGTCTAATCTGGATCTGGACGCAAAGATTCGCCGCACTGAATGCGACTAAATTGATGGTCGTTTTTAAACCGTGATGCTTGCAACCCAAGGTCAGGGCCGACTTGCGGTGTTACAGGTGCTAAGCCAGCTGCATGGATGAGATCTTACAAAAACAAATTCCCTTTAACCCGCTGCTGGCACAGAAACGCCTGAGCACTTGCCGAGTGTTGGGTTATTCTATGTGTTGGCATTAAGTACAGGCAGCGGCGAACAGTGCTTTCACCAAAGGCGTCGATCGCTGCTTCTTAAGGCAAAGCAACTTATCCTTGTTACTGCGTTCGAAATCCGGAATGGGTACGCCTACAAACCGTGGATCGCAGCCAAGCTCGCGGTTAAAGCCAAAACCGATTCCAAGCCCGCGCGCCACCGCCTCGCGTACTCCTTCGCGACTGCCCATTACCATTGCAACTTTCGGGATCAGATCAAGGCCGGCAAAGGCATCATCGACGATCCGTTGGGTGTTTGATCCAAGTTCTCGAAAGATCAGGTTGCAGCTTGATAGATCTTTGAAATTCAATGTTTTTTTTGCGCTCAGACTGTGGTCGACCGGGACAAGAGCCAACAGACTTTGAGACGCAATTGTTTGAGAGAACACCCGTTGATCGGCTTTTGAATTGGCTATAACAGCGGCGTCAACCTGCATCGACAACAGGTTTTGCCAAGTGGTTTCGGCGTTGGCCAGAGAAACCCGGAAGCGAACGCTAGGTTCCTGCTTTTGCATCTTGGCAATCAAATCAAGTGCGACATGTGGTCCGTCTGCGCCCAGATGAATAGTGCGGGGCACACCCTTGTCCCGGCTGTCCAGCATCTGTCGCGCTTGGGCTTCGGCCTCAAATATACGAGTGGTGAGTTCGAACAGACTGCGCCCCTCGTCTGTCAACGTTACTTTATGGCCACTGCGCAAGAGCAGGCTGCGCCCACTGTCTTGTTCCAACTTTTTCACTTGGATGGACACGGCTGGCTGGGTCAGTCCCAATCGTTCGGCTGCGCGGTGAAAGTTGCGCTCTAGGGCCAGCGCGTGAAACGCTTTTAGCTGTGCAAAAGTGGCCATTTGATAAATCCGGATGCGATAATTATAGCCATTTATTAATTTGATTTAGGTGTCGCGCAAGCAGCATTGTGTTGGCAGTGGCCGAATCTGATAAACTGAACACGTGCCGCTGATCTCAATCTCTAGGATGTGCGCGATGAGTGATGATGAACGTTTCGATTACATGAACCCCGATGTGGCCGCTGGGCTGCCTCATTTTGAGGTTCCCCTGGTACGGGCGACACCAGAGAGCTTTGCTGGGTATGGTACGATTGTCTCGGACCACACGACCCATCAGGTGCCGATTACAAAATGGCCACACAATGGCTGGCGTCCTGTTGATCCGGGAACTGGTGACGAAGGTGGGTATCTTCAGGGGGATTTTGACTTCTGGTGGGAAGGTGAGGTTCTACTGGGGCAAAATTTGGCGGTTCAGGATAAATACATCTTGGGTTGGAGCGTAAATCCGGAAGATGCGCGCTGGGACGCTGAGGAGCCTGATCGCTCTAAATTGTTGATTTGGCACGCCAACCACCATCCGGACGGCGGTCAGTTGTTCTACCCGATGGACAATCAGCCCTTTATAGCAGCGCTGGCGAAAACCGACGATGATATGAAGCCAGAAGACTGGGTGGCGTTCTATTGTGACGGTAGTTTTGGGATCTGCATCGATGCGGGTATTTGGCACGAAGCCATCGTTCCGCTGGTGCCGAAAGCGCGGTTCTTTGACAAGCAGGGGGCAGTCCACGCCCGGGTTAGCGCAGACTTTCCAAAGGAATTTGGCGTGCTGTTGTCAGTGCCGTTGGATTTGAAAAAGATGCAAGAGGGCTAAGGCGGTATTATTGAAGTCGGCTTCAACTGACTGAAGGGGCAATTGTGGTTGACGTGGCAAGGAACAAACGGGGCTGGCATTGGTTGGCGGAGATGCTAAGCCAGCTTGATGGACGTCATCTTACAAAAACAAATTCCCTTTAACCCGCTGCAGGCACAGAAACTGCCGGGCATTCAACCGCTGCCCCCGCAGGACTGGCTGCGTCCGGATGAGGCTAGCACAGCACAGATCGCGGTGCGGCGGCAGTTGTTGGATGACCGGCGCGATGATGTGTTGATGCTGGATCCAGAGGCGATGCCTGCGGCGCAAGAGTTGCTACGCATGGTTTTGGCGCAGCGATATTCGCCTGAGGATCAAGAGGTTCAGCCCGGTGGTGGCCAGTCAGTCACGATTGATTGGGAGGACCCGCTGGGAACACTGGGGCGCATTACCCAACAGGATTTTTGCATTCTGGAAAAACGGGGGGACGAGCATGTCATGACCGGCGCGGTGCTGTGCTTTCCGGCCAGCTGGAAACTGTCCGAGAAGTTTATGGCGCCCCTAACAGGCATCCATACGCCGGTTCCCAGTTATGACACAGGCATTGCAAAGCGTGTTCAGCGATTATTCGATGGGGTGCAGCCGGGCCGACCTTTGTGGCGGTACAACGGGCTGTGGTATCAGGATCCGGCGCTGCATCAACCGCGCAGTCATTACGAAGCGCGCAACGAGGTGCACGATGCTGCCGCTGAATACATGCGAAGCGAGAAGCAGATGATCCTTAGACTGCCCGAGACCCGGGCAGTGGTCTTTTGCATTCATACCTACGTGCTGGCAAAAAGAGATGTGCTGGCGCAGTGGGGGTAGGCCACCCTGCACCGTCGTAGGCTGGGTCCGGCCTCTGTCAAAGAGCGCCGGAACTCTTGGCCAGCGCCGCGCAAATTGCCAACGGGGATGCAACGCTGACAAGGCGAGGCTCGCTGTTGCGCATCAGGCCACCAGCCCAAGCTGTAAACCGTTGATACGACGCTGGTGGTCTGGTCATCGGAGCCGGGGATTGATGGGGCGTGGCCTGCAATTGAGCGCAGTGAAGCTCCAACTCAGCTGCTGTCTCGTCGATCGGGGCAAACCGATCACGGGCGCAGGGCTGCGGTAGTGGCTGCATTGATTTTACATTGGCAAAAACGCTCAGAAACTGCGCCCGTGTCAGCGTTGCGCTAGGGGCCATCCATTCAATATGTTCTGCAGCCAGTACAGGAACCAATCGATACAGGATAATAGCCATCAGCATCTCGCTGAGTTCCGTGTCGCAATGAGTGGGGAAATTCGGATGCATGGAAATTTCCACACGCTGAAGACCCAGTTTGGCTGTGTTGTTGTCTGATGCCTCTGGCTGGTCGCCCATCCTAAGCACCAAGCGATATTGGTCACAGGCAAGCGCAATAACATCATTTGCACGAGCACTAAACTGATCTACCGAATGGCCGTATTCTTCCAGCGTATCGGCAATGATGCAGCTACACTTGGCAAGTGCACTGCTGGGTATTCCGTAATAGACTAACCCACCGTAAAATTGAGTTTTCTGGGCCACCGTCAGGATCCTCCGCTCAGGTTGCTTCTAAGGGAACAATAGAAGCCGAAAACGTGCAAAGTTAGGCGAGATCCGCGGAATTGCTAAGAAACTGTTTCTAATTGACGAACTCTCCGCAGATTAGAAAGTTAGTTTGTTTTCAGTTGGTTGTGTCTCCGGTTGTGGCTTTTTTGAAAATAATGCGGCTGAACCGTGGCGGGTTCCGGCCACATTGCTGCCAAAGGTGTTACAATCAGAGCCTGCGGCACGGATTGTTTTCGGACGGGCGCATAATGGCTGCGCCCAGCCCAAACCTTGCTTGGAATTAGTCGGTGAAATTCGGGCAGAAACTCAGTGCCTTACCTATCAATGGCAGCTCCCATAATGGCCAGTGACTGTTGGTATACAGTGGCAGCGTTCCACTGTTTCAGCACCGCGTAGTTCGGCTCGCCGGGCTGATAACCTTTGCCCTTTTTCCAGCCCTTCTTACGTAGATAATTCGCGGTCGAGGCCAATGCGTCAGCCATGTCGTAGAAATCAACCCGTCCGTCACCGCCCCAATCGACACCGTATTGCAGCGCATTGCCCGGCAGAAACTGGGTATGGCCTAATTCGCCATGTTTTGCGCCTCGGGTGGCCGGGGTTATGGCCCCTTGATCCACCAGTTTTAATGCGCCGATGGCATGGGGCAAAAAGAAGTCAGACCGTCGGCAGTCATAGGCCAATGTGGTAATGGCGGGGACAATCTGGCTGTCGCCCATAAAGTGGCCAAAGGCAGTTTCCATTCCGTGAATGGCGATTAACACTCCGGCGGGCACCCCGTACTTCTTTTCCAGTGAGGCATAGAATTCGCTGTTGCGCGCTTTGCGTTTGCGCCCCTGTGCTATGATTGTATTTGAGCCGCGAATTTCCATGAATTTTTCCAGCGTGTAGCGGAAACTCTTTTGGTTACGGTCGGCCGATATCGTCCGGCTGGCGTATTGGGCCGTCTGTAGTGCATGGAGTCCTGGCTTTTTTACACCCGCCTGTCTGGCTTGGCGGGCGAAATCAGTCTTCCATGCTGCGAACCCAGCGGATGTATTGCCGCATGGGGCAGCAAGAGCTGGGCCTGCAAGGCAGAGGCAGAACAGGGACGACAACAGAGGTAAACGCATAAAACTGGCTTTCTCTAAAATGGACCTAGTTTAGCGTAGTGCCGTGGACCTGAAAAACCATGGGAATTATGTGCAGGTTCTCTCCGTTAGGGTTAGGCGAACGCTGTTGTGGCTGAAATTGCCAGACCATCAGCAACGGCGGTCATTGCATTGTCTTTGTGGATTTGGGCGTCAGGGCACAGTTGACGCATCTTTTGCTCGATCACTTTCATCAGGGATGAGCCACCAACCAGAACAATTCGGTCGATCTGTTCAGCCCGCACCCCAGCCAGCACCAGCGTTTCAGCCGCGCCTGCGGCGATTTCATCCACCTGAGTTTCCAGAGAACTTTTTACCATTTCCCCTGCCAATGGCACAATTAGGCCGCGTTCCAGCTCCTTTAGGTCAATGCGCGGGGCAGGGTGGTCGGGTTGATTGCTTTGGATTTTCCCTTTCTCAACCGCAAAGGCGATGTCGTGGCCCAGCTCGTCCTCCAGCACTGCGACCAGCCGCGCCAGTTTTTCTGGCTCGGCGGCATTGCTGGCTAAATCACTTGCTTTACGGCGGGTATCCGCAGCGTAAAGGAACGGGATCATCTGCCAGGTGGCCAGATCGTTGAATATCTTGGCGGGGGCTGGCAGAGTCCCTGGACCAAAGGCATTCCGGATTGAACTGCCACGACCTAATAGAGGCATCACATGATCAATGCTCAGGCGGCGATCAAAATCAGTGCCACCTATGCGCAACCCATAGCTGGCCAGAATTTCAGTCTCTCCGGTGTCCTGCTGGCGAAACACCGAGAAATCAGATGTACCGCCGCCAATGTCAACAATCAGCCCAAGTCCGTTATCTGGAGCAGTCGCTCGCGCGGCGGCTTCAGGCTCATACATGAACTGAACATCCCGAAACCCCGCCGCGAGGTAGCAATCACGCAGATCAATTTCGGCCTGGGCGTTTCTAGCGTCGTCTTTGCTGTGAAACCGCACTGGGCGGCCAGACAGGGCATGGGTGAATTCCTGATAGGTTGCGGCCTCGGCCCGCGTTTTTATTTCACGCAGAAACCGGGCGATGATTTCGATGAAATCAATACGTTCGCCGTTAAGCCGCCGTTCCTCGCGCAAGAGGGGGGTTCCCAGCAAGCTTTTGAGGGCACGCATAAACCGGCCTTCCTCACCCGAAATTAGGGCCTGTGTTGCGCTACCACCAATCCGCATCCGCCGCGGCAGTTCTTCAAAAAACACAGCTGTTGGCAGGGTCTTCTCTCCGGGTTCCAGTTCAACCAGCCAGGGCTGTCCATTTACCGAAATTCCGGCGGCGGAATTTGAGGTTCCAAAATCAATGCCAAGGGTATTTGGGGCGCTCATCACGGGCTCCTATCTTTGGGCTGAGCCGGGGTCGTTATCACGCCAATTGGAAAACCAAAATACCCAGATGAGCATCCGTTTAGAAAAACACCTATTTAGCGGATTTCAGGCCAGAGTCCTGGGTCCAATTCGGCAACAAAAGGAGCGAGCATTTCCTCATGCTGGATCCATTTATTGACCGATTTTTTGTGTACCGGTTGGCGGACTTGGTGAAGGCTCATGGTTCGAACCTGACCCGCATGTTTGTGAGGCTGGGCCATTGATGGTGTCCAGTCGAGCCCACAGTGTTCGGCTATTTTCTTGGTGGAGGTATCGATGTCGCTGACAAGGTCTTCATATGGCATATCGAGAATTTCTCCCGGCATAACTTTGTGCCAATGTGCCATGATTTCCGCGTACAGATTAAATTTGTGGGCTATCGCTTTTAGGTCGTATGAATAGGTAATAGACCCAGAAGTGAAATGACTGTGCCACTGAGACAAGGCTACATCGCGTGGGTCGCGGCGTAGATTGATGAAGCGGGCATTTCCAAATGCTGATTTAAGAGGACCGATATAGCGATGGTTTTCGGGCATTTTGTCAACGTAGGCGAAGGTATCGGAAGGCAAGGGCGGTAAATTCTCTTGCTGTAACTCGGCAAGTTTCTTCTGCTCGTCCGCGCCAAATGGAAGGTCATCTTGGAAAGTTGATAGCAGTATTTTCGATAGCCTGCGCTCACCCAATGGAGCCACATTTGGGTGCGCCCCTAGAGTGGTTTCGGTTAGCGTCGTTCCCGAACGGGGGAGACCAACAACGTAAATTGGCCTAGGGTCAGGGGGATCTTGGTTCCCAACCAAATCCGGTCCCGAATAGCGTGAAATGATATTCTTATGTACATTCGTTTCCCTAGCAGCGTCATAGGGAGTTTTTTTTGCTACTTCACGGTTAGCACGCACATAGTAATTCTCTGCGGACGAAACATCACCAGCCTGGCGGTCGATGTGGGCCAATGTAAAGTAGAGATATGCTCGGTTTGAAGCTTGGAGAGATGAGTTGTCCAATGCCTTGAGCGCCGTGTTCCGAAGTTCGACATTCTGTTCCTTGGTTTGGAATAGAGACAATTCTTCCATTGTACTGTAACTGACGGGAGATAGTTTCAAGAGGCCTAAGCAAAGGGAACGGGCTTCTGCCTGTTGTCCCATGGTCAAAAGCTGAGTTGCTAGGGGAGCCAAGGTCTCAATGTCTTGTGGTGCCAAAGTTGCAGCTTTCTGACGTAGGGACAGAGCTTCGTCAGTTATGCATTGGTATGACAGAAGGCTAGCAGTTAGTTCCAACAAGTTGATGTTGGAGGGTGCGATCTTGAGAGCGCTACGACACGCCTCTAAGGCGGCGGATATGTGGCCTATTTTTTCCAAAGCATCAGCATGGAGCTTTAGAGTGTCTTCGTTCTCGGGTTCTATCTCAAGTGCTTTCTCTGCGGCCGCCAGAGCATTTCTATCATCTCCGAGATTGCGCCTAGCGAGGGCTATATGGCGCCATGCCTGGCCATCTCGGGGGTTATTTCGAATTGCCTTAGAGAGTACTTTTATAGCGTTCTCATTTTGGTGGAGTGAAACGAGTGCCATGCCAAGATTGCGTCGCGCATCGTGGAAGTTGGGATCCAGAGACAGGGCTTTTTGATACAGGGGAACTGCCTCACGCTTTTTGTCCATCGAGCACAGGCATACAGCTGCAATGTTTGGAAAAGCAGGGTGTTTCTTGTGCCTTCGCATTCCGGCGCGCGCGGATTTGAGGGCGGCTTTGTACCGTCCTTGCTGGGCTAAGTTTAGTGTCGACTGCAAATCTGTAAATAAGGTCATGCGTCATCCCTGAGCCATGCGATGGAAAAATGCAAGTTGGGAAATCTCTGGGCCGTGCCTCGAGACGAATTCTGCTTCAGATCACAAGAAGGGCGCCCCGAAGGACGCCCTTACAAGATCTCTATTGGGTAGCTTAGCAGCTGTAGTACATGCCAAACTCAACTGGGTGCGGTGTGTGCTCGAACAGTTCGACTTCACCCATCTTAAGAGCAATGTAGCCGTCGATTTGGTCTTTGGTGAACACGTCGCCCTGCAGCAGGAAGTCGTGGTCAGCAGCCAGGCTGTCCAAAGCTTCACGCAGGGAACCACATACTGTTGGGATCCCTTCCAACTCTTCTGCTGGCAGGTCGTACAGGTTTTTGTCCATGGCTTCGCCAGGGTTGATTTTGTTCTTGATGCCGTCTAGGCCAGCCATCAGCAGTGCAGCAAAGCACAGGTATGGGTTGGCAGCCGGATCAGGGAAACGAGCTTCGACGCGCTTGGCCTTTGGCGATTCAGTCCATGGGATACGAACACAACCCGAACGGTTACGAGCCGAATAGGCGCGCAGAACTGGGGCTTCGAAACCTGGGATTAAACGCTTGTAGCTGTTTGTCGCTGGGTTTGTGAAAGCGTTCAGTGTCTTGGCGTGCTTCAGGATACCACCGATGAAGTACAGGGCTTCGTCCGACAGATCAGCGTATTTGTCGCCAGCGAACAGTGGCTTGCCGTCTTTCCAGATCGACATGTTCACGTGCATGCCGGTGCCGTTGTCGCCATAGATCGGCTTGGGCATAAAGGTAGCGGACTTGCCATAAGCATGTGCCACGTTGTGGATCACGTACTTGTACTTCTGCAGCTCGTCGGCCTGTTTGGTCAGGCTGTCAAAGATCAGGCCCAGTTCGTGCTGACAGGACGCAACCTCGTGGTGGTGCTTGTCCACTTTCATGCCCAGACGCTTCATGGTCGACAGCATTTCCGAACGCAGGTCCTGGGCTTCGTCGATTGGGTTGACTGGGAAGTAGCCACCCTTAACGCCAGGGCGGTGACCCATGTTGCCCATTTCATACTCGGTGTCTGTGTTCCAGGACGCATCGGATGCGTCAACTTCGTAGGACACTTTGTTGATCGAGTTCGAGAAGCGAACGTCGTCAAACAGGAAGAATTCAGCTTCTGGACCCATGTAAGCAACGTCGCCGATGCCCGAGGATTTCAGGTAAGCTTCGGCCTTTTGAGCGGTGCCGCGTGGGTCACGCTGATAGGCTTCGCCTGTATCAGGCTCCACAACCGAACAGTGAATGCACAGTGTTTTCTCGGCGTAAAACGGATCAACATAGGCACTTGTTGTGTCTGGGATCAGTTTCATGTCGGAGTTTTCGATCGACTTCCAGCCTTCGATCGACGAGCCGTCGAACATAAAGCCTTCTTCGAGGAAGTCTTGGTCAACCAGATCCACGTCAACTGTGACGTGCTGCAATTTGCCGCGAACGTCGGTGAAACGGATATCAACATAAGCGATATCATCGTCTTTGAGTGTCTTGAGAACTGCGTCTACGCTCATCCCCTGGGTCCTTCTGATATGGATAGTCAGTGTATTGAATGCTGTAATTTACAGCGCGTCCGAGCCGGTCTCGCCGGTCCGAATGCGAATAGCTTGTTCGATGGACGAGACAAATATCTTGCCGTCGCCGATCTTGTCCGTCTTGGCTGCGTCAACGATGGCTTCGATTGCAGCGTCGACCTGATCGTCGTCCAGTACAATCTCGACTTTCACCTTGGGTAGGAAATCCACCACGTATTCGGCGCCGCGATATAGTTCTGTGTGGCCTTTCTGGCGGCCAAATCCTTTGACCTCGATGACCGAGAGCCCCTGAACACCGACGTCTTGCAACGCTTCCTTCACCTCGTCCAGTTTGAACGGTTTGATGATGGCTTCGATCTTTTTCATGTCTCGGGCTCCTCACAGCTTGTCGAGGACGGTCAGAACACTTCTTATTAGGAACAGCAATGTATACCGTGGCGAAGGCGGGAAATCAGCAATTGCTCGGCAGTGCCTTGCTTAATTTGAAAGCGCCGTGCCTAATTTATGTGCGAAATTGAATCGATGAGGCTTGAAGATGACTGAACTGCTAACCGCCGCCCAGATGCGCGCCATTGAACAGGCCGCAATCGAGTCTGGTGAAGTGACCGGACTGGAGCTGATGGAGCGGGCCGGGCAAGGGGTTGTTGAGGCGATTTTTGAGGAATGGCCAGAGCTAGCCGATGGGGATCGCAGGGCCGTCGTTTTATGCGGACCCGGGAACAACGGTGGTGATGGTTTTGTGGTAGCGCGGTTGCTGAAAGAGCGCGGCTGGGATGTGAGCGTGTTCTTGTACGGGGACGCCGACAAGCTGCCACAGGATGCTAAGGCGAACTGCGAGCGGTGGAAAACATTGGGGGACGTGCGCCCCATCGAGGACTTTCAGCGTCCAATAGGATGGACCGCGTCCATTTATATAGATGCAGTGTTTGGAACAGGGTTGAGCCGTCCACTTGGAGATCTCCACAATGAGCTTTGGGAGACTTTTGATGCTGATGCGGGCCTGCCGCGGTTGGTCGCGGTAGATACGCCTTCGGGAATGTGTTCCGATAGTGGGTTCGCGCTGCGTGACGGGAGCAAAGAACGTCTTCCCGCACCGCTGCCAAATCTCGTGTTTGAGGCACAGCTAACGGTGGCTTTCCATAGTCCGAAAATTGGCCACTACCTTTCTGAAGGGGAGGCAAGTTGCGGTAAGGTTATTGTTAAGGGCATTGGGCTTCCAAGGCGCAACAATATTGGCCCCAAGGGAAAGGGAGTCGTGAAACTTGCGTCGCCAATCATACGCGGGAAGCGTGGAGTGAACCACAAATACGGCCACGGTCACGCGCTGGTTCTCTCTGGTAGCCACGGCAATACCGGAGCGGCGCGGTTGGCAGCACGGGGGGCGTTGCGCATAGGGGCAGGGCTGGTCACACTGGGATCTCCTCGCTCGGCCATGTTGGAAAATGCCTGTAACCTGACCGCCGTGATGCTGCGGCAGATCGACGGCGCGCTGGGGCTGACGGAGCTGCTCGAAGATTCCCGGTTCAACGCCATTTGTCTGGGGCCGGGGCTAGGGATCCGCGCGGACACGCAGGCCATGGTTTTTACGGCTCTCAAGGCGGAGCGACCCACCGTACTGGACGCTGACGCGCTGAGCCGGTTCAGAACCAAGCCTGAGGCTCTGTTCGACGCACTGCATAAAGACTGTGTGCTCACCCCGCATGGGGGCGAATTTGCGCGGCTGTTCCCGGACTTGGCCGAGAAGCTGGACGCCCCTGCGACCACTGGCCCAGCCTATTCCAAAGTTGACGCCACCCGCGAAGCAGCAGAACGTGCGGGATGTGTAGTGTTGTTCAAGGGGGCGGATACTGTCATCGCCAACCCGGATGGGCGCTGTTCGATTAACTCTGCTCTATACGACCGTGCAGCCCCTTGGCTGGCAACTGCTGGGTCGGGAGACGTACTGGCAGGCTTTATCGCGGGGTTATTGGCGCGTGGATTTGCGCCGATGCAGGCAGCTGAAACCGGGGCGTGGTTGCATGTGGAATGTGCCCGAAAATTTGGCCCAGGCCTGATAGCCGAGGATCTGGCAGAGCAACTGCCGACGGTGTTTCGTGAACTAGGGCTTTAGGCTGCTGGCCTTAGGCGCATGTTGGCATGAAGGGCGCCGGCGACTTCCAGTCCTCCGGCATAGATCACATGTGTCTGTTCCAATTGCAAAGAATACAATTCCAGCACCTGCAGTCCTTGGTCGATGATGAATTCGCCGTCGACCAGTGACGCCGCCGGTACCAGTGCTTGGTCCTGACCAAATAGAGCCTGCGCACGCCAGTCGCGGACGAAAACCTGTTGGTCGGCCGGTAAGATAATGTCGCTTTCGGGGCGGGTGTCGCCCAGTGATCCGGCCGCAATGGAGATCGCCCGTCGAAGGAGCCTTTGTCGGGAAATGTTCTGAACCTGAACCATACCGGCGCCGCGTGTGATGACATGGTCGCCGACTTGGATGTCCTGAACCGCCATTTCACCCTTGCGCGTCAGCACAATGGTGTCGCGCAATAAACCCGCC
The DNA here is from genome assembly GCF_011813015.1 of Parasedimentitalea denitrificans. Lineage (GTDB taxonomy): Bacteria > Pseudomonadota > Alphaproteobacteria > Rhodobacterales > Rhodobacteraceae > Parasedimentitalea > Parasedimentitalea denitrificans. The sequence goes on along the minus strand of NZ_QHLQ01000008.1, from coordinate 34,862 downwards.
GAAGGTGTCGCCTCCGGTGAGTGGTGGCCTTGTTGTATAGGCGGAATCGTGCTCCGCACAGGCTTTTTGCTCTGCGTTGTCATGGCGTTCTCGCTCTGTCTGCCTCAGTATTTTTTTCCGCCAAATTGTGGCAAAACCATGCAGTTGTCGCGGCCTTTTGTTGCCAGAGGTAAACAATGTATGAATAGACGAGAAATTGTTGCCGTCCTGCCATAATTGTTTTTGCAAGAAGTGCCGATTTCCTCTCGCATCCCGGAGAAAGCTTTGCTATCAGCCCCTCACGCAAGGTGAATAGCCAAAGCGTAACGTGCGGGTGTGGCGGAATTGGTAGACGCACCAGATTTAGGTTCTGGCGCCGCGAGGCGTGGGGGTTCGAGTCCCTTCACCCGCACCATTTTCAGTTGTTTCAAGTGCTTATAGTGTAACTTATAGTGTAATCTGTAGCCTTTGTAGGTGCAAATATGACGTCTGCTGATACAAGTAAGACGACTGATGCAAACGACACAAAATTCCTGATCACTAGAGGGAAGAAAGGCACTTGGTTAATACGAGTCCTAGTCCCATTCTAACTGCGAGAGATGTACGGACCTAAGCTAGGCGTTTCGACAAAGATAAGTGATCTAGCCATTGCCCAATTGAGGGGCTTAGAATTTGCTTGTGGCCTACCAATGTTCCACGGTTTCGCTGTGAGTTTAAATGAGATGTGCTCCGATTCAGCTGGGGTGGAACTGATCAATGTGGACGATGTCTTAGGCGGTGCTGGGGTCAATCATCTGAGACACGTTAGGACGCTTGACGCTTTGGTGTAGGATTGGTTGGCTGACTGTCGGTGTTCTGGGTTTAAAGCTTCCACAATCTTCGGATAAGAGACCTTCCTTTCAGTGTAGCTTGTCTTTTTAGGTCATCGAGGCAAGGTCATGAGCGACGTGTATCAACTCGTTACGACCGTTGCCCGAAAGTTCTGTTGGCTGCAATCGCCCTCTTTGCAACCGTCATATTTCGGTTATGAATCCTGAACCTAGAAGCGGGTTGATGAATCGGTATCATTCACCTCAAGTGATATAAAGTGGACGTTACATTTTCTCTTGTCCGCTTAAATGCCTAAAATTTTTAAATGAATTGTCTAAAATTGAATTTGGATAAATTCCGCCTTCTGGCGGCGAGAACACGAAATGATCCTATAGGCAATACTAGTAGGCAGCTGAGGTGCGAAGAACCTTTCCAAGGTATTGAAAATAAGGGGAAGAGTAGCACGACCGCTGGATTTATTTCTTGAACTGCATTCTGAAGTAATGGCGAAACAATATTGTTTTCAAATGCGTCATAAAACTCTCTTGGATCAATAATTGTGTGTTTTTTTGAGGCGGCAACGCTCAAAATTGGGCGAAAGTAAGACGTGTACAATTTTATTGTTTCCGTTTTGTTATCAGTCGCAGTCCAACAGTCCGCCTTGCAAAATGTGAGGTTTGAAAATGGTTGCGCTAGAAATCGGCTCAGAGATCGGAAACCCGATTTCACAAAACTTGTTTGGAGGGAACTTTCTGTTCACTCGTGACCGACTAGGCGACGAAGGAACATACGACGAAGTCTCGGCGGCCTTGGGTACCGAAAATATTAGATACCCCGGAGGCTCAATCACAGAACGGTTGTTTGATATTACTGATCCGGATCGAAGTATTGCCTTCGACTACGAAGCCGAAAAATTTGTCGAGATTGTTCCAATTTCCGAATTTCTGGCGTTTGCAGAACAAGAAGGTCTCACAGTAACTGTTGTGCTGCCCACAAGGTCATTTTTGTCTGAAGAAACAGACATAAATGACAACCGTTTCGTGGAAATTGATGAACAAGCTCTCTCCCAATTTGCAATAGACGTTGCATCCGGTGTTTACGGAAACGCCAAAATTGACGCATTCGAAATTGGTAATGAGTATTGGGGATCGGGTGAGATGTCATCCGTGGAATACGGACGTGTCTCAAGCAGGATGGTGGAGATATTGGACGCGGCATTGGATTCAGTATCTAATGCAGACTTTCCCTCCGATGACATTGATCTTGTCGTTCAATCGGGGACGAATTTTTCACATTCTCAACTGGACGACCAGTATTCCTACACTTCCGATCCAGATGAAATCTTGGAGGCTCTTCAAGCTGATTATGGTTTGGACCCAGAGGGAGACTTCAAGTTTAGTTCTGGCGCTCTAAATTGGACTTCCATTAACGATGAAATGATAACGAGGGAGTTCGACACACCGGAAGAGATCGGTGGCTTAGATGCGGTCGCAGCTCACGTATACTCACGTGAGCCAGAAGTCCCGGGTACTCGAGACTTCTTCCTAAAACAGATAGATAATTCCTGGCTTGAGAAATTCCCTGATTTAGAGACCTATATAACAGAGTGGAATCTTAAATCAGGTGTCGGAGCGTTAGGCAGTAGCGATTATGGGCTAAAGCAGGCCCATGAAATGCTGAATATCATAGAGGCATTCTCAGACCATGGCGTCGACGCAGCCCACGTCTGGCCCCTGTCTCAAAATACAAGTAATGCGCTTAGCCGTGGATTTGAGTTTGAAAAGCTTTCCGCCCCAGGTGAGATGTTTCGCCTCATGGAAGAGGAGCTAACTGGAACAAGGCCACTAGATCTTATCGGGTCGGATGGAGGAGAAACCGAAATTTCAGTCTCGAACATTGATGTGCATGCCTTCGCTAGCCCCGAGAAATACGTCATGTATTTGGCTTCCACCTCTGACGAAGTGACCAACACTACGGTCGACCTGAGCAACCTGCTGAGTGAAGACGATTCAGCCTACGTAACATACCTCGGAGTTCAACCGGGCGATGACCCGGGAGGTATCACGTCGGACGCCTTTATCGAGGAACCCTCGGCTAGAGAAGTTCAGCAGGAGATCTTTGTTAATGGAATTGTCAAAGTCGATCTCGATGCCCATGAAATTATGCAAGTCGTGATCAATTCCCCGACTTGGAGCGATGATATGGAAAACTATTGGTCCAACATTGGCGGTGACAGCTCAGAACCAGTCGACGAACCAGTAATTCCAGAAACTGACCCGCCAAACGACGACGACGCCCAAAAATATGACCAAGTTGAAGTATCCGATGAAGGCGGCGATGATGGCTCGGGTTTCTCCGGGATTCTCGTCGCTTTGTTGCCTTTGTTAGCCCTGTTTGGATTGGGTTGAGTATGACTGATTTTACGGTCTTGGATGGCTTAATTCCGCCTTTTTCAAACGCTTTCATATTGGCTCGGTTTTCTAGTTCCCAGGACCGAGCGCACGCAGTTTTCTCCCAAAAGACCGTTTCCTTGTATAGTCGGAGGTAATGCTATGGGAATTTTAATGTTTATGGGAGTGGCATTGTTTGCCTCCTTTGCAATTGGTGGCTTGTTCGAGGACGGTGAAACTACCGAGGATCTAGTTGATGAAGAAGGCAACAATGAGCCGGGTTCAATAGCCAAAATAATTGGTGAAGGCGACGAAGAAGAACAGGAAAACGCTGTGGATGGTGGATCTGAAACGATCCGTCCTGATATCGTTTTTTCGGACCTAGATGCAGCTCATTGGGACACTGAGAACTTCCAATCTTTGTCACCAGATCAACTCACAGATATGTCCATTGACACAGATCGAGCAGTTTATGTTGCCGACACGGGACTTGCTGAGAATGTCGATGTATCCGAATGGTCACATGCTATAGTTTACTCTGGTGAAGGCGATACTGTGATTGGAGGAGAAGATCACCCTGAGGGTGAGCAGTTTGCCGTGATCTCTAGCGGAGGATCTGTTGTCTTGGGGGGAGATGGAGATGGGGTATTTATTGCACTAAACGATGGGGGGGTATTGCAAGCTGGTGCAGGGGACGATCTCTTAGTGTCTGATAGTGGTGCTGCGCATCTTGATGGCGGGGATGGAAACGATACAATTTATGCTTGCAACAGCGACTGGGTGCCCCCCTCGGCGACCAGTCGATTTGAAGACTACACTGATTCCAGTATAGACACAGTTTCGGGTGGAGCGGGCAATGATGTAATCGTCGCGTCGAGCGGTGACATTGTTAACTCGGGAACCGGTTCAGATGAAATATTCCTCTTCGGATATCACAATTCAGTTCAGGATTTTGAAGTTGGATGTGACAGGATAATCTCTTTCCTTCCGAGTGAACAAAGTGAGGGTGGGTCATCGATTCCGATTCAAAATGAGCTGTTTGAATTGTTTGAAGACGGCACTGTGCTTCAAATTCAGTACGATGGAGAAAATATTCTCTCCGTTCCAAGCGATGGGGAACTCAATGTTGCGTTTTCCAACCACAGTAACCTAGAAAGTCTAACCTTTATCTTACAAGGGGATAGTGCCTTCGATGGAGCAGATATTGTCTTTATGTACTACCCGACGGTCGAATCGTAGATCAATAAGCCTTGCTAGCCGCCCTTGGCCGACCTCCTGTTCTGGGTTTGACCGGCTCTTTCTCTAAGCGGCGAGTTCAGCATTCCACCATTGTCCTCGGACCAATAGCGGACAAGGTCCCATTGTCTTCGACGCGCAAGCCATCCAGGGCGATCCTGATCTTCCCTTCAGATGAATAGTGTTTGCGGGTTGCCCGTTTGATATCTTTGACGATCTTCTCGCCAAGGCTTTTGCGTGTTCCTGTTGTCTTTCTCAACACCCACTCCTCAGTGGTTGCGACGAGCCAAGAACTCTCTTTTATCAAATGCGGCTATTTGGCTCCCTAAGCGCTGACGTCAGACAAAGTGTTCAGGAAGGTTCTCTTACAATACAAGCCAAGCCAGCTATATCGGCTGCAAGGTGCTCCGGGCACCTATCCTTTTGAGTTAACAAAATTGTCTGCTGTTTAAGTGAAATCTAGACGAACGGAGTGGGCGAATCGTTGGCTGACTGCCACCACTTTCTATTCACTAGGTCAACCTATAAGGTACCCACAAAAACTGTGGATAAAGCTGAGGATAGTTGGCCTCGGGATTAGCTAAATCACTATGAGCTATGACCATAATGCGATTTGCCTGTTTTTTAAGCGTTACAGTAAAAGCTCTATATCCTGAATAGATTGACGTGAGGCCGTTTTAACCAATGTAGCAACCACCATGGTTCTGAACGGTTAAGTATTCTCTTTGTGTATCGAAAACCGATCTGTGCATAACAATGTTTCAAACGGCACTTCTTGGACCTCTGTTCCCGTCTAAGGACCCGCATAATATAGTTAAAACAACCACCAAAGTGCCGTTTAACTAGACCTGTGGAGACACTTATACATGGCAAACAAGCGTAAGAATGAAAGAGCAACCTCCTATACTAAAGAGATAGGGGAGGAACTGTGCCCACGCTGGTCATAGAGGGACACTTGATCGAATAATGTTTGAATTCTGCAAACGGGATGAAGCGAGACGCTTCCTGCCCGGTAAAAAGTTTTGGGAGGCAAGAAGTTTAGCTGTTAAAAAAACAACTCAGAGACTCTTGAAGCGCTAGAGATCGACTGCACGGAGTATTTCGACTGAGCACATGAGAACCCACTCATGATGATTGAGACGGTAAGATTCCAAGGGGAGGCCAAGCAGTTTCAAGCCTCCAAATTGCGAGCAATGACAATCGGCACCCTATGTCCAATCCTCGATATGACACCGCGCCAATGGATGAACTGGAGTGATGATCCTCCCAGCTACTAGACGAGTGGAAGAAGGTACTGCAGCCCGTGTTTTTTAGCGCACTTGGCATCTTTCTGCCATTGTCATTGGATTGGCTGCGACCAAGGCAGAGACCAGACATGGTCTAGGTATTGAGGCTTACACTGCGAGGCGTTTCACTCTGCTCTGATGAGTAGCGCAGAAGCGGCAATCGCGCGGCCGGAGCGCTCGTGATGCATCGGTCGACGATGGGATTGGCAGTTCACACCAATGGGTGCCAGTTGGGATTGGCGGTCTGAATCTGGTAAGGGTAGTTTTGCGCAGTCTGGCGAGTGCGAAGCTGAAAAACAACAGCATAGACTGCGGGAATAGCTCTGCGCTTGGTCAACAACCTACAAACTAAAGGCGCAGCCCTTTTAACACGGCGGCGCTTTTGGTATCTAGAGGCTAGCATTAACTAACTGCGACCGGTTTAAAGTGTTGTGGAATCCAAATGCAACCTTAGGGTATTTGAGGGTACTTAAGAATTTCGATGCCGTCTTGTTTGTCCAAAAAATTGACGAGTTCGGAGAATAACTGGTTGTCTATCGAGTCCAGTATTTCCTCTAGGATATCGCAATCCCCTGTTCCCTTAGGATGTTCTTGTGTTCGAGACGATTTGAATCTTGCCTTTTTTAGGTCGTAAGAGTGCCAAGGACCCATGCTTTCAGGAAGAGAGTTTCCTGTTGCATCTGCGCAAATGCCGATTTTTTTTTCTAGGGTCGAAAACATAAATGTAGTCACGTGACTTTTCCCTTTTTTGTTTGCTCCATTCACTGGTCTATTGACTTATGGAACGGATGCCCCTCATGGGTGTTCCAAAGAAAACTGGCTACGGCAGCCGCAGCAGCTCCATCAACGAATGTGGCAGACTTACCTTCTTGTTTTTTTGTTTTCGCCACTGTTCGCAGAGATCACCGGCTAAAACATGTGTTTTGCCAAAGGTGAAACAATTTCTACTTAGCTAATCCCTGTGCAAGATCGATGTCTTTTCGGATCTTGGACTAGCAGCAATCGTGTTACACTAAACATATCCCAAAAACGGTTCTGTTTTTGCAGTCATGGTTAGCTACGAGTTGTTTCACACCCGGCAGCATGTAGGTCTAGCGTAGGTATAGTTTCCCTTCTCGCCCACCGGTCTAAAAGGCGCACTGCTCTCCCTTTTGGGAGCCAAATTATCTAAAGTATACTCCGCCTGACCTTTCGGTACCTTGTGGTTAAGGAAACCAAGGCCTGACGGTTCATGCTTAATCCAATGGTAAGATTAAGTCGCCCACCGCGATTCCATCAGATACTCCCTAAGGTTGTACGCTGTCGCCTTTGTTGCCAATGACGTGAAGTTCTTTGCCCGAAATATCTTGTAGCTCAATACTTGTGCTAGTCGAGGGCTCAAGCTCTGCGTCTTCTAAGAAGGTTACGAAGACACTTGGTCCAAGTTTCGTTCACCTAACTTCGTCGTGTCGCCAACGCTGCAAAGCAAGGGTAGTTGCCGCATCACTGGTTTCTAAACAACTTGACCGCGCAACCAAACTACCTTGGCCTCTATACCTGTCACAATGTCCGCCCGCGACTGCAGCAGAATTCGGCGGCGGTCGAAAAATTAGAATGCGCATAAGACCGCTCCACTTTGCTGCTAATACGGTGGCAAGAGCGGTTTCAGCTATATCAAAATACGCAGCATCTGTGTCTTGGACCCGTGTCCTGAAGCAAGTCCGCATCCCATGTGAGGTGCTGCCCCGGACTATCCTACAAAGCATATTGGCAACCACTACATCTGAGATCCCACCGGCCCGCCCCTAGGGAATATGCAGAAGCAGCGATGCCATTCTTCAGCCCTGGCAACAACCTCGAGCGCTGCATTGGATAAGGGCAAGGGAAACATTGGCGCAAAACAATAATGAGCCGAGCTCAGAGCTCGGCTCATTGATCTTTCTAATAGCTATGCTGTTCTTAAACTGAGACAGTTGACATCAAGAAATCCTATTGCAACAGAGTAATCTCCAGGGCGCTTATCTCAAAGGCTTGCCATGTAGGCGTCAATGGCTCCGCGGCTGTCACCTACGCCTAGCTGCTTGGCCACCCATTCAGTCATTTCTGGAGTAACATCAGCTTCGGTTACGGGGCCGGCACCAGTCGAATTAATTGCGGCAACAATTGCGTCCATCATGGCAGTTTCGTTCGCTCCGGCGGATGCTCCGTCCACTTCGCGTTGCGCGTCCTGCAGCGTTGCCCAATCTTCATTCAGCTGCGTCATCACGGATTGCGCGTCAGTCACAGCAGCAACGTCTGCTTCCCATTGATCATAGGCTGGATCATCGGCCGCTGGCTCGTTGGCCAGCAGCTCTGTCATCATGCTACTAAGCTCGCCCTGTGCTGTAGATGGATCATCAGAGATTTCCATGTCCGAGGTCATTTTCAGAAAGTCAGCTGACGTCTTGTTATATGCATCTTGCATGTCTGCCAGTGCTTCTTTTGCCAGTTCCAGATCCGCGCTGGCAGAGATGAAGTCGCGGAACGCGGCCATCTTTGGATCGGAGCTGTTCATCAATCCATTGATGTTGCGCTTTAGCGAATTTAGACTTTTGAGTTCGGATCGAAGGTTGCCATTGGGTGCGCGTCCGGAAGCCTTGGCCAGGGCATTACCATTACCATTGGCCTGACTATTGCCGCGTTCGCTCGACTTGCCGCCGCCACCGCCGCTATTCCCGCCGCCGTTGTTACCGCCGCCACTGTTACCGCCACCGTTGCCGCCGCTATTCCCATTGCCTTTACCGGCAGCCCAAGCCGCACCAGAGCTTTGAGATCCTGTCGCATCGGTGGTTATCGCCAAGGTTGGCCCCATTACAGCAATAGAGGCAACAGTCAGCACATTGATAAGTCTCATCCCAGGTCCCTTCGTGTTATTCAATTGATCCTTATATAGATCGCGTTAAGGTTTAGGATAGGAATGCGTTTGAATTGTGGCAAGCCTCGGCAGTGTGATTGGCGCAAGAGCGCGACAGAAGCGTCGGGGGTTATTGCGATCTCTAATATTGTAGGATCGTTTCTCAATTGCAGTTTAGTATATACTACTGTTGCGAAGTTTGCTTATTTATATACCTCTCCAAGGGCGCACATGAAGATTTGGGGGCGACCTAAGCCTAGCCACGCGGTGCGGAAAACTCGGTGAGGCTCTCGCAGAGGGCAGTCGGCAGGACGAAATAGGGAAAATATGATACGCTTTGTAAACACTAAGTTGCTTTCGGGAGCGCTTGCCCTGGTTCTGTGTGGTGCGACAGTTGCATATCCTGAAGCCGATCAGAATTGGCAGGTGTATAAGAATAGCATGGCCGGGTGGCAGATAGAATTCCCAGCTGGATTGCTGACACCTATGCCTGAGGCTGACAGTAAAATCAGCAGGGGTTTTCGTAGCGCCGATGGGGCGGCCATGTTGGTTGTCAGTAGATCGCTGAATATGTTCGATGATCTGGATAGTTTTCGTGCCGATCAATTGGCACAGAAACGCAACGCAAGAGTGACATACAAGCCGAAAGGGGATGGTTGGTTCGTCCTGTCCGGGTATCGTGGGAACAAGATCTATTATGAAAAGTACGTATTTTCAAAGGATCAACTTTTGATCCAGGAATTTGTAATCGAATACGACCAGGACCAGAAATCGGTTTACAATGCTGTGTCGGCCCGCATGTCCAAGAGTTTTTCCTATACGGAACAAGACTGGTAAACGTGGCAATGGAGGCGTTTGGCTATTGCCCCACGGGGTTGGCCGCTAGGAAATTGGCACATTGCTGTTGTAGCCAAAAACCAAACGTTTGAGCTGATTAGCCCCACTTAAGAGGTCAACTTTGAAAGTTAGTGCATTGTCGGCCTTTGGTCCATCGGGACGATGGCCTCTGGCGCAGGTGGATGGTCTCCCCGAGCACTATGTGGTCGTTTGGTGTTGTAGTGGTTCCTCCAGCTTTCGATGATGATTTGGGCTTCACGAAGCGAGTAGAAGATTTTACCGTTCAGCAATTTGTCTCGCATTCGCCCGTTGAAGCTCTCGCAGCATCGGTTTTCCCAGGGCGATCCAGGCTCAATATAGGCCATCTTGGCCCCAACGGCTTTGATCCAGTTTCTAACCGCTTCCGCAATAAACTCGGGGCCGTTGTCTGATCGAATGTATGCAGGCACACCGCGAAGAATGAACAGGTCCGTCAGTGCGTCGATGACCTCGGTCGAGTTCAGCTTTCGCTTCACGCGGATCGCCAGACATTTCCGGCTGTGTTCGTCCAAGATGTTCAATGCCCTGAACGCCCTGCCATCATCGGTTCGGTGATGCACGAAGTCGTACGACCAGACATTATGACGATGCTAGGGGCGCAGCCGGACACATGATCCGTCGTTCATCCTGAGCCTTCCCTTCTTGGGTTGCTTCATTGGAACCTTCAGCCCCTCGCGCCGCCATAGGCGTTCAACACGCTTGTCAATCACCTGCCAGCCTACGTCCCTCAGTAAGGCAGCAACTCGACGGTAACCATATCGACCAAACTGGCGCGTCAGCTCGATGATTTCCTCGACCAAAGGTTCTTCGCCAGCACGTCCCAGTGGCAATCGGCGTCGTGTGAATCGGTGTTGGCCCAGGACGCGGCACTCACAACGCTCAGAAACACTCATCTGATTACGCACATGATCAATGCAGGCACGGCAATGCAAAGGGGCCAGAAGTTTCCCGTTGCGGCTTCCTTCAAGATCAGTTTGTCCAATGTCAGGTCAGAAACGGCTTGCCGAAGTAGCTCGTTTTCTTTCTGAAGCCACTTCAGTTCCTTGAGGTGTTCCATGCCCATTCCGCCGTACTTCTTCTTCCAGCGATAATAGGTTTGTTCAGTCACGCTGATCTATCTGACCGCAGACATCCGGGGCATACCTTGCCCCATCAACACTTCAACCTGCCGTAACTTCCGACAATCTCTTCTGGTTTAAGTCCCTTAATGGCCATCTACGGTCCTCCGCTTTCCTAATTATAGGGGGGGAACATTTCATTGGGGGAGGCTCAAGCCATCATCGATTGTGCCGACCAACGCGTATTGGAGTAATCCAGAGCTGGAAGTTCCGGCCTATGACCTAGACAAAGCACGTAAAATCCTGGCCGACGCTGGCTTTACCTGGGATGCGGATAGCCGACTGCATTTCCCAGACTAAGAACATAAACAGTTAAGAGAGAGGGCCAGTCTTGGCCCTCTTTCCGCTCCTCCCTCAAGCAGGTGACCCATGCCGATCAACAAAAACCTTTTGAGGTACAAGGATGAGTTCACAGCGCTTCGGCGCCAGATACATGCAAACCCAGAGCTGTTGTTCGACGTTCACGAAACCGCTGCATTAGTTGCGCAAAAACTGCGTGATTTTGGCGTCGATGAGGTTGTAACCGGTATCGGTCGGACCGGTGTTGTCGGCGTAATCAAGGGTGCAGCGCCGGGACGCACAATTGGCCTGCGGGCCGATATGGACGCGTTACCAATTCCCGAAGAAACCGGATTGAGTTACGCGTCCACCCGCCTAACAGCATTGATGCATGCTTGTGGCCACGACGGCCATACATCAATGCTGTTAGGCGCCGCCAAATACCTGTCGGAGACACGCGATTTTGCAGGAACCGCAGTTGTCATCTTTCAACCAGCCGAAGAGGGCGGCGGTGGCGGCCGAGAGATGGTAGAGGGCGGGTTGATGGACCGTTTCGACATACAAGAAGTCTACGGGTTGCACACATTTCCACACCAACATTCTGGGGCTTTTGCGATCAGACCTGGCCCTGTTCTGGCCTCGGTGGATACATTTGAAATCCAAGTATCCGGCAAGGGCGCACATGCAGCCAAACCGCAGGCCTCGATCGACCCGATAGTCACCGCGTCAAGTATTGTTCAGTCGTTGCAGACAATTACATCGCGAGGCGTCGACCCCAAAGAGGCGCTCGTGGTCTCTGTGACAACATTCAACGCTGGTCAGGCCACAAATGTCATACCGCAAAAGGCCGTTCTGACCGGGACTGTGCGCTCTCTTTGTTCTAAAGTCCGGGAGGCAGCAGAGGTACAATTGACCCGGATTGTATCGGGTACAGCTGCCGCACACGGGGCTGTAGCTGAGATCGCGTATCAACGGGACTACCCAGTGATGAGCAACCATGCCGCGCAGGCGACGATTGCGGCTGATGTTGCCGCTGGCATGGTCGGCGAAGCCAACGTCAATCGGAACTTCCCCTCCAGCATGGGCGGAGAGGATTTTGCCTTTATGCTTCAAGAGCGTCCCGGCGCGATGATCTTCATGGATCAGGGCCTAGGCCCGGAACTTCACCACCCTGCCTTTGACTTTAACGACGACGTTCTTCTGACAGGTATGTCGTTTTGGGTGAACCTAATGCAATCGCGTGGAGTAATGTAATGGCGCGAAAGACACCAATACGGAACTAGACGGATCAGGTAGCTTTCACCACAATATCGCAGGTCAGCTACGACTCAGATAGGCAAAATCCCGGCGTTTCGACAATAATATTTGGTAAGCGTTGCCCCCTAATCCTCCCAAGTCACTGGCGTGGATCACTTTTCTTTTTCGGGCGGCCTCTTGCAATTTGCAGAGATCTGCCTGAAATTGCCGGGCAGTTGCGGGGCTAAATAGATGCTCTGGAATACCTTTGGAAAATGCGCATACTTCGCGTCGTTTCCAAATAGAATATCGTCAGGAACTATTTCTGACCGTGCGCGATTTGTTACCGGATTGCGGGCCACGTAAAACACTCCCGCTAAAGAGGTCAGGATGTGAAGGAGCCCCTTTTCGCTTGGCCGAATTGGGGTTTTTTTATTGCGCGATGGGCGCAGGAGGACATGTGATGAGTGACACTTGGAACAAGGCCACCAAGATGGTGCATGGCGGTACCCGCCGTAGCCAGTACAACGAAGTCAGCGAGGCGATTTTCCTTACGCAGGGCTTTGTCTATGACAGCGCCGAACAGGCCGAGGCCCGGTTTATCGAAACCGGCCCAGACGAGTTCATCTATGCCCGTTATGGCAACCCAACCGTGGCCATGTTCGAAGAGCGTATTGCGGCGCTGGAAGGTGCTGAAGATGCCTTTGCTACTGCATCCGGCATGGCGGCTGTCAACGGTGCGCTGACCTCGATGCTCAAGGCGGGCGACCATGTGGTCTCGGCAAAGGCGCTGTTTGGGTCGTGCTTGCATATCCTTGAAACCGTGCTGGGCGGTTTTGGTGTGGACGTCACGTTTGTTGATGGAACCGACCTGGACCAGTGGCGTGCGGCCGTGCGCCCCAACACCAAGGCGGTGTTCTTTGAATCCATGTCCAATCCAACGCTCGAGGTGATCGACGTCGCAGCAGTGGCCGAGATTGCCCATGGTGTGGGTGCGACTGTTGTGGTGGACAATGTGTTCTCAACCCCTGTTTTCTCGAACGCGATCGCGCAAGGCGCCGATGTGGTGGTCTATTCAGCGACCAAACACATCGATGGGCAGGGGCGTGCGTTGGGCGGTGTGGTACTGGGCACCAAAGAATTCATCCGCGGCCCGCTTGAAACCTACATGAAACACACTGGCGGCTCGCTGAGCCCGTTTAACGCCTGGGTGATGTTGAAGGGGCTAGAGACCATATCACTGCGAGTGAATGCGCAGGCGGAAACAGCACTGAAAATTGCCTCTGCGCTGAACGGTCACGCCGCGCTGGAACGCACCATCTATCCTGGACTGCCAGGTCATGCGCAAAACGCCCTGGTGCAACGCCAGCTGGGCGGCAAGGGTGGTACTGTGCTGTCGCTGGACCTGAAGGGCGGCAAAGAGGCTGCGTTCAAGTTTTTGAATGCGCTGACTATTCCAGTGATCTCTAATAACTTAGGCGATGCCAAATCCATCGCCACCCATCCGGCCACCACCACTCACCAGCGCCTGCCGGAGGAACTGAAGGCCGAACTTGGTATTTCCCCGGGATTGGTTCGGTTCTCAGTAGGACTAGAAGATTCGGATGACCTGATCGCCGACCTGAAACAGGCATTGGAAGCTGCACAAGGCTGAAGCAAAAAGGGCCAAAATGGTCCAACCTTCATCTGGCCAAAAATATCCTCGGGGGTGAATTGTCCAGCAGGACAAGAGGGGGCAGACAGCCCCCTTTCAGCTCCTGCAGCACTATTTGCGGCAGAATTGATGCCGATTTCGCCGCAATTGGTGCATCCCTTTTGTGTTTACCTCGATAAAGGGGTACACAACACTCTGTTGCGCACCTGCACCTAAGACCACGAAGGAATATGTGCTGATGAATATCCACTCGGGTGAAACGAATTCAACAGCAGACCGTGAAGAGGCCGCAGCGGCGCTTGAACTGTTGCGAAACTGGGCTGCAGGTGCAAGTGCGACCGAAATTGCTCAATTGGACCCAGCAGTGGCGCGATTGTTGCCTGATGGCGAGATCCGTAATTATCCAGACTTGTCTCGTCACTACCCTGAGAATTTTAAATCCGACGAGGCCTATCGGGCAACCCTGCCTGATTTGCAAAATGGACCGTCTAGCCTGATCCGTGGTGCGCGTCAGAACATCCAACATGTTGGTATTTCCAACTTTCGATTGCCTATTCGCTTCCACACCCGCGATGGTGGCGATTTGACCTTAGAAACGTCGATCACAGGAACTGTAAGTCTGGAGGGCGAGAAAAAGGGCATCAATATGTCCCGGATTATGCGATCCTTTTATAAGCATGCCGAGCGGACCTTTAGTTTTGAGGTGATGGCGGCGGCTGTTGATAACTATCTTAGCGATCTGGACAGCCCGGATGCCCGCATTCAGATGCGGTTTTCTTTCCCGGCAAGGGTAGAAAGCCTGCGTTCGGGCCTGTCAGGGTATCAGTATTACGATATTGCATTGGAACTGGTTGATCATGATGGGATCCGAGAAGAGATCATCCATCTGGATTATGTTTATTCGTCAACCTGTCCCTGTTCGCTAGAGTTGAGCGAGCACGCCCGCTCAACGCGAGGACAGTTGGCAACTCCACATTCGCAACGCTCGGTGGCGCGCATTTCCGTGCAGGTCAAGCAGGGGGCTGATTGCCTGTGGTTTGAGGACCTGATTGATCACTGCCGCAAAGCCGTGCCTACCGAAACGCAGGTGATGGTTAAACGTGAGGATGAACAGGCTTTTGCCGAGCTCAACGCCGCTAACCCAATTTTTGTTGAGGATGCTGCACGGCTGTTCTGCGAAGCACTGCAGAATGATCAGCGCATTGGCGACTTCCGAGTACTGGCCAGCCATCAGGAAAGTCTGCACAGCCACGACGCCGTAAGTGTGTTGACCTGCGGGGACACTTTTGTGGCCAGAAGCCTTGATCCACAGTTGTTCTCGACTCTAATCCACCGGGGATAGGCGCAGGTCATCTGATCATAGGTCGGAACGCCAGAGCTCCAAATAAACACTTGAAATCAACGGCTCCCGCCCGTCACCGGTCTCCTGCCAGAGGCCCGGTTTCCGTTGGGCGTAGCGCCGCGCAAGGCGCGGCGCTACGCCCAACCCAGCAAGGGGATCGGCCTTGGCCGGTGATCGGCGCTGGGACGGGAGTACCACCCTGTTTCTAGATGTGTCTACTCGCACCAGTCTGCTATCACATCACTTATGTTTACCCCCTTTGGCTTGACAGTTGACACTCTGCACGCCAAGCCTGCGGGTCATGTTGGATCTTCGCCCTGTTGGATATGTCATCGGCCTGCTGGTCGCCATTTTGGGCGCAACCATGCTGTTTCCTTTGCTAATCGACCTGATCGACGGGCAGGGACAGTGGCCAGTTTTCTTGGAAAGCGCGGTGTTTACGGTATTGGCTGGCGGTCTAATATCGCTGAGCTGTGCCAACGGGGTGCGCGAAGGGCTGACCATTCAGCAAACCTTTTTGCTGACCACTGGGGTTTGGCTGGCTCTACCGTTGTTTGGAGCGTTGCCCTTTGTATTGGGCGCGACCGAGTTGCGGTTCGTCGATGCATTTTTTGAGGCGATGTCCGGCCTGACTACCACCGGATCGACAGTTGTTGGTGGGCTGGACAGTTTGCCACGCGGCATCCTCTTGTGGCGCGGTATCCTACAGTGGCTGGGGGGCATCGGTATCATTGTTGTCGCCATGGTTTTTCTGCCGGAACTGCGAGTCGGAGGGATGCAGATCTTCCGTTCGGAAGGCTTTGACACTTTTGGAAAAATCCTACCCCGTGCGACTGAAATTTCGTCAAGGATTTCGGTGATTTATATATCCCTGACAAGTATATGTGCACTGGCCTACGTTGTGACCGGGATGAACGCATTTGATGCAGTGGTGCACGCGATGACCACTGTGGCAACTGGCGGTTTTGCCAACTACGATTCTTCTTTCGGAGCCTTTTCCGGCCAGACCAAATATGTCGCCGTGGTGTTCATGTTACTGGCCGCCTTGCCATTTGTGCGCTTTGTGCAGCTGACCGCAGGTCATACACAGCCGCTGTTGCGAGACAGTCAGATCCGCGCCTTTTTTGCGACTGCTTTTTTACTGGTTCTCGCGCTAACCGTTTGGAATTTGACCCACATCAGCCAGTCAGACGTCGGGTTTCGCGATACCTTGTTTAACACGGTCTCGCTATTGACGGGCACTGGGTATGCCAGTGTTGACTACATGACATGGGGAGGGTTTCCGGTCACCGTGCTGTTCTTTACTGGGTTAATTGGCGGCTGTGCTGGATCGACCGCCTGTTCGATCAAGATCTTCCGGTACCAATTGCTGTTTGCCTCGATCAAAGCCCAAATTCAGCGCATTCGCTCGCCAAATGGTGTGTTCACGCCGCGGTATGCAGGGCGGGCTGTTGGTCCGGATGTTCTAAGCTCGGTTATATCATTCTTCGTTTTCTTCATTGTCACGATTGGTATTGTGGCTTGGGGGCTGGCCCTGACAGGTTTGGACTTCACCACATCTGTGTCAGGCGCAGCCACTGCCGTTGCCAACATTGGGCCGGGGCTGGGCAGTATTATCGGACCCGCTGGAAACTTCGCGAGCCTGAACGACGCGGCAAAATGGATTTTGATTTCAGCAATGTTGATCGGTCGACTGGAGTTGATGGCTGTCTACGTGCTCTTCACCATCCGTTTTTGGAGGGCCTAAGAGCGGCGGTGATTGTGGTGCGCGCATGTGCACGCACCCTACGCTGTTACTTGCCGACTAGCAGGCTATTGGGGATCTCAAAACGTTCTGCAGGCGTGATGTGTACGACAGTGGAATTGGCAAGGGTCTTTGACGCCATCGAGCCGGTGCTGTCTGTTGATGTGACTTTGCCGTCGGTTGCATATAGGTACCGCACTTGCCCACCAGGAAGCATCACCCGCAGAGTGACTGAACCGTCCTCTTTGGGCAGGATCTCGACAGGGCAGCTAGAATTCAACTGACCGTCTTTGACTGCGCAATCAATGTGTCCTACGGACCGTGTTCCATCTGTGCCGGCTATATTGGCACTTTGTGCATACCCCGACAGAGGCAGCAACGCCGCACAGGCGAACAAGGCTACAAACCGCATGAAAAATCCTTTCAAAGATATTATTTAAGCTGAGTTTCGCACCGGGTTCTCGGGCTGTAAACCCGTCGAATTCAGCATTGTTTTTTCAGGCCGATTGGCAGGTGTGACGCAGCTGCTCTTGCTCTTGCATCAACGCTCGCTTAAGACGCGGGAGATCGAAATACGCCAGCGCACGGAGAGCACCCCCATGCCGGTACTTGTTATGAAATTCGGCGGCACCTCGGTCGCCAACCTGGATCGCATCAAGCGAGCAGCCAAACGTGTTGGTGTCGAAGTCGCCAAAGGCTATGACGTCATTGTCATCGTTTCGGCGATGTCCGGTAAGACCAATGAAATGGTCGGTTGGGTCGAAGAGACTTCGCCACTGTTTGACGCCCGCGAGTATGACGCTGTTGTGTCATCGGGCGAGGCGGTTACTGCTGGCCTGATGGCGCTGACGTTGCAGGAAATGGATGTTCCGGCACGCAGCTGGCAGGGATGGCAGGTGCCGCTTCAGACCACCAGCGCCCATAGCCAGGCCCGTATCGAAGAGATCGGTACTGACAATATCAATCAGAAATTCGGCGAAGGCATGAAGGTCGCGGTGGTTGCGGGTTTCCAAGGGGTGAGCCCCGAGGGCCGTATCACCACGCTGGGCCGTGGTGGGTCGGATACAACCGCGGTGGCTTTTGCTGCTGCTTTTGATGCTGAGCGGTGTGATATCTACACTGATGTAGACGGCATCTATACGACAGACCCCCGTATCTGCGAAAAGGCCCGCAAACTGGACAAAATCTCATTCGAAGAGATGTTGGAACTGGCGTCCTTGGGCGCCAAGGTCCTGCAAACCCGATCTGTCGAGCTGGCGATGCGGTATAAGGTTAAACTACGTGTTCTAAGCAGCTTTGAAGAACAATCTGATGAGGCCGGCACGCTGGTCTGTGCCGAGGAGGAAATCATGGAATCCAATGCAGTGGCCGGTGTGGCCTATTCCCGCGACGAAGCCAAGCTGACCCTGTTGTCGGTCGCTGACCGTCCTGGCATTGCGGCCATCATCTTTAATTCACTGTCCGAGGGCGGTGTGAACGTTGACATGATTGTGCAGAACATCTCGGAAGATGGCCGCACTGACATGACCTTTAGCTGCCCAACCGATCAGGTGGCCCGCGCCGAACAAGCACTGCTCGCCACCAAAGGTGCAGGTGAGCTGAACTATGCCGAACTGGTAGCCGACAAAGACGTCGCCAAGGTATCCGTTGTAGGCATTGGTATGCGTTCGCAGTCAGGTGTAGCGGCCAAGATGTTCAAGGTGCTGTCCGACGAAGGCATCAATATCAAGGTGATCACCACATCCGAGATCAAAATTTCCGTGTTGGTTGACCGGAAATACATGGAACTTGCGGTCCAAGCACTGCATGATGCCTTTGATCTGGACAAGGTTGCCTGAATCAACAAGGCAACCTGACACCCGTATTCGTGAACAGGGCCTATGGCGGACAGCACTGAATCTGAAAGCCGCAAGCTGTTAGTGCGGCTGCGCGAGGCAATGGCCGGCGATGAAGCTGGCCAGGCCCGCCTGGACAAAATCACCCATCTGATTGCCGATAGCATGGGCACAGAGGTGTGTTCAGTCTATCTGTTCCGCGATGACGAGACACTGGAGCTCTGTGCGACCGAGGGTTTGAATACCGAATCCGTTCACCAAACGCGTATGCGTATGGGGGAAGGTCTGGTTGGTCGAGTGGCAAAGTATGGCAAGGTCGTGAACACGCCAGATGCACCCGGAGCCAAGGGATTCCGGTATATGCCGGAAACAGGTGAGGAGCGGTTTTCTTCGTTTCTAGGTGTACCAGTCCAGCGGCTTGGCGAAAAACTGGGCGTTCTGGTGGTTCAGTCGCGTGAAGAACGCATGTTCAGTGCAGATGAGGTGTATGGCCTAGAAGTGGTGGCCATGGTCATCGCTGAGATGACCGAGCTTGGGGCTTTTGTGGGCGAAGGTGCGGCACTGTCGCCTCTGCACCAGCAATCTGTTCTCTTGCGTGGCACCTCGGCACAGGAAGGATCCGCCGAAGGGCACGTTTGGCTGCACGAGCCGCGCGTGGTCATTACCAATCCAATTGCCGATGATCCACATCGTGAAATGGAGCGTCTAATCGAGGCAGTAGACGAACTGCGGGTGGGCGTCGATAAGATGCTGGAAGTGTCGCTGGATGGCGACAAGGAACAGATGCAGGTGCTTGAGGCCTACCGCATGTTTGCCAACTCCAAGGGATGGATGCGGCGTATGGAAGAGGACATATCGCGCGGGCTGAGCGCCGAAGCAGCTGTTGAGAAAGAGCAATCTCAGGCACGTGCCCGCATGAGCCAGGTGCAGGATTCCTATTTGCGTGAACGGTTGAGCGATCTGGATGATCTGTCAAACCGTCTGCTGCGAATTCTAACGGGGCAGGGGGCAACATCTAGCGCTGATCTACCGGTTGACCCGATTTTGATCGCCCGGAACATTGGCCCCGGCGATCTGCTGGAGTACGGGCGTAGCTTGCGCGGAGTTGTTTTAGAAGAAGGGTCGGTTGGTAGTCACGCGGCGATTGTAGCCCGTGCTTTGGCCATTCCATTGGTCGTAAACGCCAAGCGCATCACCACCGAGGCTCTGAATGGCGATCACATAATGGTCGACGGCGAGCAAGGTGTGGTGCACCTGCGCCCCGAGGATATGGTAACAACGGCATTCCGCGACAAAATGGCGATGCAGGCAAAAGCGCAGGAACGTTATTCCTCTATTCGCGACCGACCAGCGGTGACTAAAGATGGTAAAACGGTCAACCTGATGATGAACGCTGGGTTGATGGCAGATCTGCCGTCATTAGAGAGTTCGGGCGCCGAAGGTGTAGGATTGTTTAGGACTGAACTACAATTCCTAGTGCGCAACAAAATGCCCAAACGCACGGAATTGGCAGTGCTGTACAAGCGGGTTTTGGACGCAGGTCATGGCAAGCGGGTTGTGTTCCGAACTTTGGACATCGGTTCGGATAAGGTGCTGCCCTATATGAAGCCCACAGATGAGCCAAACCCGGCTCTGGGCTGGCGTGCGATCCGAGTGGGCTTGGATAAGCCCGGCGTTATGAGGATGCAGCTACAGGCGCTGATGCGCGCCGCTGATGGCCGCCCATTGACCATAATGTTCCCCTTTGTCGCACAGTTCGAAGAATATCGTGCAGCGCGCGCCGAAGTGGAGAAGACATTGGAGCGGGAGCGCCGCTTGGGCCACCCTCTGCCCGAAGTGCTGGACGTAGGGGCGATGTTGGAAACGCCGTCTCTGGCTTTTGCACCGCAAAAGTTTTTTGAAGAAGTCGGTTTTCTGTCAATCGGCGGCAACGATCTAAAGCAGTTCTTTTTTGCAGCCGACCGCGAAAATGAGCGAGTGCGTAAACGGTATGATACGCTGAATGTCAGCTTTCTCAGCCTGATAGAGCGCATTGTTGAACGCTGCGAATCCACTAACACCCCGCTCAGCTTTTGTGGTGAAGATGCGGGCCGTCCGATAGAAGCGGTTTGTCTGGCTGCTATTGGAATTCGCACTCTGTCTATGCGCCCAGCCTCAATCGGGCCGGTAAAGTCACTGTTGCTTCGTGTAGACTTGGACGCTTTGCGTAAAATTATCGCAGATGCCCGCCATCGGGGTGAGCAGTCTGTTCGTCCTGCGGTGATGGACTACCTTCGCGATCTTTGATCTGCTGGAGACCGAGCTAAGCCAAGACGGAAATTTCACACAGGGATTTGGCTGGTAAATCCTGTAGAAATTTTCATTGTCCTCGCTTTTTTCGGGTTGGAAGCGCGAAAATCTGCAGGTTAAAATTGTGATTATCTGTCATGATGGTGAAGCATCGGGAGTGATATCGCGGTTTTGTTGATCTTTTTCAGTAATTGCACGAAATCCGGAGATATTTGACATTTGAACTTGCTTGAAGCGTTTTTGGTGGTGATAGTCATTGCTAAGCGCCAAAATGAGGCAGGCTTGCAGTTATTCAAGGGATGTGCACATTAGATACAAGCCATAATTAATTGTAAACAAGTGGTTAATCGTCTTGTTCAGAGGTTGATGTTCACACACTTGGTGATCGAAAGAAGTGTGGTGGTAGTTTCGGTTTGTGCTGTATCCCTTTGAATTGGTTAGTAAACGGTTAATATCATGCCTTATGGCGGTGGCAAGTTCCGTCCACGATAGGCCTGGCTGCCTGTTCTACGCTTCACTTTGCCGTTTACGAGTCTTAATCTGATTTTGCGCAGGAAGTGTACCGAGCCACAGCCTCAATCTTGAACTCATACGGGTAACGAATTTGCCCTAAGATTTGCATTTTCCTTTGCTATAAAAGTTATCAAGCAATGCGTTTACAAATCTAGAGGCACCTCAGAGCGCAGAGGGCCCAACACCTTCGACATTGAAGGATCTAGGTTGGAATAAAAGCGACCAGATGCGTGACATTGCCATTTAGTACCCTACCTGCGGAATGACGGGCAAAAGGAAATTACAATGGCCCCCAAAGATGATGAAAAAAAAGTACTAGCGAAGATTTTCTCGGACGCAAAAAAAAATGCGCTGAATTTCGCGCTATTTACTGGCAAAGATGGTGTTGCATTGAGCGCCGACCGTCGCACTAAAACGGATGTCTTGCGTAAAGAGGCCAAGAAAAAATGCAACGGCACCAGAGGCGTTTGGGGCACAATGTCAGTGAACAGTACCAATGCAGTCTTTACCTGCGAGGACAGCCCCCCAAGTGCGTTGGCTAAGGCAGCGAAACAACATTTTGCTGATAATGGCCATCGCCTTTCTGTCGACCTTGTAATGGCGAAGGATGAGGATCAGCAAAAAAGTATCAAGCCGGAGACTCCCTTGGTCAAGGATACTGCTGCTCAAACAAATGTGGCTAATACCTCTCCATTGCCAAAACCCGATACGGAGCCTGGAAATGGCGAGCCTGACCCCGAAACCAAAATGGTATCCGGTACTCAAGTGGGCGGTGTGGATAGTGCGGATGAAGATATTAGCCTTAGTGGGGATGATCTGGTCGCTCTCTTCGTGCGTGCACGTAAAAGGCCCCTGAATTTCGCGTTTATGATTGGCAGGGAAGCCCACGTTCTAGAAGCACACCTGCGCAAATCGACGTCCATTCTTATCAAACGGGCAAAATCCAAGGGCGCGAGTGCTCGTGGTGCATGGGGAGTCATGGCCGTTGAGGGAAAGAAAGTTCTGATGCGCTGTGAAGAACCGCCAGTACGCTCGATCGCGCGCATTGCCCGAACTTACTTTGCCGATAAGGGCGTCCCGTGCAGGGTCGTTGTCTTAAATGGGAGTGGCGATCTGATCGAGGACAGCGATACGGAAGCCGAGGCGGCGGTGGACGTCCCTTCCTTGCCCGATAATTCTACCGTTGAAGAATTTGAGAAATTGAGGCCTGACATAGCCCTGGCGCAATCGGCTGACCCCAAAAAGAGGGGGAAGAAGCTTAGCGGCTTGGAAGCCGGGTTCTGGTCTGCAGTTGAAAAGGGGGACTTGGTACAGGCCAAGAAAATTATCGTTCTGACGAAGAAAACTCTGAATGACGGTGGGTTTCTTGGGATAGGCGATTCAAGCTCTGTTCCTTCCAAAGGGAAGTTATCTGTCGTGACGGGTGAATTTGTACCCGAAAGCGATTGGGACGATGAGAAAGATGCTGGTGCTTTCCGCAACATTCCAGGCGAAACCGACAACAAGGGTGTCACGTTCAGACGGAAAATAGAGTTCAGTAAGCCCATGTCCGCCCACCAAAAACTGGTCGCGATTGTCATCGACTATGACGACGAAGTGGACACCGAAGGCCAAGCAGTCAGCAAAATAAAGTCTGGGTTCTGGACCCCTCAAAGTAAGTTTGTGGGGACTACAGAAAAGGAACTTGCAAACAAATACTTCTGGTACACGTTGACGGATTATTCACTCACAAGCCGCGACGGCCAGGCGCTGGGAGAGGCAAGTGATCAGTTCCGTAAAATGCGCCATCAACAAAAGAAAATGATTAACCAACTGACGGACAAGCTGTTCAGGGAAAAAACCGGGTTCCTGGGAGACCTAGACCCGAAAAATCCACAGCATAAAAACTGGATCGATCTTTGGTTAAACCTTCGCGCTGATATCGTCGAAAAAGGCCAGCGGGTTTCGGAACTGTCCGAGGAAACCAAAAAGTTCATGTTTGACGAGGACAGCAAATTTCAATTGCGCCCTGAAGATTACGACATGGCTTTGAAGGCCGCGGAAATTTTGGAATTGATGTCGTCTGAGGACCGAGCAGCATTCATAGCTCGCTCGGCTGGGCGGACAGGCGCACGCGAGTTCCGTGATGCGCTGAATAAGTTCAACTCTGAAATGGCAGCTCACGAGGATGCCGTCCGCACCCGCGAGGAAACCAAGGAAGGTATTACAGGCACCCAAGAGTTGTTTGCTGATCTGTCCAAGTTAGAGGCGGCAGAAGCGAGGCTTACAGCAGCCCAACTCAAACGCCAGGCTGAGGTCATAGCCCGACTACACGAGCTTCAGAGGAATCCGGATGACCGAAACCTTCTTGATCAGTTTCTTGATAATACCTTGAACGCTGAGATCGTTGATGCGTTCCAGCAGCGTCAGGCCTTGGAAGCCAAGATTGCTGCGGCTGGGTATGGCGACATTGCGGCCTATGACAAAAAAGTTAAAGCCTACGAA
This sequence comes from Parasedimentitalea denitrificans, assembly GCF_011813015.1. Taxonomy (GTDB): domain Bacteria; phylum Pseudomonadota; class Alphaproteobacteria; order Rhodobacterales; family Rhodobacteraceae; genus Parasedimentitalea; species Parasedimentitalea denitrificans. The sequence continues at coordinate 10,919 of NZ_QHLQ01000008.1, read as the reverse complement.
GACTCGTTCGAAGAAGAAGCTGTTCATGTCGCTAACGATATGTTCGACCGCTCATTGCATAAGTTGCGGGACCTCCAGAAGAAATACCAAGATCCAGCTGCCTCAGACGAGATATATGCAGCCGTCGATCAATGGTTCGACGAAAGGGAGAGAGCCCTTGAAATTCTCCTGAAAAAGGACATCGCCGCAGAAGCATACACTGCCAGTTCCAGCTACGAAGAACACTTAAAAAAGACAATAGAGTACGAAAAGACAATGGCCAAGGCCACGGAAAAGCTGGGCCGACTTTTCCCGATCACCAAAGACCCCAGTTTTGATCTGGAAAAATTCCATGATGCTCCGAAGGAGCACCGAAAGTACCTTATGCAAAGTGTTGTTAAGACCAAAATTGAACACATAGAGAGCACCCAGAAATCAATGAAGAAAAACTCGTCATTGGTTTGGAAATTCGATGGCATACAAGAGCTTACGAAACTAGAAAGCGGTGTCGCCGAGGACCCGCTTTTTGAAGGTGTGATCAGCCAGCGTATTAGCGAAGAGGATGAAGATGGCATTGGCATCGCTTTGCTCTTAGTTGGCCTTGCTGCCGGAATTCTGTCTGGTGGCACCGGCGCGGTGGCTATGATCGCTGCGGGTGTTTCAGTGACCGCTGGATTTGTTGAACTGGATATTCAAGTCAATGATTACGTGCTGGAGTCGAAAGCACACAGCGCCGGTGCGATTGTCGACGAACCCAGCGTTTTGGGAATTGTTCTTACGATTGTCGGTTTGGGACTGGATGTGGCAGCAATCGGAAAACTGGCCAAAGCGCTCATAAAAGGCGATAAGGCAACTGAGGTTGGGAAAGCCGCCGTCGGCGAAGCTGTACCACCGGCCTGGGCAGATGAATTGATAGACGCAACCACGACATTCAATAAGTCAATAGACAAGCTAGAAGCCTTGATCCAACTTGAGCGCTGGGTTTCTGGGATTGTTGACAAAGGCGTGGATCGCAAGACTGCTAAACTTCTCGATACACTGCTGGAAGCTGCGCGCCGGGAAGCTGACGAAGCCGTTGGTGCGGCGACAAAGACCGGGTCGAAGGTGGATGGGTCAAAGACGCAGGATGCACCTGCATCGCCGAAATCCCTTGATCCGAAATCCACCTCTGATCTGAAGCTCGACCTGCTGAAAGCAAGTGAATACCAAAAACGTGCCGCTGACATCTTACCTCTCAACTCACCGGAAGGCACCATGGCCATGTTGCCGTCGGAAGATCCCGCCGAGGTTCTCCGGTATTACTACGCGGCATGTGAAAATACGCCCACGAAAGAGATTGGGCTGTATTATAATTTCAAGGCGGATACCTATGTCCTTGTTCAGGGGGGGGAAGGGAGTGTTCCATGGCCCAGTAAACAGGCACAGGATCTGGTCGATACGTTTGGTGCGGATCACAAAATTCATAAGAATAACAACTGGGAAACAGAGAATTGGGAGCTTCCCTTTCACAGTCATCCAAAGGAAACTGCAAAGGGGGTATCTGACATCGCTTCCAGAGCGCCAAGTTGGGATGATCTTGAAATTGTGCGCACTGATGCCATCGTGGCGAACCGAACCAAAGTGGGCATTGCTAGCTTTACCACAGAAGCTGGGCCAGCTCGTATCATGTACAGTTATGATCCAGAGGTTAGGTTATTTGCGGTGGCCGGTAAGTTCCCGCCAGCCGATGGTGTTGGGAAGTGGGTAGATGAAATTCGGTATTTTGACACTCTCGAAGGTTACGTATCTGAGATTTACACGAAGTTCGGGGCAGAAGTCCCAAAGTCGTTAAAAAAAGCTCGGGCAGCAGATCTCAAATGGGTTGAGTTTAATAAGAAGCTGGAAGCTGAATTAGTAAAAGCAGGAAAAGATGCGTTGAAAAAGGCTAAAGATACTGCGTCAGAGTAGACCATGTTTCAAACTGTTTTGGTCGCTCGGGGGATAATCCCCTTCACTTCAAATGTGGGCTATCTGAAATTTCTACTCGGCTGTTTTCAGCTTCAAGAAAAACAGCCTTTTGGGCGAGCAGAATAGTCATTCCATAACAATCGGGGTCTTCGGGTACGAATTGCCGTATTCTGATGCCATGGCTTGCGAGAATATCACCGTACTCGTTTGGCGATAGGCTGGCATGATAAATAGGGTCATCACCAACACATCCCGTCACTTCTCCTTCATTTGGGCCGACCGTTAGCAGCAGTGCGCCTTCTGGGTGAAGGTGACGGGCAATTTCCGGGAGTGCTTTTCGTTGTTCGTCACGCGTTAAGTGGAAAAAGCTGTTCCAACCGATGATGCCGTGAAACCGCTCGGGAAGGTCGAGGTGGCGCATGTCTCCATGTCTCCAATCACCGTGTGGGTTAATTTCACGCGCCATTTCTATCATGTTTGATGATGCATCCAGCCCAACAACACGATGCCCTTGCTTGATAAAATACGAGCCAATGGGGTCGCCAGCCCCGCAGCCCAAATCCAAAATACTCCCATGTTTGGGCACCAGTTTTATAAAACGATCAAGCCAAAGCTGCTCAACCAGTGTCTTTGGTCGTTTACTTGCAAACCGACGAGCGTTGCGCTGGTAAACTGACTGAGTTTGCAGAGCCAGTTTGGAAATGTCTGTGTTGCTCAACCATTCGCCCCCAGTAATTTTGACCTACTTTAACCGCGACGCTCAAGGCTGCAACCGCCGGGTTTCCAGTTCAGTGTAAGCGACGCCATGTAGCTAATACAACGCTTGCTTGCGTGGCTCCTTGCTGCAAAGGTCTGTTACAGGGGGTGTTTGCTTAACGGATGAAAATTCACCGATGGCTTACAATACTGGCTTGCCTATATCTTGGGCTGGCAACTTTGGTGTTTTCTTCTGTAGCTTCGCTTCAGCAGAGCAAAACGCATTCGCAATTGATACGCGATCGACTGGCAATCTCGGTAAAAGGTGCGTCACGTCCTTTTGAGACGGTCATATCTCTTGGTTTGCCGGTCAGCATGTTGCGAAATCGCGCCGAAGTCTTGGCTCGGGCGATACAAATTGATCCTTCGATTTACAATGTGGTTCTGTTCAACCCTTCCGGGATTATTGTTGAGCAGGCTGTTACCTCGTCGCAAAACGCTGTCTCCGAGAGTGTCTTGAAGGCACTCAGGCGAAGCGAGTACCCTGATTGGTCTACTCAGACCGAGTCTCATCTGATCGCAGGACACTCGATTTATACGACCTCGGGGCAAGTCGTCGGCGCGATCTATGCTAGTTATCCGTTGACTGAGTTAACCAAGCTGAGCTGGAATTTCCGTTGGACCATGCTGAAATTTTCAGCGTTGGCCTGTATTCTCGGTGGTTTCTTGTCGTGGTTGGCGTTCAAAGCTCTACTTCGGCCGAGCGAGAGTGAAACTCTGTTAGCGGCTGAGGCTGATATCAGCGGGGCTGAGGAAGCGCTTGTCGGGGCTTCGGCCGACCTAAATGTCACCAACTCATTGCCGGTCCAGTTGCAGGCGCTCCACAATAGCGACTTCAATCGACACTTGAACCGCAGGACTTCAGCCGTCTTTGCGTCCTTAACGTTAGTAACCTTAGTGGGGTTGGCATGGGTTTCACACGCTGTTCTAAGCAAGAGCCTTGTGCCAGAACTCGACAGGCGCGCTGCATTGGTAGCGCACACGTTGACCGAAAATGTGAAGACAGCAATTGAGGCAGGGATCCCGGCTGATCAACTGGTTGGTTTGAAAGCTGCCCTGCAGGACATGCAAGCACGGTTCCCTGAAGTTCGATCTATCAGCATTTCATTGTCAGGCATTGAGACCTCTGTCGGGTCGCCGACTGGACGGACCTACAGGGAAGTAGTTCAGTTCTCTCCCTATGACACAGGGGTCGTTTCGGTCAGCTCCGATCCCCGGATGTTGACGCGGCAATTTAGGGCACTTTTTCTCGACTTGTCAGTGATCGTTGTGTTCACAGCTTTGCTGGCTGTGGAAATTGCGACGATCCTGTTGTCGAAATCCCTGATCGGTCCGATTTCCGGTTTGGCTGTAGTGGCGCGGTCAGTTTTGGACGGGCGTAGGAATTTGGTTTTTTCACCCAAATGGCCAGCTGAGCTCCGTCTTCGCGCCCAACGCCTGAATACAGCCATTCTTGCATCTGCTCCTAATGGAGCAGCAAGTGTGCATCGCTTGCGTCTGGCTTCGCTGGCGGATGTTCGTTTGGGCTTGTTTTTGTTTGCGGTGGCTGACGAGGCGCCCCTGTCTTTCTTTGTTTTGTTTATGCAGGATCTTCCAAACGATCTTGCCTTTGTGCCTTCGGAGCTGGCAATCAGCCTGCCTTTTGCAGGGTACCTAATAAGCGCCCTAATCTGCGCCCCCTTGGCGCGCCCGCTGGGTCAAAAGATCGGCTATCGCCAACTGTTCATTACTGCCGCTCTGTTGACCGCAGTTGCCAAGATCGGCCTGTTGAGCGCGCCAAGCATCCTAGTGGCGACCCTGTGGCAGAGTTTAAACGGTGCCTTGTTTGTCTTGGCGATGCTGGCCTGTCAGGACTACTTGCTGGATCTTTTGCCTTCGAAAGAACGCGTGCGGTCAATGGCGATCTTTCGTGCCGTACTATTCTCAGGTGTTTTTGCGGGCACCGCGATTGGTGGTATCCTTGCCGACAGAATAGGAGAGCCAGCGGTCTTTGCGTTCTGTGCCGGGCTTGCAACGATTGCGGCCGTCCTGATCTGGATGCAAATGGCACCATTGGGCGAAGTGTTCGGGAGCGTTGACGAGGATCAGCGCCTCAGCCTTGGGTTTCTAAAGTGTTTTGGAGATTGGCGTTTCGTGTTGTTTGCTCTGGGGGTTATCGCGCCTCAGGCGATCATTGATCACGTGTTTATTTCGTATCTCTTGGCGCTTTTGATGGATGATGCCGGGGCCTCAATCAGAATGATTGCTCAGGTCATGATGCTGTTTTTCCTTGCGCTGACGCTGGCAGGGCAGGCGGCAGGCCATATCAAGTTTGTCAGTACTGCTCCACAGGCTTGCGCCGGGCTTGGCACTTTGGCAGCGGGGGCTGTAATCTGGCACATCGGTGCTGCGCCGTCCTTTGAAGGTCTGCTCTTTGTTGCTGTAGTGTCAGGAGCAGCGCTGGGATTGTCGGCGGGGCCTATCACGGCTATCGTGGTGCATTTATCCCAAACCAGCCTTTCTCATCTGGGGCTTACCAATGTTCTTGGAATGGTGCGTGTTCTTGAACGCGCCGGTGCAGCTGCTGCAATGGTGAGCGCCGGCGCATTTGCCGCATCTTTTGGGTTTGAGCGAACAACGTCCATGATCGGGATTTACGCCTGCTTTGCGGCAGCGGGCTTTGTTGTGGTTACCATAGCAACACGGCCTGCGGATCGGGTTGCCACGTCACGGAAGGAATAAGATGAAATATCGCAATGGGTTGCTTGGATTCATTCTGTTTGCTTCGTTGGTCGCACAAGTTGCGGCAGATACATCAAACAGGGTAGGGATGGTGCTTTGGGCCGGCTGCGAAGATGTATGCCGCGGCGTGGCGGATCAACTGAGGGCCATGGATCCAGGGATCGAATTTCTCCAGTTTGACGCTGCCCGGGACGAAAACGTTCTGGCCCGGATGCCTGATCTCGTCAAAGACGCAAAGCTGGACCTTTTAGTCACTTGGGGCACGCGTGTCACGCGCCAGATGGTTGGTACAAAAGCTGAGTTTAACGAAGGATCACGCATGGGAGACATGCCCGTGGTCTTTACCGTGGTCTCTGATCCCGTGGCCTCAGATATTGTGGACAGCTATACTGAAACAGGCCGGACTCAAATAACCGGTACCCGCAATCGGGTGCCGGAAGCAGTCAACATCAATGGTCTTCGACGGGTGATGCCAGACTTCAACCACTTGGGGTTGATCTATGAACCTGAGGCAGACAACTCACTAAGAAAATTCGAGGAAATCAACGCCTTGTCGAAGCAGGAGGGGTTTCATCTAACCGCAGTGCCTGTGCGCGGAGGCGACCCCGCCAAGCTTCAACACATGGCCACGGGGATCGCCCAAATGAAGGCGGCTGGCGTGCAGTTTATCTATCTGGGATCCTCCACCTTTCTGGAGACACACGCTGATACCTTCACCGAAACGGCTCTTTCGCACGGTTTGCCTGTACTTTCCCCATATGAAAAGCTGGTCCACGAAAGCCAAGCCTATTTGTCAATCGCGGCGAGGGATTACGATGTCGGCAAACTTGCAGCCCAACAAGCGATGCGTATATTGAATTCCGATGCGCAAGCAGGGAGTTACCCTGTACTTGCGATGGAAGAGTTTGCGTTCGTTCTAAATGGAAGCGTGGCGAAAAAGCTGTCGCTCTATCCCCCCCTTGATATGATGCAGCTCTTTGAGGTCACTGAGGGGCGACAATAGGCGTCCAGATAAATGGTGCAACGCCGATCTGTGCTCAGCCTGAAGGCATTCTAGATTCAATCTGTATTGAAAAAAACTGGAGGTGAGTACACAAACTGAACTCGTGGCAGTGGTCTCTCAGGTTATTCTCGTAGCTGATTGACTGACTTATGGCGCCTCTGAGGCACTGCGTGGAGCCTGCTCGTTCATAGCTGGTCGGAGTGTTAGCACCGCGAACAGTGTTGGCGTGATGCCTCACGCATATGAGAAACAAACGGTCCGCTGATCTGGCTTTGCTAGATCAGGGTAACGCACGATCAAGGAAACGCGCAATCCGCACTAAATTGAGAATGTTTTGAAACATCTGCTCGGTATTACAGTTGCTGTTGCTCATTTTGACCCATAAGTGCTGATGTCAGTCAGTTGCACATCTGATAGAAGCATGCATTCTCGAAGGAGAAAAATCACCTCTGCTCATTGTAAGCAGTTGGCACCAATAAGCGAAATGCAATGCACTTAAAGTGCTGGAACCAATCACTTGTTCCCAGGAAATGACTGGGCGTACAGGAATAGTTTTCCAAAGGCGATTGGTCACTTCCGTTGGTGCTAGCCACGTTTAAGTCTCGGTATCGAGGCAATGTTACACAGCTTGGGACTGCGCCTTCTAGTTAAATATGTGGTTGTGAATGATCACATGGGCAGCGCTTTAGATTAATCTAATCGAAATCAGATGCTGCGAAACCACCTTAGGAAATATGAGGTTTCGTGTAACTAATGCCAAGGCAGCGCATCACCAAAAGTTATTTACGCCTACGCAGTGGCATTGCGTTGGCTATCTTGTTGTCTGCTGCTATCGGCGCCTTCCTCATTACCCTTTCCGGGCGCGACGGTGTCGCTCGACGCGCTGAAAATACACAATCTCTCGATTTGATTTTGGTCTCTCTCGCTGAGCTTTCTTTGGCATTTGACGAACTAAAAAACGATCCATCCAAGCAAAAAGCGTTGATAGCTGTTGGCCGAATTCGTCGAAGCGCCATAAGCGCAAATTCCGCTCTTGAGCAGGTTAGAAATGCTCATACGAGATTTGCCTATTCTGCAGATGCGCAGGAAATAATGAACCAACCTTCGTTAGACCCATTGGCCGAGCTTGGTGAAATTCTGTTTTTTGCCAACGTGATCGCAAATGCTGAAACAACCAATTCAGAAATCTCAAAAGCAGCTGCACTTGCTTCTGATTTATCGCGGCAGTTGATTCCGGTTATCATGCAGATCAAATACGCCGAAGTTCGGACCGGCCGCGCCGCCACGGAAGCACAATTGGCCTTTGCACTGATAGCCGTCGCCATTGGAGCTCTTGGAGTTCTTGTCGCCGCACGTTTTGTACATTTACCAATGGAGCGCTTTATTATCAGCGCGCAGTCCGAAATTGAAGCTAGCCGTCGAAGTGCTGAGGCTGCTTCCGAGGCCAAATCCAATTTTCTCGCAACGATGAGCCACGAAATACGAACGCCACTGAATGGAGTTCTGGGGTTGGCTGAGTTGTTACAAGGTACTGATCTGGACGACGAACAAATTCATATGGTCCACATGATGCTTGTGAGCGGGAATTCTCTTTTACGTGTCATCAATGATGTATTGGATTTGTCGAAAATCGAGTCTGGCAAGTTTGAAATGGAGACCGAGGTCTTCGACGTACTTTCCCTTTGCCAAGAGGTTGTCGACTTGTTTTCAGCTCAAGTTCAGAACAAGAAAATTGACCTGCACCTGTCTGCACGTCCTGAAACAGCCAATTGGCATGTGGTGGGATATGGCAAGGCCGTCCGGCAGATCGTTCTCAATCTTGCCAGCAATGCCATCAAATTCACTGAGGCCGGGGCCGTCGAAATCGAGGTAGAAGAACGAGTGTCAGAGAATGAGGGCACGCGAATACTTAGCATTGTTTTCAGGGACAGTGGTATAGGTGTAGCACCAGAATCCCAAAGTCTGATATTTGAACAATTTGCACAGGCCGATGCGTCCACAACTTCACGGTTTGGAGGGACCGGGTTGGGGTTGGCCATCGTAAAAAAACTTATCGATGCCATGAACGGTACGATTTCAATGGAAAGTGAGTTAGGCAAAGGATCGGAATTTGTCGTTGAATTTCCTGTAGAAGATGCGCCGAGGGTAACTGTGATGGCCAACCCTGCCAAACAAGCACTGACGTTCAACAAGAAAATCCTTGTTGCGGATGACAATCGCGTCAATCGGTTAGTTGTTAGCAAGATGTTGGAGCGCATGGAATGCGAGGTCAAAACCGCTTCTAATGGTGTCGAGGCAATCGAACTGGAAGAATCGTGGTTACCTGACCTGATCTTAATGGATGTTCGAATGCCGGAAATGGACGGGCTGAATGCAACCCGCGCAATCCGGGCGAAAGAGCGAGAACTGAACAAGGAACCGATTCCAATCATCGGGTTGTCTGCCAATGCAATGAATGAGCATCGGGACGCAGGTTTGGCCGCTGGTATGGACGGCTATCTCGCAAAACCCATCAGAAAGTCGGATTTAACCGAGGAACTGATACGCCATTGGCCCGACGAAAGCAGTAAACACAAGGAGCCGAACACGCAATGCGCCTGACGACAACAACTGCCTTAGCTCTATTAACTGGAGCGGTACTGTTCGCTCCGGCTTCAGCGGAAACTGAGCATGTCTCGTTTTATAATTGGAGCGGGTACATCGCTCAAGAGGCTATCGACGGCTTCACGGAAGACGTCGGGACCCAATTCTCGATGGACACATATGGAGAGTCAGATGAAGCTGAGGCGCGCTTGATTGCTCGTGGTACAGGCTACGACCTAGCGGTCGTTCCTATGGAGAGTGTAGGACGCTTGGTTGAATCCGGAGCCATCCAGGAGATCGAGGTGGATGCCATTCCGAATTCTACCGGTGTGAATTCAGAACTGCAGGAACTTTTTCTCCAGTCCATGCCGAGTGCGGAAGGACATGTTTTGCCCTACCTTTGGGGCACAACTGGTGTTGTGTTTGATGTCGAAGCTGTATCGGAACGCCTTCCAGGTGCCTCTCTTGACAGTTGGTCATTGGTATTTGACCCGGAAAATGCGGAAAGGTTGGCCGCCTGTGGCATCACTATTGTTGACTCAGTGGAAGAAGTTATTGCAGCGGCACTCGTCTACCTTGGTCTTGATCCGCATACACAGTCCGATCAGGATCTTGACGCCGCTTTTGAGGTTGTTTCTGCCATAGCGCCGTACGTCCGCTCATTTGATAACGATCAATATGATGACTTGCTTGGTGGGGAGATCTGCCTAGCCGTTGCATGGAGCACAGATGCCCTTGCGCCATTATTGGAAGAGGGAAGCGAACAGTATCAATTCATTCTTCCCCAAGAAGGAACAAATCTGTGGGCCGACGTTTTTGTCATTCCCAGTGATGCAGCGAATGTAGAACAGTCGAACCTGCTCATGGACTACATTCTGCGGCCCGACATGATGGCATTGGCAACACTAAGCACATTCGCCAACAACAGTGTATCATCCTCTCGTGCTGAAATCGACGACCCAAATTTTGACCTTCCGGCTTTGGCGCTACCTCAAGATATTCCCGTCCCTCTCTATTTCGTTAAACCGCGCAACGGCCAGGAGAAACGACAACTCGACCGGCGTTGGAGAAGGCTTCAGGTCGGTCTTTAGGGGAGAGTATTAATGCCCAAGAGGTCAACTTAGGGCTTCCTCGCTCAAGACTGAGCATCGACGGCGCTGATTGTAGAACCCATTGAGGTGTTTGAAAACCGCCATCTTAGCCTACCGTCGTGTTTTTCTGACCTCCGCCAAATCAATTCGGCCTTGATGGTTTTGAAAAGGTCTCGACGTCGGCATTAGCATAATAAATGCCTTTGCCACTCATCGGCACAATGACGTCATTCTGGCACATCCGTTGCCCAAATGTAGCGTGCAATGCGATCTTCCGAGAGGAGCGCTCTAGGCAGCAATGTCCAACTTTCAAACCACTCCCTTTCACCTCTTTTGTCATTTGGGGGGCTGTCGTAACGGTCTAGGTTGAGATTGGACTGTTATTTGATGGACGCCGCCAGTGTTGTAGTGTTTCCTTCAGCTTTCGATGATGATCTGAGCTTCACGGAGCGAGAAGAAGATTTCACCGATCAGCAGCTCGTCCCGTATTCGTCCGTTAAAGCTCTCGCAGTACCCGTTCTCCCAAGGGGATCCTAGCTCGATGTAAGTTGTCTTGGCCCCGACGGCTTTGATCCAATCCCTGAAGGCCTCCGTTATGAACTCAGGGCCATTGCCCGACCGAATGTACGTAGACACAATGTTCTTGAAATCGCACCGCTTAGCAGTCGTTGGTGCGACGCGCAGCGAATGGTGGGTGCTACACGTCATCTCGGATTCTGCACCTAACACGAATGTCGTAAAAGGGCTAATGTTGTTGAAAAACTCGAAGTTTTCGCGTGTCCGTATAACGGGACAATGTGTTCCCGCCTCTGTTTCACGCTGCGGCTTTGGCCTGGATT
>NZ_QHLQ01000063.1 GCF_011813015.1 Parasedimentitalea denitrificans | reverse complement strand
GCATCGCCGTCTTGAGGTCTCGACCGTAGTGATAGTCGATGAGAAAGGAATCATGGATGCAGAGAACAGGGATTGAGCGGGCGGTGAAGTGGTTGATGACCAACTCCGCTATGTCGCTGTCTAGCTTCATCATCCTGATCCCTTGGTCCGCGAACAGGCTGCCCTTCAGCTGAGGTGTCCGGGTCAAGAACTCGTTCAGAATCGCCTCCAGCGCCGCGTTGGTGAACGACTTGCCCGGATCTCCTTTTGGATAGTTATCTCTGAACGCACGGAAGGCAGAATTCTTGTCCTTTGCATTGATGGAAGCAAGAACCAGATATTTGAGATACGCCCGCTGCTGGATTCTATCCGCGCCTTTAAGGAAACCGCCGGTGAGATCGTAGGGGTCCCCCTGGATCTTGCCTGCTCCACTAAGAATGCTGAGAAGGTTGACGTGCAGCCCCTTGAAGTCGACTTCGATCGTCGGGACATCATTGATGTGAATGCGCTTTCTGAGCTCGCTGCCTATCTGCTGCCACCATCCCCCATAGTAGCGACCATTCAGCTCCCAGTCGCCTCTAGAGAAGACACGCCGCACGAACTGATTGCCGGGGCCCAGAGGCAGCCTAACCATCTGCCCAGTTCTCAGTCCAGTGGTGATGAGGCGCTGAACGTAAGGGTCTTCGAGTTTAGGGACATCGATAAACGACCGTACCAGAAGGGTGTTATAGTCCCTGAGCTGTGTTCGCATTGCAGTAGTTTTGGCCGTATCGTCATATTCTATTGGCTTTGATGCTCCGCCATCCTCATCGTCCCTCTTCAGAATGATGCATTCCTGATTTGCGGTGCGCCCAATATCTTCAGAACCGAATTTTGCCTCTCTGAAATGTGCTCTGAGTCGTTCAGATGCTCGGATCCTTGACGTTCTGTTCGTCGGTGCTCCGGGTGCAGTATAGCTGCCTCTGGATAGCTCGATCATCCCCAGACCGTTCAAATGATGAACGTAGTCGGTGATAATTTTACTCAGGTGGAGAGCGTTATAGCGACTGAGGGTTTTCCATTCACTATTGTTGAGGTGGATGCCCAGTGAAAGGTCCGGATGGGTTGTCCAGGCCACATAGAGGTCGAGCAACAGAACCTTCAGCATGTCCTTGTGGCGTGTTTTTGGCTTTGGGCCCCGACGAGGTTGCTCAGGTTCGTGGAATTTACCGAAATGTTCATCCCAGATACGGTCGACCAACACCCTGACCTCGGGATGGTCAGACCAACGGTGGACGTCGATGGGGCGGGAGTGATGTGGGTCAAGTGGTTGTTTCATTCTTTCTCCTAGTTGTTTCGGGGGACAAGGAGATAAGGAACCGTGGTGTTAAGTTCAATGGGACGTGTACGGTTTTGAGGTTGAGACGCTCAGTTTAGACAGCGATCAACCACTTCACCGCCCGCTCAATCCCTGTTCTCTGCATCCATGATTCCTTTCTCATCGACTATCACTACGGTCGAGACCTCAAGACGGCGATGC
>NZ_QHLQ01000062.1 GCF_011813015.1 Parasedimentitalea denitrificans | reverse complement strand
TGTCTGACGTCAGCACCTGTGGGTATTTGGGAAGGTTTAGCATCAGGAGGATTTCTGGTTCATCGTAACCGTCAAGGAGTGAAGATGAACAAGAAATCCGGAACCAGCAAAGCTTCGGCTACCAAGCTGGTCAAGTCCATCCGCCGCAAGACGCGGCAAACCTATTCTTCTGAAGAGAAGATCCGCATTGTTTTGGCGGGCCTTCGTGGTGAGGAAACCATCTCAGTGCTGTGCCGTCGTGAGGGCATCTCTGAGAGCCTGTATTACAGCTGGTCGAAAGAATTCCTTGAGGCGGGTAAACGCCGTCTGTCCGGCGATACGGCCCGGCAAGCAACGTCGCCAGAAGTGAAAGAGCTTCGATCCGAGGCAACGGCACTGAAGGAATGTGTCGCCGATCTGACCTTGGAAAACCGTCTGCTCAAAAAAAGCATGACAGGGGCTGGGGAGTTCGAGGAATGAGATACCCCGCGTCTGAGAAACTGGAAATCATCCGCACCGTTGAGGGATCTCATCTGCCTGTAAAGCAGACCCTCGATATGCTGGGCATCCCGCGCACCACATTCTACCGTTGGTATGATCGCTATGTCGAAGGTGGGCTTGATGCCCTGGTGGATCGCTCACCCTGTCCAAAGTCTGTCTGGAACCGTATTCCACAGGCCAGACGGGACAATCTGATCGAGTTCGCGCTGGAGCATGAGGCGCTGACGCCGCGCGAACTGGCGGTCAAATATACTGACGAGAAACGATACTTTATCTCTGAATCATCAGCTTACCGATTTTTGAAGGAAGCTGATCTGATCACAGCGCCAGACTATGTGGTGATTAAAGCAGCCGACGAGTTCACGGACAAAACGACTGCCATAAACGAGATGTGGCAAACCGACTTCACCTACTTCAAGATCATTGGCTGGGGCTGGTTTTATCTCAGCACGATCCTGGATGATTACAGCCGCTACATCATTGGCTGGAAGCTCTGCACGAACATGCGGGCCGAGGACGTGACGGCAACAATTGAGTTGGCACTGGCGGCGTCAGGGTGCGACCATGCCGTCGTTCGGCACATGCCACGTCTGCTGAGCGACAATGGGTCCTGCTACATCTCCGGTGATTTGGCTGAATGGCTGGAGGATCACAAGATGGATCACGTTCGCGGAGCACCGTTCCATCCGCAGACTCAGGGCAAAATTGAGCGCTGGCATCAAACAATGAAGAACCGGGTCTTGCTGGAAAACTACTATATACCCGGCGACCTCGAACGCCAGATCGGGGCCTTCGTCGATTACTACAACAACGAACGCTACCATGAGAGCCTGAACAACGTGACACCGGCTGACGTCTATTTTGGGCGTGACAAAGCCATCATCAGAGAAAGGGAGAAAATCAAGAAAATGACAATCCAACAACGCCGCTTGCAACATCAAAAACAGGCTGCATAATCAATCACACAAACGAACCAGAGCCTCCAATGGTCAAGCCCCTCTGATGTTCCATTTTATATGACGACGGACA
>NZ_QHLQ01000061.1 GCF_011813015.1 Parasedimentitalea denitrificans | reverse complement strand
AATGTTGTTGAAAAACTCTTGTTGATTTGAGGGTATATGACTGATTCAATTTCCTTATTGGCGTGGGGGGATTGGTGGCGATGTTAGGACCAAGGCAGGAAGCACAAAGCGCCCTATTTTATGATTTCTCGATTGAGGATCATGTTCCCCGTGATCATGTTCTGAGGGCGATTGACGGGGTAATTGATTTGTCCGGCGTTCGCCTGCATCTGTCTGAGTTTTACAGCTCTACTGGCCGCCCTTCAATTGATCCGGAACTGATGATGCGGATGTTGCTCGTCGGGTATATTATGGGCATCCGTTCTGAACGGCGTTTGTGTGACGAAGTCCATCTCAATCTGGCTTATCGCTGGTTTTGTAAATTGGATCTGGCGGATCCAATCCCAGACCATTCAACGTTTTCCAAAAATCGACATGGTCGGTTCCGCGACAGTGATGTCCTACGGCATGTGTTCGAAACGGTCGTCGCACAATGTATCACATCGGGCTTAGCGAGCGGCCAGCGCTATGCGGCCGATGCGAGCATCATCGCCGCTGATGCCAATCGTCAGAACTCTACAGCCAAGGCTGACTGGGATCCCGAGACAATTGGTGCCGATGATGCGCCACGGGCCGTTCGAGAATATCTAGATACGCTTGATGACGCTGCTTTTGGTGCCGCCAGTCCTGTTACGCCCAAGTTTATCTCGCACTCAGATCCAGCATCCCAGTGGACTGGGGCGCGCGGCGGTCCCGCGTATTTTGCCTATTCCACGAACTACTTGATCGATACCGACAACGCAGTGATCCTGGATGTAGAGCCGACACGTTCTATTCGCCAGGCCGAAGTTGGGGCGGTCAGAACCATGATTGATCGCGTGCAAAAGGTACATAACCTGATGCCGGAACGTCTAATAGCAGATACGGCTTACGGATCAGGTCCTATGCTGGATTGGCTAGTCGAAAAGCGTGGGATCGCACCGCATATACCAGTCATCGATAAGTCTGGACGCAAGGATGGAACTCTTGAGCGTGCCGACTTTACCTATGATACAGACAGTGACCTTTATATCTGCCCAAATGGGAAAGAGCTGAAGCAATTTCGAAGGGCCTTCAAAACACCAAGATCGGGAGCGAATAAAGATGCCACAATACGCTATCGCGCCCGTAAATCAGACTGCGATGTCTGCGCCCTAAAAGAACGCTGCACACCAAAAGAACCCCAGCGAAAAGTCACACGTTCAATCTATGAAACGTCCCGAGATGTCGCCCGCGGATTATCGCAAACCCAGCAATATGCTATCTCATGCAAGTTGAGGAAAAAGGTTGAAATGTCTTTTGCACATCTCAAACGCATCCACGGCTTAGGTCGGCTCCGATTACGTGGCCCCTGTGGTGCTCATGATGAATTTATCCTCGCCGCAACCGCCCAGAACCTCAAAAAGCTAGCCAAGCTGGCGTCACACCCAATCCAGGCCAAAGCCGCAGCGTGAAACAGAGGCGGGAACACATTGTCCCGTTATACGGACACGCGAAAACTTCGAGTTTTTCAACAACATT
>NZ_QHLQ01000007.1 GCF_011813015.1 Parasedimentitalea denitrificans | reverse complement strand
AGCTGATCGCACCAATCGCGATGGAGCAGGGCCTGCGCTTTGCGATCCGCGAAGGCGGCCGCACAGTTGGCGCTGGTGTTGTTTCCAAGATCGTCGAATAATTTTGGCATAGGGTGCGTGCTTGCACGCACCACTTACCAAGGTTTTGAAAGGGCTGCCTTAGGGCGGCCCTTTTTCTATTGCTAAGAACTGATTTCTATAACTGGACGGTAGCGGTGATCTGGAGTTGTTGGTGCCAGGTTAACCATCGGCGCGCATCGCTTGCTCTGATGGTTCATCCAGTGGCACCATCAGTTCAATTTCCAATCCTTCGATTAGGGCATCCTGACACGAGGCCAACTTGCCGAGCAGTGAGCTGAGTTCCATGACAGGCCCATTAGGAAGCGCGATGCGTATAGGCAGGAAAATCGGGATTTCACCGAGTTCCCCCAAATGCTGTTCCATCCCTGCAAAGCGCCCCTCAGACTGCGCCGCCTGCAGTACTTTGGCGATACGCGGACTGTGGGTTGCGGCGCGTTGCAGGCGGTAGAACATCACGCCTGCAGCCTGATCCCAGTTCTGGACCAACCCCTGAAACATTTCGCTCATCATGACTTCTAGCAGGTTTGCAGGCTCATTGCCTTGCGGCATGAAGGCGCCGAAAATCTGGTCAAACACCGCGTTGCTGCGCAACACGTTCCAATCCGGATCCAGCACTAATGCGGGGAAGGGCCAGTTTGCCAACACACGTTTCTCGATCATGTCCAATGCGGCGTGAATCTCGTCAGATTCCATATCGCGCCGCGTATAGGGATTGGCCAACCCCGAGGCCTCGTACAGGTTCACCCGCTGCGCAATATTAAGGTCCATCGCCCTGCAAATCCGCGCAAGGAATGATGAGGTCGGCAGCGAACGCCCGGTTTCCAAAAACGAAAGATGCCGCTGGGTAGAATCCAACGACAGCGCCAGAGAGGCTTGCGACATTCCACGGGCAGCGCGGATGTCTTTCAGGACGTGGCCAAACGAAGTCATTGCTATTCCCTCCAAGGGAATTGTTGCCATTCCCCGACTTTTCTAACTTGCACTGGATAACAAAGGCAAAGGACTTCTCATGCTGACTTGGATTCTACTGGTGTTGATTTTGTATTATGCGGGCCTGTTTTTGCCCTCGTTGTTTTTGCTGCCACGAATTGGGGTAGGGGCCTATCTAGGATCGCGCGACGGCGATCCTGATCCGGCAAAAGTACACGCACGGGCGCAACGGGCGCACCGTAACTTTCAGGAAAACCTGGCACCATTTGCGGTTCTAGCAGTGCTGGCCCTTGTATTGTCTGACGTAAATGTTGAACAGGCCAGCCTAGGGGGCGCAGTGTTCTTTTTTGCCCGTCTGGCTTACTTGCCTGCTTATCTGCTGGCCGTACCCGTTATTCGCTCTGCTGCTTACTCAGTGGGCTTTGTTGGGCTTGTCATGATGGGGCTGGCCCTGACGTGATCTATTAGGGGCGTGGCGCGCTGCTACGCCCCACCGCCGCATCGCTGGCGTCGGTAATACGGTCCAGTGCCACCTCTAGGCTCAGGCGCAACTCCTCGGCCTGTTCTGGCGTCGGTTTGCGCGGTACATTCTCGGTCCATTCTTCACACATCAAGACACCACGCGAGAATGGAACCGGGAACATTTGTTTGTCCCAGGTCGGCAATTTGAAGGTTCGCTTTTGGGCAAAGCTGATTGTGAAAACTCTGCACCCCGAACTGCGCGCCCAGATGATTGGTACGCCAGAAGACACACGCGCAGGCCCACGGGGGCCGTCGGCGGCTATCCCGACCGAACTTCCATTTTTGATACGGCGCAGCACCTCTCGCGAAAGCGCGACATGGCGCTTGCGGCTGGACATCGGGATTGTGTCAAACCCCATCCGCTCTTGCACTTTGCCGGCCAGTCGGCCAGCCCGCGCGGCCGAAGTCAACGTGCATATGCGCCCCTTGGAACTATCGAAAAGATAGGGCGACATCACCAGTCGTTGGTGCCACAGAACCATGATGACCGGTTTGCCTGATTCTACCAGCTCCTCCATCGGGGCGAATCCGCTGCGGGTCCAACGCGAGGTCCGGTAACAGAATTTCACATACCCGGTGATCAACCGTTCGATAGTATTGTTAAACGCGTTGCTGTCCGCAATTTTTCGTCTCAGGCTCAAGCGAATGGTCCTCTTTTGCCTTTCTCTTAGCCTATGCATGAGCATTCGCAAAGATCAGCGCAGAGAACTTAACGAGCCTGTCTCAGAAAAACTGTTTTTCCTCTTGTCAGTCGCCTGCTGCTGGCTTAGGACATGCCGCATTGCAGGGGTATAGCTCAGTTGGTAGAGCGACGGTCTCCAAAACCGTAGGTCCCGGGTTCGAACCCTGGTGCCCCTGCCATTTCCACCACATTCGCAGATCGAAATGTCTCCATGGACAACGGCTAATTGTTCGTTGCTCTAACAGGTAGGGAAACAGCCTGATCGGTGTGGCCGAGTTAAACTATAGTCACAGCACAATAAAACGGATCGACGAAGGGTTGTTGGTGGACGTTAAATTTTGAGAAAAAGGCGAATTATTAGCAGGTTACTTGTTTTACTGTAATTTAATGTAGCGCCTGTAATTTCTGGTTCGGTATGAACAAAGTTGGAAAGTTACAGAATGAAGATTTTAGCAAGCCTAGCCGCCGCATCCCTACTGGTCGCAAATGTTGCGACAGCGGAAGTTTCGCCAGCCAGTATTGATGGCGCCACTACAGTTTCTATCGAAGCAGCAGCCGATCTGTTTGGCAACGGTGTGAAATTTATCGATGTACGCAAGCCAGCAGACGTTGAGCTTGGTCGCATCCCCGGCGCCATCCATTTGGATTCAAAAACAACTCTTTCAGAAGAAACACTGGCTGAGCACATCGCCAAAACCGAACCTGTTGTTTTCTACTGCAACGGTCATTCGTGCATGCGCTCTTCGCAAGCAACCGAAATGGCTGTGTCCTGGGGTTACACCTCTGTCCACTATCTTCGTGATGGTTTCCCTGAGTGGCAAGCCTCTGGTCTGCCCGTCGAGTAATACCGGGCAGCTATTTTAGCGGCCATAGATAGCAAGATAGACGTTAAGACCTATAAAGGCAGATTGACAATGCAAGAGCCAAAATTCTCCGGACTATTCAATAGGATGTCCCTGTTCGTAAAGTGTATGCTGTTAATAGTCGTGAGTACTTTGACTCTGGCAGCACTGTTAACTGTCGCAAACAACAAGATGCAAGAACGCTCGATCGTTCACGGCGTTCAGAACCTCGGCCGCAATATGACGGTCGAGGTCGCATCAACCAGCGGTGGGTCCATCCGCTTTAAAAACACCGGTCCTCTGGCCGACCGCCTAGAGGGGGTACTATCCCGGACACAGGGTCGCGCTACATACGGTGTTGCACTTGATTCTGAGGGTGGAGTGATTGCTGAATCAGGAGCTATATCCAAGGCTGACCGTAGCGCACTCGCAGGCTTGGCTGCTGCCGCGCTGAAGGCCGGTGAAATGCAAAGTGACGCCTCAGGCTTTATCACCGCCGCACCATCGAGAGTGGGTACTTCTGGTGACAACTTTGTCGGATCTGTTGCTTTCGTTTGGACCCCAGAAGTCGACATCGCTTCTTTGGGCCAAGGTAAGCTGATCGCCCTCGGGGTCGCGTCTGTCGCATTCTTGGCACTTGTTGCCCTGTCTGCCTTTGCGCTGCACCGCCTGATGGGCGTTCCTCTGGCCCGTGTTGGCGAATCCATTTCAGGAATTGCCCAAGGAACCTATGATGACGAACCAATCTATCAAACACGCGGTGATGAAATCGGACGTATCGGCCGCCATCTGGAAGAGCTGAAAGAACAGCTGCAAATTGGTAAGGCTGCAGAAGACGCACAGCGTGCTGAACAGGAACAGCAAGAGGCTGTAGTTGCACAGCTGAGCAAAGGCCTACAGAGCTTGTCAGAAGGTGATCTGACACGGACACTGGATAGACCCTTTGCATCGAACTACGAAGAATTGCGTCTGAACTTCAACACCACGGTTCAAAAGATGCTGGAGATCATCGGCACCGTCGTTGAAAACTCTACCCGCATTCAGGCCGGTGCAACAGAGATCAGCCAATCGTCGGATGACTTGTCTCACCGGACAGAAAGCCAAGCTGCAACGCTAGAGCAGACGGCAGCTGCCATGGAAGAGCTGACAGTAAGTGTAAAGTCAGCAGCGGATGGCGCGCGTCAGGCAGAATCGATCGCAATGGATGCCAAAACCACTGCAGAAAACAGTGATACAGTTGTGACGAACGCCGTGAACGCCATGTCGCAGATCGAGGAATCCTCTAGCAAGATTTCGCAGATCATTACTGTTATTGATGACATCTCGTTCCAGACCAACCTTTTGGCTCTAAACGCAGGGGTCGAAGCCGCTCGTGCGGGTGAGGCCGGCCGTGGTTTTGCGGTGGTCGCATCTGAGGTTCGCGCCTTGGCTCAGCGGTCTTCGGACGCGGCGATGGAGATCAAGAGCCTCATCTCGGAAAGTGCCAATCAGGTAAATCAGGGTGTTGATTTGGTTGGACGCGCCGGTCAGGAGCTTAAGAAGATCACTGAGCGTGTTGGCGAAATCTCCGAGCATATTTCAGGTATCGCTGCCGGGGCTGCCGAACAGGCGATCACACTGACTGAAATCAACACCGGTGTGTCTCAGCTTGACCAAGTGACCCAGCAGAACGCTGCAATGGTCGAGGAAGCAACCGCCGCGGGTCAATTGCTGCGCAATGATGCCTCGGCATTGGCCCAACATGTGTCTGTTTTCAACACCGGCCAAGGTAGCTCGAACACAGTGCCTTTCACTCCAGCCGAACCAACAATGCCAACAGCGCATGGTTCAATGGAGGCTGAGCTGGAAGCACAGTTCATCGACGCTCCAAAAGAAGCAAATCGCTGGGATGACTTCTAACTGTCTGCCTGCCCTAGTGAATACTCAGAGCCTGTGTCCAAGGCCCTGAGTGTTGCAGAAGACAGAAACCTAAAAATACTGGTGGCCCGGGTATGTGGCCACCAGTGCAGCCGTCAAAGTAGATAACATTGATCGGCAACCAGAAATGGCGCGGAAACGCACAACGGGTCGAACGGACGTGGTGTACTGCACTTACGGCTTGTTACACTCCGATACCCATGAACTTTTGCAACAACAGCCTACGACCTGAAACAGGCTCGCAATCTGCGACTTGCAAGAAGGTATTCGTCTTTTAGGAATCTTTGGTGGCGGTACAGGGACTTGAACCCCGGACACGCGGATTATGATTCCGCTGCTCTAACCAACTGAGCTATACCGCCACTCTGTGTGCAGGCGATTTAGGAGTTTCACGGGGTGGGGTCAAGAGATAAATCGCTGCAAATGTGTATTCAGGTCTCTTTTTCTGACAGTCCTGAAAACTGGCCGCGTTGGATCGGATCGGGGAGGTTGAAAAACGCTTATTTCAGCTTTTCTGCGGTCTCTCGAATGAACGCATTGCACTGCTCTGGAGCGCAAATCGGCAACATATGGCCCTGATTGGGCAACATCTCGCAGGGCAGCCCAAAACACTCCATCGTGGTGCCGTTCATCTGTGGGCTCAACACCGCGTCTTGTTCGCCAAACAGCACTGCGCCGGGGGTCTTTAACTCCGAAGCATAGCGGGCGGATTGCAGCGCTATATTCCCGCTGGCCAATGTTGCGTCAGCCGAGGCCGTGACAAAGCTTTTGGGCCGCATCCCCAGTACCGCTCCGGCCTGAATGGCAAAATCGTCGGGGCAGGGGGTCGGGGCAAACACCTGCTGCAGGATATCAGTGGCGTTGCGTTGGGCAGCAGGGATAGCAACCGTCTGAGCCATCAGGCGCCGCACAAATGGCGTGTGGACGATTAGGCCCTTGAAGACGCCAACCTCCTCTACCGGGTGGGTCAGCGGCGCCAGCAGGGCAAGGCCTCGAATTTGTTCAGGTGCATCCAGCGCCATAGCTAGGGCGACGGCACCGCCCAGAGAATGCCCACACAGGATCGGTTGTTCGATTTCCAAAATGTCCAGAAAACTCTGAATCATCCTTGCCTGTTCGGGCAGAATAGCCAGTTGATCGTGGTCACGGGTTGAATATCCGCATCCGGGACGATCCAGAATGATCAAACGGAAATCCGGTGCCAACAGGTCAGCCAAGGCGTAGGTGAAATGCTGCAACTGACCTGACAGCCCGTGGATCAGAACCAGTGGTTGGGCATCGGCAGGGCCCATTTCAACGTAGTGGATCACACCGCCCGGAACGGGTTGGAATTTACCGACCGATGGCACCAGCTCCTCTGCCTGCCGCGCCAGGCGGCGGGTTTTCAGATGTGTCACTGAGAGAAAGGCGGTAGTCGCTGCCAACGATGCAACGCCGAGAGTATTCAGGACTGTCATAGATCTGGCTCCACGCCGTATTTTTCTTTTAGGCTTCCACAGGCTCTCTTAGTTCGGCCAGGTTTGGAAGGGGCAACTGGTCCAGTAATGCAAAGACTTTGTCTCGGCAGGCGACACCGGGCCAGGTTGTTGGGTGAAAGTCTATTGGAAGATCAGGATGCCGCAACACAATGCGCCGCCAGCGATGAACAATCAGGGTGCGCAGCGACGCCACTTGCGCTGAGCTTAACCCCGGTGGTGGATCTGAAATACTACTGACTACCTTGAAAAGCGCGGCACAGGACTGCGACAGCTCAGCAGGAAATAGCTGAGCTTTGAGCCAGTCGGGTAGAGAGTAGCTGTCAGCCTCAAGGGCCAGCAAATCATGCGATGTTTTTGGCTTGGGACCGTACCCCAAGGCTGTGGTGCGGTTGACCGAGATATAGCGGGGCAGCATCAGTGCCTCGTCCAGTGCGTCTTGACCAAAACCACCGGCGGCAATCAGCACATGTAATTCTTGTGGCAGAACTGGATCGCGAGCGTAGATCCGTGAGGTGACAGAGGAACATTGGTCGCGGCCGTATTGGGTTAGGTAATGGGTCGACGCCCGACCTGTACGCGCGCTCTCAAGCCAGCCGTCTTTGCGCAACCGATGTAACGCAACCCGGATCGCTTCGGGTTTGATCCCCATTGGCGTGATGATGCGGGTTAGGGCGGCTCCGCTGATCTGGTCATCAGGTCGTTGTGCCATATCGCCGAACAGCGAAATGATGACCGACCAAACACGTTGGTTTTGCGGGTCACTTAGTAGGTCAATACTGGTTTTAAACCATTGGTCCGTGGAATGGGTCATAGGGTTAATGTAGGTCTCCTCGGTAGAGGAGACCAGTCTAATTCCGTGCGGTGGCAAGGTGTTGCTTAACCCTAGGTAGTACGGCCATCCAGATCAGAAGGCGTTCATGGTCAGCAGCTCGTATTCTGCAACCTTCTCGTCGGCCTGATTGGTCAGCGTCACGTGCCAGCGCACCTCGCCATATTCCTCGTTGCGTGGGGTCTTTTTCTTCACCGTCAATCGCACCTTGATGCTGTCTCCGGCTGAAACCGGCTGCATGAATCGCAGGTTGTCCAGCCCGGTGTTGGCCAGAACTGGGCCTTCGTTGGGTTCAACAAACAGGCCGGCAGCGAAAGACAACAGCAGGTAACCATGCGCAACACGACCGGGGAAGAATGGGTTCCGCTTGGCGGCGGCGTCGTCCATGTGGGCATAGAAGGTATCGCCAGTGAAGTTGGCAAAGGTTTCGATGTCTTCCAGCGTCACAGTACGTGAAGGGCTGTAAAGGGTTTCGCCAATTGATAGCTCACCGAACTTGCGGGTGAAGGGGTGCGCGGGGCCTTCGATCTCGGTTCCGCCTGGCACCCATTGCTGACCAATGGCGGACAGGATGTCAGGGCTACCCTGAATGGCGGTGCGTTGCATGTAGTGCATGACGCCGCGCACGCCGCCCAACTCCTCGCCACCGCCGGCACGACCGGGGCCGCCGTGAACCATGTGGGGCAGGGGCGAGCCGTGGCCGGTGCTTTCGCCCATGCTGTCGCGGTTGTTGAAGTACAAACGCCCATGATAGGCACCCGCGCCCATGGCGACCTGACGGGCGACCTCAGCGTCATGTGTAATGACGGATGCCACCAGCGAGCCCTGACCCTTGTTGGCTAGTTCCACCGCGTGATCCACATCGCGATAGCCCATTACGGTGGACACGGGGCCAAAGGCCTCGGTGTCGTGGACGCGTTGGGCATTGTCGGGGTCGGCGCAGTGGAACAGCATTGGTGGGACAAAGGCACCTTTGTCGGCGTCAGCGCCGTCCACGGTGAAGCTGTCGGGATCGCCGTAAACGCGTGTGGCCTCAGTCCCGATAATGGCGGCCTTTTCCAGCACGTCGTGTTTCTGGCCCATGCTGACCAGCGCGCCCATGCGGGTGGTTTCAAGCCGTGGGTCACCGATGGTGGTCTTGGCCAGACGGGCCGACAGGGCCTCGATAACGGCCTCAACTTGGCCGTTTGGCGCGATGATGCGACGCACAGCGGTACATTTTTGGCCTGCCTTGGTGGTCATCTCGCGGCTGACCTCTTTGACGAACAGGTCAAATTCAGGTGTGCCGGGTATGGCATCGGGGCCAAGGATCGAGGCGTTTAGGCTATCCTGTTCGGCCACGAACCGGACCGAGTTTTCCAGGATCACCGGGTTGGAGCGTAGTTTCAGCGCGGTATTGGCTGATCCGGTAAAGCTGACCACATCCATCATGCCCAAATGATCCAGCATGTCGCCCAGACCGCCAGACACAAGTTGCAGTGCACCGGCAGGCAGGATGCCACTGTCGAGCATCAGACGCACGGCAAGTTCAGTCACATAGCAGCTATTAGTCGCTGGTTTCACAATGGCGGGTACACCGGCCAGCAGGGTAGGCGCCAGTTTTTCCAACATCCCCCAGACCGGGAAGTTGAAGGCGTTGATGTGCACCGCGACGCCCTGCAACGGGGTGCAGATGTGCTGCCCCAAAAAGGTGCCATTGCGGCTGAGCTGTTCGACGTCGCCGTCCAGATAGACCTGCGCGTCGGGCATTTCGCGGCGACCCTTAGAGGCAAAGACAAACATGGTGCCGATGCCGCCATCCACGTCGATCATGTGGTCGCTTTGGGTGGCTCCGGTATCAAACGAGGCTTCGTATAGCGCCTGCTTGTGCTGGTTTAGATGTCCGGCCAGCGCCTTGAGCATGCGGGCGCGGTCGTGGAACGTCATCGCGCGCAGGGAGGGGCCACCAACATTGCGGCCATAGTCCAGCATCGCCTGCACATCCAGCGCGTCGTTGCCTGCGGTGGCGATGACCTCACCGGTGATGGCGCTGGCGATATTGCGGGCACCCGCACCCGGAGCAATCCACTGACCACTGGCAAAACTGGAAACCTGTTGAATGCTCATAACGCGCTCCGTTCATGATAGGCTGAAATTGGTTGTGGAATTTATTGACCAACCGGTCGGTTTATGCAAGAAATTTGTTCAAGCGCCTTTTGGGGCTGCAATTTCAGGGGGAAGAATGATGAGCGATACAATTCTGACAGTGGATCACGGCAACTGGATCGAGATCACCCTGAATCGCCCAGACCGGCTGAATTCTTTTAACGACGAAATGCACTATGCGCTGCGCTCGGTCATTCAAGGCGCGCGCGACACGGGAACCCGCGCCATCGTACTGACAGGTGCTGGTCGCGGGTTTTGTGCGGGGCAGGATCTGGGAGACCGGGACCCGTCCAAGATGGAAGGCCCGCCTGATTTGGGCAACACGGTGCGCACATTCTACGCGCCGCTGGTGCGGCTGATTCGGTCGTTGAATTTCCCAGTGATCTGCGCAGTAAACGGTGTGGCGGCGGGGGCCGGGGCCAACCTGTCGCTGGCCTGTGACATCGTCATGGCAGGACACAGCGCCAAGTTCATCCAGTCCTTTGCCAAGGTCGGCCTGATCCCCGATACCGGCGGCAGCTGGCATTTGCCGCATTTGGTGGGCGAAGCGCGCGCCAAGGGGTTGGCGATGACCGGCGAACCGCTATCGGCAGAAAAGGCGGCAGACTGGGGACTGATCTGGAAGGCCCTGCCAGATGAGGATCTGATGGATGAAGCGCGTGCTCTGGCAGAAAAGCTGGCCAATGGCCCGACATTGGGTTTGGGGATGACAAAACAGTGCATCCAGGCCTCGGCCATCAACACCTTGGATGACCATCTCGAGGTCGAAGCGGTCGCTATGAAGACATGCGGCGAAAGCGCGGACTACGCCGAGGGCGTATCGGCCTTTCTGGAAAAACGCGCCGCGGTGTTTCAGGGGAAATGACGATGACGCCAAAACAACGGGCTGAAAAAGCCGCCGCCGCCATGTGGGCCGATGACCATGCCTCAAAATGGGCGGGGATGGAGATCACTCACAAGGACGAGGGGGAGAGCGTCATTGAGCTAACGGTGGAACAGCACCATTGTAATGGCCATGGCATTTGCCATGGCGGCGTGACATTCATGCTAGCCGACAGCGCCTTTGCCTTTGCCTGCAACAGCCGCAATCAGTCAACCGTCGCGCAGCACAACATGATCAGCTTTACCGCACCGGGTCGCTTGGGCGACAGGCTGACCGCCATCGCGCGTGAGGTCTCGCTGACCGGGCGCAGCGGCATCTATGACGTGACAGTGACCAACCAACAGGGCCAACAGATCGCCGAGTTCCGGGGCATGTCCCGCGCGATCAAGGGCCAGTTATTTGACGAATGAGATGAGGACGACGCCATGAAAGATTTGACCCCAAACAAGGCTGACCTGGACCCGATTGAAATCGCCTCAGTCGATGAAATCCGCGCCCTGCAGCTAGAGCGTCTGAAGACCTCGCTGCGCCATGCCTATGACAATGTGGCGATGTACAAACAGCGGTTTGACGAGGCTGGCGTGCATCCGGATGATCTGAAATCGCTGGCGGATCTGGCCAAGTTCCCGTTCACCTACAAAAACGACCTGCGCGACAATTACCCCTTTGGCCTGTTTGCTGTTCCACAGGATCAGATTATTCGTTTGCATGCCTCGTCCGGCACCACGGGTAAGGCGACCGTTGTGGGCTATACCCAGAATGATATTGATAACTGGGCGGATCTGGTGGCGCGCTCTTTGCGGGCCTCGGGCCTGCGCAAAGGGGACATGGTGCATAACGCCTATGGCTATGGCTTGTTCACCGGCGGGCTGGGTGCGCATTACGGCATCGAACGCCTGGGCGCGACAGTGGTGCCGATGGGCGGCGGCCAGACCGAGAAGCAGGTGGGCCTGATCACAGATTTCAAACCCGACGGGATCATGGTGACGCCGTCCTACATGCTCAACATTCTAGAGCAGTTCCACAAACAGGGGCTAGACCCGCGCGAAAGCTCGCTGTCGGTTGGCATATTCGGAGCTGAACCCTGGACCAATGCCATGCGGTTAGAGGTCGAGGCTGCGTTTGATATGCACGCGGTCGACATCTATGGGCTGTCTGAAATCATGGGGCCGGGTGTGGCCAACGAATGTGTCGAGACCAAGGATGGTCTGCACATCTGGGAGGATCATTTCTACCCCGAGATCATCGACCCTAATACTGGAGAGGTCGTTGAGGATGGCGAGATGGGCGAGCTGGTTTTCACCACACTCACCAAAGAAGGCCTGCCGATGGTGCGGTATCGCACCCGAGACCTGACTCGTTTATTGCCGGGTACCGCGCGGACCATGCGGCGGATGGAGAAAATCACTGGCCGGTCGGATGACATGATCATCCTGCGCGGCGTCAACGTGTTCCCAACCCAGATCGAAGAACAGGTTATGGCCACAGGTGGTCTGGCCCCGTATTTCCAGATCGAGCTGTACAAATCCGGCCGCATGGATGCGATGCGGGTCTTTGTAGAGGCCGCACCCGGTGCGGCGGACGAGCTATCCAAGACGGCCGCGTCGCGCATGCTGAACAAGCACATCAAGGATATGGTCGGGGTTTCGACGGAAATCATCGTCGGCGACCCGGGGTCGGTTGCGCGGTCACAGGGAAAGGCTGTACGGGTCATCGACAACCGCGACAAAGGATAAGGGAATGGCCCGAACGATTGCCAAAGACCACGACCAGAAACGCAGTCAGATCCTGAAGTCGGCGGCCAAGGTGTTCGCCGATCAGGGTTTTGACCGCGCCTCGATGACCCAATTGGCGCGGGAGTGCGGGATTTCAAAGGCGAATATCTATCACTACTACGATAGTAAGGACGCCATCCTGTTCGATATTCTCGACTGTTACTTGCGCGACCTGCGCGACCGTGTTTGCAGTATTGATGTTCAGGGGTTAGAGCCGGATCAGCAGGTGCACCAAATCGTGGCTGGGATCTTGCTGGCCTATCAGGGGGCCGATCACGAGCATAAGGTCCAGATCAGCTCTATGACCGCCTTGCCCAATGAACAGCAGGCCTTGCTGAGGGGATACCAGCGCGAGCTGGTTCAGTTTCTCAGCGATGCGCTAAGCCGCGCCGCGCCACAGGTGTTTGTAGATGACGCAGCCAAATTACGTTCAGCGACCATGTCGGTGTTTGGTATGCTGAATTGGTACTACATGTGGAACTCGGGCGCAGGATCGCAGGCGCGTGAAGAATATGCCAAAACCGTTGCCAACCTGACCCTGCAGGGCGTTGGCGGGCTCTGACCGATCAATAAACGCCCGCAGTGCGCCGCAGGTGCACTGCCATGCCCAACGGCGAAGGTGGTCTGAGTAAGACCAGCTAAGTGGGCGGGCGCCCCTGACTTTTACCGCTCCAAAGGAAAAGGCCACCCTTGGGAAAAGGGTGGCCTTTAAAACTTCTACAGCCGAAGCCGCAGTACTGCCTTACAGCAGTTCCAGCGAACCAGCAGATTCTTTGCCGTCACGGCCAGTTTCCAGCTCGTAGGAAACTTTCTGGTTGTCGTTCAAGCCGTTCAGACCCGAACGCTCAACAGCAGAAATGTGTACAAATACGTCTTTTCCGCCATTTTCAGGCTCGATAAAGCCGTAGCCTTTAGTTGCGTTGAACCATTTTACGGTGCCGTTGGCCATCCGATTTTCTCCAGTATATCGCCCAAGCAACGTGCAAGGACTTGTTTTAACTCAGTTATTACACTGCGGCTGGCGGAACCATACCCACAATGTCATATGTCTTGCGCAGAATCGGCGCAGTGATCTCTCTCGCCCGTTCTGCACCACGAGCAAGGATGCGGTCAATCTCTGTCTGATCATCCATCAATCTTGCCATTTCGCCCGCAATAGGCGCCAGCTTGGACACGGCCAGATCGGCTAGCATGGGTTTGAACTCGCCAAACTGCTTGCCACCAACATCTGCCAGTACTTCTTCGACGCTTTGGTCGTTCAATGCGGCGTAGATATTGATCAGGTTTCGCGCCTCGGGACGCTCTTCCAGGCCCTTGGCCTCGCTTGGCAGTGCATCCGGGTCGGTTTTCGCCTTGCGGATCTTCTTTGCCAATGTGTCAGCATCGTCGGTCATGTTGATACGGCTGGCATCTGACGCATCTGACTTTGACATTTTCTTTGAGCCGTCGCGCAGGCTCATCACCCGTGTAGCGGCACCTTCGATCACCGGTTCGGTCATCGGGAAGAAATCAACGCCATAGTCATGGTTGAACTTGGCCGCGATGTCTCGGGTCAGCTCCAGGTGCTGTTTCTGGTCGTCACCCACGGGCACGTGGGTTGCGTGGTAGATCAGAATATCAGCGGCCATCAACGCAGGGTAGGCAAACAGCCCTAGCGACGCGTTCTGGGCGTTCTTACCGGCCTTATCCTTGAACTGGGTCATGCGCTGCATCCAGCCCATGCGGGCGACGCAGTTGAAGACCCATGCCAGTTGGGCATGCTCGGGCACTTGGCTCTGGTTGATCAGGATTGACTGCTCAGGGTCGATGCCACTGGCGATGAATCCGGCACACAGTTCGCGGGTGGATTTCATCAGATCTTGAGGGTTTTGCCAGACAGTGATCGCATGCATGTCCACCATGCAATAAACGGTCTCAAAATCTGAGCCCTGCATATCGACAAAGCGCTTGATAGCGCCCAAGTAGTTGCCCAGGTGCAGGTTGCCGGACGGCTGAATGCCCGAAAATACACGCGGGGTAAAACTGGTTTCGCTCATCTGGCGAGAACTCCCGTCTGGAAATACGATCCCCGGTGGCTTACCCATGGGATCACCCATCGTCAACAGGCGCCAAGGCCTGAGAGGGTCAAACACAGCCGTTAGTGGCTAAGGAGTTAACAATATGAGCAGCAATCCCAACCCAGCCCCAGTTAATCCACTGCCACCGGCCGTGGTCGCGCTGGTACTGATCATCATGGGGATCGAGGCCGCCTTTTCGCTGGGAACCCGCGGTATCATCGGTGGCCCCGGTGCGGTTGGCTGGCGGTTAGAGGCGCTGCAGGTCTATGGATTCTCCTCCGAGATATTCTGGTGGATGTGGGAGACTGGTCATTGGCCAATGGAACACCTGATCCGGTTCGTCTCATATGCTTTTGTGCACGGTGCCTTTACGCAGGCATTGTTTGTCTGCGTGTTTGTGCTGGCCATGGGCAAAATGGTGGGCGAGGTCATGGGGGATGTGGCCATGGTGGTGATTTTCCTGCTGTCAGGTATCGGCGGTGCGGTTGGCTATGCGGTGTTGGTGAGCTCTCAGTTCCCACTTTTTGGCGGATTTCCCGCCGTTTACGGTCTGATCGGTGCCTTTACCTTTATCCTGTGGCGGTCGCTGGGGATGGTTGGGGCACAGCAAAGCCGGGCCTTTACGCTGATCGCATTTTTGATGGGCATACAGTTGCTATTTGGCCTGATCATGGGCGGGCAGAAAGACTGGGTGGCGGACCTAGCTGGATTTGCCACCGGATTTGGCCTGTCGTTCTTTCTGGCTCCCGGCGGTTGGGCGCGGATGCGCGGCAAGATTCATCGGGATTAAACACTGGGGTCTCCCGCCCCCTGTGGGCTCATCAAAGATGAACCAAAAGGCGATGGGCATGGCGCCGCGCTGATGCGCGGCGCGGTCGCCAAAGGAGGCCCAATTCAGTATCGCGGTGGCTTTAACTGCGGTTTCCCCGTCGCAGGGCACGCTTGAACTCACCCAGTTTGAAGGCCCCCAGTACCTGACCTGCGCCAAAGTAGCTGACGGCCCCCAAGACAATCAGGCCAAGCAGGGCCAGATAACGCCAGCTGGGCAGGTTGAAAGCCCAAGCAAACTGGGTGGTGACAGCAAATAAAACCGCACCCATCACAGCCGACGCCGCGATGATACGCCAAATGCGATGGTGAAAGCGGGCGTCAAACCGGGCAACTTCGCCCATACCACGTGCGCCGAACATCAACATGGCCACCATGACCCAGCCTGCAGCCGTAGCCGCGATGGCGGGGGCGATCCAGCCAACAAAAGGTTTCAGACCAAAGGCCAGCCCTGCATTCACCACCATTGCAACCAACGCATAGTGGAACGGCGAGCGGGTGTCCTCGCGTGCGAAGTACAAAGGCTGCAACAGCTTGTGCAGCACAAACGAGGGCAGGCCAACGCCATAGACAGCCACCGCCATCGCAATGGCTGCCACATCCTCGGGGCCGGTGGCTCCGCGTTCATACAGCACCGAAATCAGCGGCACTGGCATCACCAGAAACGCCACGGTTGAAGGGATGGTCAGCATCAACGAGAACTCACCTGCGCGGGACAGAGCATCCCTTGCACCGGTCTCATCCCCGGCGCGCAACCGCCGTGACAGATCCGGTAGCAGCACAATGCCCACAGCAATGCCAACAACGCCTAGCGGCAGCTGATACAGCCGGTCTGCGACGAACAACCAACTCACAGCGTTTTCTATATCCGAGGCTACTAACTGGCCGACCACCAGATTGATCTGGGTGACGCCCATTGCCAACGCAGCGGGAACGGCAACACGTACCAAGTTTCGCATCTCAGGTGTCAGTCGTGGACGTCCGGGGCGCAGGCGAATGCCGGCTTTTTCCGTGGCGCGCCAAACCAAAGCCAACTGTGCCACGCCCGCCACTGGAATAGTCCAGATAAGCCAGGTGATTACCTCGCCGCCCACAACGGCACCCGCCACCATCGCGGTACAGGCAAAAATATTCAGCAAAACTGGCGCGGCTGCAGCAGCAGCAAAGCGCCCAGTGGCATTCAACACGCCCGAAAACAACGCCGCCAGCGACATGAACAGGATATAGGGGAACACGATGTAGCCAAAACCAACGGTCATGTCGAACCGCGCATCCCCAGCAAAGCCATTGGCAGTGGCCCAGACCAACCCCGGCATGAACACCATGCCCAGACCCACCAGCACCAAAACCGCCATTAACAGCAGGTTGAACGCCGCCTGTGCAAACCCTTGCGCGTCCTCGCCGACCTCTAGCTTTTTGGCGAACATCGGCACAAAGGCGGCGTTAAACGCGCCCTCGGCAAAGAATCGACGGAACATATTGGGCAGGCGAAACGCTGCAACGAACGCATCCATCACCGGGCCGGGGCCAACATAGGCCGTCAGCAAGATCTCACGGGCAAAGCCCAGCACCCGGCTGGCAAGCGTCCAGAACCCGACGGTCAGAAACCCGGATAGTAGTTTTATGGGTTTCATGATTGAGCCCGTTTTGCACCTTCGGTGATTGCCTCACGCAGCTTCTTCTCAAGAAATTTCTGCTTTGACTCTGCGTAGTATTTCAGCCCGAACATGTCTTTCACGTAGAATGTATCCACTACCTGTTCGCCATAGGTCGCGATCACCGCATTGGCGATATAAACGTTCGAGGTGGATAGCGTGCGGGCAAGGTCAAACAGCAGCCCAGGTCGATCGCGGGTGTCGACTTCGATGATGGTGTAGATTTCTGAACCATCGTTATCAAAGGTGATATGGGTCGGCACTTTAAACGCCCGTTCGCGTTTCTTGATTTTGTCTCGCGAACTCAGCGCATCCCGCGCCACGACCTCACCATTCAGCGTTTTGCGGATCATCTGGCTTAGGCGCGGCAGGCGTGCGGCCTCAAATGGGCTGCCGTCGGCGTCCTGTATCCAAAAGGCATCGGTGACATAGCCGTCTTTGGTGGTGTACGAGCGCGCATCAACAACATTGGCGCCAACCAGTGCTAACGCCCCGGCTACGCGTGAGAATATTCCGGGGTGGTCAGGCATAACAAAGCAAGCGCGCGTTGCGTCCCGGTCTTCGTCGGGGAACAGACGGATTACAATCCCGGTTGGATCGTCGCTTTCCTCTAGCTCGCGCAGCATTTCCGCAAAATCGACATGGGCCGTCAAGTGCAGCCCCTGCCAATAGGGAGAGTAATGACGAGCAGCCTCTTTCTTGAGCAGGGCTTTGGGCCAATCCGGCAGTGCCTCGCGCAGGTTCTTCTTGGCTCCGGCGCCGCGGTGCTCGCGGTTCAGTGCCTCCATACCGTTTTCCAGCGCTTCGCGGGTCTGTTTGTACAGCGCGCGCAGCAGGGCCGCTTTCCAGTTGTTCCAGGTATCGGGACCAACACCGCGAATGTCACAAACCGTTAGCACAGTCAGCAGGTCCAGCCGTTTCACCGTTTTCACGGCCTTGGCAAAGGCCCGCACTGTCCGTGGGTCGGCAATGTCTCGTTTTTGCGCCATGTCCGACATCAGCAGGTGATACCGCACCAACCATTCCACGGTTTCGCTGTCGGTTTTGCTAAGGCCCAGTCGCGGGGCCACTTTGCGGGCGATCTGTGCGCCTAGGATCGAATGGTCAACCGGCTGTCCCTTGCCGATGTCATGCAGCAGCATCGCCACCATCAGTACCTTGCGGTTCAACCCCTTGCGCATAATTCTAGAGCTAAGGGGTAATTCATCTTCCAGCTCTTCGCGCTCAATTGCAGCAAAGTTTGAGATCACCTGAATGGTGTGCTCGTCCACTGTGTACGAGTGATACATGTTGAACTGCATCATCGCCACGATAGGCGCAAACTCTGGCAAAAAGGCCGACAGGACCCCCAGTTCGTTCATCCGTCGCAGCGCCCGCTCCGGGTTACCGTGTTTTAGCAGCAGATCCAGAAAAATACGCCGGGCTTCGGGCGTGTTGCGGAAATTGTCGTCGATCAGGTCAAGATTTGCAGTCACCAAACGCATCGCATCAGGGTGAATGAGCATACCTGTCCGCAGGGCTTCCTCGAATAGTCGCAACAGGTTTAGCGTGTCGGTCAGGAATTCGTCTGGGTCAGCAATATCAAGCCGGTTATTGACCACCTTGTAGCCCGCTTTGGTACGGGGTCGACGCCGGAACAGACGCTCAAGCAGCGGCGCACCTTTCTGGTGGGTGGCCTCCAGTTTGGTCAGGAAGATGCGCGTCAGGTCTCCCACCGTAGTGGCCTGGCGAAAGTAATCTTGCATGAAGATTTCCACCGCTCTGCGCCCGGCGTTATCTTGGTAGCCCATCCTGTCGGCAACCTCGACCTGCATATCGAACGACAGCACTTCGGTTGGCCGCCCGGTCAAAAGATGCAGATGGGACCGGACCGCCCAAAGAAAGTTCTCGGCCTTGGCAAACAGATCGAATTCCTCGGGTTCGAACAGGCCCAGTGGCACCAGCTCGGCCGTATCCTGCACCTGATACAGATACTTGGCGATCCAGTACATCGACTGCAAATCGCGCAATCCGCCTTTGCCTTCTTTGACGTTCGGTTCAACCATATACCGCTGGCCTTGCTTGATATGGCGCGCCTCACGCTCACTCAGCTTGGCCTCAATGAATTCATGGGCAGTGCCCTGAAACAGATCAGCTTTTAGTCGCTCATCCATTTCATCGCCCAGCAATTCGTCCCCGGCCAGAAACCTGTGCTCCAGCATGGCAGTGCGAATGGTGAAATCTTCGCGCCCCAAACGCAAACAGTCCTGAATTGTGCGACTGGCGTGACCGACCTTCAGCTTAAGATCCCACAGGATATAAAGCATCGATTCAATGACACTCTCGGCCCAGGCCGTAATTTTGTAGGGTGTCAGGAACAACAGATCGACATCCGATGACGGGGCCATCTCACCCCGACCATAGCCGCCAACAGCTAGTACGGCGATCCGCTCACTCCGGGTTGGGCTACCCAACGGGTGCATCAGCTCGCTAGCCGCATATAGCGCCGAGGTGACAAGCCCGTCAGTAAGATACGTGTATGATCGTGTCGCTGGCCGAGAGTCGAAAGGCGACTTGGCAAAGCCCTCGGCAATCACTTTTCGCCCAGCCTTGTTGGCGTCCCGCAGCAGCGCGACGACCTCGCTCCGAAGCGATGCGTTTTCCCGGTCTGTTGCTAGTTCGGCAATCCGCTCTCGAATCTTCGTTGTATCGAAGATCAAAAGTGGATCGCAGACCAATGGCCCAGAGGCCTGAGGATGGCGGGTTACGGCATCAGCCGCCGAATCACGATCCTGCGCCGGAGAAGCTGCTTGGGGCTGGTTCAATGACAACCACCTTCTGTTCTTGGATTGTCGCAACCGCGAGGCCACGTTCATTTGTGCCATCTGGGCGCAGACGGAAGATACCACTAACCCCTTGGAAACCGGCGCCTTGCGTCAGGGCGGCTCCGGTCAGGGCATCTGATTTACCAGCACCGACCAGCGCACCAATGGCCGCGATACCATCATAGGCCAGGCCACCGACAGAGTGCGGTGCGCTGCCATAGGTAGCGCTGTAGCGATCACGGAACTGTGCAGCCTTTGCTGGATCGGGTAGGGCAAACCAGCCGCCCTGAACACCGGGCAAGGCCAGCGTTTGCGCAGGAATATCCCAGCGGGTCAGTCCCATGTACTGAGTGGTCGCCGGGTCAAGCCCTGCTTCGGGGAGCAGTTGCGTCAAAAGAGGCAAAGCCCCAGCCGTGGTCGCTGTCATAAACACCGAGGTGGCCCCGTTGCTCGCCGCTGTATCCCGAATTGTCGGAATCGAGTTGATCACATCCTGTTGCGATAGCTCATAACTGACACTGCCGACAACATTGGCAGAGGTCGCGGCTGCGGCGCTTTGGATGGCGTTTCGGCCTGCCTGCCCGCTGGCATCATTGCCGCTGACCACCAGCATGTTGCCCTTGCCCTGACGTGCCGCATAGCTGGCAAGCCTCCGGGCTGTGTTGTCATAGGTTGCACCAAGGATGTAAACGTTACCACCTGCAATGGCAGAGTTGTTAGAAAACGCCAGAACATTCACGTTGCGTTTGGCCGCAGCCACACCCGCAGCATTTGCTGCCTCGGCATACAGTGGACCCAGAATAATTCGGGCGCCGTCACTTACCGCCTGTGTCGCTGCCGTCGCTGCGGTCTGCGCATCGGCGGCAGTGTTGTACACTTTCAGATCAATCTGAATGCCCTGCAGGTCGGCAATGGCCATGCGGGCTGCGTTTTCCAGGCTTTGGGCCAGGACCTCGTCTCCGGGCTGGCCAGAGCCACGCGGCACCAGCAATGCCACAGGGACCGGTTTAGATGTGTTGATAGTTGGCCCGCCACCAGTGCTAATGGGGTCGCAGGCGGCAAGAGCAATAGAAGAAACAGCGATAATAGCCGCGAGTGCGACCTTGCGGGTAGGCTTGAAAAAAGCAAACATAATAGACTTAAAACTCCCTGGTCCGGCAATGGTGTGCCGTGTTGGTGTTAGGGGTGAATAATAAACGACGATAAAGGCGGGTCCAGCGTTGAATCACCAGAATGTCAGATTGTCTCCGGGGCTGTACTTTGTTGCCACTCCAATAGGCACAGCACGCGATATCACCCTTAGAGCGCTGGATGTTTTGGCATCCGCTGACGTGATCGCCGCCGAAGACACCAGATCCCTGCGCCGCCTGATGGAAATTCATGGTGTGCCACTGGGCGACCGTCGGGTCATTGCTTACCACGACCACAGCGGCGCAGGCGCCCGTGCGGGCCTGCTTGCGGCACTCGCCGAGGGCAAATCTGTCGCCTATGCCTCCGAGGCAGGAATGCCGCTTATTGCCGACCCCGGCTATGATCTTAGCCGCGACGCAGCCGAGGCAGGTCATGCGGTCACCGTCGCTCCGGGGGCCTCAGCAGGGCTGGCCGCGCTGACGCTTGCAGGCCTGCCGACCGATGCATTCTTTTTTGCTGGGTTTCTGCCAAATGCCAGTGGTGCCCGACGCAAACGGCTGGAAGAGGTCAGCCGCATTCCCGGAACGCTCATCTTTTACGAATCACCCAAGCGCATAGCGGCCTCGCTGGCGGACATGGCAGAAGTACTGGGGGATCGCCCTGCAGCCCTGTGCCGTGAGATTACCAAAAAGTTCGAAGAGGTTCGCCGCGCTTCGCTAAGCGAACTGGCCGCGCAACTGGCCAAGGCTGGCGTAAAGGGTGAAATTGTCGTGTTGGTCGACCGCTCCCGCACCAAAGACGTGAATCCCGATGATCTGGAACAGGACCTGCGCGCGGCGTTGCGTGATAACTCGGTCAAGGATGCAGCGGATATTGTGTCGAAGCTGCACGATCTACCCCGTCGCAAAGTCTATCAAATGGCGCTGCAGCTGCCCAAGGACGAAGGGTAGGATATGGCTGGACCACGGGATCGTATTGAACGTGGCCAACAGGCCTATCTGTCAGGCGCCGCCGCCGAAGATCAGGTGGTCAAGCTCTATGAAAAACAGGGCTACAGTGTGGCTGCACGCCGCTGGCGCGGTGCGGGTGGCGAGATTGACCTGATCCTTCGCCAAGGCGCAGCCCTAGTCTTTGTCGAAGTGAAAAAAAGCAAGACAAGCGCCCGTGCCGCCGCGCGCATCACGCAGGCCCAGATAGAGCGGATCTACGCCAGCGCGGGGCAATTTCTGGACAATGAACCCGCAGGCCAGCTAACAGAATCTCGATTTGACGTTGCTTTGGTTGATGGCGCTGGCCGCATTGAAATCATCGAAAACGCTTTTGGGCAGGGCTGACCCATTGAACATGGGCTGATGCTGGGCCATGTATCTGACCGACAGATAAGGGATAGACGCATGAAGATCGCCTTTCAGATGGACCCAATCGGGGACGTGGACATCAACGCAGACAGCAGTTTCCGGCTGGCCGAAGAGGCACAGAAACGTGGGCACGAGCTGTTTTTCTACGGGCCGGATCAGCTTGCCTACCAAGAGGGTCGTATCACCGCTCGTGGTCAGGATATGACCGTACAGCGCGTTGCCGGAGATCCAGCCGTCCTTGGCCTAGAACGAGAGGTGGACCTGGCTGATTTCGATGTGGTCTGGCTGCGTCAAGACCCTCCGTTCGACATGCACTACATCACCGCCACCCATTTACTGGATCGTCTCAAGGGGCAGGCCTTGGTAGTGAACGACCCGTTCTGGGTGCGCAACTACCCAGAAAAACTGCTGGTACTGGATTTCCCGGACCTGACACCACCAACAACCATCGCCCGTGATCTGGATACCATCAAGGCGTTCAAAGCCAAACATGGCGACGTGATCCTAAAGCCGCTGTACGGCAACGGTGGGGCAGGGGTGTTCCGTCTGGATACCAACGACCGCAACCTGACCTCGCTGCACGAGCTGTTCACAGGCTTTAGCCGGGAACCATTGATCGTGCAGAAATTCC
Source organism: Parasedimentitalea denitrificans (assembly GCF_011813015.1). Classification (GTDB taxonomy): domain Bacteria; phylum Pseudomonadota; class Alphaproteobacteria; order Rhodobacterales; family Rhodobacteraceae; genus Parasedimentitalea; species Parasedimentitalea denitrificans. The sequence goes on along the minus strand of NZ_QHLQ01000007.1, from coordinate 163,634 downwards.
TGCCTGACGTCAGCAATGGCGACAAACGGGTTATTCTGGTCGATGGCGAGCCAGTAGGTGCGATCAACCGTGTACCTGCGGCAGGCGAAACGCGATCAAACATGCATGTCGGCGGCCGCCCTGAAAAGATTGGCCTGACCGAACGTGATCTGGAAATCTGCGCTGCCATCGGCCCGCTGCTGAAGGAAAAGGGCCAGGTTTTTGTCGGCATCGACGTGATCGGTGACTACCTCACTGAAATCAACGTGACCTCTCCGACTGGCATTCAGGAACTAGAGCGTTTCGACGGTGTGAACATCGCCGAGAAGATCTGGGAAGCGATTGAAGCCAAGCTTTAACTCATAGGGTTCGCCCGGCCAATTGGCCGGGCAGCACCTGACATGCCTATCCAGCATCTGCGATCGCGTATCGTTACCTCAAAGAACAACAATGACCACGGTGCCCACCACCGTCAAAACCGCACCCAAGGTTGCTTGTGCGCGTGGCATATGGCCTTCCTTGAACCAGAGGATTGGTAGAACAAGCACTGGCGATAAAGACCCAAGTACAGCCGCAATGCCCGCATCGAAATTTGCAAAGGCATAAAGCAACAAAGACGAAGACACGCCGTAGCCTATGAACCCTGGCAATATCGTTCGGCCAAGTAACCGTGGTGACAACTCACTCTGGCTCTGAAACATCTTGGACGGCCACAGCGCTACAATTGAAATCAGAAATGCGGCCCCCAACAGGCGGATGGCTGATGCAGCTATTGGCTCAGTTCCTGCAAGCATCGCTGGCTTAATGACGAGAAACCCGAACCCCTGAAGGCCCGTTGCAGTTATGCCAAGCAGCACGATTGTTGATATCCGGCCCGTCGTCACATCGCTGTCAGAGCGTTTGTTGCCACCGAAAAAGATCGCAAGACAGACACAGGACAGGGTGATGCTCGCCCCTAGCAAGTCCATGACTGATGATGTTTCCTGCAGCCAAAAATATGCCATTGCAGCAACCAGCGGCGCTTTGAGAGACAACAATAACTCCGTGCGCCTTGGGCCGCCTCGTCGCAGGCATTCGATCATCGCGAGATTTCCCAAAACGATGCCGAAACACGTACTGGCAGCAAAATGCGGCCAGTAAGACCATTCAACGGACTGCCAGTACCCAAGACCAGTACAGGCGACTGCAAGAATAGCTGCGCAAGATATCAGCTGAATACGGGTGAATTCAAATGAACCGAGTAATTTTGCTGGGCTTTGTGCAAGGACAATACCCGTGGCCCACCCGAATGAAGCACTCAAAGCTGCGAGAACTGGAAGAATAATCATGGCAACGCCTGACAAGTTTGCTACATAAGGCGTAGCAATACGGCGCTACATAAAGAGTAGCAATAGGAGTCAGCCATGTCGACACAAATTCCCACACCGGGAAAACCAGTCAGGGGATCGCAATCGGGCAAGCCAATCATGGCCTTGTTCGATCTGCTGGGGCGAAGCTGGGCGCTTGGGGTGATCTGGCAGCTATCACGCGGTCCAATGACATTTCGCGAGATCCAAACCAGCTGCGAGAGGGTTTCCCCAACAGTTTTGAACAAACGTCTAAAAGAGCTGACATCAAGCGGTTTAGTCGCGCGTGGAGACACAGGCTACGAACTGACTGCCACTGGGGAGGAACTATTCGGATTGCTCGAACCTTTTGGCGCTTGGTCAAAACAATGGGCTGACAGCCTGCAGGAAAGTGATCCCCACGCATAGCGCCCAACGGGAGTTTTGCCGACCCAGCCCGCAATGGCTTCAGCCATGACGAAAGATTTAAGCTGAGGTGGCCAATCTGAAACTCAGCGCCTCCGCCACATCTCTGCGCCGAATGTCAGTCACGTTATCAAGGTCTGCAATGGTTCGGGCCACCCGCAGGACCCGGTGATACCCCCGCGCCGTTAGGCCGAATCGTTCGGCGGCGCGCTTCAGCAGGTCTCGGCTCTCGACGTCTGGTCGTGCGACCTGTTCCAACAATTCCCCCTCGACATCTGCGTTCTGCCTCAGGTCAGAGAAGTCTTCAAACCGCCTGCTTTGCACGTCCCGCGCGGCGGCAACACGTGCGGCCACCTCGTTAGTGCTATCACCATCTGCCGGGAGATCCAGATCGCTAAAGGCAACCGGTGGCACCTCAACCCGCAGATCAAACCGGTCCATGAGTGGGCCAGAGATCCGTCCCATGTAATCCTCGCCACAGATCGGAGCACGGGAACAGGCGCGGGCTGGGTCCGTCAGGTAGCCGCACTTGCAGGGATTGGCCGCCGCCACCAACATGAACCGGCTGGGGTATTTCACATGCGCATTGGCGCGGGCAATCATCACTTCGCCAGTTTCAATTGGCTGGCGCAAAGTTTCCAGCACAGCACGATTGAACTCTGGAAATTCGTCTAGAAACAAAACACCATTGTGGGCCAGACTGATCTCGCCCGGTTTTGCCTGCCGTCCGCCACCAACTATCGCTGCCATTGATGCGGTGTGGTGTGGCTCCCTGAACGGACGTGTGCGATTGATGCCACCTTCTTCGATCATTCCGCATAGGGACTGAATCATCGATGTCTGCAGTGCTTCGGTTGGCGTCAGCGGTGGCAAGATGCCCGGCAGTCGTGCCGCCAACATTGATTTCCCTGACCCTGGCGTGCCTACCATCAGTATGTGGTGACGGCCCGCCGCGGCGATCTCCAGCGCGCGTTTGGCTCGTTCCTGTCCCTTGACGTCCCTTAGGTCTTTGGTTGGGGCAGGGCTGCTCACCTCGCCCGGTCGGGCCAAATCGATCAACATTTGCCCGGTGAAATGGCGCACCACGTCGGCCAAACTGGCAGCCCCCACGACCTTCGCCGCCTCCACCCATGCCGCCTCCGCCCCTGATGCTTGTGGGCAAAGAAGCGTACGGTTCTTCTCGGCAGCGGTCATCGCGGCCGGAAGCGCGCCAACTACAGGAACCAATGTGCCATCAAGGGACAACTCACCCAATGCGATGGTTTCGGCGGCGGCATCTGCCGGGATGATTTCGATAGCGGCCAATAGTGCGAGCGCAATTGGCAGGTCGAAATGACTGCCCTCTTTGGGCAAGTCAGCAGGTGAAAGGTTTATGGTGATCCGTTTTGAGGGCAGCGCAATCGACATGCTGGCGAACGCTGACCGTACCCGATCACGGGCCTCTGACACCGCCTTGTCGGGTAGCCCAACCACCGAAAACGCGGGCAGGCCCGGCGCCACTGCGCATTGCACCTCAACCTGGCGGGCTTCGACCCCTTGGAACGCAACGGTATAGGCGCGTGCGGTCATCTCTCCCTGCTCCCTATCGTTCAGTCCGAGATGGTTGAGAGATATGGTTTCCAAGGGGTTAATGCGGTCGTCATTTCACAATGAAATCGACCTTATCCGTCCAAACTCCAGGGACGATTTGGCAGGTCTATTTCATAGGGCATAGGATCATACTGCACCTCCTGCGCCTGTTCCTGCCATTTCAAGACAGCGGGGTCTGACAGCAGGGTCTTGCAGTAGGCGCGTGATGCCTCTGACACCGGCAGGTCATACCCAACGATGCGCGCGGCTACGGGTGTGTAAAAGACTTCCGCCAGTGAATACTCCCCAAACAGGAAACCATCTGAGCTGCCGGAAATGGCTCGGGCATGGGCCCAAAGGGTTTCCACGCGCGCTAGGTCGGCTTTGACGGCATCGGATGGGACAAAGCCCTTCCAGACATGGCGAAATTGCATGGCGCAATCGCTGCGAAGCGCACCAAATCCACCGACCATTTCGGCACAGAGCCAGCGCGCGGTTGCCCGTTGCGCAGGGTCACTGGGCCACAGGCCAGCCGTTGGGTTTTGTTCGGCCAGGGTTTCCCCCATTGCCAAGGATTCCCCAACAACTAGTCCGTCTGGCGCGCGAAGGGTCGGAACCAATCGAGCTGGTGCCAATTCTTCCATGTCTTCGGCCATGGTGCCGGAATACAACCCAATCATGTGGGTGTTATGCGGGATTGCGAATTTTTCGAACATGAGCCAGCCGCGTAAAGACCAACTGGAGAACATGCGGTCACCGATATAAAGATCATAAGTCATGACCGCAGCATAGGGCTGCAAAAGGTATCACGTAAAATGATGATTTATGGTGCCCACCATCAAGGGCAGTGATTGATCTTTCCAAGGCTCCAGCCGCCGGGGCCTCTGCTGATTTCGCTCACTGACAAATTATCAATTCGATGGCCAAACGCTTCTTCGGCGCTCAATTGGTCAGACCGCTGTACTTGGGTCAATATCTGCCCAAAGTGACCGACGACAATCAAACACCTGCCTGAGTGAGCCTGTTCAAGGCAGTCAATGGCTGTATTCACCCTTGCGCAGACTTGATTCCAGCTTTCGCCGCGCGGAGGAGCCACATCTCCTGGACGTTCCCAATAAGCGCTGATCCGTTCCGGGTCCTCCGCGTCAATTTCCGCCCAGGTTCGCAGTTCCCAGTCGCCAAAATGGATTTCACGCAGATCTGGATTGTGCGGCAGGCGCTCTCTACGCCCTTGAATAGCGTCGGCGGTGTCTATTGCACGGCTTAGGTCCGATGAAACAACAAGCGCGTCCTGTGGCAGGTATGCGTCCAGACGTGATAGCGCAGCGATATCAGACAGATCTGCGGGTAGGTCCGACCAGCCGACCATACACTTGGCATGGGTTGGACCATGGCGAACCAGAAACAGGTCGGTCGTCACAGCGTCCCTTTCAATGCCAACGGCAACCCTGCGGTGACCTGAATAACCCGATCCGCCTGCGCCGCCAAAGCGATATTCAGACGCCCCTGCACCTCGCGGAATTGGCGGGCCAGCGCGTTATCCGGTACAATTCCCATTCCGACCTCATTTGACACAATTACGAGTTCAGCTTTGCAACGGGAAATTGCACCTAGCAAATCCTGCTGCGCAACTTGCAGGTCACTTCCGGTCAATAGGTGATTTGATAACCACATTGTAGCGCAGTCCAGCAGGCAAATAGTTTGTCTACCTAAAGAGTCAAGTACCGCAGAAACGTTCAAATGCTCCTCATAGGTTGTCCAGCCTTCGCCTCTTTGCACCACATGTTTGTCTATTTTAACGCGCATTTCATGATCAACTATTTGTGATGTGGCTAGGTAAGATCTTGTTTTGTCGCTATTAAAACAGATTTGTTCGGCATATGAACTCTTTCCAGAGGCTGCTCCGCCCAAAATCAGTGTGACTTGAATAGACAAATTGAATAACCTTTTAGATACAGAAGCCGTGCCTGTGGGTAACTGCAGGGCCCGCTTAAAACAAGCCGAGACTAAGGCAGTTCTCTGTGTCACTGCTCGACCAGAGTGGCCAGTAACAGGACGGGCAACATTCGCCCAGTCACTCACAACGCCTGTTGCCGCGTGGCAGAATGCCACTAAGCCGATAAAAACTGCAAGCAGACATGTTGGGCCTATTTGGAATTTTGCGTTGCTCCAGGACGTAGACGGCTTTGCTGTTTTCGGGGGATAAATGCATGGCACGAGAAGCACACATTGACAACCCATTGCCTAAGAAGGCGATGAAGGCCGAATTACTTGATGCAGAAACGGAATTACGGCTGGCCTATGCCTGGCGTGATCACAAGGACGAGGCGGCGCTTCACCGTCTTATCAATGCATATCTAAGACTGGCAATTTCAATGGCGGCCAAATTCAAACGCTACGGTGCGCCGATGAATGATCTGATCCAAGAAGCGGGTCTGGGGCTGATGAAAGCAGCCGATAAATTTGATCCTGATCGGGGTGTCCGGTTTTCAACCTATGCAGTTTGGTGGATCAAAGCCTCTATTCAAGATTACGTAATGCGCAATTGGTCGATGGTCCGGACCGGTTCGACGTCGTCGCAGAAATCGCTGTTCTTCAACATGCGGCGTGTGCAGGCCCAGTTAGAGCGTGTGCAGGCGGCACGAGGATACAAGTTGGACCGCCACCAGTTGCACCAGAAAATTGCCACCGAAATTGGCGTGCCTATCCGTGACGTGGAAATGATGGAGGGCCGGTTGTCCGGGTCTGATTTCTCGTTGAATGCGGTGCAGTCGACTGACGAAGATGGCCGCGAGTGGATTGATGCGCTGGAAGATGACAGCGCGCAAGCTGATGAACTGGTGGAACGGCGTCACGACCGACGGCAGTTGCGGGTCTGGCTGGTGTCAGCGATGCAGGCTTTGAATGGCCGCGAGCGGTTCATTGTAAAAGAGCGCAAACTGCGGGATCGGCCACGCACTCTGGAAAGCCTTGGAACTGAGCTGGGATTATCCAAAGAACGCGTTCGTCAGCTAGAAGCCGCAGCGTTTTTGAAGATGCGCAAGAGTCTTGAAAATCAATCGCGAGAGGTTCATAGCCTACTCGTATGAACATCCTTTTTGATTACGTACGAAATAGCGCTGCCTGTTGGGGCGGCGCTATCTTTGTTTGCCTAACTGCTGCGTCCGCGGCTACTGCGGCGCCTGACCCTGATGTGGTTAAACAGCTAGCACAGGCGGATGTGGTTATCCTTGGTGAGGTTCACGACAATCCGGTGCATCATCAGATGCAGGCGGATATCCTGACGGCGCTGGCCCCCAATGCAGTGGTCTGGGAGATGATCACTCAGGCACAGGCCGACGGGCTGGCCTCCATTCCCTTATCGGATGCTGCTCGGGTGGCAGATCATCTAGACTGGGCAACATCAGGATGGCCGGATTTTGAGCTCTACTCTCCGGTGTTTGCCGCTGCCACGGGGGCGCAGCAGTTTGGCGGTATGGTACCCCGGTCATCATCCAAATCGGTGATGGAACAGGGCGCGGCAGGTTTCTTTGGCCCGGATGCGGCGGTATATGGGCTGGATCAGCCGCTGCCGATTGCAGAACAACAGATCCGGGAAGCTGACCAGATGACCAATCACTGCGATGCATTGCCAGTCGAAATGCTGCCGATGATGGTCGACTTCCAACGCCTGCGGGACACAGCTCTGGCGGATGCGGTGGTCCAGGCGTTGCAGGCCACCGGCGGCCCGGTTGCGGTGATCACCGGTAACGGCCATGCCCGTACAGATCGCGGTGTGCCGGTCTATCTGGCAAAGGCACGCCCGGACGTTGTGGTGCTGTCATTGGGGCAGGCAGAGGCGGGTCAAGTCGCGGGCACATTTGATTTGGTTCTGGATGCCGACCCGGTAGAACGCCCAGATCCCTGTCTGGCGTTTCAATAGAAATACTAGAGAATGCAAAACGGCTGTGACGGCCAGAATGGAAAATCATTTCACACTTTCGCTGCTGCGCAGTAGTGTCGCGTGGATTGCTGCGCAAGGACGGGTGAAATGTTGGCTGACAAACGTATTCTTCTGATTATCGGCGGCGGCATTGCAGCCTACAAAGCACTGGATCTGATCCGTCGGTTGCAGGATCAAGGCGCTACAGTGACGCCGGTTCTGACCCGTGGTGGCGAGGAGTTCGTGACGCCACTGTCAGTCTCGGCCCTGGCAGGAACTGCGGTCCACCGGGACCTGTTTGATCTAACCACCGAGGCAGAGATGGGCCATATCCAGCTGTCGCGCAGTGCCGATCTTGTTGTGGTCGCACCGGCCACGGCGGATCTGATGGCAAAGATGGCGCAGGGGTTGGCGAATGATCTGGCCTCGACCCTGCTGCTGGCGACAGACACACCCGTACTGGTCGCGCCTGCGATGAATGTTCGTATGTGGGAACACCCGGCCACCCAGCGCAATATTGAAACGCTAAAGGCGGATGGTGTCAGTTTTGTCGGCCCAGACGAGGGCCGCATGGCCTGCGGTGAATTTGGTCCCGGCCGTTTGGCCGAGGTCGAAGACATAATCGCGGCGATTTCAGCCCAGCTGTCAGATGGACCATTACAGGGAAAACGGATTCTGGTGACCTCGGGGCCGACGCATGAGCCGATCGACCCGGTGCGCTATATCGCCAATCGATCATCAGGGGCGCAGGGGGCTGCGATGGCCCGTGCTCTGCGCGATCTGGGGGCTGAGGTGGTGTTTATCACGGGTCCGGCAACGGTGCGCCCACCTGAGGGGGTGCAAGTGGTGGCGGTTGAAACCGCTCAGCAGATGTCTGAAGCGGTTGAGGCGGCGCTGCCAGTCGCGGCCGGTGTCTTTGCCGCTGCGGTGTCAGATTGGCGAGTGCTGAATGCATCAGACCGTAAGCTGAAGAAATCCAAAGATGGGTTGCCGGTGATGGAATTTGCCGAGAACCCGGATATTCTGAAAAGGGTGTCACGGATGGCAACAGGGCGGCCGCCGCTGGTGGTGGGTTTTGCTGCTGAAACTAACGATGTGGTCGAGCACGCCACCGCCAAGCGCCTGCGCAAGGGGTGTGACTGGATTGTCGCCAACGACGTATCCCCAGCTACAGGCATCATGGGCGGCAGTGAAAATGCCGTGGTGCTGATCTCGGAAGAGGGCGCCGAGACCTGGCCCCGCATGGGCAAGGATGATGTGGCACGGCAATTGGCCGAGCGGATGGCAGTGGCGCTAGCCCAGTAAATTCGCCTTTCGGCGAGAGTATTTTTAGCAAAAAGAAGCAAAGGGTGCCGATATGGTTTTGATCCGGGTGATATATGACGCGGGCGCGGATCAGTCTGTGCCGCTGCCGTCCTATGAAACGGCAGGTGCTGCGGGGGCAGATCTGCGTGCGAACCTGGCCGATCGCGGCAGCATTGTGTTGCAGCCGGGTGCGCGGGCGTTGGTGCCCACGGGTCTGAGGATCGAAATCCCGCAGGGGTACGAGGTGCAAATCCGGCCCCGATCCGGTTTGGCGTTGAAACATGGGATTACCCTGCCCAACACACCGGGAACCATCGATAGTGATTATCGCGGCCCTCTTGGGGTTATTGTGATGAACGCCGGGCAAGAGCCATTTGAGATCACCCATGGTGATCGTATTGCGCAGATGGTGGTTGCACCTGTCCTGCAGGCTGAATTTGAGCTGACCGAGGCGCTGAGTGACACCCAGCGTGGCGACGGCGGCTTTGGGTCAACAGGTCAGAACTGATGCTTTCAATCGTGATTTTTGCCGCCATCATTTGGTGGGGTGGGCGTTTTCTTGGCATGCCCAAAGCTGTACGTGGCTCGGTGGTTCTGGTTCTGTACTTGGCGCTGTTGACGGTTCATCTGACTCTTCCCGATGGGCATAACCTACGTCTTGCCACTGGGGGCTCGGCAAGGTCCTGGTTGATACTGGGTGGCATTGGCCTATTGGCGGTGGGCTATTGGCGCATTATTGCTGTCCTAAAGACGCGCGCTCAGCCCAAGGATGCCCCCATGTCACAGAAAACCGGCACTTTTTCAGAAACCGAGTTGGATCGCTATGCGCGCCATATTGTGCTGCGCGAATTGGGCGGACCCGGGCAGAAAAAGTTGAAGAATGCCAAGGTGTTGGTGATTGGTGCCGGCGGTCTGGGTGCCCCAGCGCTGCAATATCTGGCGGCGGCGGGTGTCGGTACCATCGGTGTGATCGATGACGACGAGGTCGAAAACGCCAATCTGCAGCGTCAGGTGATCCACCGAGATGAGGACATTGGCGTGCCCAAGGTGTTTTCGGCGGAAAAGGCAATGAAAGCGCAGAACCCATATGTCGAAGTACGCCCCTATCATCGCCGACTAGAGGGTGACAATGCCGAGGCATTGTTCTCTGACTATGATCTGATCCTGGACGGCACCGATAATTTCGACACTCGCTATCTAGTCAACCAGACAGCTGTCGCGCTGGGCAAGCCGCTGATTTCCGGCGCGCTGTCACAGTGGGAGGGCCAGCTGAGCTTGTTCCATCCCAAGGCAGGTGGCCCATGTTATCAGTGCATATTCCCCGAAGCCCCCGCAGCCGGGTTGGCGCCGTCCTGTTCCGAAGCCGGAGTGGTTGGCCCATTGCCCGGCGTTGTAGGCGCGATGATGGCGCTAGAGGCGATCAAACATATCACTGGTGCAGGGAAAACCTTGCGCAGCTCGATGTTGATCTACGATGGGTTGTACGCTGAAACGCGGCGCATTCAGCTGAAACAAACGCCGCATTGCCCGGTTTGTGCTACAAAAAGCGACTGATCACTTGCGCTGCCGACTTGCACGCGGCAAGTCTGTTGCAAATAAAAAATAGAAGAGGGGATATCATGAAATCGATTATCACACTGACCGCAGCAGCGTTGTTCGGGCTGGCCAGCGGCGCGATTGCGGCGGATCTGCCTGATCTGGGTGGTCAGGAAGTCGTTGTCGCAACTGAGAACGCCTATCCGCCGTTGCAGTTTGTTGACCCCAAAACGGGCGATCCCATTGGCTGGGAATATGACGCCATGGCGGAAATCGCCAAGCGCATCAATATCACCGTCGTTTATGAAAACAGCAGCTGGGACGCGATGATCCCTGCCGTCAGCGAAGGCCAGTACGATCTGGGCATGACCGGCATCACCATCCGCGAGGACCGCAAGGAAAAGGTCGACTTTTCCGACAAGTATCTGACCTCGCAGATGCGCATGATCGTGGCCGGTGACGAGACCCGCTTTGACGATGCCAAAAGTTTTGCTGCCAACAGCGACTTCCTTGCCGCGGCTCAGCCGGGCACCACACCGTTCTACGTGACTGTGTACGATATTCTGGATGGCGATGAAGCCAACCCACGTATCAAGCTGTTTGAAAACTTTGGTGCAGCCATTCAGGCCCTGCGCGTTGGTGACGTTGATCTGGCCCTGTCCGACAGCACCGCGGCCAACGGTTATGTTACTGCCTCTAACGGTGGTTTGAAAATCGTAGGCGAGCCACTGGGCACCGAGGATTTTGGTTTCATCTTCCCAAAGGGGAGCGAGCTGGTCCCATCGATCAACGCTGCGATCGCCTCGATGGAGGCCGACGGCACGCTTGAGGCGCTGAACACCAAGTGGTTCCTAGACTATAAAATGGGCCAGTAACACCAACTGGTTTTAATATCCTGATCCCCGGTCCTTTGGGCCGGGGTTTTTATTTGAAAGACGACTATGGCTGCGCCCACAAACGACAAAGAAGATTTTCCATGGTGGCTGGCAGCGGTTGTGCTGATTGGCTTGTATTTCGGTTGGCAGGTTGCATCGGATGAGCTGTACCTGCAGGTTTTGACGACCCTGTCCAAAGGGATCAAGACCACCATCTTTGTGACGATTGTCAGCTTTACCCTTGCCTCTTTGTTGGGGCTGCTACTGGCCGTTGGGGCTGGATCAAAATGGTTGGTTATCCGGCAGGTTACCCGGTTCTATGTCGAAGTGGTGCGTGGTGTTCCGATCATTGTGCTGCTGCTCTATGTGGCTTTTGCCATGGCGCCAGCACTGGTGGAGTTTCGGAATTGGGCGGGCGAGTTTCTGGGCCTTGACCCAATCCGCACCCGGCAGTTCCCGCTGATCTGGCGCGCGATCATTGCCCTGATGATTGCCTATTCGGCCTTTATTTCCGAAGTATTCCGGGCTGGATTGCAGTCTGTGGATGTTGGGCAGATTGAGGCCGCGAAATCCTTGGGCTTGAACCCTTGGCAGACATTCCGTCTGGTGGTGTTCCCACAGGCCATCCGCACTATCATGCCGCCCCTTGGCAATGACTTTGTGGCGCTGGTAAAGGATAGTTCGCTGGTGTCGGTGCTGGGCGTGTTGGATGTCACCCAACTGGGCAAGGTTATTGCGGCCGGCAACTTCCGCTACTTTGAAACCTACAATGTGGTGGCGCTGATCTATTTGACCATGACCATTGGCCTGTCCTTGCTTCTGCGGCGGTTTGAGCGGCACCTGCGGGATAAAGAAAAGCTCGAGTAGGCGAATTTACAGCCAGAAACGGGGTTTGTTGGTGAGAGCTATTGAAGTCGGGTTGGGCCAAGCACTAGCTTGTTGGCAAAGGAGACTTTGCCATGACCAACCCGCTTTTACCCAAATGGGACACTCCATTTCAAATTGCCCCGTTTGGTGCCATTTCTGATGATGATTTCGCACCCGCACTGGATCAGGCGCTAACCGCTCATAACGCCCAGATCGCGGCCATAGCAGACAGCACGAAGCCGCCAACATTTGCCAATGTGATCGAGGCGCTGGAAAGCCCATGCCGCGAGCTGGATCAGGTCCTGTCGGTGTTTTTCACCGTTGCAGGCGCAGACAGCAATCCCAAGCGTGAGGAGCTACAGCGAGAGTTCTCGCCTAAACTGGCCGCGCATATGTCAGCTATCACTGCCAACAAAGCACTGTTCGCGCGTATTGCCGCGGTCTGGGATGCTCGTGAAGCCTTGGGTCTGACGGACGAACAGCAGCGGGTGCTGATGTTGACGCATCGTGGTTTTGTACGCGGTGGGGCGGCTCTGACGGGCGACTCTGACACCCGGATGCAAGAGATCAAAGGGCGGCTGGCAACACTGGGCACATCATTTACCCAGAATCTGCTGGCAGATGAACGTGATTGGTTCATGCCGCTAAGCGAGGATGACCTGCAAGGCCTGCCAGACTTTGCCATTGATGCCGCCCGCGCGGCTGGTGTCGAAAAAGGTGCTGATGGTCCGGTGGTGACGCTGTCGCGTTCAATCATCACACCGTTCCTGCAGTTCTCTCCGCGCCGCGATCTGCGCGAAACGGCGTTCAACGCTTGGGTTGCTCGTGGGGCCAATGGAAACGAAACCGACAACCGCGCCATTGCCGCCGAAATCCTTGAACTGCGGCATGAACGGGCGCAGCTTTTGGGCTATGACAGCTTTGCCGACTACAAGCTGGAAACCGAGATGGCCAAGACACCGGATGCGGTGCGCGGGTTGTTGATGGATGTCTGGGGCCCTGCCAAGTCGCAAGCCGAGGCGGATGCAGATGTGCTGACAGGGATGATGCAGGCCGATGGTATCAATGGTGATCTGGAGCCCTGGGACTGGCGCTACTATGCCGAGAAACGCCGTAAGGTCGAACATGATCTCGATGAGGCCGAGCTAAAGCCATACTTGCAATTGGACCGGATGATTGAGGCTTCTTTTGACTGCGCCACCCGCCTGTTTGGGCTGCAGTTCGCGCAACTGGATGTTGACCTGTACCACCCTGATTGCCGCGCATGGGAGGTCACACGGGACGGCAAACATGTGGCTGTGTTTATCGGCGACTACTTTGCACGCGGTTCCAAACGCTCTGGCGCCTGGTGTTCGGCTATGCGCAGTCAGGCCAAGTTCCCCGAGGTGCAGGCGCCTGTGGTGATCAACGTTTGCAACTTTGCCAAGTCCGAGCCTGCGCTGTTGTCTTGGGACGATGCCCGCACATTGTTCCACGAGTTCGGCCATGCACTGCATCAGATGCTGTCAAACGTGACCTACGAGAGCATTTCCGGAACATCCGTGGCGCGCGACTTTGTTGAGCTGCCCAGCCAATTGTATGAACACTGGCTAGAGGTGCCCGAGGTGCTGGCTGAATTTGCCACTCATGCGGAAACAGGTGAAGCAATGCCGCAAGAGATGCTGGACAAGGTGCTTGGAGCGGCCAATTTCGACATGGGGTTCCAGACCGTCGAATATGTTTCTTCGGCGCTGGTGGATCTGGCATTTCACGAGGGCGCGGCCCCAGCTGATGTGATGGCCAAGCAGGATGAGGTGCTGAGTGAGATCGGCCTGCCACCAGCGATCACCATGCGCCACGCCAGCCCGCATTTCGCGCATGTCTTTTCTGGCGACGGATATAGCTCGGGTTACTACAGCTACATGTGGTCCGAAGTGATGGACGCCGATGCCTTTGCCGCGTTCGAGGAGGCCGGAGGTGCCTTTGATGTTGAACGTGCAAAAGCACTGGAAGAAAACATTCTATCCACCGGGGGTTCCGTGGATCCGGGTGAACTGTATGTGGCGTTCCGTGGTCGTCTGCCGGGGGTTGAGGCCCTGCTAAAGGGCCGCGGTTTGGCCGCCGAATAAAGCGCCCGTTCCGGACGCGGCCTCCGGCGGAGGTATTTAAGACAAGAAGAAGGCGCCTTGGCGCCCTCTTTTTTGTTCAGTAGCCCTGTTTACGATCTACCAAGTTTAGCCACGGTTCACCGACCTCGCCGCGGCGGATGTTTTCGGCGATGACCTGTGCCGATGTGACTGCTCGGGTTTCGGCAGCAATATGCGGCGTGACCGTGACATTGGGATGGGCCCAAAAGCGGTGATCGGCGGGCAAGGGCTCAACCCGGAACACATCCAGTGTGGCATGGGCGACATGACCGCTGTCCAGCGCGGACAGCAGTGCCTCGTCGTCGATTAATGGGCCGCGACCGGGGTTGATGATACGGGCTCCACGCGGCAGCAACGCCAGGGTTTCGGCATTCAGTGTGTTTTCGGTTGCCGGGGTGTCGGGCAGCAAGAGGATCACAATCTCTGCATGCTTTAGGGCCTGCGCCAGCCCTGTGTCGCCATGCAGGCAAGCTATCCCGTCTATGGATTTAGGAGACCGCGACCAGCCGGTCACCGGGAACCCGAGTTGAAATAGTTGCTTGGCACAGGCCTGACCCAGCGCACCAAGCCCCAGCATGGTCACGGGGCGCTCCATCGCCAATGGTGGGATCACCGGCTCCCACCGATCCTGCATGGCGATCGAGCGGTCGATATCCAGATGATAGCGCAGCACATGCCCAGTGACCCATTCCACCATCCCCGCCGTCAGCCCCGGATCGACCATCCGGCATAGCGGCATGGTCAGGCTTTCGTTGCCAATGATTTTCTCGACTCCAGCCCATAGGCTCAGCACTGCCTTGCAGCGGGTATAGGGGGTGAAATCGGACAGAGGCCCGTTAGGGGCATAGACAATGTAGTCCACGGTGTCTGGCGTGTGATCCTGCCTCAGATCAACCTCTAACCCGGCATCGGCAAAGGCTGCCTTTAACGGTGTGGAATAGGCCTCCCAGCGTTCAGGGCGGGCGGCGAACAGGACATTGATCATGTGGCAAAAACTCCGGCCATATCTGCAAACCCCTTGATCTCGATCGGGTTGCCCGCCGGATCATGGAAGAACATTGTGCTTTGTTCCCCCGGTTGTCCCGCAAAACGTGTGGTTGGTGCAATGGTGAAAACAACACCTTCCGCAACCAACTGATCTGCCAGCGCCCGCCATTCTCCTTGGGGCAGGATGACCCCCAGATGCGGCATTGGTACCATATGGTCCCCAACCTTACCGGTATTGGCCGTTGCGAAAACAGGTCCTAAATGCAGCGAGATCTGGTGGCCAAAGAAATTAAAATCGACCCAGGTTTCAGTGCTGCGACCCTCGGTGCAGCCAAGAAGCCCGCCGTAAAAGGCCCGCGCCCGCGCAAGGTCATCAACGTGGTAGGCTAGGTGGAAAATACTCATGCGAAATGCTCCTTTTGTTGCTCTTCTTGTAAGGAAACGACAGACAGTACCCTAGCTTATTTTTCTATGTTCAGACATAAGGAGAGCTATGGATTTAAGATTTGTCTCCAGCCTGATTTCGGTGGTTGATCAAGGTTCCCTTGCAGCTGCCGCGCGTGTCGAAGGGATCACCGCCTCGGCCGTGAGCCAGCGGGTGGCAGCACTGGAAGCTGAACTGCAGGTCAGATTACTGTCGCGCGCGGGGCGGGTGATGCAACCGACACCGCAGTGTCGCGCGGTGCTGCCGCTTCTTCGTCAACTCTTGACGATGAGAAGTGATGTGATGGCTACCCTGCAAGATCAGGATATGTCGGGCCCATTGCGACTGGGGGCGATTTCAACCGCGCTGGGCGACTACGCACCTGACATTGTTCGGGTGTTAAGGCAACAGGCGCCAGAGGTAGAGTTGCACTTGGTTCCGGGGACATCCCAGCAGCTATACGCCGCGTTGGAAGCCGAAGAACTGGATGCCGCGTTGATTGTACGCCCGCCATTTGAGTGGCCAAAAACCCTGTCGTTCACTCTGGTTGAACGTCAGGCTATTCAACTGCTGCGGCCCGCGGGAACTGAAGACTGCGCTGATCTTCCATTTATTGTTTACAGCCGGGATGCATGGGGCGCGAGCACCTGCTGGACCGCTCTGACGGACCTGGCACCTTCACCTCGGATACTGGCGGAAATGGATGCTGTAGAGACCATCGCCCAAATGGTACAGGACGGGTTGGGGCAGGCCGTATTGCCTGATTGGCCCGGACGGGCGCAGCGCAACCCGGATGTTCAGGTCACTGTTATTGACGCACCGGCCCGTGAAATTGGGTTGCTAACGCGAACACGGGACAAAGATTGGCCGGTGATGCGGTTGCTCCTTGATACCTTGCTAGGCACCTGAAGTGCTGGATCTACCGTGGCCTGTGAACATGGGCGCTTTGCACCAAGCCAAAGGCCGCCAGTAGCACCAGCATCACCGATCCCCCATAAGAAACCAATGGCAAGGGCACTCCGACCACCGGCGCTAGCCCCATGACCATCGACATATTCACTGCGAAGAACAAAAAGAACGTCAGCGAGATGCCCATGATCACCAATGACGAGAAACGGTCCTTGGTGGCCAGTGCTGCGGCGATACAGAAAATGACGATCAGCATGTAGATGCCCAGCAGGGATACCCCGCCAACAAAGCCAAATTCCTCGGCCAGTGTGGTGAAGATGAAATCCGTGTGTTTCTCGGGCAAAAAGTTCAGCCGTGATTGGGTGCCCTGCATGAATCCGCGCCCTGACCAGCCGCCTGACCCCAGCGCAATTTTAGATTGGGTGATGTGGTATCCAGCCCCCAAAGGATCGGTCGAAGGATCCAGAAAGGTATCAATGCGACGATACTGATAATCCTTGAGCAACTGCCAAGAGGTGCCGCGACCTTGAAAAACGGCGGTGATCAGTCCCACCCCAGCGCCAATGACAGCGGCAAAATAGGCCCAGTGAACACCGGCCAGAAACATCACGCCGCCACCTGCTGCCATCAGCAGGATTGAGGTGCCAAGATCGGGCTGGCGCAGGACCATGAATGTCGGCAGCAGGATCAGCACAACAGGGAGCAAGACCCACATAGGGCGCGACGTACGTTCCCTTGGCAGCCAGTCATAGTAAGCGGCCAGCAGCATCACTAGGGTGATCTTGGTCAGCTCGGACGGCTGTAATCGCATGAAGCCCAGATCGATCCAGCGTTGAGCCCCCATGCCGACAGAGCCAAAAAATTCAACTGCCAACAGCAATGCGATGGATAGCATGTATGCCAGAACTGCCATGTTGCGCCAAAACCAGATCGGCACCATGGCGATAAAGAACATGGCGAATAACCCCATGCCAAACCGCTTTACCTGCGGCTCTACCCAAGGGCTGGCTGACCCTCCGGCCACCGAATACAGCATAAGGAACCCAACGCAGGCGACAGAGACCAGTAACAGGATCAGCGGCCAATTCAAAAACAAGACCTTGCGCAGCCCGGCCGGGGTCGTCTTGGCGTTATACTCAAGATAACTCATGCGCGGTCGCTCGCCTCATGCATCCGCTCGGGGCGCTCCCGCTCTAGCCGTTCCTGCTGTGCCCGGATGCGATTGCGATCTTTCTTGGGGTAGGCATCAAGTGGCGGTGTCCCACCATACAGGGCCTGCAACATGACATCGCGCACAATAGGGGCCGCAGCTGTAGAGCCGCCTCCGCCATGTTCCACAATGACCGCGATCGCAAATTTCGGGTTATCAAACGGGGCAAAGCTGACGAACAAGGCGTGGTCGCGCCGTTCCCAGGGCAGGTCACTGTTGCGAACGACCCCAGCGGCGCGTTCGGCGGCTGTGATGTTTCGCACCTGACTGGTGCCCGATTTGCCGGCCATGCGCATTGTTTCTTCGATGATGCGCGACCCATACCCGGTGCCGCGTCGATCATTTGATACCGAATACATGCCCCGGCGCAGGGTCCGCAGGTTGTTTTCGTTCAGCCCCATCGACTCGCCGGCTCCGCCTGGTTGTTCGATCCCGTCGATGGACTTGATCAACCGCGGTGTCACACTGCGCCCAGTGGCCAGCCGCGCGGTCATAACCGCCAGCTGCATCGGTGACGCCAGCATATAACCCTGCCCGATAGAGGCGTTGGCGGTGTCGCCAATCAGCCAGTCTTCGCCTCGGTTGCGGTTCTTCCACTCTTTGGTTGGGGTTAGCCCCGAGGCAACCGCCGACATCGGCAGATCGTGGCGAATGCCCAATCCCATGCGCTGCGCCATGGCAGATATCTTGTCGATGCCGACCTTTAGCGCCAGATCATAGTAGTACACATCACAAGAGCGCTTCAGAGAGTTGTTCAGGTCGACATTACCATGTCCGCCTCGCTTCCAGCAGTGGAAGCGGCGACCAGCCACCTCTAGGTAGCCCGGACACCAGACGGTCTCTTCCGGGCCAATGATGCCTTCTTCCAGCGCTGCCAGTGCAACGATCATCTTGAAGGTTGATCCGGGTGGATAGGTCCCTTGGACGGATTTATTGGCTAGTGGTCTGTATGTATTCTCAGTCAGCTCTCTGTAATCAGCGACCGAAATACCACGCACAAACAGGTTTGGGTCAAAGCTGGGGGCTGAGGCAATGGCGCGCAGGTCACCGTTTTCGCAGTCGATGACAACGGCGCTGGCGCTTTCATTTCCCAACCGCGCCTGAACATAGCCTTGCAATTCGGCATCGACGGTCAGCTGCATGTCCGCACCCGACACACCATCACGCCGGTCCAGTTCGCGCATGACCCGACCAGTGGCATTGACCTCTACCCGTTTGGCGCCGGCTTTGCCGCGTAAAACGTCTTCACGCTTGGCCTCAAAACCAACCTTGCCAATCTGAAAACGCGGGATGCGCAGAATGGGTTCAGGGTCTTCTATCTGGCTGAGGTCATAGTCGGAAACCGGGCCGACATAGCCAACGACATGGGCAAAATCGGCCCTGCGAGGATAGATGCGGGCCAGACCAACCTCGGGTGTGATGCCGGGCAGGGCCGGCGCATTCACTGCAACCTTTGAAATGTCCTCCCAGTCGATCTGATCTGCCAGTGTCACTGGTAGGAACGGTGGAGAGCGACGCATCTCGGCAATGGCCCGCTCCAAATCCTTGGGATCGATATCGATCAACCGCGACAGATCATTGATCACCTTGTCCACGTCACCAGCATCTTCGGGCACGATGATGATGCGGTACGAGGGAAAGTTGCGGGCGATAGCAATGCCGTTGCGGTCAAAAATCTCACCACGGGCAGGGGCCAGAAGTCGGATATTGATGCGGTTCTCTTCGGCCAGCAGCCGGAACTGGTCCGCCTGATCCACCTGCAGATGGCGCATCCGCATGGCTAGACCACCGGCGAAAACCAGTTGAATACCACCAAGCAACAGCGCCCGTCGGCTAAGAGTGCGATTGGTGGTTTCCAGTTCCTTTGGGTTGCGTCTCATAGCCGTATTCCCAGCGCCTCAAGCTCGGCAGAGGTCAACCTGCGCACGCCCAATATAGACTGGCAGACAAGCACCACCAAGGGATAGACCGCAATGGTCAGTAACATCTGTATTAGGATCAGCCCAAACGGCGCTTGTTGTACGTTTACCAAAGACAGGGCCAAACGGTTAAGGACTGTAATTGCGGTCAGAACCAAACTGACCGAAATCCATTCCGCAACAAAGCCTGTGTCTCGGTGGGTCAGGGCGCGGGGTTTTAGAAACTCACATCCCAAAAGAACAAGCATCGCCATCAGACCGGGGGGTCTTTGAAACATCAGATCCGCCAGCAACAGTGTCACCGCCAGTATGACAGTCGGGATGTAATCCGGACGGCGCAGTGACCAGGCAAGGGCCATGGCCACCAGCAGGTCAGGCGGTGCCCACTGGCGTGGAACGGTATCCAAAGGCAGCAGGTGGAAAAAGATATACAGCAGGGCCAGCGCCGGGAACACAGCCCGCATGAGCCAGATATGCGCAGGCGATGTGCTATCCATTGTCGGCGCCCAAATTTTCGGGGCGGGCTCGTGGCAATGTCGCACCGGGTGGGGGAGCCACTAGGCTACCGGGGGTGTCGATCCCTTCGGTTCCATGGTGGCGTAGCACACGCAGGAACTCTAGCCGCTCATAATCGGCAGACAGGCGCACTCGCAAACGGCCCGATGGGTCGGTAGCTACTTGACCAATCAACAGCCCCGCTGGGAACACATCGCCATCACCCGATGTAATCACCCGGTCACCGGGGCGCAGTTCATCCGGGTTTTCCAGAAAGTCGATCACCGGCGCGGCGTTATTGTCGCCAGCAATCAGGGCACTTTGGCCCGAGGGTTGTATCGTCGCCGGCACCGAGCTGGCAGCATCGGTCAACAGGATCACCCGCGCCGTATTGCGCCCTGTTCCCGAAATCCTTCCAACCAGACCAATGCCATCCATCGCCGCCCAACCATCGCGCACTCCGTCACGAGAGCCGACATTCAGTAGCACAGATTGGTGAAATGGCGATCCGCTGTCGGCCATCACCACGCCGGTGATATAGGTCAGCCGAGGATCCAGCCGTACGTTGTTCAGATCCAGCAACCGGGCGTTTTCCTGTTCCAACTGCAATGCCGCCTCTTTCCAGGCCTGCATCTGTCGCAACTCGGACCGCAACTCTCGGTTCTGGTTGGATAGTCGTTGATAGGATTGAAAATCACGGACCAGATTGATGGCTCCGGTCACCGGCACCATCGCCCATTCCATGTTGGGGACCACAGCGTCCACCACCTGCGCCCGAAATCGCTCGACCCTTGGGCTGTCGATGCGCCAGACAATAAAGATCAGCGCCAGACACAGACAACACAGCGCAATCAGCAAACGCTTTAGCGGGGCGGTATAGTCTTCGCGCTGGGATCGATCTCTGGCCAAGGGGCTCCTCTCGGGTACCTAAACGGCACCGCACATATGGCGAAAGGTAAGAGCCTTAGCTGTCGTAATCAATCGCGTGGCGTAGTTGCTTTTCAAATTCCAGCGCCTTGCCGGTGCCAAGGGCAACGCAGTTCAGGCTTTCATCGGCGATTGAAACAGCCAGTCCGGTCTGCTCGCGCAATGTCAGGTCCAAATCGCCCAGCAGTGCACCACCGCCGGTCAACATGACGCCGCGATCAACAATATCGGCAGCCAGATCTGGCGGAGTGGCTTCCAGCGCGGTCATAACTGCTTCGCAGATTTGCTGCACCGGTTCGGCCAGCGCCTCGGCGATCTGAGCCTGGCTGATTTCGATTTCCTTGGGCACACCGTTCAACAGGTCACGACCCCGGATCTGCATCGACTGACCCCGACCATCATCGGGCATACGGGCTGTACCGATCGATGTCTTGATCCGCTCGGCTGTTGCCTCACCGATCAAAAGGTTCTGTTGACGGCGCAGATAGGAAATAATGGCTTCGTCCATCCGGTCGCCACCAACGCGAACCGAACGCGCATAAACGATGTCGCCCAGCGACAGAACGGCTACCTCAGTGGTACCACCACCGATATCAACCACCATGTTGCCGGTGGGATCGGTGATCGGCATGCCAGCCCCAATAGCGGCAGCAATGGGCTCGGCAATCAGACCGGCCTTGCGGGCCCCGGCCGACAAAACCGATTGGCGGATCGCCCGCTTCTCAACCGGAGTGGCACCATGTGGCACACAGACAATAATCTTGGGTTTTGAGAAGGTTGACCGTTTGTGCACCTTGCGAATGAAGTGTTTGATCATCTCTTCCGCAGTGTCAAAGTCAGCAATGACACCTTCGCGCATTGGCCGGATCGCTTCGATCGAACCGGGGGTCCGGCCCAGCATCAGCTTGGCGTCTTCACCCACAGCCAGTACTTTCTTGACGCCGTCCTTGACGTGATAGGCCACCACCGAAGGTTCTGACAGGATCACGCCTCGGCCTTTGACGTAAACCAGCGTGTTTGCTGTTCCAAGGTCAATTGCCATGTCCGACGTAAACAGGCCGGACAAAAATCCAAAGATCGACATATAAAGGGATCCTGTAAGTGCTGTTATGTTGGCCCACGACTCTGCGCAAATCCCGGACTTCTGATCTTATAAGCAGCCCAGCCACGCCGCGAAAGAGCGTATTCTGTCTGATTAGCGCCTTTTCGCCGGCTTTTCCGCTTTTCCGGGCTCACGTCTCGGGCATTTGCGACAGGTATCCCAACACCGCACGCCGGGCGCGGGCAAACAGAGCATTCCCGTCAGGTTCACCGGCCATGGCCGCAGCATTGATCAATCCTTTGGTTATGGCAACCACATCGCGCGCCTCTTGCAGACCTGCGCTTGGCTGCAAACGACGAACCGTCGCCAGAACCCATTGCGCCATTTCCTCGGCCAACGCGGCGGTCTCATCCGCCAGTTCCAACCGCTGTTCGATGTATTCAACCTCAAACGCCAAGGTCGGGCGTTCATACTGATGCATCATGCCAGCGCGTATCAACGCCTCTACCGCGTCAGCGGGCGACGCGTCTTGTGTGTCCAGCACAGCCTGCTGCATCCCCTTCAGCAATTTCTGGCGCTTGTCCCGGATCAACGTTGCCAGAATGGCCTCTTTGTTGGGGAAATACTGATACAGCGATCCAACACTAACCCCGGCACGTTCCGCGATGGCATTGGTGGTCAATCCGTTTCGTCCCTGCGATTCCAAAAGGCGAGCCGTGGCCTCGATAATGGCCGTCTGGGTGACGCGAGAACGCGCCTGACGCGCCTGTTTTCTAGGCTGATGCATGGGGGAACAGTCCTGTTGTGGAACGCGAGTTGCGAAATGTGAGCAATCATTCAGATTTCAAGGCCAGACGCAACTGGTTTTGGACGACTCATGAAACTCACAATATTCCTCCTTCTTCGCGCCAACCCGTCATGGCTGAAATTGACGCGCGACCAACGGGCCCGCATCGCGGAGCATGGTCTTGGATCACACTTCTCACAGCCGGGGATGAAGCTGCGTCACTTCGATGCCGAGGCCTTTCACGCCAGGATCAGCGACATTGCCGTGATCGAGGCCGACGACCCGCAGGCCTACTATTTCGCCATCGAAGCCCTGCGCGACTCGCCTCTGATTGCTGATGAGTATTTTGAACTGGTTGAGATCATTCCCAGCTATGAAAACGGGTTTAAAGCCTACGAGGCATCCTATGTGGCTTGAGGGAAAACATATTCTGCTAACTGGCGCGACCCGCGGCATCGGACGGGCGCTTGCCACGCAATTGATCAAGGATGGCGCGACGGTAATAGCCGTGGCACGAAATACCGAGGCCTTGACTGCACTGGCGTGGGAACTGGGCCCGCAATTGCAGCCCTACACCTGCGATTTGCAAAACGTACAAGATAGAGAAGAGTTAATCGAAAAACTCACATCAGCCCCCCAGCCATTGGATGGGGTGATCAACAATGCGGGCATCCAAATCGAAGCGGATTATATGGTTGCCGGACGTAATGACCTGGCCAAGAATATCGCGGCCGAGATCGACATAAACCTTGTCGCCCCCTTGCACCTCTGCGCATCACTGGCGATCCATCTGGCGCAGCGCCCCGAGGGATTTATCGTCAACGTCACTTCAGGTTTGGTCCTGTTTCCAAAGCAGAATGCGCCAATCTACTGCGCAACCAAGGCCGGGTTACGCAGCTTTACCACCGCGCTTCGGTATCAGGCAGAGCAGCTTGCCCCCAATATGTTGGTCTGTGAGTGCATCATGAGTTTAGTCGACACGGACATGACTCAAGGCCGGGGGAGCGGCAAAATCACCCCTGACAAGGCGGCACAGCAGTTGTTGCAGGGGCTTAGACGCGGATCAGATGAGATCTGGATCGGCAAAACCCGCGCCCTGCGCTGGATCAACCGATTGTCACCCAAACTGGCCGCCAAAATCCTGCACGGCTAACGAAATCCTCCCGCGCCCTTGCTCTCTCATCACAGATGAGAGGCAAAGCCTTGGGCCCGGCGCCGCTGCGCGGCGCGGGTTCGCCTAGGGGTAACAGGCATCGCTTATCTCGAAGGGCGAGTGGATCAATTGCCCGCCTTTTTTTCGCGCCGATAGCTGCGTGGCGACAGGCCGGTGGCTGTTTCAAACGCACGGCTAAAGGCGGTGCGGCTGGCATAGCCAACCTCCGCGCTAATGCGCTTTACCGGCAGGTCAGTGCGGGCCAACATGTCGGCCGCCTTCTGCATGCGCATCACCCGCAGCAACTCCATCGGGCCACTGCCATAGGTTTCGGCAAACCGATGCGCTAGGGTACTGCGGCTCATCCCGGCATGGTCTGCCAGAGTTTCCAGAGAGTGATCATCGCCCGGTGTCGTCATCATGTGGGTCAGAACAGGCCACAGTTTGGGGTCATGCAGGGCCTTCATCCATGCCAGTTCAGGACCATGAGACTGCAATTTATGCCGCATCAGTGCGATCATTGCCTGTTGTATCAGGACCCGCAGCATAGCGCCGCTGCCCAGCGAAGGCTCGGCGATTTCCTGTAGGATCTGGTCGACGGGCGTAGCCAGGCCGGGGTTGGTGGCAACCGTATCGACAATGGGGCTGCGCACCAAGTCAATCACGTTGTGCAGGTTCTTCAGGGAAAGGCTGATATGCGCACAGATCGCCACTAAACCACCGCGCGCGTCGTCGGCGTTTTGCTTGTGGACCAAATGCACCAAATTCAAACCCGCAGGTCTGCACTGTGGCAGTGGATCAGTTCCCTCGCCAAAACTGCGCAACACATGGGACCGTAGGGCAGGGACCAGCACCAGCGTGCCGCGCGACACCGGAAGGTTTGGTTGTCCTGATATCAGGATCTCGCCATGCCCAGACAGTATGTAATGCAGCGTTGCTGTGCTGTCCTGCCCTAGCCCGAGATCGCCCTTGCCATTCAGTTCACACAGGGCAAATGGGGCCGTCTCAATTTGCATCTGCTCTAGAATAAAGTCGTGTTCCATTCCGGCATTTGATCACAGGATTGGATGAATGAATACAAATAAGCAGCAGGTGATACCTAAACCGGACCAAATGATACATAAGCCCATCTAGATTGATCTCATCAACCGATGAGGAGACACCCCATGTGCAACGACCACGATCACAATCACAATCACCTAACACGCCGTCAGGCTCTGCGTGGGGCCTTGGCCACTGGCGCTGCTGCAGCGGCAGTGACCGCCGGGTCCGCAGCCCAAGCGCAAGACAATCCATATGCTGATCCGGCTTCCCCAGCCTTGCCGCCCAGCAACATGAAGTTGGACCTCAGCCGTACCGCGCTGGTGGTTACCGACCCGCAGATCGATTTCCTGCACCCCGAAGGTGTGACCTGGGGCGTGGTCGGTGAATCGGTGCAAGAGCAAGGCACCGTTGAAAACATTGAACGGCTATTCAAGGCAGCCAAGGCAGCTGGCATCACCGTGGCCGTGTCGCCGCATTACTATTACCCCACTGATCACGGTTGGAAATTCGAAGGTGCACTGGAAAAACTGATGCACAAGATCGGCATGTTTGACCGTAAGGGCGCTCTGACGACTGACGGGTTCGAAGGTTCGGGCGCCGACTGGATGCCGCAGTACAAAAAGTACATCGACGACGGCAAAACCATCGTTTCCTCACCGCACAAAGTCTATGGCAATGACACTAATGACCTGAGCCTGCAGTTGCGCAAGCAAGGGGTGGATCAAGTGATCCTGGCTGGGATGTCCGCCAACCTCTGCACCGAGAGCCACATGCGTGAGCTGATCGAACAAGGGTTCGAGGTGGCAGTGGTGCGCGACGCCACCGCAGCGGCAAAACTGCCCGAGGGTGACGGCTATCTCGCGGCTCTAACCAACTTCCGCTACATTGCCAACGCGTTGTGGACCACCAGCGACGTCGAAGAGAAGCTGGCCGCCGGTTAAGCACTCTCTGGCAAACAAAGCGATGACCGGTTCTGGTCATCGCAACAACAGAAAGCTCCCGCGCCTGCGCTCTCTCATCACAGATGATAGGCAAAGCCTTGGGTCCGGCGCCGCTGCGCGGCGCAAACCGATTTACCAGAACTGTTCCGGGTCAAGGGGCGCGTCAGCGCCCGTGCGCAGCACGGCTTGCCCTTGACGCGGAAGGTTTAAACCATAATTGAACAGGCGCTTTCAGGGCAAACCTGCCCCTGAAACGCCTCCCCAGCCAAAGAAACACCGCGCAGCGGTGCCCGGCCCAAGTCCCTAATCTGGTTCGGCATAGCCGAAACAGCTTGGGGCGCGGGAGCACATGGTTTGTTTCAAAAGCACCAGCAATGCAAAAGGGCCACCCAAATGGATGGCCCTTTGCTCGTGTCTCAACACCACTCAGGTGATATCTTTGTACGAAATCTCACGCGTATCCGCACCTTCGCCAACTTTGCCACGTCGTACAATTAGCCGGTTCAGGGCGCTGATATAGGCCTTGGCCGAGGCTACGACTGTATCAGTATTGGCGCTCTCACCGGTGGCGATGATGCCGTCTTCTTCCAACCGTACCGAAACAGTGGCCTGAGCGTCGGTCCCAGCGGTCACCGCTTGCACCTGATACAGTTGCAGTTGTGCAGTGTTCGGATGGATCTCGCGGATCGCCTTGAACGTAGCATCAACTGGGCCGTCACCTTCGGCCGTGGCTGTCACATCCTGACCGTCGACCTCCATTTCAATCGTGGATTCCGCCGGGCCACCTGTGCCGCAGACCACTTTCATCGAGACCAGCTGCAGATGATCATCGTCATCGGTGCCAGTGCGCATCAGGGCGATGATGTCGTCGTCAAACACCTCTTTCTTGCGGTCGGCCAGCTCTTTGAATCGGACAAACACATCCTTCAGCTGGTTGTCGCCAACCTCAAAACCCAGTGTGTTCAGCTTGTCACGCAACGCAGCGCGGCCCGAGTGTTTGCCAAGTGGCAGCGAGGTGCCGGACAGGCCCACATCAGCGGGGCGCATGATCTCAAACGTTTCGGCGTTCTTCAGCATGCCATCCTGGTGGATGCCGGACTCGTGGGCAAAAGCGTTCTTGCCGACGATGGCCTTGTTGAACTGCACCGCAAAGCCCGACACGGCCGCAACACGGCGCGAGATATGCATGATCTTTTTGGTGTCGATGCCGGTGTGCCAAGGCATGATGTCATTGCGCACTTTCAGCGCCA
Source organism: Parasedimentitalea denitrificans (assembly GCF_011813015.1). Taxonomy (GTDB): domain Bacteria; phylum Pseudomonadota; class Alphaproteobacteria; order Rhodobacterales; family Rhodobacteraceae; genus Parasedimentitalea; species Parasedimentitalea denitrificans. The sequence goes on along the minus strand of NZ_QHLQ01000007.1, from coordinate 136,616 downwards.
TCACCACCTCTTCGAGCGCGGTGTTACCGGCGCGCTCACCCAGACCGTTGATGGTACATTCGATCTGACGTGCACCACCAGCCACGGCCGCCAGCGAGTTGGCGGTCGCCATGCCAAGGTCGTTGTGACAGTGAGTGGCAAAGATAACATCATCCGCGCCGGGAACCGTTTCGATCAGCTTCTTGATCAGCTCGGCGCTTTCCATCGGAGCAGTATAACCCACGGTGTCGGGGATGTTGATGGTGCTGGCACCGGCCTTGATCGCAATCTCGATCACCCGGCACAGATAGTCCCACTCGGTCCGAGTGGCATCCATTGGTGACCATTGAACGTTGTCACAAAGGTTGCGCGCATGGGTGACGGTCTGGTGAATGACATCGGCCATTTCATCCATCGACAGGTTCGGAATCGCACGGTGCAGCGGCGAGGTGCCGATAAAGGTGTGGATCCGGTTCTTCTCGGCGTGTTTGATCGCTTCCCAGCAGCGGTCGATGTCACCCGTCTTGGCGCGGGCCAGACCACAGATACGGCTGTTGCGGCTGTTCTTGGCGATCTCTGAAACCGCGTTGAAATCACCCTCGGATGCAATCGGGAACCCGGCTTCGATAATATCGACGCCCATATCATCCAGCAGCCCGGCAATCTCGAGCTTTTCGTTGTGGGTCATAGTCGCGCCAGGGCTTTGCTCGCCATCGCGCAGGGTGGTGTCAAAGATCACTACGCGGTCTTTGTCGGATGTATTTGTCATGTTGGTATCTCTCGTATCTTCTGTCCTAAGCCATGTGGCGCGCTGGCGATCCCCTCTGAGCGGACGCGCCGGATGGCACGCTCAGAGGCGAGTTAGGATCAGTAGGCCACGCAGCGAGGCGCTGCAAATGGCAGCGTCGACGAAAAGGATATGTGCGCGGTTGATCATGGCAGCGATTTATACATCCCCAATAGTAAATGAAAAGCCTCAAAAGAACCAAATTCCAGGGTGCGTGGATCTAACACCTTACTAAGTTTTTTCATTGAGCTCGGAGGAAGGGGTTTGACTGCCTGGAAGTTAGTGATTACTTGCTTACTTATGAAATTGGAGGAAAGCGAATGAAACGTGGTTGTTGGGTGTGTAAAGGCATCAGCTTGGTTCTAGCATTGACGCTGGTTGGGGTCGGCTACATCTTTGTGGTAAAGGGAAATGTCGAACCCCACGCTGATGGGCGGACGGTTGTGCTGTTGTCTGCGGACGAACGGAACATGGTGCTGGGTGAAATGCGCGGGCTGCTAGAGGCCGTGCAGACGGTGGTGCAGGCCGCAACCAAAGGTGACATGGCAGAGGTCAGTTCTGCAGCTCGTGCCGTGGGCATGGTGGCGGCCGAGGGGGAAAGTGCGGCGATGCTTGGCAAGATCCCACTGGATTTTATGAAACTGGGTATGGGCACACACAAAGCCTTTGATGCTTTGGCCGATACCGCTGACAGTACAGATGATCCGCTAGTGGTGTTGGGTGAACTGGGCAGCCTGATGGATCGTTGTACCAGTTGTCATGCCGGCTATCGTTTTGGTATCGAAGGGGAAGATCGAGAGAACTAAGGATAGTCATGACCAAGTCGCGTAAAAGTGCCCAAGAGCGGAAGGCAGAGATTGTGGAGACCGCAATCCGCCTTGCCGGCGAACAGGGGCCTGACCGGGTGACCACACAGGCGCTTGCGGATGCCATTGGGCTTAGTCAGGCTGCGATCTTTCGTCACTTTCCAACCAAGGCCGACATTTGGCTGGCAGTGGGCAAAAGCATCACCAGCCCAATTGTTCAACTGGACAAGGATGTGCCCCAAGACGATCCACTGGTGGTGTTGCAGGGGCTAATGGAGCGGCACCTGCGCCAGATTGCGCAGAACCCGGCTATTCCGGCGATCCTGTTCTCGCGGGAACTGCACGCGGAAAATGATGCTTTGCGCCATCACTTTGAAACGGTGATGGTGGCGCGCCGGGCTGGCTTGGCTCGGTTGCTAGAGCAAGCTCAGAAACAACGGCATTTAAATGCCGAGGTTGCCTCCGCCGATATCGCGGCCCTGTTGCTTGCATCTATTCAGGGGCTGGCGATGCGATGGTCACTGGAAAACCAGGGCTTTGATCTGGCCGCCGAAGGGGGGCGGTTGATTTCTGTTCTGTTGGGAGGTTTCTCGCCCAGGTCAGGTAATGCGCAGGTGTTGCCTGATAATCCCCAATAGAGAGTCGAGTTGCCCAGAAATAGCATCAGGCTGGGATTGGCAGAATCCGATCAGCAGGCCCTGCGCTTGGCCTGACGGGTCGCAGCTTGAAAGGCCACGTATGGAAATTCCAGCGGCGCGGGCAGCGGTGACGATTGGCGTATCGCGCATGTCGTTAGACAAGTGAAACGCAATTTGCATCCCGGCCTCATGACGGTGAAAGCTTCCTATGTCGGCGGGCCATTTCTCTAATGCATCGGCCGCCGCCGTATAGCGTTGCGCATATAGTCGCCGGGCGCGTCGGATATGTCGATCATATTGCCCAGATGCCAGAAACTCGGCCAATGGTCTTTGCGCGGTCACCGCTGCTCCACCGGACGACTGGCTTAGTGCGGCGCGAAACCGCTCAACCAATCCCTGTGGTAGGATCAGGTAGCCAAGCCGTAACGCATGAGAAAAGGTTTTGGAAAACGTGCCGACATAGACACAGCGACCACCATGATCCAAGGCAGCCATTGCTGGCACCGGTTGGCCAGCATAGCGGAATTCACTGTCGAAATCATCCTCGATGATCCAGCCGCCGCGGTCTTTGGCCGCCTGTAGAAAGGCTTGGCGCATTGGAACGGGCAGGGTGCCGCCCAATGGAAACTGGTGCGATGGCGTCAGGATAGTCACCTGAGCAGGCCGGGCTGGTGGCGTTGCGCCCTGTTTCCCAACAGGCAACCAATCGACCTCCCAACCTCGGGCAGCTGCAAAATGATGTGTGGGGGTATAACCCGGAGTTTCCAACGCCAACTGGCCATCTTCGACCAGCAGTATCATGGCCAGTTCCAGCGCTGCAGTTGCGCCACCTGTGACGATAACCTGATCTGCCGTTGCCGTAATCCCGCGCCAACGCCCGGCATAGGCTGCAATCTCACGCCGCAATTCCGGATCACCAAAGGGGTCTTCCAGTTGGATCAGCGCCACCGGAGTATTACGCGCCACCCGTGCCACGCAGCGTGCCCAGGGTTGGACCGGAAAGACATCAGGGTCCGGTTCCCCGGGTGACAGAACGCCCGGCAACGCGGGAGAGGAGGGGATGTGCTGCGCTGGCTCGGCAGCTGGTGGGGCTATCGGTGTAATATCGCAAACAAAAATCCCGGCGCCGGGTCGGCTCTCTAGATAACCCTCAGCGACCAGCTGTTCATAGGCTGTGACAACCGTTGATCGGGCAACGCCAAGATCCTGAGATAGCGCGCGCGAAGCTGGAAGCCGAACACCGGGCTGCAATTGGCCCTGCGTGATCTGCGCCCGCAATCCATCACAGATCTGCTGATAGCGTGGGGTCGGGTCCTCAGGGGACAGAAGGCAAGCAAAGTCGCTCATAATTGGACTGGTCATATTGATCAAAAGTGGAAGTTAATATCACTCCGCGCCAAGGCTACCTGTCAAGCCGGAATTGACATGAAGGTGAGAAACAAGATGGACCAGCCCCAATCCGATACCGAGCTTAAGACCGATCGCAGCCGCCTACGCCGTGCGCATGAGAAGGGGGCATATGACCGTGACAGTCTGAATGCGGTGCTTGATGCCATGCCGATGTGCCATATTGGCTATCAGATTGGCGGCAAGCCATCGGTGCTGCCAACCTTGCAATGGCGCGAAGGCAACCATGTTTATTGGCATGGGTCGTCAGCCAGCCGCGCCTTGCGGGCCATGGTCGGTGCAGATGTCTGTGTGACCGTAACCATGTTAGACGGCTATGTGCTGGCGCGCTCGGCTTTCCACCACTCGGTCAACCACCGTTCCGCGATGATCTTTGGTCGTCCGGAAAAGGTGACGGATACAGCGGCCAAGGAAAAGCACCTGAAAACCATGGTCGATCAGGTGTTCCCCGGCCGCTGGGAAGACCTGCGCCCGATGACGTCTCAAGAGGTCAAGGCGACATCCGTTTTGCGCATGCCAATAACCGAGGGCGCGGCCAAAATACGAAGCGGCCCACCGGTGGATGATGACGAAGATTATGAACTGCCCATCTGGGCCGGGGTGGTGCCCATGTCATTGCAGCTGCATGCGCCTGAACCAGACCCGGCGAACCAGCAGGGACTGGTGATGCCTGATCACCTCAGCCGTATTCGGATCGGTTGATTATAAAAGAGCGCGGTGCCGTCCGACGCTGGCTTAGTTGCCAGCGTCGCTTGCTGCTGGGTCTGCAGTCGTAGCATCTGTTATATCTTCGGGCGCAGTGGCAGCCTCCGCTGCACCATTCAACGCCCCATTGTCCCAACTGCCGCTGGTCTCTTGGCCGCTGGCATAGCGCATGGTGCCAGCCCCTTGGCGTTTGCTGTTCAGAAAATTGCCTTCGTAAACGTCGCCGTTGGCATAGGTGGCAACACCCTGACCGCTGATCTTGCCCTGCTGCCAGTCGCCCTCGTAAACAAAGCCGTCTTGCATCTCGATTTTGCCAGTCCCGTGGCGTTGGCCTTCGAAAAAGGCGCCGGTATAAATTGAGCCATCCGCATAGATGACCTTGGCCGCCCCATGGCGCAGGCTGTTTTGCCAGCCGCCGTCATAGCGATAGCCGTCCGTATAGGTCATGATCCCCTGACCGTGGTTGCTCGCATTCTTGAAGGTCCCAGTATAGACTACACCGTTCGGGTAGGTGGCGGTGCCTTCACCCTCGATAACACCGGCGGTCCAGTTGCCCTCGTAGGTCGACCCATCCCGATAGGTGATTTTGCCCTGACCATCGGGCAGGTCGGTGCGGAACTGGCCCTCATAGATCGACCCATCAGGATAGGTCACATGGCCCTGGCCCTCGATCTGTCCGCCCTGCCAGGCCCCGGTGTAGATATATCCGTCCGTCCCCTTGAACGTGCCCTGACCATCGCGCAAATCTGCAGTGAAGTTGCCAGTGTATGTATCGCCATTGGCATAGGTCAGTTTGCCTTGTCCATGCCGCCGCCCAGCATCCAGAGGGCCCTCATAGATGTCGCCATTTGGCTGCGTCAGAATGCCATCGCCGTGCATCTGATCGTCGGCCCAGCTGCCCTCGTAGATCAACCCATCAGGCAAGACCAGCTTGCCTTGACCATGCAGTTTTCCTGCTACCACATCGCCTTCATAGACCGCACCATTGGGATAGACGATCTTCGCCTTGCCTTCTTTCTTACCGTTCACCCAGGCGCCATTATATTCATAGCCGCCGGGGTTCTGCATGACACCATGACCGGTGTGCTGTGCATCAACAAACCCGCCCTCATAGCGCACACCATTGGCGTAGATCGCGACGCCCTGACCGTTGATGACGCCATCTACCCAGTCGCCTTCAAAGGTGCCCCCGTCGGAAAAGGTGATTTTGCCCTTTCCCTCAGGTTTACCCTTGGCAAAGGCCCCTTCATATACAGATCCATTCGGGAAACGCGCAACGCCTTGACCAACGATTTCGCCGTCTACCCAATCGCCCGAGTATTCATATCCGTTGGGTAACCGATAGGTTCCGGTACCATGCTGAAGCCCACCGCGAAACGTGCCCTCATAAACGCCGCCGATTTCGTCTTGGGTCGAAATCACCGGGCTGTCCTGTGCTAGTGCTGCCGAGCCCACCATCAGGGTCAGGGAAAATGCCAGTACGTTGCCAAATCGGATCATCGAAACCTCTGCCTGCGTATGAAAAATATTGCCGCAGCGTATCACGGCTTGACTTAAAACTAGGGCAGCCTGCTAATTGTCGCAATGTCTTTTGCGTCTGCTCTCTTTCCCTTGATGCAAGATCTGTTAAATGGCTGCAGTGGATTGTTAAAGGACTAGAGCAGGATGACTGATCGCTTCCGCGTAACCTTGGCCCAGCTGAACCCCGTTGTGGGCGACCTGTCAGGCAATGCAATACAGGCACTGAACGCCTGGAAACAAGGGCGTGACGCAGGTGCAAATCTGGTGGCACTGCCGGAAATGTTCATAACCGGCTACAACACCCAAGATCTGGTGATGAAGCCCGCGTTTCATCAGGCCGCCATTGCCGAGGTAGAAAAACTCGCGGTCGCAATGGCCGACGGACCTGCGCTGGCCATCGGTTCGCCTTGGGTCGAAGGTGGCAAGCTCTACAACGCTTACCTGATCCTCAAGGGTGGCAAGATCGCCAGCCGGGTGTTGAAACATCACCTGCCCAATGAAACCGTCTTTGACGAGGTCCGCATTTTCGAGGCAGGGCCACTGGGTGGTCCCTATGCGGTGGATGACATCCGCATCGGAAGCCCAATCTGCGAGGATGGCTGGCACGAGGACGTTGCCGAAACACTCGAAGAAACCGGCGCTGAGTTCCTGCTGATCCCCAATGGCTCGCCCTATTACCGCAACAAGATGGAAGTCCGGTTCAATCACATGGTGGCCCGCGCGGTTGAGACTGGTCTGCCCGTCATCTACCTCAACATGGTGGGCGGTCAGGATGATCAGGTCTTTGACGGTAGCTCCTTTGTGCTGAACCCAAACGGGGCGCTTGCCCTGCAAATGCTCGCTTTTGATGAGGCCGTGACCCACCTCGATCTTGAACGCACCGCTGATGGCTGGCGCGCTATCGAAGGCGACAAGGCGCATCTGCCGGACGAGTGGGAGCAGGACTACCGCGTCATGGTAGAGAGCCTGCGTGACTACCTGCGCAAATCCGGTTTCTCCAAGGTGTTGCTGGGCCTCTCCGGCGGGGTCGACTCAGCCATCGTAGCTGCCATCGCGGTTGATGCCATCGGCGCCGAAAACGTGCGCTGTGTGATGCTTCCATCCGAATACACTGGTCAGGAATCGCTCGACGATGCCGAGGCCGTGGCCAAGGCGCTGGGCGTGCACTACGACTACGTGCCGATCTCCGAAGGCCGTGCCGCGATCACCAACACACTGGCACCCCTGTTTGCCGGACGTGATGCAGACGTCACCGAAGAAAACATCCAGTCCCGCCTGCGCGGACTACTGCTGATGGCGATGTCTAACAAGTTTGGCGAAATGCTGCTGACCACCGGCAATAAATCCGAGGTCGCAGTGGGTTATGCCACCATCTATGGCGACATGAACGGCGGCTATAACCCGATCAAGGACATGTACAAAACACGCGTCTTTGAAACCTGCCGCTGGCGCAACGCCAACCACCGCCCCTGGATGAAAGGCCCAGATGGCGAAGTGATCCGCCCCAATGTCATCGACAAGCCGCCCACGGCTGAACTGCGCGAAGATCAGAAAGACAGCGACAGCCTGCCGGACTACCCCGAGCTGGACGCCATGCTGGATATTCTGGTGGACCAAGAAGGCTCCATCGCTGACTGCATCGCTGCCGGGTTCGACCGTGATGTCGCCAAACGGGTCGAACACCTGATCTACATCAGCGAATACAAACGCTATCAATCCGCCCCCGGCGCCCGCTTGACTCCACGCGCCTTCTGGCTCGACCGCCGCTACCCCATCGTTAACCGCTGGCGCGACCCAAGCTAGAAATAGCCCCCCCTTTCTTCTTGTTGAAAATACCTCGGGGGTGAATGGAAAGCCAACTTCTGGCTTTCCAGAGGGGGCAGCCCCCCCAATCCACAATCTAAGACATTTGAACAAAACAACTGTTGCGACCCGCCGAAACGCGCCTCGCTGCCGTTGCTCATGCGTATACGGCTCAAGTGATTCTGGTTAATTGTCGCCTGTTTGCGGACAGTGCCGCGGGCAGGCTGTATTGTTGCCGCATTTCCGCCCGTCATCCGGCATTTTCGTCTAATTTTAGGCAAAACGAACACACATGCGGCGGGATGGGCTATATTGCGCCAGCACTCCGCAAGACGTCTGTCGTGGATGTGCACGCCAAGATTTTGATTTGCCAGAGGTGCCGCATGGGACAGAGTTATCAGCCGGATTTTGACAAGATGATCAAAGGTCAAAGCATTGAGCTCAGCGATGCCGAAATAATGGCCGAGGTCCGCAAAGTGATGGTTTCCGACAGCGTCGAACACCCTGAAATTTTCAAGCAACAGGCATCGGTACCGGAGCAGGTCGCAGTACAGGAGCAGCCACAAGAACAGGTCTCAGAGCCAGCTGTGGTGACTGAACTACAAACACCGTCTCCAGTAAAAGCCTTTGCCAGCAGGTTCACAGGTTACCAACCCCGCTGGAGCCACAACCTGATGATCCTGTCTCTTGCCGCAGTCCTTTACAGCCCGGCCGGTGTTATTGCTGTTGTCGCACTGTCGATTGCTGCGTTTGTTCTACTGTTCTGGATTGTCGGCGCAGATCGGATGGGGCGCGTCGGTCGTGCCTGTTTTGGCCTCTACCACCGGGTTCTGCCCACACAGGCGGACAACGTGCTGGACAGTGCCAATCGGGTCAGCGACCGGATGCAAGCTCTGTGCAATCGACTGCCCGCGCGGCTAAATCAAGGGCTCTATGTCCCCAGCTTCTCAGGTAACTCAGAGTCCGATTTGGACCTGGTCGAACCCTTTGACCGGCTTCTGGCTCGGCGTCAGGGTGACCAGTAAACAACATCTGGCGCATTACGTTTAACGCCTTGCGTCATAACGGATGATTTCCCATTGCGCGGCCATCAGGTCTTTGCATAGTGCAGGTCTTTGAATTTGCATTTGTCGGAGTCGTTTTTTGCCTGGTCCCGAGTTACCGTCCTTCCCCGAGGACAAACGTCTCCCCAAATCAGTTGATACCGTTGTCATCGGCGGCGGTATCGTAGGGGCCTCAACCGCTCTGGAGCTGGCGTCGCGCGGTCAGTCCGTTCTGCTCTGTGAAAAGGGCCGCATTGGCGGCGAGCAAAGCTCACGCAATTGGGGCTGGGTGCGCCTGTCGCAGCGCGACCCACGTGAAATCCCGCTGATGATCGAATCCATGTCAATCTGGCAGGGGCTAGAGGAACGCACAGGATACCAGACCGGCTATCATCGATGCGGCAGCCTGTTTGTAGCCAACACCGACAAACGCCACGATCATCTGCAGCGTTGGGCACAGAACCTACAAGACTTTGACGCAGCCAGCGAAATGGTCAGCGGCGATACCCTGCAAATGATGTTGCCGGGGCATGAGGGCCAGATCCAATCCGCCCTATCGACCCCCATGGATGGCCGTGCCGAGCCACAGCTGGCAACCCATGCCATTGCCATGGGCGCCCGTGATGCAGGCGCCGCAGTCCTCTCCAATTGCGCTGTACGCTCTGTGGATACTCAGGCAGGTCAGATCACCGGGGTAATCACCGAACGCGGCCGGGTGGCCTGTAGCTCGGTGGTTGTCGCAGGTGGGGCCTGGTCGCGACTGTTCCTTGGCAATGCCGGGATATCCCTGCCACAGCTCAAAGTCCTGAACTCGGTGCTGCGCTGCTCTGCTGTGACCGGCGGGCCGGACGTCGCACTTTGGGGTGACGGCTACGGTCTCACCAAGCGCGCTGATGGCGGTTATACCGTCGCTAACAGCGGCGAGAGCACGGTTGATATCGTGCCCGACAGTTTTCGCCTGGGCCTGAAATACTTGCCTGCTTTCCTAAGCGAATGGCGGTCGCTGCGCTTTCGCCTATCGGGCCGTTGGCAAGAAGAGGCTGCCCAGGCGCGCCGCTGGACACCCGATCAGGAAACCGCGTTCGAACAATGCCGTATCCTCGACCCAGAGCCCTCGCAATCAGCACTGAAATCCGGCTGGGCTGCGGCGCAGCAAGCCTTTCCATTTTTGCAAAAGGCCGACGTGGTACAAAGCTGGGCCGGCATGATCGATGTGATGCCCGATGCCATTCCGGTGATCTCCGCTGTGGATGACCTGCAGGGCCTGTTCATCTCTACAGGATACTCTGGCCACGGCTTTGGCCTTGGGCCCGGGGCAGGGCGTCTGATGGCAGATATGGTAACCGGTGCGACACCAATTGTGGACCCCCATGCCTTCCGTCTGTCGCGCTACACCGACGGTAGCCGGGTGCGGATGGACAACGGCGTCTAGGCCACCCCCCCCCGTCAGCTTCTTTTTGCAAAAAATACTCGCGCCGCAGGCCCGCGCCCTTGGCGCGGATACTTCTCATCAACTGGACAAAACCCTGCCTATGTGAGATGGGCAAGACAACAGGAGACATGTGATGACCACCACCCGTTTTGCCCCATCGCCCACTGGTTACATCCACGTAGGCAACCTGCGCACCGCGCTGATGAACTATCTGATCGCCCGCAAGGCTGGCGGTACATTCATTCTGCGTATCGACGACACCGACCCAAACCGGTCGGAAGAGAAATATGTCGATGCCATCAAGCAGGATATGGAATGGCTTGGCCTGACCTGGGACCGCATCGAGCGCCAGTCTGATCGCTTGGATCAGTACGCCGACGCTGCCGACAAACTGCGCGACATTGGCCGGTTCTACGAGGCGTTTGAAACCCCAACCGAGCTGGACCTGAAGCGCAAGAAACAACTGAACATGGGCAAGCCACCGGTCTATGATCGCGCTGCGCTGGACCTGTCAGACGCTGAAAAAGACGCCCTGCGCGCCGAGCGTGGCGACGGCGTCTGGCGTTTCAAGCTGGACCACGAGCGGATCGAGTGGACCGACGGCGTACTAGGTGACATCTCCATCGATGCGGCCTCAGTCTCTGACCCAGTGTTGATCCGTGGTGATGGTCAGGTTCTGTATACCATCGCCTCTGTCGTCGATGACACCGAAATGGGTGTGACCAATGTTGTACGTGGCTCAGACCATGTGACCAACACTGCAACTCAGATCCAGATCATCAAGGCGCTGGGTGGCACCCCACCTGAATTCGCCCACCACTCGCTGCTAACTGGCCCTCAGGGCGAAGCCTTGTCGAAACGCTTGGGCACCTTGGCGCTGCGCGACCTGCGTGAACAGGGTGTGCAGCCGATGGCGCTACTGTCACAGATGGCACGTCTTGGCTCATCCGACCCGATCGAGCTGCGCAATGAAATGGCCGAGCTGATCGAAGGTTTTGACATCAACCGCTTTGGATCAGCGCCGACCAAGTTCGACGTGCAGGACCTGTTCCCACTGACTGGCCGCTACTTGCAGTCGCTGCCTCTGGAAAACGTAAAGTCCGACCTCGATGCACTGGGTGTTCCTGCTGACAAGCAGGCAACGTTCTGGGATGTCGCTAAGGAAAACATCACTACTCTGGGTGATCTGGAAACTTGGTGGACCCTGTGCCATGACGGCGCCGAGCCGCTGATCGCGGATGAGGACAAAGAGTTCATCGCCGAGGCAATGGCCCTGCTGCCCGAAGGTCCCTATGATGCGGACACTTGGAAAACCTGGACCACAGCGGTGAAGGAAGCCACCGGCCGCAAGGGCAAAAAGCTGTTCATGCCACTGCGTCACGCGGTGACCGGCATGGAACGCGGCCCAGACATGAGCGCGCTGTTGTCGCTGATGCAGGTTGTCCGCGCTCGCGGCTGATTTGCCTTATCTATATGATTTTGAACCGCGCGCACCTTCTTGGTGGGCGCGGTTTTTTGTGATGCAGAGGCCTTCATGCCCGAAAGGGGGAGCGGTACGCTCAGAGATTTGAAGGTCTGGTCCAGAAGCACCTTCGGAATTTGAGTATTTAGAAGCAAAAAGAAACAGTGGTGTTGTCCCGATCGCAGACTTCTTTTTGCCAAAAATACTCATTGCTCCCGCTGGCCGCGAAATGCCGCTTTTGGGAAGGGCGTTGCGCGGGCACCGTACGGTCTGTTTACGGTAAATTCTGCCGTATGTCGCAGTATTCGGCCAATCGCGATTACTGCTGGGCCTATCACCCCCGGCACATGGAACAGGGTCCCGATACGATAGGGGCGCGCAGAGACAACGTTTAGCACGCGGGGTTTGATCCCCGTCCGCATCCGCTTTGGCGACGTCGCCATTCTTATACCTGAGTAAGCAGGATTAAACCGCAGACAAGCTGAATAACCGGAAGCTACAGGCCGACCGGCCAATTGGCGTGCAATGACCAATCGCTCGCTTGTTGTTGTGTGGATGACATTTGACAGAGCTCTCAGGCAATCTATTCTGGTCACAAGTCCAATGCGTGTTTCTACAGAAAGTGGAGTCCCCAATGGCCAAATCCCCAGAAGAAATCGCCGCCATGGTCGAGGCCACAGGAGGCAAGAAAGCCAAACGCAAAGCGCTAAAGAAAGCGCCCGAAGGCACCAAGGAAAAGAAGCTGCCCAAGGATGTTCGCGATGGTTTGGAAAAGCACTTTGGGGCCAAGCTGGCCAAAGTGCGGGTTCATACCGGCGGCAACGCCAAAGAGCTGTGCAAAGAGCTAAAGGCCAAGGCTTTCACTATGGGGCCTAACGTCTATTTCATGCGACCTGGAGACGCCAAAAAGCCAGAGATGTTGGTGCATGAACTTGCCCACGTGCTGCAACAAACACGGGGCAAGGTTAAAAAGGTCAAGGAAGGAGAGGCCCTGATCGCCAAGTAGATCAGACGCTGAATGTTAGGCTTTGACCCAGCCAACGATCTGACCTTCACGCATCGCGCCAGACTGGCGCTTCTTTTCCTTGCCACGCTCAAACGCGACCATCGTGGGGATGCCTTTTATGCGATAGCGGGCTCCAGTGGATTGGTGGGCTTGGGTGTTCAGCTTGACCAGCCGTGCCTTGCCGTTCAGCTTTTTCGCGGCTTTGGCAAACTCGGGGCCCATTGCCTTGCAGGGGCCACACCAAGGGGCCCAGAAATCAACGATCAACGGCAGGTCATCGTTCTGTGATGCCTTTTGCAAAACGGCGGGATCCACGTCCATTGGCTTAGTCGGCATCAATAGGTCACCGCAGGTGCCACACTTTGGCGCTGCCCGCAGTTTATCCTCGGGCACCCGGTTCAACTGGGCACAAGACAGGCAGGTCAGGGTTTTCGCCCCCATGGTGCATCCTCCGAAATTGGTTTCGAAATCCCATATAGGCATTGCTGTGCGGGGCTCAAGTTCAATTCATTGGCATCGGGGCTCTACTTAAGCGGACAGCATAGGGTCATGTCTTTCCAATGACAAAGTAGAAGCAGCGGGTCCTGCTCTGAAAGGTCGGTAATTGACCGCAATCTCGGACCTAAGATGCGTCAGGAAGATGGGGTCAGCACGTTGTAAAAGGTCAAAATCCTCCGTTTTTGGCGTCCCCGTCAATTTTCCTTGCTCCGAATCCCCATTGCATACAACACTGTAGCCGCGATGTTACGCTATCGACCATTGACTGCCCACTAACGGCTCAGGCTTCGATTATGCACTGACCTTGCCGACCTGCCGCATGGTGTGGGCAGATTTAACGATTGGGAGAAATGACGATGGCAACTGGCACCGTCAAATGGTTTAACACAACAAAAGGCTTCGGATTCATCGCTCCTGATGATGGCGGCCGCGACGTATTTGTTCACATTTCTGCTGTTGAGCAGGCAGGCCTGACCGGTCTGGCTGACAATCAGAAGGTCTCATATGAGATGCAGCCCGGCCGTGATGGCCGAGAGTCTGCGGTGAACATCGCACTGGTTTAACCCGGTGTAAGCACGGCCCCGCGCGGGGCCGTTTCCATTGGGAGCTAGGCAAATCGCTTGGCCCCGATGACGCAGGTGACAACAAACAAAGTCACTGCAATCATGACTGGCGCGATGGTTTCGCCCAGCAAAACAGCCGCCAGAGTGAGCCCGAAAAACGGTTGCAGCAGCTGTAGCTGACCAACCCCGGCGATACCGCCCATGGCCAGCCCACGATACCAGAACACAAACCCTACCAGCATCGAAAACACCGAGACATAGCCAAGGCTGATCCAAGCCGCGGTGCTGATGCCGGTCCAACTATCGGGCCAGACTGCCAGCGCCACCAGAGCCATCACTGGCAGGGACAGAACTAGCGCCCATGAAATCACCTGCCAACCGCCCAACCGACGCGATAGGGTGGCACCTTCGGCATAGCCCAAGCCGCAGGCGATAATGGCCGCGACCATCATCAGATCCCCTTGCACCGACATCTCGGCGTCTAGTGAAAGGGCGTACAGCGCAACCGCCAATCCGCCGAGGCAGGAAAACACCCAGAACATGGGCCTCGGCCTCTCGCCCCCGCGCAGCACTCCGAAAATGGCTGTCGACAGGGGGAGTAGCCCGATAAACACAACCGAGTGCCCGGCCGTGATGTGTTGCAGCGCAAGGGCGGTCAGCAGTGGAAAGCCAACGACTACCCCCAGCGCGACGATCAGCAGCGAGGACAAGTCCCTGCGTTCTGGCCGCGATTGTTTCAGGGCCACAAGCAAGACAAGCCCTAGCAGGGCCGCAATCACCGCCCGTGCTGAAGTCAGGAATATCGGATCAAATCCGCCCACGGCAATTCGTGTTGCGGGCAGTGACCCGCTGAATATCAACACGCCGATCAATCCGTTGCCCCAGCCTCGCATCGGCTCGCTGTTTGTGAGTGTGTGCACGTAACCTGTCCTCTTTAACTTGCCTGACCCTAGGCCAGTGGGGCTGGCCAAGGTAGCGACAGGTCGGTACAATCCCGCCAAACTGTACTGGTGCAATAAGCAATACGGATGAGGCAGGGTGAAGCAGGGCACGCGCACAAACACGGTCATTGATGCCATCCAGCGCAAGATCAACAGTCGCGCGCTAAAGCCGGGTGAAAAGCTGCCCTCGATCCGTGGGTTTGCCGCGACTATGCAGGTTTCTCCGTCTACGGTGGTCGAGGCCTACGACAGACTGGCCGCTGATGGCACCATCTATGCACGGCGCGGGGCTGGGTTTTATGTGGCGCCGCTTATCCAGCCATTTGCTGTGGCCAAGGTCGGACCAGAGCTGGATCGCGCGGTGGATCCTTTCTGGGTGTCGCGACAGTCACTGGATGCTGCCACGGATGCGCTGAAACCCGGTTGTGGATGGCTGCCCGCCGACTGGATGCCCCACAACCAGATGCGGCAGGCGCTGCGCAGCGTGGGTCGAGCCGAGGATGCCTTGCTGGCGGATTACGGTAGCACCAAAGGGGCCGATAACCTGCGCCGCTTGCTGGCGCGACAGTTCATCGACGAAGGGCTAAATACCGGGCCGGACCAGATCCTGCTAACGCCGTCAGGCACCCAAGCGATTGACCTGATCTGTCGCTTCTTGCTGCGCCCCGGTGATACGGTGCTGGTGGATGATCCCTGCTATTTCAATTTTCAGGCTCTATTACGGGCACATCAGGTGAATTTCGTCACTGTACCCTATGGGAAAAACGGCCCGGATGTTGATCAATTTGAACAGGCTCTGATCCAGCATAAACCCAGCCTGTATATCACCAACTCGGCGCTTCATAATCCCACCGGGGCCACCCTGTCACCGCAGGTGGCGCATAAGATCCTGAACCTTGCTACGACCCACGACATGGTCATCATCGAGGACGACATCTTTGCCGCGTTTGAGCCCGCACCGTCGCCGCGTCTGGTGGCAATGGATGGGCTGGACCGGGTGATCCGGGTCGGCAGCTTTTCTAAAACCCTGTCGGCGTCAGTACGTTGCGGATACATCGTGGCGCGTCCGGATTGGATTGAGGCCTTGGTGGATTTGCAAGTGGCGACCAACTTTGGTGGCCCCAGTCCGCTGGCTGCCGAGTTGATTTATTCAGTGCTCAGCAGTGGCAGCTATCGCAAACATATGGAGGCTTTGCGGTCGCGTCTGGATACCTGCCGAAGCGAGGTCGCCGCAAAGCTGGCGGCATTGGGAATAGAGCCATGGCTGATGCCCCGTGGTGGGTTTTATCTGTGGTGTAGCTTGCCGGGTGGGGTGGATTCGGCTGATCTGGCCAAGGCTGCACTGGCCGGGAGTATGGTGCTGGCTCCCGGCAATGTGTTCAGCGTACCGCAGTCAATGGGCGGCTTTATGCGGTTCAACGTCAGTCAGATGCAGGACCCACAGGTGTGTGAAACCTTGGAACGGGTGCTGCGCACGGTGCGGTCTGGCATAGGTTAGGGATTGGAAACTCGCTCAACCAACTCTAGCGCGACAGGTCCCAGAGCCGCGACATTGAGTGCAACACCTTCGGCATTGGGGTGAATACCGTCGTCCTGCAAGTACCGCTGTGCGGCGATGGGGTCACCTGACACCTGTGCGGATATCCCGGCGAATGCATCGTCAAATAGCAGGCTACCAAACTCTGTCGCCAGCTCGCCATAGATCGCATCAAACTCAGCCTTATAGTCCGGACCAAAATTGCCCGGGGCCAGCATTCCGATCAACAGCACCTCGACCCCCTGCGCGCTGGCTGCGCTTAGGATGGTCGACAGATTGGCCTTGGCCTCGTCAGGTCGCATCCCGCGCAGCAGGTCGTTGCCGCCCAGTAGCACGATCAACCCCTGTGGCTTGTCGCCCAACGTCCAGTCTATCCGCGCCGCGCCACCAGCGGTGGTGTCACCTGACACGCCGGCATTGGTCAGCACGACATCTGCACCGTTATCATTCAGCCAGCGTTCTAGCTGAGGCACCAATCCCTGATCGCTGTCCAACCCATACCCGTGCACCAAACTGTCGCCAAACGCGGTGATCCGCAGCGGTTCAGCCATCGCCATTGCAGAAATAAAAACAAAGACCAAAGTGGTCAGCACCTTGTGCATTTCTGTAGAACCTCCATATGGCAACGATAAACCAATTAGGCTCGGCATTATGACATTACAAACCACCGCCCCAATTCTTCGCCTCCAAGATGCGTCTTTGTCGCTGAATGGCAATACCGGAGTGGTGGATATCCTGCATCAGATCAATTTGGTTGTCTCTGCGGGCGAAACACTGGGGCTGATTGGGCCTTCGGGGTCGGGTAAGTCATCGCTGCTGATGTTGATGGGTGGTTTGGAACAAGCCAGCGGTGGCCAGATTACTGCTCTGGGTCAGGACCTGACCGCAATGAACGAGGATGAACTGGCCCTGTTCCGCCGTGACCACATGGGTGTGGTGTTCCAAAGCTTTCACCTGATCCCCACCATGACGGCGCTTGAAAATGTTGCCACGCCACTGGAATTGGCCGGACATGCCGATGCCTTTGACCGTGCTCAGGCCGAGCTTGAGGCGGTGGGGCTAGGTGCTCGTTCTGGGCATTTCCCGGCGCAACTATCCGGGGGTGAGCAACAGCGCGTGGCGCTGGCCCGTGCGGTGGCTCCGCGGCCTGACATTCTGCTGGCAGATGAACCCACCGGCAATCTGGACGAGGCCAACGGCCGGGCGATCATGGATCTGCTGTTTGACCTGCGCGACCGACATGGCGCGACACTGATCATGGTGACCCACGCGCCCGAACTGGCCGCACGTTGTGATCGTGTGGTGCATCTGCGAGATGGCCATATCGACACTGCCGCCAATCAAAAGGCCGCAGAATGAGCTCGCTATCGCTGGCCTGGCGCTTTGCTCGGCGCGAGCTGCGTGGTGGCCTTCGTGGGTTCCGCATCTTTCTGGCCTGTCTGGCACTCGGTGTTGCGGTCATCGCTGCCATTGGCACCGTGCGTTCGTCGATCGAATATGGCCTGTCCAGCCAGGGCGCTGTGCTGCTGGGCGGCGAAGCGGAAATGGAGTTTACCTATCGCTTTGCCGATAACGAGACCCGTGCCTGGATTGCAGATCGCGCGACTGCAGTGTCCGAGATCGCAGAGTTCCGGTCGATGGCCGTGGTCGGTGAAGATCGTGTCCTGACGCAGGTTAAATCGGTTGATGATGCCTATCCTCTGACTGGCACGGTAGAGCTGTCGCCCCCGATGCCACTAGCGCAGGCCTTGGCGGGCGCCGACAGTGTGCCGGGTGCGGTCATGCAATTGGCCTTGTCGGCGCGTTTGGGATTGCAGGTTGGCGATACATTTCAGTTGGGCACACAACAGTTTCGCCTGATGGCTGATCTGGTGACAGAACCCGATGCCGCAGCCTCTGGGTTTTCTATCGGCCCACGTACACTGGTCGCGACCGAGGCTTTGCAATCTTCGGGGCTATTGGCCCCCGGTACTCTGTTCGACACCAAATACCGAATGTTGCTGCCAGTTGATGCAGACCTGGATGCCACCAAACAGGCGGCATTGGACCAGTTCGCCGAAGGTGGAATGCGGTGGAGCGACGCCCGTAACGGCGCTCCCGGCATCTCTCGGTTTGTGGAACGGCTGGGCTCGTTTCTGATCCTTGTTGGCCTGTCCGGTTTGGCGGTTGGCGGGGTCGGGGTCTCGGCTGCAGTACGCGCCTATTTGGCAACCAAGACCTCTACGATTGCCACCCTGCGCACCCTTGGCGCGGATCGCTCGACCATCTTCCTGACCTACTTCCTGCAAATCGGTGCACTGGCCCTATTGGGGATCGCCATAGGACTTGTGATCGGTGGTTTAGGGCCGGTCCTGCTGGGCCCGCTGATCGCCGCACAATTGCCATTTCCGGCAGATTTCTCGCTGTACCCATCAGCCCTGGTCGAGGCAGCTATCTACGGCGCACTGACCGCATTCATCTTTACCCTCTGGCCGCTGGCCCGCGCTGAACGTATTCGCGCGGCAGCCCTGTTCCGCGATGCCTTTGCCGGGCGCAGCCACCTGCCTGCACCGCGCTATCTGCTGGCCACTGCTGTGGCGCTGGTGCTTTTGGTCGGGTCTGCGGCGCTATTCAGCGGTTCGCCTGAACTCACGCTGTGGAGCGCGGCTGGACTGGCTGGCTCGCTGGCGGTTCTACTGATTGCCGCGCTGGCTTTGGGCTTTGTTGCCCGCCGCTCAACGCGTCTAGTTCGAGGGCGTCCGGCGCTACGCTGGGCGTTGTCCGCAATTGGCACCGCCCGCGATGGGGCCACTCCGGTTGTTCTGTCGCTGGGGCTGGGACTGACGGTATTGGCGGCAATAGGCCAGATCGACGGCAACATGCGCCGCGCCATTGGCGATAACCTCCCTGACCGCGCGCCATCCTATTTCTTTGTTGATATCCAGCGCGATCAGATGCCTGATTTCACGGATCGCGTCACCAACGACCCGGCCGTGTCCAAAATGGAAAGCGCGCCGATGCTGCGCGGCGTCGTCACCAAGATCAACGGCCAACCTGCCAAAGAGGTGGCTGGCGATCACTGGGTGGTGCGTGGTGACCGGGGGATCTCTTATGCTGGCGAACTTCCAGACGGCACCGAGGTTGTTGCGGGCGAATGGTGGGCCGACGATTACACGGGCGACCCGCAGATCAGCTTTGCCGAAGAAGAGGCCGAGGAGCTAGGGATTGAACTGGGCGACACCATGACCCTGAACATTTTGGGCCGCGAAATGACAGCCACCATCACCAGCTTCCGTGCGGTGGATTTTTCCAGTGCGGGTATGGGCTTTGTGCTGGTGTTCAACGAGGCAGCACTGGCGGCAGCGCCACACAGTTTTATCGCGACTGTGTATTCGGACGAGCAGGCCGAGGCGCAGATCTTGCGGGATTTGGGGCGCGAGATGCCAAACGTCACCGCCATCCGGGTCCGCGACGCGATTGAGCGGGTATCCGAGGTTCTACGACAGATCGCTTCGGCTACGGCCTATGGCGCAGCGGCGACCTTGCTGACCGGGTTTCTGGTGCTGCTGGGTACGGCTGCGGCTGGCGAACCTGCACGGCGGTATGAGGCGGCACTGCTAAAAACCCTTGGCGCGTCACGTGGTCGTATCCTTGGCAGCTTTGCCCTTCGGTCGGTCATTCTGGGGGCAGGGGCAGGGTTGGTGGCGCTGGGCGCCGGGACCGCCGGGGCCTGGGCGGTGAACACCTATGTGTTCGAGATCAGCTATCAAGTGATCTGGCCCAACGCGCTGGCCATTATTGCCGGCGGTGTACTGGCGACCTTGCTGGCGGGCCTGGCGTTCGCCTGGCAGCCGTTAGCGGCCCGTCCGGCGGGGCAGCTTCGCTCTCGTGAATAACCTACCCATCTGCCGCCCTTCCTGATGCATTGGCAGGGCACAGGGCGGCAGGTTAGGCGCGACCACAAGTGATCGGTTGCAGGATCTTCATCAGGTCCAGGTTATCACAGACCAGCGCCTCAAGCGTGATGTCATCCAGCGAGGCATAAAACGCCTGCGCGGCATCTGTCAGCGCCACTTTCAGGCGGCAGGCATCGGTCAGCGGGCAGGTGTTATCCGAATCAGCAAAACACTCGGCGATGGGCAGCTCACCTTCGACTTTGCGGAACACCTCTCCGATGCGGATAGAGGACGTCGGCAAGGCCAGACTCATGCCACCGTTTCGGCCACGCTGCGTATTTAGAAAACCCAATTGCCCCAATTGGTTAATTACCTGAGCCAGGTGATTTTCGGACACATTGCAGCACTTGGCGATCTCTGATTTAGTAACCAGACGGCTGGGGTTGGCGGCACAGTACATCAATAGGCGAACGGCAATATTTGTTCGTTTTGTAATACGCATTTGATATGCTCCAAATGGATTTGATAAATCAGTATTGCACATTAACCGAAAAAGCGGTTTGACATGCATCAATACGGCAAAATGACGAAACGTAAGGCCAGATCCCGATGACCAATCCCTACTTCTTTGGCTATGGCAGCCTGGTGAATGTGGCGACCCACGACTATCACAACCCACAGCCCGCGCGGCTGGCTGGCTGGCGTCGGGCCTGGGTGCATACGGATCTAAGCGAAGCGGCGTTTCTGACAGCAGTCCCCTGCGAGGCCAGCGAGATTGACGGGCTGATCGCAGCAGTACCGGGTGCTGACTGGGACGCGCTGGACGAGCGCGAGCACGCCTATGATCGACTGCCTGCCGATGGTTCTGTGACCCACGCGGTGCAACCCACCCCTGCGATCTCGGTCTATGCGGTGCCACGCTCGGCGCATAATCCGGGATCCGCGCGCCACCCGATCTTGCTTAGCTATCTGGACGTTGTGGTGCAGGGCTATAGCCAAGTGTTTGGCACCGATGGTGTGGCGGAGTTCTTTTCCAGCACCGACGGCTGGGACGCCCCCATCCTGAATGACCGCGCCACCCCGATCTACCCGCGCCATCAATTGCTAGAGGCCGCACAGACAGAGCTGGTGGATCATCATCTGGCGGCTGTTGGGGCCAAGGTAGTGGCAGGGTAGAGCAGGGCCCTAAGGCCCGCGCCTGACCTTCCCTCCGTGGAGTTCACACTGGTTCCCGAAGGGACAAACAGTCCGGGGGATTGTTTGAAGTGTGGACGGGCGGAGCCCTACGCACCTGACAGTGCAAATCAAAGAACTGCGCTAGCAGGAACTCCCCTTGGGACGTGCCACGCAGTGGCCCGGACCGCGCCTGACCTTCCCCCCGGGAAGGCGCATTCGCACCTCCCCAAGGTCAGGCACGGGCCTGATGTTGTAAACCAAGATTACTCCGGCTTACGGAACTGTGAGCGAAGCATCTTGGAGGCAGTTGAAGCTTGAACGGGAAAATCTTGAAGTAAAACAGATCTTAGTTTTTCTCCACGCTCGATAATGTTGCTGAATTCACTTTTCGCTGCTTTTAAGGAGTTTGTGGGGAAGCGGACTGAAACGGCGGTGCCTCGAAGTTCAAAAGCGTGGTGGAACTGTTTGCGGTTCGAAAGCTTGAGGTGATCTCCATTTGAGAGGATGTGAAATTCTCCAAACTTCCCAAATATTTCACTCAATATGTACAACCCAAAACCGGAGTTTCCCCAGTAGTCGTCTTGACTGAATCTCTCGTCGCGAGAAACACCACTTATTCCGGGAAAAATAGCTATCTTAAGGCCGGCTAAATTGTTTTCAAAGTCGACGTACTCATTGTCCCAAAGCGTTTCTGAAATGCCAACACCGTTGTCCATAGCAACGATTTCTGCTTCGCCACTTTGAGGCCAGTACTGTCCAAGAAAAACGCATTCCGTTCCCTGGCTGTGTTCCATTGAATTTCTTACGATCTCACGGATGGAAAACTGAACTAGATCAAAAATGTCGCCTTTGTCCGTTTGCATAAGGACTTTTGCCATCTCGGCAGCAAATTCGTCGACTTTTTCTGCGACAGGGCGATCACCTGCTTCCTCACGTACTTTGTTAATGTCCCAAACGGTAATAGGGAAAAAATTCGAGGAGCCAGTGACTTCACCAACCTTTCGACCCTCTTCGATTCCGATGAAGTCAAAGAAACCTATATGGCGAGCGTACCCTAGAAAAGGCTTTTCGGTATTTTTAGGGAGAATGATCCCCAGTTCGACGTCTGGGTTGTCCAGCCTAAATTGGCGGATACGAGAAGCTAAATATAGCAATGGAAAAGGTTCAGCGAAGGAACACCAACGAAAATCAAGTTCGACCCTGTTAAAACCCAGGTTTATTGACTTCAACACTTCGTCAATCATTTTTAAGCTTTTGATTTGATTCGGAATTCTAACATTTTTAAGTTTCAATGGGGCCTCTTTAAAATTTGAGATGCGAAAACAGAAAGGGGCAGAGAAATTCTCCACCCCTTGGTCTAAAACCTTACCGCACAAACTTCTTATGCTTCAACCGCTTGGGCTCTAGCGCATCCGCTCCCAGACGGCGTTTCTTGTCTTCCTCATAGTCCTCGAAGTTACCCTCGAACCACTCGACATGGGCGTCGCCCTCAAACGCCAGCATGTGGGTACAGATCCGGTCAAGGAAGAAACGATCGTGCGAGATCACCACGGCGCAGCCGGCGAAATCGACCAGCGCGTCTTCGAGCGCACGCAGGGTTTCCACGTCCAGATCGTTGGTCGGTTCATCGAGCAGCAGCACGTTGCCGCCTTCTTTCAACAAACGCGCCATGTGGACACGGTTACGCTCACCACCCGATAGCAGGTTCAGCGGTTTCTGCTGGTCGCCGCCTTTGAAGTTGAACGACGAGCAATAGGCGCGCGAGTTGACCTGCGCGTCGCCCAGTTCGATGATCTCGGCACCGCCAGAAATGGCTTCCCACACGGTTTCTTTGTCGTTCAGGTCATCGCGCGACTGATCCACATAGGACAGCTTCACCGTGTCGCCGTATGTCACCGAACCCTCGTCCGGGGTTTCCTGACCAGTCAGCATGCGGAACAGGGTGGATTTACCGGCGCCGTTGGGGCCGATCACGCCGACGATGCCACCGGGGGGCAGATCAAACGACAGGCCCTCGACCAGCTGTTTGTCGCCATAGTGCTTGGCCAGATTTTCGACCTCGATCACCTTGTTGCCCAGACGCGGGCCGTTAGGGATAACGATCTGGGCGCGGGTCAGTTTCTCGCGCTCGGACTGTTCAGCCAGATCGTTATAGGCGTTGATCCGGGCCTTGGATTTGGCCTGACGGGCCTTGGCACCCTGACGCATCCAGTCCAGCTCGCGCTCCAGCGTTTTCTGCTTGGATTTGTCCTCGCGGGCTTCCTGCGCCAGACGCTTGGCTTTTTGCTCTAGCCAATCGGAATAGTTGCCCTCGTTCGGGATACCCTTGCCGCGGTCCAGTTCCAGAATCCAGCTGGTGATGTCATCCAGGAAATAACGGTCGTGGGTAACGATCAGGATGGTGCCTTTGTAGTCCATCAGGTGCTGCTGCAACCATGCGATGGTTTCGGCGTCCAGGTGGTTGGTCGGTTCATCGAGCAGCAGCATGTCGGGCGCTTCGAGCAGCAGTTTGCACAGGGCCACACGGCGCAGTTCACCACCGGACAGGTTGGCAATCTCGGCGTCATCTGGCGGGCAGCGCAGGGCCTCCATCGAGACGTCAATCTGGCTGTCCAGATCCCACAGGTTCTCGGCGTCGATCTTGTCCTGCAGCTCGGCCATCTCGTCTGCGGTTTCGTCCGAGTAGTTCATCGCCAATTCGTTATAGCGGTCGAGGATCGCCTTTTTCGACGCTACACCCAGCATGACGTTTTCACGCACGGTCAGGCTCTCATCCAGCTTTGGCTCCTGCGGCAGATAGCCAACTTTGGCGCCTTCAGCCGCCCAGGCCTCACCTGTGAAGTCCTTGTCGAGACCGGCCATGATCTTCATCAGGGTCGATTTACCCGAGCCGTTAACCCCGACAACACCGATTTTTACGCCGGGGAGGAAGGACAGGTGGATGTTTTCAAAGCACTTCTTGCCACCGGGGTAGGTCTTGGAGACACCCTGCATGTGGTAGACGTATTGATAGGCGGCCATGAGACAGCTCCGTGATGGGGGGAATGTAATTTGGAAGGAGTGATAGCGGATGGCGCCGGTGGGGGCAATGTTGTGTTGGCATTGCGGTGGTTTATTCCGAGCCTCCAGTTTTGTTTGGGTCGTGGGTGGCGTCAGTACCCACTTGGGCCGTAAGGCAAAGCCGCACGGCCCGCGCCCTGGGCTCCGCCCGTTTCGATCTGAAATGATCCCCCGGATCATTTCCAAGACGATCTCAACTCCCCCCGGAAGGCGCTTTGCACCTACCCAAGGTCAGGTGCGGGCCTTGGGAGCTGAAGCGTATCATACTCTTCTCAATACCATTGCTCAGTTTGGAACTAGGAAACGTCAAAATATTCGACATTTATCATGTTTCGCGGTTGTTACTTGTCGTTTGTCTTTTGAAAATGCAAGTAATCCCGAACCCCGTATGCAACGAGAGCTGTGAGGCAAAGAAAGATCATGCTCTTAACTTGAACCAAAGAAAGTCCATAGGTGTCACGCATGGTATCTTCGGTTGCAAAAATTATGGCTGCGATGCCGAAAACGAAGAGTGTCGAAAATATAATTGTTTTTCGAATGCCACCCTTTTGGTTCATCTTTTGCTTCAAATATTTCAAAATTTTCGCCCTTGAGTAGACGCTTGTTCCGATTTCATTGGTCATTAAATGCAATCCTGTTTGAGGCCTGGTACACCGAGAAAATAGACAGTTTCCCTACTGCCCATCTGCCTTTTATCCGTCTAAGCTACTCTGTCAAAGAAGGCATGCAGCGCAAATAGAAAAGCCCTTTTGGCAATGTTCTCCCAAGTCATGCTGCGGGAGGCCGAACTGCTTCAGAATGAAGATTGAGGAGAATGCGGCATAGGATGCAGTAAACAAAGCAAATCGAACGAATCTTTGTATTGCGTTTCTGTTCGTTTGGACTTTGGCGCGTGCGAAGCACGGGCCGCGCCCGACCCTCCCCCCGGGAGGGCGCTTTCGCACCCACCCAGGGTCGGGCGCGACCCTCGGTTGCACTTGGCTTCCCCCCTATTTCCGTGCATCAAGCCCCGGATGAGACATGGTTTTCCATATCTGCGTGCGGGCATGACTGTTGGTCTGTTGGGGGGGTCGTTTGATCCGGCCCATATGGGGCATGTGCAGATCAGCCGGGCGGCGTTGCAGCGGTTTGGGCTGGATCGGCTGTGGTGGCTGGTCAGTCCCGGCAATCCGCTGAAACGGCATCAGCCCGCTCCGCTGGACAAACGCATGGATGCGGCGCGGCGGATCATGCAGCATCCGCATGTGCATATCAGTGATGCCGAGGCACAACTGGGCACGCGCTATACTGCGCAGACCCTGCGGCACTTGCGGCGGATGTATCCGGGTGTGCGCTTTGTCTGGTTGATGGGCGCGGATAATCTGGCGCAGTTTCACCGCTGGAAAGACTGGCGACAGATCATGGATACGGTGCCGGTTGGGGTGTTGGCGCGGCCGGGTGATCGGATCTCGGCTCGATTGTCGCCAGCGGCGCGGATCTATGCGCCCTATCGGTTGAAAGGATCACAGAGCCGTTTGCTGGCCCACGCGACATGCCCGGCCTGGTGTTTTGTGAATGTACCGATGGTCGACGCCAGCTCATCCGCGATCCGGGCACGGGGCGAGTGGTCAGCGACGTAGCATCGCCGAGCCAAGGCCGGCGCTGATGACGACGGCCAGACCTAACCACGTCAGCATGTCTGGCAATTGTCCAAAAGCGGCCCAGCCCAAGGTGACAGCGGCGATCAGTTGGAAGTAGACCATTGGCGCCAGTTTGGTGGCCGCGACTTTGTTATAGGCAAACAGCAAAATCAGGTTGCCCAGCATCGAAAACGCTGCACTGCCCACGGTCAGGGCCGAGGTGCTTAGGGTGAATTCTGGCAGGTTTGTCAGGCCCAAGGGTAACATGAACAGGGCCGCAATGAGCAGTTGAATCAGGCTGAGTTCTAGCGGCGTCCCAAGATGGGCGAGCCATCGGCCGGTGGTCAGGAAGGCTCCGTAGAACCCACCAGCAAGCACCGCCCACAACAGGTTGATCGAGCCTCCGAAACCGGGGCGGACAACTAAGATAACGCCGGCAAAGCCGATGGCCATAAGCAGGGACCGCAGCCATGTGGTGGGTTCGCGCAGGAACACAGCCGATAGAACATAGCTGACAATAGGGCCAACAAAGAAGGCCGCAAAGACATCTGCCATCGGTTCGGTCCTGAGTGCGGTTTGGACCGAGAAAATGCCGCCGACCAATAGCAATGCCCGCAACCACATGCGCTTGTCCTTTAGCAGGGAATAGGCGCGGGGCGGGACAAAAGGGATTAACAATGCGCTGCCAACGACAAAACGTGACGATGCGATAAAGCCGGGTGTTGCAATGCCGCTGCCGGTCAGCAACTTGCCACACAGATCACCGGCAGGGATCATTGACATAGCGACGAACATGAGAATGACTGCCTGCAACATGGGCGCACCTTTAACAGGCAGTGTGCTTACTAAAAAGCCCAAATCGACAGTCTGACTGTTTGCCGTTTAGAAATGATTTTATTACACTATGCGTACTATGGTTACTCGACGATTTTTTCTGCTTTCTGGATCTGCCCTCATTGGGACAGGTGGTGCTTGGGCGAATGCTCCGGTCACGTCATTGCGGCCCCAAGCCCGACGTGAGGGCATTAGGATTAGCACTGCTGATGGGCTGAAGAGCATTCTGCGGGGGGCGGGGTTGCCGGGAGAGGTGGCCTGTGCTGTTGCAGACGTGGAATCGGGCCTGCGGCTTGAGGCGGAGAACGGCACGGCTGGGCTGCCGCCGGCCAGTGTTGCCAAGGCCCTAACCGCGCTATACGCGCTGGATACGCTAGGGGCTGATCATCGATTTCAGACCCGTGTTATCGCCACAGGCAGTATTATCGGTGGCGTCCTAAAAGGGGATTTGATCCTGGTTGGCGGTGGCGATCCGACATTGAACACCGATCATCTGGCGCAACTGGCTAAAACGCTGAAAACCGCCGGAGTGCGCGAGGTAAAGGGCGGGTTCAAACTGTGGGACGGGGCATTGCCCTATGTGCGCACCATTGACGCTGATCAGCCTGACCACGTGGGCTATAGCCCTGCAATTTCAGGGCTGGCCCTGAACTATAACCGGGTGCATTTTGAATGGAAGCGGGCAGGACAGAGCTGGTCTGTCAGTATGGATGCCCGCACCGAGAAATACCGCCCCGAAGTGTCTGTTGCTCGCATGAAAGTCGCAAAGCGGAAGGCACCGGTTTACACCTATGCCGACAGGGGTGGTGCAGATCAGTGGACTGTGGCCAATGCCGCGTTGGGCAAGGGCGGGTCGCGCTGGTTGCCGGTGCGACGTCCAACTGAATATGCTGGTGATGTTTTCCGCACTATGGCGCGTTCACATGGGATCGTGTTGTCAAAGCCGAAAGTTGTAAACTCTCTGCCGCAGGGCAAAGTACTGGCGCAACACAGCAGTGCGACCCTGTCGGTGATGCTGCGCGGGATGTTGAAGTATTCAAATAACCTGATGGCCGAGATGATCGGCATGTCTGCCACAGCAGCGGGTGGGCGTCGCCCCGGTTCGCTGAAGGCATCGGCGGACGCGATGAACCGATGGGCGGCTGCGAAATATGGCATGTCCAGCACCCGACTGGTGGATCATTCAGGTCTGGGCGAAGCGTCGCGAATGACGCCCAACGATCTGGTTGGAGCACTGATTGCTGCGCGCAAGGTGGGGCAGCTTAAACCACTGCTAAAGCCATTCCTGCTGCGCGATGCCGGTGGCAAGGTGAACAAGAACCATCCGATCAAGGTGAACGCCAAAACCGGTACGCTCAATTTTGTGTCTGGTCTGGGTGGTTTCATGACTGCCGCTGATGGGACCGAACTGGCCTTTGCTATATTTGCTGCCGATCAGGGTGCGCGATCACGCATCAAACGCGCCGACCGTGAAAGACCACAAGGGGCCCGCAGCTGGAACCGCAAGGCCAAGAAGATGCAGCAAAAGCTGATTGAGCGATGGGGATCCGTCTACGGCAGCTGAGGGTGTTCGGTCGGGGGCATATAATCTGTGCAATCTACAACACGGTCAGGCCAAGCCCTCGAAGCAGTTCGGTGGCTTGCTCTTTTGAGATGATTGCTCCTTTGAAGCTCGAAGCGCTGGAGAAACTAAGCTCGCCAAGATCGGCTGTTCTTAGGTCTGCCTTGCCAAAACGGGTTGTAGATAAATGCGCGTCATTCAAACGGCATCGATACAATAGGGCCTCGCGAAAATCGCAGTCGGCCAGATCTGCGCCTGAGAAGTCAATTTCTTCCAACTCACACTTACGAAAGTTCATTTTTCTAAGGAATGCATTGGACAGGATGGACCTGTGAAACTGCACACCGAGTGACCTTGCTTCATCGAAGTTTCCGCCCGTCAGTTTGCAATCTGTAAAACGTGCGCCTGACAAATACGTGCCTCTCCAATTAGAGAGCGACAGGTTGCAGTTGTCAAAACTGGCTTCGGAAAAGTCGCCGAAACTGAAATCGGCGTGCAGAGCGCGACAGGCCCTAAATTTCGCTCCTTCGCAGGTCATGCTTTTCATAATGCTGTCCCGGAAGGTGCATCCGTCAAACGAGCATTCGGTGAAATCCAGACCTGAAAGATCTGCGTTGATTATGTCGATACGCTGAAAGGTATTCTGCCCCTGGGACAGGTGGTGTTCAAAATCACTCCGCGTAAACCGCAGTTGTTCTTGCATCATTTGAGTAGTCGGCCACTAATTTTTTGGATGGGTAGGTCTGAGATGTCCAATCCTTCGATACAGCGCAGGTTGATGGCCCAGCCGTTAAAGGCGGCGTTTCCAGCGCTTAGCTCTTCCTCTGATACTGCGCGGGGGCGGCGGAAGGGCAGGATGCCACAGGTCTTGCAAAAGTAATCTTTGGCCGTTCCGGTGCCCCATTCGTACAAGGTCAAATCGGACAGAGGGGTATGCAGGGTAAACTGCTCTTCTTCGACACGGAAGATCAATGCACCGCGCTGGTGGCAAATAGAACAGTCACAGATGCGGGTGTGATCGATGTCTGCCTTCACCGAAAATCGGGTGCGGCGGCAGTGGCAGGCACCCTGCCAAATCTGGGTGCCGCCGGTGGTCATGTCTTAGATCACATGCCGCGCGCGGGCACCGCGTTCGATTGCGGCGGCGTGTAGGCGGTCGATGTTCAGCTCGTAGCGGATCTCGGCTAAGAACTCTAACTCGGTTTCGTTCAGGCGTCCGTCTGATGCTGCCACGTCGCAGGCCAGCGCATAGGCGGTTTCACACAGGCGCTCGGGCAGGTTATCGCGAATTAGGCCGAACAGCGCGTCCAGACCGTCTTCTTGTTCAAACAGGTCCAGCACGGTTTGCGACATCCGCTTGATCCGGTCGATGTCATAGTCTGCAAACACCGGCAGCATGTTCACGGCATTCTGGATCTCCATCAATTCCGAGGTGCGGATGTTTTCGTCCGATGCCGACACCGCCACCATGATCGCAACGAGGCAATCCTGCGGAGTAAGCGGATGGGGAGAGGACTCGGTCATGTGGCATCCTTTGAACTGGGTTGCAGAGCAGTGTGTTACCAATAGGATAGGGAGGCGGCGGTGTGGGTACAACAGTTGCCTGCTATTTATCGGCGTCAATCAGCCATGACGCTAGTTTGGCTGTTCTGCTGGATCAGGAAGCAGGATCAGTTTGAAAGAACGCCGAATCCTGATTTCGGCCAATGGCCTGCCAGTATCCGTCTTCCTCGGCCAGACCTTCGACTGTCAGGACGATGCCGTCGCGGTTTAGAATGTACAGGGAAGGAAAGGCATTGACGTTTAGCTGCGTGATGACGGAATCGGTGTCGTCAACCAGCACACGACATGGAACACCTGCTGCTTTCAGCTGATCTTCAATCTGGTTTTTGTCGTACCAATGGCTGTCTTCCGGGGCCTTGTTGTAGCCTGTGATGATATGCACATCGGCGATCTTGTCCGGGGCCAGTTGGTACAGAGCAATCAGATTTTCCAACTCCTGACGGAAAGGGCCATTGGTGCGATATTCCCCAAGGCAGTACACCAACAGGAACTGGTCGTCCTGCAGGTCGCTCAGCGTTTCGGGCAATGAAACCGGTGGGCCATCGGGCCAAGTGCCAAACGGATCATGCTGGGGTAGGCGATAGTTGCAAGGGAATGGTTTGCTCAAAAGGGGCGACCAAAGGATCAAGCCCTCTCGGTTTGCGATCGAGGCGTAAAGGCGTCGCAGCCCGTTTAGCTCTGGATACCCCGCAACGGCGGTTTCGGACATTTCCAGGGCTTCTTCGGTTGCGCCAATCCCCAGCTTCATCAAGGTATCAATGAACCAGATCAGGCCAAAATACTGGCTTGGCATGCGGTCAATGCCCTGTTCTTCGCGGCGCTGTTCGGCGGTATCAATGGCCTTGCGGGCCAGTCCGTCCATTCCCAGCGCCTTATAACTTAGGGCCAGAAGAACCAGGTTATTGTAGTCGTTCGATGCGAAAATTTGCGCCTGTCGACGTTCGGGATTCATGAATCGACCAAACAGTGACGGCACAAGGGGAAGGAGCGAGATTTCGAACGCATCCTTCAGTTTGGCAAATTCCCCCCAGTCGCCATGGTTCCAGATTGCGTGAAGCATGTACAAGTTCACCGAGCCCGATTTTATGTCGGCAATCAGCTGGTCGTTGACACTGGGAATGACTTTGATCCCATGCGGCCAGGGGCCGGCGGGAATGGACCAGATCTCATTCGTGCTAGGGTCTTGGACAGTTACGGTATTGATACCGTTCTGCTTTGATCGCGATAAGGCATCATCGGTGGGTGCCTGGCCGTCTATCTGCAGGATCAGCCAGCCGGGCATCAGTCCGATGGCCTGCGCGGGGCTGCCTTCAAACACTGCTGCGATCTCGCGGCATGACGAACGGGATTTCGTGACTTGTGGTAAAGGCCAGTTTTCAGCTGTGAGAGTGCGAGACAATCTGAGGTCTTTCCAGAAAAAATATGCTGCTGTCTGTAGTTGAATACTACGTAGGGTTGGTAAAATTATCCAAGGTTATTTTGCAGATCAGTCTGAAGTGGTTAATTTTTGCTCGGCGAAAGCGGTTGTCGGCATTGCGAACATTGACTCATGCTGCACTAGCACAATAGACCGTGCCAGTCTGCTGCATGGGGCAGCGGGCACGCGATGCGGCCCGATCCGGGCTCGCCGATGGAGAACAACATGTCTGAACTGCGCGAAACTGCTCTGAAGAGCAAAGCCTGGCCGTTTGAAGAAGCCCGTAAGGTGCTCAAACGTTATGCCAAGGGCGCGCCTGAGAAGGGATATGTGCTGTTTGAAACCGGTTATGGCCCGTCTGGCCTGCCGCATATCGGCACCTTTGGTGAAGTCGCCCGGACCACCATGATCAAACGTGCCTTCGAAGTGATCTCGGACATTCCGACCAAGCTGGTTTGTTTTTCGGACGATCTGGACGGCATGCGCAAGGTGCCAGGCAACGTGCCAAACCCAGACGCGTTGGTTGAGCACATGCAAAAGCCGCTGACCGCCGTGCCAGATCCGTTTGGTACGCATGAAAGCTTTGGCCATCACAACAACGCCATGCTGCGCCGGTTCCTGGATACCTTTGGCTTCGAGTATGAGTTCATCTCGGCCAATGATTTCTATGGTTCGGGCCAGTTTGACGAAGTGCTGAAGCGCGCGGTTGAAAAGTACGACGAGGTCATGGCCGTCATGCTGAAGTCACTGCGTGAAGAACGTCGCCAGACCTATTCGATCTTTCTGCCGATCCACCCGGAAACTGGCCGGGTTCTGTATGTGCCGATGAAAAAGGTCTGCGCCGAAACCCACACCATCACCTTTGATGATGAGGACGGCAAGGAATGGACGCTGCCGGTCACTGGCGGCAACGTAAAGCTGCAGTGGAAGCCGGACTTTGGCGCCCGCTGGGCTGCGCTGGGCGTTGATTTTGAGATGTACGGCAAGGACCACAGCACCAACACGCCGATCTATGACAGCATCTGTCGTATTCTCGGCCACCGCGCACCGGACCATTTCACCTATGAACTGTTCCTGGATGCCAACGGCCAGAAGATCTCAAAAACCAGCGGCAACGGGATTTCGATTGATGAATGGCTGACCTATGCTAGCTCGGAAAGCCTGTCGTACTTTATGTATCAAAAGCCAAAGACGGCGAAGCGGATGCATTTTGATGTGATCCCCAAGGCGGTGGATGAATATCACCAGCAGCTACGGGCCTATCACGGGCAGGACACCAAGGCACAGTTGAACAACCCGGTTTGGCATATCCACGGTGGCGACGTGCCACAGTCAGATATGGTGGTGCCGTTTGCGATGCTGTTGAACATCGCTAGTGTGTCCAATGCCGAGGACAAAGAAACACTGTGGGGCTTTATCAACAAGTACGCGCCAGACGCGACGCCGGAAAGCAACCCGACTTTGGATCAGGCGGCTGGTTTTGCCGTGGCTTACTTCAATGATTTTGTGAAGCCAGCCAAGACCTACCGTCTGCCGACAGATCAAGAGCGCGCGGCGTTGTCTGATCTCGCAGAGGCGCTAAAATCGCCTGAGGCGGCATTGGCAGCAATTGCAAAGAAGAATGAGATCGACGGCAAGGATGATGCGTTGCCAGAAGTTGATTTTGGTAGCGATGATTTCTTGCAGTCGGTGGTGTTCGCCATTGGTAAGATCCACGAATTTGACCCGCTGCGGGCCTGGTTCTCGGCTATCTACGAAGTGCTGCTAGGTGCGACGCAGGGGCCACGTTTTGGTGGTTTCATCGCGCTGTATGGTGTCGAAGACACCATTGCGCTGATCGACAAGGCGCTGGCAGGTGAGCTGGTCTGATTGCTGATATCAGGCAGCGATAATAACAATCTGCGGAGCCGGGTTTAGGCTCCGCAGACTTCAGTCAGGTGTCGTTAAAAGCTCTCCCAGATGTCATCTCGGGATGAACCACCATTAGCGGCCTTCGCAACTGGCGGTTCCTCAGCTTCGACTTCCCAGTCCATTCCATGCGCCGTTGGGGCGACCGGTTCAGGGGCAGGTCGGTTGTCGACCCGGTGACACTCAATATTGAAATGTGACACCATTTCGGACAGCTTTCTGGCGTCAGCGTCTAGCAAGTGGCTGGCTGCGGTGGCCTCCTCGACCATGGCGGCGTTTTGCTGGGTTACCTGATCTAGTTGGGTGACGCCGAGGTTGATTTCACCCAGCCCGGTTGATTGTTCCGTAGACCCAACCGCAATCTCGGACACCAGTTGCGAGATATGGCCGACGCGGCTTACAATGCTGTTCAGCGCCTCTCCGGCCTTGCCGACAAGATCAACGCCTTGTTCAACCTGTTTGGAACTGTCGCTTATCAGCTTTTTGATCTCCATTGCGGCATCCGATGAACGCTGGGCAAGGGCACGCACCTCTGATGCGACAACTGCAAAGCCACGACCGGCATCACCAGCGCGGGCGGCTTCGACCCCGGCGTTCAGGGCCAACAGGTTGGTCTGGAATGCAATGTCGTCAATCACTCCGATGATCTGGCTGATGTGGTGGGCGGACTTTTCGATCTCGGTCATGGCCGACACCGCATGCTGCACCACAACGTCACTTTCCTCGGCCTCAACTTTGGCTTCGTTTACGATGGTTTCTACACTGTGCGCCCCGTCAGCGGCGGACTTGACGCTTACAGTCATCTCTTCCAACGCGGCTGCGGTCTGCTCTAGGGTTGCCGCCTGGCTTTCGGTGCGCTGTGCCAGATCATCCGATGCGCGGCTGATTTCGGTCGCGCCACCACGGATACTTTCTGCCGAATTGATGACATCCACAATAGTATCGCTAAGCGTTGTCAGAGTCCGGTTAAAGTCATTGCGCAGCTGTTCGTGATCGGCGGGGAAGGGGTCAACCAGTGGGTTTGAGAAATCACCCTTTGCAAGATTGTCCAAACCACGGCTAAGTTTATCGACCACCTGTTGTTGTTCCTCTTGCTGTGCGGCGCGTTCATCTTCGGCGCTGCGAGCCTGTTTTAGATCATCTCTCAGGCTGACGAGGGTTTTGCCGATCTGGCCCAGTTCGTCGCCACGGTCTGCTGATGGGACATCTTCATCCAAATCACCCCCAGCTACCGCGTTCATGTTTTCGCAAATCTTGGCGATCGGGCGGGTGATGGTTCGGGTGGTGAACAACACGACTAGCATTATGCCAAGCCCGGCGAGGGCGACGCCAATCAGGATGTTGCGGGTCAAGGTATTCGCCGCAACCAGTGGGGCCTGAATGTTTTCTCGTACTTCAAGAACCCCGCGTACATCGCCAACCTGCCAATCGGATTTTGGGGTGTCAGGGTGTGCATTGTGGCAGGAAACGCAGCCCTCGGCGACCATTCGATCCGCCACTGCGACCCTTAGATGTGTCTCTCCGTTCGATACTTCGCGACGCTTGAAGGTGCCCTCAGGATTGGCGCTCAGATATTCCCAGGCTTCTTTCATGAAGCTGTCCATTTCGCGATCTGCTCGGCCTGGAAACGGATAAGCACTATACAGCGAGAGGCTGAGACCCTGACCTACCAATAAGCTGCTGACATCATGTACAAATGTTGCCGGTAGGGGAATAACACTGGGGTCGTCTTTATGGTCAATCCCCGGCGAAATATCAGTCGACGCCTTGACGTCCTTGATCACGTTTTTGGTATAGTATCCGCGTATCAGTTTGATTTGGTTGACGATATTTGTCGCTGCGGTGGTGGCGAAGTCAATTGTGTTCTTTTCCAAAACTCGGGGGACTGTAGCCCAGGCGAGACCAAGGCAAAGTATGATAAAGAGTGGGATTGGCATGGTCAGTCGAAAGGCGATCGATTGAATCATCTTCTGCATGTCTGGCGCTCCATTTTGTCCAAATCGATGCCTTCGCCATTTTAGGGGCCAGGATATTGAGGCTCCTGAGAGGGCATATTTTTGGGCTCACATTCTCATTTGTAAGCGTGAAACTACCATAAATCGGTTACGCAGGGCTTAAGTCGCAATTGCCGGATGCTGACCAAGCTTTGAAGGTGCTACACCGGCCTAGTTCTGGACAGTGTAGCACTGGCTTTACAGTATCTTAGAAGTCTTGCCAGATTTTACCGGCGCCGTCGTTTGCGGCCATGGCCAGAGGTTGGCCCTCTGATTTACAGTCATCCCAATCCCCGCCATGGGCCTGTGGCGCACCACTTTGGTTATGAGATTCGGGGGTTGGTATGCGATCGCCATCGCGGCGGCAGTGCGGATTGATACTAAATTCCGCTACCAGTTCGGACAGCTTGCTCGCATCCGTCGTTAACAAGTGGCTGGCAGCAGTTGCCTCTTCCACCATGGCGGCGTTTTGCTGGGTGACCTGATCCAGCTGGGTGACACCGACGTTGATTTCACCCAGTCCGGTGGACTGTTCAGCTGATCCTACAGCCATCTCTGACACCAACTCTGAGATATGGCCAACACGGTTGACGATGCTATTCAGCGCCTCGCCAGCTTTGCCGACCAGATCAACACCCTGCTCAACCTGCTTGGAACTGTCGATGATCAGTGTCTTGATCTCCATCGCTGCATCCGAGGACCGTTGGGCCAGAGCCCGGACTTCTGACGCGACAACAGCAAACCCACGACCAGCTTCGCCTGCTCGGGCGGCCTCGACGCCTGCATTCAGGGCCAGCAGGTTGGTTTGGAACGCAATGTCATCGATCACGCCGATAATCTGGCTGATGTGGCGAGCGGATTCCTCAATCTCGGTCATTGCCGAAACCGCATGCTGCACGACGACGTCGCTTTCTTCGGCTTCAGTTTTGGCTTCGTTGACGATGTTCTCTACACTGTGTGCCCCGTCGGCCGCGGATTTAACGCTGGCTGTCATTTGCTCAAGCGCTGCCGCCGTTTGCTCAAGCGTGGCTGCCTGGCTTTCCGTGCGCTGTGACAGATCATCTGCCGCGCGGCTAATTTCGGTCGCGCCGCCGCGGATACTGTCAGCTGAGCCAATCACGTCCATAATGGTTGAGCTAAGTGTGGTCAGAGTGCGATTGAAATCTTGACGCAGCTGTTCGTTGTCCGCAGGAAACGGCTTGTCTAGTGGTTTTGAGAAGTCTCCGTTGGCGAGGTTTAGCAGACCACCACTCAGTTGCTCGACAACATCGCGCTGTTGTTCTTGCTGCTTTACGACTTGCTCTTGCGCAATCGAGGCGGCCTTCAGGTCAGTTTTGAACCCCTCGAGTGTGCGAGCGATGGTTCCAAATTCATCACCTGCCTCTGAACCGGCAACAGGTTCATCATAATCCTTTTGCGCAATGTGTTCGACACTACGGGCAAGGGATGCAATGCGGCGGGCAACGCCGCGTGCCGCGAACCAAGACAACAGAGCAACGATCAAGGACACGACCACGACCTGAATTACGGATGACCGGAGCATTTCATTTTCTGTGGCCAAGGCCTCAGAGCTGTCTATCTCTAGAACGATCCCCCATGTTCTTCCCTTGAAGGTGAAGGGGATTGATTCAGCTTCTACCAGTTGGTCCGACAGGCCCTTAACTCCGGATAGGGAATGGTGCCCTTCGAGAAAGGATTCTGAGATCTGTGGTAACGTGGGCAAAGGGTCAAGAATTTGGTGGCCGCCAGAGTGGGGGGATGCGGTTAGCGCTACACCATCTTCACGTACAAGGTAGACCAACCCAGTCTCGCCCAGAATACTGGACTGAGACAGAATATCGGTCATGTGATCAATCGGGATCTGAAGTACAAATACGCCGAGTAATTCACCGCTGCGAAAAACCGGAGTGGAAATGAACATGGCAGGTGCCCCGTGGCTGGGAGCGTAGGCATCCATCGAAGTTAAATGGACTTCGCCTTCAGGCAGTGTTCTTGCCGCTCGAAAGGCTTCTCCGAGCCCTGAGGTGCTGTACTGGCCGGATTGGAAATTGGTTGCGAAGTCGTCTTCTTTGAAAACGGAATAGACCAAGTCGCCCTGAGGGTTCAGTAGGAAGAGGTCATAATACTCTAGCTCGCGTTGGAAAGTTTGAAACCCCAGATGGTACTCTTGGTGCAGGTCTGACCAAAGCGATTGGTCTGTGGCCTTTACGAGTTCATCCTTGGAACCCAATGGATTTGGGTTGTCGAAAATATAGGCGTTTCGCAGGTGTTCACCGGGAGTGTCACCCAGCTGCTGCCACGCTTGGTCAAATTCGCCTAGGGCTGTTCTGATGCTCTTGCTGGCAGCAATGGCCCGGGTTTCTGTTTCCACCCGTCCCAGCCAATCCTTCAGTGCATGTCGACGTTCGGATAACAGAGTATAAAAGGCAGTTTCGCGATTTTCTTGGAGAGCTGCATGGGATTGCCAAGCGTATATGAGCCCTGATGCGATAGTTAGCATGATCGTCGGTAGAGCAATCAAGAGCGGTAGTTTCTTACTTATTTTGAGGCCGTTCCACAGCGAGATTAGGCTGGTCATGATAGCGGATCTCTCTTTTAACAAGTGTTACTAGTTACATGGCCGAACAAAAGGTGGCCTGGTGGTAAAGTGCTCGTATTTCATTCGTGGGTTAGAAATCTTGCCAGATTTTACCGGCGCCGTCGTTTGCGGCCATGGCCATAGGTTGGCCCTCTGGCTCAACGTCATCCCAATCCCCGCCATGGGCCTGTGGCGTGTCACCTAAACCAGGAGATTCGGGGGGCGATACGCGGTCGCCTTCGCGGCGGCAGTGGGGGTTGGTATTGAAGTGTGACACCAGTTCAGACAGCTTGCTTGCATCTGCGATCAGCAGGTGACCGGCGGCGGTGGCTTCTTCGACCATGGCGGCGTTCTGCTGAGTTACTTGGTCCAGCTGTGTGACACCGACGTTGATCTCACCCAGACCGGTGGACTGTTCAGCAGATCCTACCGCCATTTCTGACACCAGCTCTGAGATATGGCTAACACGGTTGACGATGCTATTCAGCGCCTCGCCTGCCTTGCCAACCAGATCAACACCCTGTTCAACTTGCTTAGAGCTGTCGACAATCAGCGTCTTGATCTCCATCGCGGCATCCGAAGAGCGTTGGGCCAGAGCCCGGACCTCTGATGCGACAACGGCAAATCCACGACCAGCTTCGCCTGCTCTCGCGGCCTCGACGCCTGCATTTAGGGCCAGCAAGTTGGTCTGGAACGCAATGTCGTCAATCACGCCGATAATCTGGCTGATGTGGCGGGCAGAGTCCTCGATCTCGGTCATTGCCGAAACTGCATGCTGCACGACGACGTCGCTTTCTTCGGCCTCGGTCTTTGCCTCGTTGACAATGCTTTCCACACTGAGTGCACCATCGGAGGCGGATTTGACGCTGGCTGTCATTTGCTCCAGAGCCGCCGCTGTCTGCTCTAGGGTTGCTGCCTGGCTTTCGGTGCGCTGTGACAAGTCATCTGACGCCCGGCTGATTTCCGTTGCACCACCGCGAATGCTTTCGGCGGAATTGACCACATCATTGACGATTATGTTCAGGCTGTTTTGGGTGTGGTTAAAGTTCTGGCGCAGCGGCTCGTGCGCCTCGGGGAATGCTTCGTCGATTGGCTGCGATAGATCGCCATCAGCAAGTTGTTTCAGACCCTTATTGAGTGAGAGGATAACCTTTTCCTGCTCAATCCGAGCCTGATCTATTTCTGCCTGCATGTTTTTCTGATCTGTGACAGACTTACAGATGAACGAGAACGCATCCCACAGCTGGTTGACTTCAACAATGAAACTGCTGGTATTGTTGTTTTCAGTGATATTCCCGTTTGCGACTGCTGTCAGTGCATTTGAACATGCGGTTAGGCGTTGGGACAGGACACGCGCCATGTATACGCCAAAGGTTGCAAAGGCGAGCAAGACAACACCGGATATTGCCGCAGTGGCTGTGATTGTTGAATTGACTGACTTCTCTGACTGGCTAAACACCGCATCGATTTCAGCACTGTAATCATTCATTAATTCCACATAGATCGGATGGAATTTGGAATAGATGGATGACAGCGCGCTTCTAGTTTGAAGTTCTTGGCCCTTTAGGTCGGCGAGCGTTCCAAAAGTTGCACCATATGTTGCAATCAGTTCTTTGGCTTTTGTGGCGACCTCAGGGCTTTCAAATTGGGCGTCTGAAGTGGCAAGAAATGCATCAATCGACTCTTTAAGGCGGCCAGCGTATTTGAGATCACTACGCAGGAAGAAATCTTTCTCGTGTCGACGCATGGCCAGAACCTGGACAATCAGTTCTAGCTTTCCAACCTCTTGCATCATGGTTTCCACCTCGCGAACGCTTGCGCGCAGTTGTCCACGCAGGCCGGAGTTTTGGTCTAGTCCAATTTCCTTGGATAGCGTTACGAGTGCCGTGAACGTTTCGGTATATTCGTTGA
The DNA here is from genome assembly GCF_011813015.1 of Parasedimentitalea denitrificans. Taxonomy (GTDB): domain Bacteria; phylum Pseudomonadota; class Alphaproteobacteria; order Rhodobacterales; family Rhodobacteraceae; genus Parasedimentitalea; species Parasedimentitalea denitrificans. Next base: position 96,992 of record NZ_QHLQ01000007.1, on the reverse strand, counting down.
GCAAAGCCTGCGCATGGGCTGTGTCTTCTTGACCGTGGGCATCGCCAACAGATTCGAAGTGGTGGCTGACCTTTTCAAGGATTGTATAAGCATGGCTCATGCTTTCGGCGTGCTTTGCCACATATTTCTCATCATGTCGCAGCAGGAAGTCTTTTTCGTATCGACGTGCTTCCAACAAGACTGCTTCGAGGGTTGAAGCCTCAAGCCTCAATTCGTTCAGCTCTGCTTCCTCTAGCGCTATGTCCTTTTGATAGTGCGACAGTTGGATCATTGCTGCGATCAAGCCGAGCATACCAAGGGTCGCAATTGCTATGATGACATAGAGGGATGTCTTCATCCGTATTGATTTCTTCATGACCTACAAACCTTTTAACAAACTACCGACTCAACTTATGCGAATGTGGTGAAGAAACGGTTTAGTGCGGGTTGTGGTGATTGAGGTCAGGCGTGAGATGGCCAATCCAGGATCGACGAAAAAAGGCGCCCCAACTGGGACGCCTTCTTTTTTCTTATGATACGCAGAGAGTTAGCCGATGATCGCGTTCAGCGTGGCGCTGGGGCGCATGACGGCTGCAGTTTTCACCGGATCAGTGTGGAAATACCCGCCCAGATCAGCAGGCTTGCCTTGGGCGGCTGCCAGTTCAGCTGTGATCTGCTCTTCTTTGGCAGCCAGATCCGCTGCGATTGGCGCAAAGTGAGCGGCCAGTTCAGTGTCATCGGACTGTGCTGCTAGGGCTTCGGCCCAGTAGCGGGCGAACCAGTAGTGGCTGTCACGGTTGTCAGGCTGGCCAACCTTGCGCGAAGGCGAGCGGTTGTTGTCCAGAATACCCTGTGTCGCGGCCTCGGCTGCTACACCCAGCACACCGGCCTTGGCGTTGCCCTGGCTGTCAGCCAGGAAGTTCAGGCTTTCACCCAAGGCGCAGAATTCGCCCATCGAGTCCCAACGCAGGTGGTTTTCTTCGACCAGCTGCTGCACGTGCTTGGGGGCAGACCCACCAGCACCGGTTTCGAACAAGCCGCCACCGTTCATTAGCTTCACGATCGACAGCATCTTGGCCGAGGTGCCCAATTCCAGAATTGGGAACAGGTCGGTCAGGTAATCCCGCAGCACGTTGCCAGAGATGGCGATGGAGTCGTTGCCAGCAGTGATAGTCTTCAGCGACTGGGCTGTTGCCTCACGTGGGGCCATGATCTGGAACTTGTCGGCTACACCAGCCGCATCCAGAACAGGGGTGACATATTCGATCAGCTGAGCATCGTGGGCGCGGTTTGCGTCCAGCCAGAAGATCGCCTCGGAACCAGTCAGGCGCTGACGGTCCATGGCCAGCTCGATCCAGTTCAGGATCGGAGCCTTCTTGGCAGTGCAGGAGCGCCAAATGTCGCCAGCTTCGACGTCGTGGCTGTGCAGGGTGTCACCATTGGCCAGAACCACACGGATCACACCGTCGGCAGGGGCTTCGAATGTGGTCGGGTGCGAGCCGTACTCTTCGGCCTTTTGCGCCATCAGGCCAACGTTGGCGACAGAGCCAACAGTTGTCACATCCATTGCGCCGTTGGCTTTGAAGAAGTTGATAGACTCATCATAGATGGTGGCATAGCAGCGATCAGGGATCACACAGTTGGTGTCGCCCTTGTTACCCGCAGCATCCCAGCCTTTGCCGCCAGCGCGGATCACCGCTGGCATCGAGGCGTCGATGATAACATCAGACGGAACGTGCAGGTTGGTGATGCCTTTGTCGCTGTCGACCATGTACATGCCGGGGCGGTCAGCGTTTACAGCTTCGATGGCAGCCATGATATCGGTGTTGCCAGCAACGCGGTCCAGCAGGTCGCCCATGCCAGAGTTTGCGTTCACACCCAGTGCTTCCATTTCAGCGCCGAACTTGTCGAACACTGGTGCCAGCCATGCCTTGACCGCGTGGCCAAAGATGATCGGGTCCGAGACCTTCATCATGGTGGCTTTCATGTGCAGCGAGAACATGGTGCCGTCGGCTTTGGTGTCCTCAATCGCACCAGCCAAGAAGGATGCCAGCGCCTTGGCGGACATGAATGTCGCGTCGGCAACAGTGCCTTCTTCCAGCGGCCAGCCGTCTTTCAGCGCAGTGACGGAACCGTCCTTGGCAACGAACTCGATTTTCGCGTCACCAGCCTGTGCAGCAGTGATCGTCGCGGATTTTTCGTTGGCGTAAAAGTCGTTGCCCGGCATGGACGAAACTTTGGTTTTGCTGTCGCCAGCCCATGCACCCATCGAATGTGGGTTGTTCTGAGCGTAGTTCTTCACAGCGCGTGCGGAACGACGGTCCGAGTTGCCTTCGCGCAGAACTGGGTTCACGGCGGAACCTTTGATGGCATCGTAACCGGCGCGAACAGCTTTTTCTTCGTCTGTCGATGGCTCTTCTGGGTAGTCGGGCAGGGCGTAACCCTGTGACTGCAGTTCAGTGATCGCAGCAACCAGCTGTGGAACCGAAGCCGAGATGTTTGGCAGTTTGATGACGTTGGCCTCTGGTGTTTTCACCAATGTGCCCAGTTCAGCCAAGTCGTTGGCTTGGCGCTGCTCTTCGGTCAGGCTGTCAGGGAAAGCCGAAATGATACGGGCTGCCAGGGAAATATCCTTGGTCCCAACGTTTACACCAGCGGCGCCTGCGAACTTGCGGATGATCGGCAGCAGCGAGGCGCTGGCCAGCTCAGGGGCTTCGTCTACGATGGTATACAATACGTCGGAGTTTGATTTATCTGCCATGTTCCATAACCTTTCAGCGATATTGGAAGCGTAGTATTTCGGCGCAGTGTGACTGCACCTTATTGGATCTCATATTGCCGCAAGAGAGTCAGGGATTCGGAATCTCGCGGTCTACGTTATGGGGACCATGTAGAACAAGCGGCCCCAACGTTCAATTGCCCGTGGCCAAATTTGCCGGAACATATTGCCGCGTTTGCGGAAATTTGTAGAAAAGCCCCCCTTGGCACAGGCAAGGAGGGCTTTTTATATTGGTGTGAAGCCCCCGAAGTTGGGGCTGGCCTGACTTCAGTCTAGAAGTCCTGCCACAGATCTTTGGCAGCGGAGCCTTCAGTGGCCGCGGCTCGCATTGGCACGGCTTCCACTTCCCATCCACCATCGTCACCATGTGACGTCGGCGCGGAGGGCGCGGCCGCTAAGGAAGTTCGCACTGGCGATACCTTTGACGAGCCGCTTGTAATCGCAAAGTGCGATACCAGACCGGCAAGTTTTGTGGCATCGGTGTTCAGCAGGTGACCTGCCGCAGTTGCCTGTTCCACCATGGCTGCGTTTTGCTGGGTCACTTGGTCCAGTTGGCTCATCCCGGTGTTGATTTCGGTCAGGCCGGTTGACTGCTCGCTGGCACCCTCGGCAATGCCCGATACCTGCTGCGAGATGTCAGTGACCTTTTGAACAATGCTGCTTAGGGCGCCACCGGCCTTGCCGACAAGGTCCACACCGCGTTCAACTTGCTGAGACGAGTCGCCAATCAGAGTTTTGATCTCGGTCGCAGCATCAGACGATCGCTGCGCCAGAGCGCGTACTTCTGAAGCAACAACAGCAAAACCACGGCCAGCGTCGCCTGCACGGGCCGCTTCGACCCCGGCATTTAGGGCCAGCAGGTTGGTCTGGAAGGCAATATCGTCAATCACGGTAATGATCTGCGAGATGTGATTAGAAGACGTTTCGATCTCCTTCATGGCCTCAACGGCGTTTTGGACAACAGTGCCGCTGTTCTGCGCTTCGGTTCTTGCTTCTTCCATCAGGTTTTCAACACTGCGTGCCCCTTCGGCCGCTGACCGGACACTGGCTGTCATTTCTTCCAGCGCGGCGGCGGTTTCTTCCAGCGTGGCGGCTTGGCTTTCGGTGCGGTGAGACAGATCATCCGAGGCCTGACTGATTTCAGCCGCACCGTTGCGAATGCTTTCAGAGGACTCGATAACCTGAACAACAGTGCCGTTCAGCGTTGCCAGGGACTTGTTAAAGTCCTGTCGCAACTGTTCGTAATCGGCAGGGAAGGCTTTTTGGATCTGAACAGTGAGGTCACCACGTGACAGAGAGGCCAGCTGTCGGCTAAGGGTTTCAACCACACCGCGGCGTTCCTTGTCACGGGCAACTTGGCCCTGTTCCATTTCCTGTTGTTTTAGAAGGGACTGTCGGAACACCTCGACGGTTTGCGCCATGTTGCCCACTTCGCTGCGGTTGTTCGTTGCAGGCACGTCAGTTTCGATCTCGCCATCGGCCATGCCTTGCATGCGTGCCTGCAAAGCCGCCAGAGGCCCGGTAATGCTGCGTGCGATCATGAAGCCGGCACCAGCGAGTAGAAATAGACAGGCCGCTAAAGTGGCGAATGCCGCCTTACGCACCCAGCTCAGACTGGCTTCGATGTCTGAAACGTAAGAGCCAGTGCCGACAATCCAGCCCCAGGGCTTATAAAGTTGAACATAGCCGATCTTCAGCTCCGGCTCTTCCGCATCTGGTTTCTGAAACCAATAGCGAACCGGGCCTGACCCGCTTGGCGCGGTGGCAACTTTGTGCATTTCTTTAAAGATCTTTAGGCCATTGATGTCCTCAAGGGCGGACTGGTCGGTCCCTTCCCATTGGGGCCGAAACGGATGGGCCTGAACGATGTTGTCCAGATCGTTGACAAAGAAGTAGCCGGCAGTCCCAAACCGAAGTGAATTCAGTTGGTCGCGCCCAAGCTGCTGTGCTTCTGTAAGTGTCAGTTCACCTGAACCAACCCTCTCTTCTAGCGCTATCAGCAGGCTTATTGCTGTATCGGTCTCATTGTGGAGCTCCATTTCACGCATCGAGTAGGCGTTATCGACAGCACGTGACAGCAAGAAAAAAGTAAGCAGGGAAACGATGGCCAGGGCCAGCGCAATCACTGCATAGATACGGGTAGACAAACGATAGAGTGCAGTAGTCATCGCAGATGAGTTCCTCTCGGTGCGTAATCCGATCCACCGCTAGGTATCGCCCCCTAAGAAAACCTTAGCGCCCCCCGGAATGGGGGCGTATCGCAGTCAAATGCAGGCGGAATGCTTTCTGAGGGTGAGCGCGAATCCCGCCACATCTCCCTTAGGTGGTTGTGTGGGAGGGGGCGTCTGAAACCCAAAGAGACTATTTCGCAAGAGTGATTCTAGCAGATTGTCAACGCCAGGTTGATGGATTTTCTCCGCGGACCAGCCTGCGTTTCAATTTTATCCATGCTTTTTTGGCCTTTGGCACTAAACTGGCCAGGCATCACACCTTGCCGGGCACTGACCGGTTTGAGGAGATGCAGCCATTTGTGACGATTTAAAATTTTGTCAGGGGGTAACATTGAACACCGAAACCAATACAGCCAACCAAGTCGCGCCAACCGTCGGGCACATGATTTTTGGCGATGGAACACCCAAAAAAGCCCTAGCTACGGCGCTTGTGGTTGGGTCCATTTTGACCCTGATTAATCATGGAGATCAACTTGTTGTAGGGGATATGCCGCCGGTATGGAAAGTGATGCTGACCTATCTGACACCTTATTGCGTGACGACCTGGGGTGCGGTGACTGGCAAATGGGCGCAATGGAAACTGGATTTCTCGCCGCCTGGAAGTGACCGGGATGCTTACCCAGGAGGGCGAAATGAAAGTTGAGGATCTTTTCAATCAAAGCAACATCGTCGATCTGAGCTTTTTCAACTTTAGAAATGCGATCACAGCAGCATATTACGCTAATCAGAGCTTTGAAATCCTCAAGGTGAACAAAAACTTCCTGCGGTTCTTCCCAGTCTTGGGCAATGTTTCCAACGCTTACTTTCCTGATGTGTTGGAACAGTTGGGGGTGCCAGGACCCCAGATAGATACCTGGATTACGGGTATCCGAGAGCATGGGGCAGTACGAATTCCGGAAATTCACATCTCGGACAATGGCAACAGTCGGGTCTATGCTCTGATGTCGGCGCGGACCGAAGATGAGAGCTTTTCCTATTTGAATGGAATTCAGGGGCAGTTTGTTGATCGAACAGATGAGTGGAACCTGCGGCACGAACGCGAGGAACTGCTGGAGCAGAAAATCCGTGACCGTGAGATCATCGAGGAAAAGAGCGCGCAGCTGGAACACTTGGCAACACGGCTAGCCAAGTATCTGTCGCCGCAGATCTATGAGAGCATCTTCTCAGGCAAGCAAGACGGCAGCACCTCAACCAAACGCAAGAACCTGACTATTTTCTTCTCCGACATTGAAGATTTCACCGACCTGTCAGAAACATTGGAGCCCGAACGCCTGACTGCGGTGATCAATTCTTACCTGTCCGAGATGTCTTCGATTGCCATCCAATGTGGCGGTACCATCGACAAATTCATCGGTGATGCGGTGATGGTGTTCTTTGGCGATCCTGAAAGTGACGGCGAAGAAGAAGATGCGCTGAAGGCGGTTGAAATGGCGATGCAGATGCAGCAACGCGTGGGCGAGCTGCAAAGCTATTGGAAAAAGCTGGGTGTGCCCCAGCCTATGCGGGTGCGTATGGGGATCACCTCGGGGTACTGTACTGTTGGAAACTTTGGGTCGGACAAGCGGCTTGATTACACCGTACTGGGCAGACCTGTGAATCTGGCTGCCCGGTTAGAGGGGTTGGCTGACCCGGGGAGCGTTTTGATCTCGGAAACGACTTGCAACTTGATCTCTGAACATGTGGCCTGTGAACCTGTCGGCGAGGTCAATCCCAAAGGGTTCTCGCGGCCGGTTGAGGTGTTCAAGGTTCTGGAGTTTCGATCAGACAAACACCGGGATCGGTTGTTACACCGGAGGTTGTCGCGCAGCGGTGATCATGTCGAGGTGAACGTGATCGACAGCAGTGATATTCGCGCCGCTATCGAAGAACTGCGCCGGATCCAGAAGGAGTTTGAGCAGCAGTTGGGGGGCTAGAGCGGCGTCCATTTGTTCTGCAACGCTGGTATATAATCACAAAGGTCAGGCGCTGCCCGGTGCGCCCGGCGGGACACTTGTAACAGCCGTTGTTCCTTAGCACTCTGTTTCAGATCGTTGCCATCAGCTCGCGCAATGAAGATACATTCATCCGCTTATAAGCCCGCTTGCGGTGGGTGATCACCGTGGTTTCGGCCACTCCCAAAATTTCAGCTATCTCGGCGGCGGTGCGGCCTTTGATGGTCATCGCCGCAACCTCGCGTTCGCGGTTGGTCAGGTCCGGGAAGTTGACGGCCAGACGGGTCTGCACGTCCTGCCCTTGCCATGTGTTGCCCCGTAGGGAAAAGGCGATATGGCGTTCGCTTGTCGCGAGCAAAACCCCCAGAACACTTGTCGCGGCGTCATGAATAGCGGTCGTAAAAGGGCCGTCTTCGATGCTGGAGTATAGGTTTACAGCGAGCCCAAATTTGGGAGTGCGGCGGATCAGGGAAATCCGAGCCGAAATTCCCGGCCGCTCATAGCAATCCCGCCGATAGGTGAAGGATTTGATGCTGTCATCGTGTTGAACCGTCAGAAAGTCACCGTTGCCTTCGGCGCCAGCCAAATAGGCTGCATTCCGGTCATCAGCACTGTGACGCTCATACCCCTTGGCTGCGCGGTCGGCCCGGCGTTGGCCCAGTAGACAAGCAGTATCAACCAATAGGGGATGATCCCGATCGCCCTGACAAAACAGCGAGATGAAGCTGGCCCCGGTTGTTGGCTGAGCAAAGTTGAGGGCTGCGGTGATATAATTCGGCGAGCCCATTGCAGCAGTCAGCCGTGTGACCTCTGCGGCGTCAAACGCAGCAGGTGGTAGGGCGCGCGCCATTTTCTGATCAATGATCATGATCGGGTCCACCGTTTTCTGTAAGCCACTTAAACAGGGCCGGTTTGTCTTGCTTTGGCGTAAACCATCACATGAACCATCCCGCAGGTCAAAGTTCCTCATCAATGAGGAATGTCTGGTGGTCAGAGGTGGTCATAATAGGTGGACCAGACCAAGACCAAAAGAAGCAGGGAGAGCAGCGGTGTTTTCAAAGGACCACATCGAGTATGAAGCCGTGGATCTGCCAGATCGCATGGAAATGAGCGACGCAGAGATGTTGGGGGCAGCCAAGGCATTTTATGACAACATCAAACGTCGCCACACGGTCCGGGACTATTCGGATCGGCCAGTGCCGCGCGGGGTGATCGAAGAATGTATCCGCGCGGCTGGCACCGCTCCGTCGGGGGCAAATCACCAGCCGTGGCATTTTGTGGCGATCTCGGATCCTGAGTTCAAGCACCGCATTCGCCTGGCAGCCGAGGAAGAAGAACAAAAATTCTATGACGGCGGGGCAGGGGAAGAATGGCTGAAAGCACTGGAGCCGATTGGCACCAATGAAGATAAGCCGCATCTGGACAAGGCCCCGTGGTTGATCGTGGTGTTTGCCCAGCGTTGGGGACATTTCGATGATGGCGAGCGGTTTAAAAACTACTATGTGCCGGAAAGTGTCGGCATTGCCTCGGGGTTCTTATTGACAGCATTGCATCAGGCCGGACTTGTTACGCTGACCCATACGCCGAACCCTATGCGGTTTCTGAACGAAATGCTGGGGCGTCCAGCGTCAGAAAAGCCGATCATGATAGTCGCAGTTGGCCATCCAACTGAGGATGCCAAAGTGCCAAAGGTCGCCAAGATGAAAAAGCCGCTGGATGAAATCCTGACGGTGGCTGAATAGGGGGCCGCCTGACCTAGCCGCGCAAACAGATCGAAGTGGTTTCCCTCCCCTAAATTTACACCTCGACGTTGCACGTCAATGAATTTGAGGCGACACTTCGGCAATACTAAAATCAAGGAGCCTTTTATGGCCTGGATCAAAACCATCCCCTACGACGAAGCGGTGGGGAAGCTGAAGATGCTGTACGACCGGGTCAAAGGCCCCGATAACAACGTCGACAACATCATGATGATGCACAGCCTGCGCCCCCATTCGATGGAGGGGCACATGGCGATCTACAAATATGTGTTGCATCACACGGGCAATACCGTTCCCAAGTGGTTTTTAGAAACACTGGGGGTGTGGGTTAGCCGTTTGAACGACTGCGACTATTGTGTTGAACACCACTTTTCAGGCCTGAAACGCCTGTTGCAGGACGATGCCAAGGCCGACGCATTGCGGGCAGCGATCGAGGCCCGAAACATTGATGCCGCTCCTTTGGATGAGGCGCAGAGGCTGGCGATGGACTATGCGCGTCAGCTGACCCGTGACCCCGGAGGGATGACACATGACATTGTGCTGCAAATGCGTGCGGCGGGGTATACTGACGGCGAAGTGCTAGAGATCAATCAGGTCACGGCCTATTTTAACTACGCCAACCGCACTGTTTTAGGGCTGGGTTGTTCAACCAAGGGCGACATTCTGGGCCTGTCGCCGAACAAGTCGGATAACCCTGACGATTGGAGCCACACATAGGGCGGGCTGATCTCCTAATACCGTTTCGCCCGGCGGCAACGCCGGGCGCGCCTGACCTTCTCTAGGTTTTTGGTTGGCCAGCTTATACGCGCCAGCGTAACAGCCGACGTTCGATTAGTCCGATGCAAGTGCTGAGCGTCACACCCAGGATCGACAAAATAGTAACCCCGGCAAACAGGCGCTCTAGATCGTACAGTGATCCGGCCTCTAGGATATAGGCGCCAATTCCGTATTCTGCGCCCAGCATTTCAGCCGCGACCAGCAAGATGATGGCAATTGCCAGACTAATGCGCAGCCCTGACAGAATGCCGGGCATGGCGCCGGGCAGCACGATCTTGCGCACAATCGACCACCAACTGAGGTTAAAGCTTTGGCCCATACGGATCAGACCACGATCCACATTGTCCACCGCGCCGTAAGTCGCGACAACGGTGGGGGTGAAAGTGCCAAAGGCGATAAGCGCGTATTTGGAGCCCTCATCAATGCCGAACCAGATCACAAACAACGGTAGCAGCGCGATTTTGGGAATTGGGAACAGGGCAGCCACCAGCGGCACTAACCCGGCGCGGACATAGGAAAACAACCCGATCATTACCCCCACGGCGATACCGACGCTGGCCCCCAGCGCAGCGCCGACGATCAGGCGGGACAGTGACACACTCAGATGTTTCCACAGCAAGCCTGTGCTGTAGAGCTCGCCAAAGGTTTTCAGCACATCCGAGGGTTTGGGCAGGGTCAGTGCCGAAATCCACCCTTGTCGGGTCCCCATCTCGGCCAGTGCGATGAGCACGACAAAGACCACCAAGCCAACCCAGCGGCGCGAAGAGGGGGCAAAGCCGCCGCCGCGAAATGGGACGGGGCGGATTGTAAAGGTGTTGACTTGGTCAGACATGGATCAGCTCCGCATCTGCTGCCTGCGCTTCTTCGCGCATCAGCTGCCACAGGTATTTCTGTTTTTCTTCCATCTCGACATTGCCCAGCCCACGTTGTTCCAGTGGTTGGTCCAAATGCACGATCTCGCGGATCTCGCCGGGGCGTCGGGACATCACTACGATGGAATGGCCTAGACGCACGGCCTCGGCCAGATTGTGGGTGACGTAGACGGCGGTGAAAGGTGTGCGGGTCCATAGGTTGACCAGATCGTCCATCAGCAACTCGCGGGTTTGACTGTCGAGCGCGGACAGGGGTTCGTCCATCAGCATGACTGCCGGGTTCACGGCTAGTGCGCGTGCGATTGCCACCCGTTGTTTCATGCCGCCGGACAGTTGCTTGGGCAGGGCCTTGGCAAAATCGCTAAGCTTGGTGCGGGCTAGCACGTTCTGGATGATGTCATCGGCGTCTTGGCTAGGAATGCCGTGATCCTCTAGCACCAGAGAGATATTGCCATGCACAGTGCGCCAGGGCAGCAGGGCAAAATCCTGAAAGACATAGGTCAGCGGGTTCAGGCAATCGGTCGGTGGAGTGCCGACCTGCAGGATCTCGCCAGCGCTGGGCTGTTCCAGACCGCCGATCAGGCGCAGAAGGGTGGATTTTCCACAGCCTGATGGGCCAACGATGCAGACAATTTTGCCGGATGGGATTTCAAGCGAAATGTCCCGCAAGACTTCGGTTTGGTCATAGCGGTGGCTGACGCCTGATAGGCGGATGTCCATAGGTAACGTCCTGTGGGTGTTGGATCTGAAAATGCCATGACACTATGGGGAGCAGGGCGGCGCTTGACCTTGGGGAGGTGCAAAGCGCCTTCCCGTGGGGAAGGTCAGGCGCTGCCCGGCCTGTCGGCCGGGCATAAGACTTTTGAAATTAACCCAGTGTCTTGACGTAGCTGCTGTCCACAACTGTATCCAGGGTGATGTCACCACCAACCAGACCTTCGGACTGGAACCAGCTTAGCTGATCTTGCAAGGACGCGGTGTTCATCGCGGCGCCTTCGTTCAGGCGCATGGTGCCATTGATGATCGACTTGGCCGCCTTTTCACGTGGGCGATCAGCATAAACGTACTTGTGGATCAGATCGACCATCTCGTTCACGCCGTCATCGCCATGGGCGCGGTCGATCATGGTGCTGTTGTAATCGGAAACACCCTTGGAGAAGCCTGCCAGAAAATCACCAGTCATGCCACGTTCATCCGCAGCGTTCTTGGCCGAGGTGAACACGGTGGTAACCTGATAGTCGGGCAGAACGTCGGATACGTTGCCGATGATGTGGACTGCACCGGAACCAGCCAGTGGCTTGGCAATGTGCGGCACGATCGACCATGCATCAATCTGGCCCGATTTCAGCGCACCGATGATGGCGCCGACCTTTTGCAGCGGCTTGAAGGACATCGAGATGCCTTCTTTTTGCGCCAGCTTAGAGCCCATGTAGTGGAACGACGAACCGGCGCTGGTGATGCCATAGCTTTTGCCGTCCAGCATGGCCGGGCTAGTCACACCAGCCTGAAATGCCGCGTCAGAGACCAGGTATTTCTGACCGTCGATGCCTGCTTCCTCGGACAGTGCGCCACCGATGATTTTGATCGCCCCCTTATCGGCCAATGACACCAGACCGCCAGACATGGCTGTCACGGCGTAGTCGACATCACCCGAGGCAATCGCCACTGCCATTGGTGTGGCCGCCTGAAAGAACTTTAGTTCGACATCCAGACCGGCCTCTTTGAAATAGTCACGCTGTAGCGCGATGAAGCTGGCGGAGTGGCTGGTGAAACGCAGTGCGCCTACGGTGATCTTGCGAACCTGCGACAGCGCCGGAGTGGACAGGCCAGCGGCAGCAACAGTGCCGCCCATCAGTGCCAATGCCTTGCGGCGATTCAATGAAATCATGGTTTTCCCTCTCAAAGTCATGGCCCTTGCCGCGACGTATCGATCGGATGGTCGCGGTAACAATTGGCCATATCTTGACCGCAGGGATACCCAAGTCAATCCAAGGAATTGGGAAATCGCTCATCATGTTCAATAACGCCGCGAACGTGCGATTTCCGCACGAAAACCGTCAAAATATGCGGAAATTGGCGAGGTTACAGGGGCCTCTCGGCCGGGGGAAATTACTCGCGCAGTTCTTCTGGGGTAACACCCCATAGTTTTGCCTTTGGCGCCCAGCCACGGTAGCCGCCTGCGGAGATGCGGCACCAGTTCTGTGAGCATGATCCTAGTCGTGCAACCACGCCCAGTTCAAAGGCGGCAGTAATTGGCGCGGTTTCGTTGGGCTGTGCCCGAACGGTCAGCATGTCTTCTTCGATCAACACGGTGCGGGTACCTGACAGCAGCGCATAATGCACCCAGCCGCCAACGCCATCGCGGTCGCGAACCCGGCGCCAATGTCCGTACTCGGCGGTGATTTCCAGCGGCATGTCACGGCGTTTAAACACCCAGTCGATCCGATGAGTCAGCGACGGGCCACGGCGAACGTTGCCCTCTGACGCCTTCATCGACACATAACGGGGCAAGGGCAGGTTGGTCACCGAGCCGCGAATCTGATCTGGTGCCGTGTTTGCAGCCGCATGGGTGACGGAGGACATAAGCAGCACGCACAGCGCTGCCACCAAAGGGCGCAATCTTAAAACCGAAAATGTCACTGCCTGCTGCTCGCTCTTGTTATCGTTGCCTGTTTTCCACCGCGCCTGAAGCGTTTTCTTGCCGTTGCCTCTGCCGGGGATCCCGCGGGCTGGTTCCAGAAAACTGCGTCACTTGGCATCGATGGGATGCAAGGGTTCTTGTGCCCTGTGCCATCCTGCGCCACGATGGCACAAAACAGGCTAAATAGAAATGCTATGGGAGTGGGCAAGTGGCAAGAGAACGTCTGAGTGTTGTCGTAACGCGACGGTTGCCGGAACCGGTTGAGAAGCGGTTGAGCGAATTATTTGATGTTACCTTGCGCACCGAGGACACGCCATTAAGCCGCGCAGAATTGGTCGAAGCGATGTCGCAGGCAGATGTGCTGGTGCCGACTGTGACAGACAACATTGATGCGCGTTTGCTGGGGCAAGCCGGTGAGCGATTGAAATTGATCGCTAATTTCGGCGCTGGGGTCGACCACATTGATGTGGCTACCGCCCGCCAACGCGGAATTTTGGTGTCTAACACTCCGGGCGTGCTGACCGATGATACAGCCGACATGACTATGGCGTTGATCATGGCAGTGGTGCGCCGCATTCCCGAAGGCCTGTCGATCATGCAAAAGGGCGAATGGCAGGGGTGGTCGCCAACAGCCCTGCTGGGTGGTCGTATAGCTGGCCGTCGTCTTGGCATTTTGGGCATGGGGAGCATTGGTCAGGCCGTGGCGCGCCGAGCATCCGCCTTTGGCATGCAGGTGCATTACCACAATCGCCGTCGTTTGCGCAGTGAAACCGAACAGGCGCTTGAAGCGACCTATTGGGAAAGTCTGGATCAGATGGTGGCCCGAATGGATGTCATCTCGATCAACTGCCCATCGACGCCTTCGACCTTTCACCTGATGAACGCCCGCCGTCTGAAATTGATGAAGCCAGAGGCGGTGATCGTGAACACCTCTCGTGGGGAAGTGATCGATGAAACGGCACTGACACGGATGCTGCGCGCGGGTGAAATCGCCGGTGCTGGTCTGGATGTCTATGAGCAGGGCACCAACATCAACCCGCAACTGCGCGAGCAGCTCAATGTGGTGCTACTGCCGCATATGGGGTCCGCGACACTGGAAGGGCGGATTGAGACCGGTGAAAAGGTCCTGCTGAACATCAAGACATTTGAGGACGGCCACAGACCACCAGATCAGGTTGTGCCTGCGATGCTCTGATGGCCTGCAGGGGGAATTGGGATGCGTGCCTTCCTGGCGATTGAGCTGCCTGATCAGGTCACGTCTGCCCTGTCTCAGGTGGCATTGTCCCTACCTGTCGGCAGGCCAACCCTCGAGGAAAACCTGCACCTGACACTGGTGTTTCTGGGTGATCAGTCTGACGCGCAACTGGAAGACCTGCACTACGAACTAACAGATATCCCGGTTCATGAGTTTGAGCTGGGTTTTGACGGGCTTGGCAGTTTTGGAACAGGTGCACCTAAGGTTCTGTTTGCACGTATCGCTGAAAACAAGGTGCTGACGGATCTACACCAACAGGTACGTCGTGCTGCGCATCGCACAGGTATCGTACTGGCCCGGCAACGCTATAGGCCGCATGTGACGTTGGCGCGGTTCGGACGTGGATTGCAATGGCGGGACGCTGAACGCCTTGAGGGTTTTATCGCAGACCATAGCCAAGTGGATATTCCAAGCTTTTCGGTAGCTGGGTTTTCGATGTTTCAATCCACATTGCACCGCGATGGGGCAATTTACGAGCCACTGGCGGATTACGGTGGGATTGATTTAGGTTGATTTTTTAGAGCCGAAAACGCGGAATGTCTTTTCAATTTTAAGTACGTTGCCGACGGAATCACCGGGGCTTTTTACTACCTCACCTTCCGAGTTCTCCGACCGCTTGAACAATCCGGTTACAGTTTCATCACAGGTGACCGTTTCAAAGCGGCAACTCGTCATCATCGAAGCTAGGGTGGAAGCGGTGTAGTCAGCAACATGAGCTATATGAAAGTACGATCTCAGATCGTTACTGTAAGATCCATCTGCGACAATGTTCAAACCTGGAACTTCTACAAAGGCGTAGTCTTCTGGCGTCATCGCTGAACGGATGCGATGCAATAGATCTTTGGGGTTAGGGACATGCTCAAGTACATGGGAAAGAATAAAGATTTTTGGCCCGCTAGGTATCGTCGAAGGAAAATGCGCAACCTCGGCGTTTAACGAATGAGTGTCTCGGGCGAACTGAATTGCATTCGCATCCAAATCACACCCTTGTACCGCCTTACAGTGCGCCGACAAGTAATTCAGAATTCCACCGGACGAGCATCCAATTTCAATGATACTGAAGTTTGACAAGCTCTGGCCCGAAATTGCGGTGTTCAGAAAGCCAAGAAATCGCTCGCCTTTTTCTTCCTGCTCTTCGCTGAACTTAGCATAGTCCACGTCCAACGATTTTGTGTAAAGCTTCCTGTAGTGATTTTCGTAGAATTCGTTGAGAAAACTTTGGCTCAGCGCTGGGTAGGTTTGAACTAGGCCGCAATCGTCGCAAATTTGCTTATTAAGGTCAAAGCCATAGCGGTCGCACTCGGCCAGGAGGCTAAAGTTTTCCCCACTGCATAAGATGCAGCCCTTTGTTACCAAATCTGTTTTCAAATAGAGTTCTCGGACTTGTCTGATCTGTTGGCGTCGGCTGCTAGTGGAACGCCTGATAAATCCGAAAATTTTGCCAAACCTGAAGTGTTTTAGTGCTCGAGAACTCATGAATAATCCTGCTTCGTGGGCGCTGTTTATTCGGCGTTCCAAGTGGAACGCCTAGTACTTCTAGTGGAGTTAAATTTAAGTCTGATCAAGCCTTTTTCTGCCTCCTGACGATCTTGAGCCTAACGAGGGGGAACCTCGTGGTCGTGTTTTCCAGAAAATTCTAAGGTGCTGATTAGGATGGGAAGGTTAGGAGTGCGGAGCGTTTGGAGCTGAAAAACGGTTCAGTTTTTTGCTCCGCTTGCCTAGGCTCCTCCTATTCGGTTTGTTTGGAGGTAATTATGCGTCATATTTTTCTAGGTCTATTGGCCAGTACTGCAATTGCAACCCAAGCCTATGCGCAGCAAGCAGCGGATGCGGTAGCGCCGGAATCAGCGACAAGTGGTGTGTTTGAAACTCTGTCGCCTGCGGTGGCGGCTTCGCTGAAGGCTAAAATGGCGGACAAACCGGTTGAGGCCGAGAACTGGATGATTGCCGCAGCCAACCCCCACGCGGTTGAGGTCGGGGCCGAGGTGTTGCGTGCTGGTGGATCTGCGGCGGATGCGATGGTGGCCGTGCAGGTTGTACTGGGACTGGTTGAACCTCAGTCATCGGGACTGGGTGGTGGTGCCTTTTTGGTTTGGTACGATGCCGAAAGCGGCAAGCTGACAACGCTGGATGGACGTGAAACCGCGCCTCTGGCGGCGACGCCAACCTTATTTCAGGATGACAATGGCGAACCGCTGAAGTTTTTTGATGCCGTTGTGGGTGGTCGTTCGGTTGGCACCCCCGGCACGCCAGCCTTGATGGCCGAGGCACATCGCCGTTGGGGACGTGCGGAATGGGCAACCCTGTTTGAGGCCGGAACGAAGCTGGCCAAGGATGGGTTCAATGTGTCCCCTCGGTTGGCCAGTTTGATCGAACGTGACGCAGATCGGCTGTCGCGGTTTCCAAGCACGGCGGATTATTTCTTCCCAGATGGGGTAGCATTGCAAGCGGGGGATCTGCTGTCCAACGACGAATACGCCCATACCCTTGGCGTGTTGGCCGAAAAAGGCGCCGAAGGTTTCTACTTTGGCCGCATCGCGGATGAGATAGTCGGCGCTGTGACCCATGCACCGGGCAATCCGGGCGTTTTGTCGTTGCTGGATATGGCAGTGTATCAGGTCAAGGAACGCGAACCGGTTTGTGTTGAATACCGATCGTTTGATGTGTGTGGCATGGGGCCACCATCCTCGGGCGCGCTGACGGTTGGGCAGATATTGGGGATGGTCGGTCACTATGATCTGGCCGCGTTGGGCGCTGACAATCCCGAGAGCTGGCGGTTGATCGGGGATGCCTCGCGGCTCGCCTTTGCTGACCGTGGCCGGTACATGGCCGATAGCGATTATGTACCGATGCCCACCAACGGCTTGGTGGATGCTGAATACCTGACGCAGCGGGCTGCCCTGTTATCCGGTGATGATGCTCTGCCCGAAGTGGCGCCGGGGTCGCCTGAATTTGACCATGCGCTTTGGGCTGATGACGAGTCGATAGAGCTGCCGTCGACCTCGCATATCTCGATTGTTGACCAGTATGGCAACGTGCTGTCGATGACGACAACCATTGAAAACGCCTTTGGTTCTCGGCTGATGGTGCACGGGTTCTTGCTGAACAACGAGTTGACCGATTTCTCATTCCGCAGCCACCGCGATGGGGTGCCGATTGCCAACCGACTGGAGCCGGGTAAGCGCCCGCGTTCGTCCATGGCGCCGACCATAGTGATGAAAGAGGGCAAACCGGTGATGGCCATTGGTTCCCCTGGTGGCAGTCGGATCATCGGCTATGTCGCCAGTTCGATCATTGCTTGGGCGGACTGGGGTTTGAACGTGCAGCAGGCCATTTCTTTGCCCCATGCGGTGAACCGGTTTGGCAAGTATGATCTGGAAGAGGGCACAGATGCCGAAATGTTGGAAGAGACACTAACCCAGATCGGCTATGAGGTAAGTTTTAGGGGGCTGAACTCGGGCCTGCATGCCATCGAGATTGGTGACACACTGCTGGGTGCGGCCGATCCACGTCGTGAGGGCATTGCGCTGGGCGAATAGCAACTGCTACCGGGTTGTGGGTATTGAACTAACTGGCGGCAATGCCCTAATCTTAACATGTGAAGTTTTGGCGCCGGCGCGCTACTCAAAAGGAGCCTACCAATGGTGCATGCAACGTCTCTTCCACGCAACGAGGCTGGGATTAAGGCCGCCATTGGTGTGCTCAAGCAGCTCTTTGGTGACCGTCTGCAAACTGGCGAAGCCATCCGAGAACAGCATGGCCACACCACCACTTGGATCGATAACCAAATGCCCGATGCGGTGGTCTTTCCGGTCGACACAAATGAGGTGTCGCAGATCGTCAAAGCCTGCGCTGAATACGCTGTGCCGATCATTCCCTTTGGCACTGGCACCTCGCTAGAGGGGCACGTGAACGCACCTGCTGGTGGCATATCTGTCGACACCAGCCAGATGAACAAAATTCTTGAGGTCCACGCCGAGGATTTGGACGTTGTGGTGCAGCCTGGTGTGACCCGTGAACAGCTAAATACCTATCTGCGTGATCAGGGGTTGTTCTTTCCCATTGATCCCGGTGCAAATGCATCGCTGGGCGGCATGGCTGCAACCCGCGCCTCGGGCACCAACGCGGTGCGATATGGCACCATGAAGGACAATGTTCTGGCGCTAGAGGCGGTTATGGCCGATGGCACCGTGATCCGCACTGCACAACGGGCCAAGAAGTCTTCGGCGGGTTATGACATGACGCGGTTGCTGGTCGGATCAGAGGGAACCCTGGGCCTGATCACCGAAATCACCCTGAAATTGCAGGGCATCCCCGAGGCGATCAGCTCAGCACGCTGTTCGTTCCGCACCATCGATGATGCCTGTCGCGCGGTTATGATGACAATCCAGTACGGCATCCCGGTTGCCCGGATTGAGCTTCTGGACGAGATGAGCGTGAAGGCGGCCAATGCCTATTCCAAGCTGGAGCTGCCAGAAACACCGCTGCTGCTGCTCGAATTCCATGGTTCAGAATCTGGGGTGGCAGAACAGGCTGAGACCTTCAGTTCCATCGCAGAAGAGTTCAACGGTTTTGACATCGCCACCACGTCCTCTACCGAGGAGCGCAACAAGCTGTGGCAGGCGCGTCACGACATGTATTGGGCCAGCCTGCAAATTCGTCCCGGCGCCAAAGGGATTTCGACCGACGTTTGTGTCCCAATCTCTCGGCTAGCGGAATGCGTAGTGGCGGCGCAGGACAAGGCAACCGATATGGGATTGATCTCGCCCATTGTTGGCCATGTTGGTGACGGAAATTTCCACTGCCTGCTTTTGATCGACATCGATAACGCCGAAGAGCGGGCGCGGGCAGGGGACTTTGTGTCGTGGCTAAACCAGATGGCGATATCGATGGACGGCACCTGTACTGGGGAACATGGCATCGGTCAGGGTAAGCGCGCATATCTGAATGCGGAACTGGGTGAAACGACCCGTTTTATGGCCGCAATCAAGGTGGCGCTGGACCCGGAGAACATTCTGAACCCTGGTAAGATTCTGGTCGATTAACAGGTGTTCGACCAGTCGATCTGATCACATAGGTGGCGCAAGGCACAGCCCTGCAACCTGCCATAATTTTGTACCACTTTATCCTGTACCTTTTCGGACAGGGCTGTGGTGCAATCTTGGGGCAGGCAAATGAGTGTGCGGAAATCGTTAGGGATCATTGTTGTCTGTACGCAGGCCGTTGTAGCCGTGGATTACAATATGCAGGCCCAAAAAGCTGGTCTGGGCCCTGGGGAACTAAGCATGAAGGACTACAGTGCCATTGTCCGGGCACGCTATAACAAGCCAGACATCACGGCATCCAGCGCGATTGCAGTCCGGCATGGTAATCAGGACCGTTTGGCACAGATTAGCCCCGCCTTAACGGGGCACGATACAGCTGTGGAGGCAAAGCCGCAGAGCAGCGAAACCGCACCCGAACCAGTTTGTGTCCGCCGCGGAAATGCGCTGAACTGTAATTAGGGTCACTGGGGCTTCGGCCAAGGATGCCTTGGTGACGCCTCAATATTGTCGAAATTTTTAATCAAATTGCATTGAGGAAGAAACCGACGCCCATCGCGCCTTTATGGAGAACCCTGATGGCGATTGTTCAGAATATCTGTTTTGCAGCAACCTGTGGCCTCGTCGCTCTCGGCGTGGACTATCACCAGCAGTCACGCCGCGCTCAGATGCCGCTAGGTCAAATGGGGTTGTCGCAATATGCTTCGGTGCTCAACACTCGGCTGTTTGCGATTGAGGGGGTCTCCACAATCAACCTGACCGCCTTTGCAGATTTGACCGCCAGCCTGTCTCTGGTCAATGGTGAAGAACCTGCGGACCCGACATTGCCGCAAGTTATGGGTGATCCCGACCGGCGTGAAAGCAGAACTGGCGTTCGTGTCAACAAGGGCTTGTCTCGCGACACGACGCGCCCCGTCGCCCGTTCCTCGATCAGTGGCTGTGTACGGCGCGGGACAATCCTGAACTGCTGAGGCGCCCGGTTCAATTCCCAAAACGCTCTTGCACCAGCCCATACGGCGCAACAGAACCCCACAGCTTCTTTTTGCTAAAAATACTCATTTTCCAACACCTCGTCAGAAAATAGGCTGTTGAATGAGGCGTAAGGTCGGTTTTGACAGTTTTTGCGTCGGATGGATTTCGCACACAGGATTAGGCTTGGGCATAACCATATCCAGCTGAGTCATTTTTCCGGAGAGCGGGCCTTATGAAAACCCAAGTCAAAGCATTGGTCGTCGGCGGTGGTGCCGTAGGCACGTCAATAGCCTATCATCTGGCCAAAGCGGGCTGGGACGACGTCATGCTGATCGAACGCGACGAGCTGACCTCGGGCTCGACTTGGCACGCCGCTGGTCTGTTGCCGTTGTTCAACATGTCCTACGCGACAACCCACATCCACAAATACTCAGTCGATTTCTACAAATCGCTTGAGGAAGAAACCGGCCTGAACGCTGGTTTTGCGGTGGTTGGCAACCTGCGCATGGCACAGACCGAAGAGCGCATGGATGAGTTTAAGCTTTATGCGTCCACCGCTGAAACTTGCGGCGTGGATTACGAGTGGCTGACTGCAGACCAGATCAAAGAACGCTGGCCGCTGATCCGTACCGACGATCTGAAGGGCGCGATTTATCACACCGAGGACGGCTATATTAACCCGGCCGATGTGACCATGGCGATGGCCAAGGGCGCGCGTCAACGTGGTGTGGACATTCAGCGCAAAGTTCAGGCTGATGCCTTCCACTGGAACGGCACCCACTGGGAAGTCACTTGCACCAAGATGGTGGAAAAGGGCGGCAACCTGGTGCCCAGCGACGAACAGTTCGTCATCACGGCTGAACATGTTGTGACGGCATCGGGCAACCACGCCCAACGCACCGCCAAGATGCTGGGCATCAAGATGCCTGCGATCCCGGTGGAACACACCTTTATCGTCATGGACAAAGACCCCGAGCTGGTCAAATGGCGCGAAGAGGGCAACCCCGAACACCCCGTTGTGCGCGATGCCGACTCGGAATCATATGCCCGCGAGGAACGCGGTGGCTGGATCCTGGGTATCTATGAACACGGCGCCCCTGCGCGGTTTGAACACGGCGTACCCGACAGTTTCCGCGCTGATCTGTTCCCGCTCGATCTGGACCGGATCGCAGAACAATACATGGCGATGACCGAACGTGTGCCGTCCTGCGCTGAATCCGGCCTCAAGGACGATTTCAACGGTCCTATCTGCTACACCCCCGACGGCAACCCATTGGTTGGTCCAGCTCCGGGCCTGCGCAACATGTGGCTGGCCGAGGGCTTCTCGTTTGGCATCACCGCCGCTGGTGGCACTGGCTATTACTTGGCGCAGATGATGGTTGATGGCGAAGCCGAGATCGACATGGCCTCGCTTGATCCTAAGCGTTACTCCTCGAATTGGATGACCACCGAGTTTGCCTCGCGCAAAAACGAAGAGTGCTACGAGCACGTCTACATCCTGCACCACCCGGACGAAGAACGCCCAGCCGCGCGTGGCCTGCGTACCTCGCCAGCTTATGACCGCCAGAAAGAACGCGGCGCGCAATTTGGCTGGGTCAACGGCTGGGAACGTCCGAACTATTACGCCCCGGTTGGTTTCAACGACGCTGAATCACGCAGCTTCCGTCGCGGCGGTTGGTGGAAACATGCGGTTGAGGAAGCCAAGGCAATCCGCGAAGGCGTGGGTCTGGTCGATGCAACTGCGTTCACCAAGCATGTCGTCAAGGGGCCGGGTGCCACTCAGTTCCTCGATTGGTTCACCTGCAACAAACTGCCCAAAGTAGGCCGTATCAACCTGACCTATGCGCTGACCGCAGCAGGCACCACCCGCACCGAATACACCATCGTGCGCAATGGCGAGAATGACTACTACCTCGTCTCGGCGGGTGCCTGGACAGAATATGACGCTGACTTCCTGCGCAAAGCCGCCGAAGATAAAATGGAAGAGTTCGGCTACATCGAGATCCAGGACGTTACCACCCAGTGGGGCGTCTTTGCCATCGCCGGCCCCAAGTCGCGTGACGTGCTGAAAGAGATCATCGTTGACGCTGATCCCGACACAGCGCTGAGCAACAAGCGCTTCCCATGGCTGTCGGCCCGGCAGATCGAGTTGGGCATGTGCCCAGTCAACGCGATCCGTGTGGCTTATACCGGTGAACTGGGCTGGGAGCTGCACCACCCGATTGAGATGCAGAACTACCTGTTCGACCTGCTGGAGAAGGCCGGTGAGAAGCATGGTATGAAGCTGGTGGGGGCCCGCGCGCAGAACTGGCTGCGTCAGGAAAAATCCTACCGTGCATTCGGCACCGAACTGGGCCGTGATGCCACTCCGCAAGAGGCCGATCTGCCGCGCTTTATCGACCTGGAAAAAGACTTCCACGGTAAAGAGGCGATGCTGGAAACTGGCGTTCGGGTAAAGTGCTGTACCCTGTTGATTGATGGGCCAGAGGATGCCGACCCTTGGGGCCGCGAAGTGCTGTACACGCCGGAAGGCGAGCGGGTAGGGCGTTTGACCTCGGGCGGTTATTCGGTGGCTTTCGAGAAAAGCATTGGCATGGGGTATGTCAAACCAGAACTAGCGGTGCCGGGTACCAAGTTGAAGGTAAAGATTATGGATCAGCTATGGGACGCCGAGGTGACCGTTGACAGCCCGTATGATCCGAAGAACGAGACTATTCGGGTGACTGGTTGATTTTTGAGCCGGGCCCTTCGGGCCCGGCAATCCATCTGCTTGATGGATTGAAGAGATTACGGGCTGAGCCCCGGATTTGTCAGAATTGCGCGTTTACCGGCTATCCCATCAGCTGAAGGCAAGGCAGGTACTCAAAACCTTCTGGCAATGTCTCCTGAGATTCTGCCGTTACGGGTGGCGGTGTCGCTCCGTTGTCATAGGTCACCGAGCCAAGCGCGATGCCTCCTTGGACACTCGACGTGATTTGGATAGCTGTCACGTCCTGAGTGTACTGGCACCGAACAAAAGCCGCAGAAAATGTAGCGCCAATTGCGAACCGTCGTTCACCAATCATGTTTCCATCCGAGTTGAAGGCCTTTACTCGAATATGATTGTCATCCTTGGCAGGGCGGTCAGTCTGCTCCATTCTGAACAACCTCTCTACCTCGATCCCAAAAGCATATTGGGCAACGGGAAAGACGATTGATAACGGAGAGGTTCCTAGGATTTCTTCGGTAATGGTTTCCACTTCGGCCGTCGCGCCATAGCCCGTATAGCGATTGTAACGTGTTATCCGACCTGTTGTTAGTCCGGATCGGGTAACTGTCATGAAAGGTGGGGCTAGCCCTTTTCGATTTTTGGGAAAGCGTTTGATCTTGGGCCCAAGATCCGAAGTCGTTCCGGTAAGATTACCACTCATGTATTGCCCTTCAAAGCTGTAGCCGATGGTCAGATCACCTACATCAAACGGCCTGATTTTTGGGGCAAAGTTAAATATGGTTGTACCAATTGTCCGAAAATCAATACCGCTCGACAGATAAGCCAATGCGGAGTCCAGAGGTGCTCTGTTCAGACCCTGGCTGACGCTGGGATCGACGTTCTCCCCCGCAAACAGCGGAGAGATAAAGAGGCACATGAAAAGAGTGATGCTTTTGTGGGTAATATTGCGGGGTAACATATGCATTTGAGTTTTGCCTACTCAATAGGGATGTCAACATAACGCCTATAGTGCGCAATCATAAGTGGAATGTCACGAAGCAGTTCTATCACTTCTTGTGTATGGGGTTGTTCATTGTCGATACCCCTTGATCCCAAAGTGAAACCATCTGTGTGTCCGGCTGGACCTGTTTGGCTTGCTGCGTGGCGCATGCTCTGATCTGCTTTCCTTTTATGTCAAAAAACTTTGCTGTTTGTCGCGTCGCCGCGTAAACGGGGCTAAACAAAATAAGCGTGCGGCTTTTGGCTGCGCACAATCTGGATTATTCGTGTTGTACCTCCCTTCGGGATGGGGCAGAAAACGACTATCCTTTACTAAAAGGCGACATACTTCATGCGGATGCGCGATACATTTATTAAACCGATGCACCCCGAGGGCCGCAAATTCGTCGCTATCTTTGCGGCGATCACCCTTGTGCTGTTCCTGCTGGCCGATTTCCTGGGCTGGATTGGTGTTGGTCTGACTGTGTGGTGCTACTATTTCTTTCGCGACCCAAAACGTGCCACTCCGACCCGTGAGGGGCTGTTGGTTAGCCCGGCCGATGGCATCGTGTCGTTGATCGAAAAGGCGGTTCCTCCGGCTGAACTGGGTATGGAAGACAAAGCCCTGACCCGTGTGAGCGTGTTCATGAGCGTTTTCAATTGCCATGTGAACCGGACCCCAATTGCTGGCAAAGTCACCGCTATTGGCTATCGTCCGGGCAAGTTCCTGAATGCATCGCTGGACAAGGCGAGTGTTGACAACGAGCGCAACAGCCTGTGTATCGAGATGGCAGATGGACGTCAGATCGCCGTGGTGCAGATCGCTGGACTGGTGGCGCGTCGGATCGTTTGTTTCGTCAGCAAGGGTCAGCAGATGCAGACTGGTGAACGCTTTGGCCTGATCCGCTTTGGCTCGCGTTTGGATGTTTACCTGCCTGAGGGCGTAGAGCCACTGGTTAACCTGGGCCAGACCATGGTTGCAGGTGAGAGCGTGATTGCTGACTTCACATCTGAGGAAGGCGCCCGCGTCGCGCGGACTGCGTAAGCCATGACCGAGAATGCTCGCAGCCCAAAGTCTAAAATGCCTATTGTGCACCTGCTGCCGAACCTGCTGACTATTGCCGCCATTTGTGCAGGACTGTCGGCCATCAAGTTCGGCTTTCAGGGCAATTTTGAGCTGGCGGTTTATCTGATTTTGCTGGCCTGCGTGCTGGATGGGTTTGACGGTCGCATTGCACGGCTGCTTCAAGCCCAGTCGCAGATCGGGGCCGAGCTGGATTCATTGGCTGATTTCCTGAACTTCGGGGTTGCTCCGGCACTGATCCTTTATGTCTGGGGACTGGAAGATCTGAGCCGCATCGGCTGGATAGCGGTGCTGATTTATGCCACCTGCTGTGTGATGAGGCTGGCGCGGTTCAACGTGTCCAGCAAGTCAGGCGATGACGAGGTCGACAACAATTACTTTGTTGGTGTACCTGCGCCAGCCGGGGCATTTCTGGTTATGCTGCCGATGTTTGTGTCGTTCCTGTTTCCCGAATTGCCAACTGTCCCGCCGATGGTGGTGGCGGTGTTTACGGTCATCGTGGGCTTGCTGATGATCAGTCATATCCCGACGTATTCCTTCAAGAACCTTACGATCATGCGCGATCAGGTCAAATTTTTTGTACTCGGAGTTGTCTTGTTCGCGGGGGCACTGCTGACTTATCTTTGGGCAACGTTGGTTATTCTGAATATCGTTTATATTTTTAGCATCCTTTGGGCGCTGCAATCGTCCAGGAAGACAAAGAAAATGCAAGGGTAGACTATGGAAATCAATGCAGTGAAAACCTCCTATGCAAGGTGGGCACCGGTCTATGACAAGACGTTTGGTGCGATCACCAATGTAGGGCGCCGTCACTCAGTTGCTTATGTAAATGAACGCAGTGCAGGCAATGTGCTGGAGGTTGGCGTTGGAACCGGAATGGCCCTGCCGTTATACGATTCGAGAATGAACGTCACCGGCATCGATTTCAGCGATCACATGTTGGAAAAGGCGCGCAACAAAGTCCGTGAAAAAGAGTTAAGCCACGTCAAAAGTCTGCGACAGATGGATGCGCGGAATTTGGATTTTCCTGACGATCATTTTGACACCGTTGCCGCCATGCACATTGTTTCCGTCGTGCCCGAGCCAGAGCGCGTGGTGTCGGAAATGGCGCGGGTTTGTAAGCCCGGTGGCCATATCGTAATCACCAACCATTTTGCGCGCGACAAAGGTTTCTTAGCCGCAGTTGAGCGGTTGTCGGCTCCGTTTTCTAACATACTGGGATGGCATTCGGATTTTGAGGTTAGCAAAGTATTGGGCGAGCCAACCCTATCACTGGTTGAACGCAAAACCCTGCCGCCGATGGGCATGATGACATTTCTGGTGCTGGAAAAGTCTCTCGCTGCATAAGAACACGCCCCCGTTTAGGAGGGCGTAACCTAGACACGACCTTAGCCTCAGTTCGTTAGTTCATCATAGCAAGCCATGGCCTTGGCGGCGTACATCATGGACGGGCCACCTCCCATCTGGATCGCCATTGCCAATACATCGGCAACTTCGCTGCGGGTTGCATCGGCTTTGATCAGCGCCTCGATATGCAGGCCGATGCAGTCTTCGCAACGTCCGGTGACGGCGATGCCCAGTGCCACAAATTCTTTCGTCTTAAAATCCAGAACGCCGCCCTGTTTGACCGCTTTGCTCAGCCCGCCAAAGGCCTGTGTCACCTCAGGGATGGCACCATTCAGGTTACGCAATCCTGTGCGGGTGTCTTTCAATTTATCTTGCCAGCTCATGGTCGTTCCTTACTATACGTATTCTGTTTAATGAATGCGTATAGGTGAAGATACGTGACCTCTTTGATTCAGATCAGGTAGACGCCTTTTTTGAAACAAGAGCCAGATTGTTGGCTGGCATTTCGACAGATTTGACCAAATCCAATCCGGCGCTTTGCAACCAGCTTATGGTCTCGACGTCATCCTTATACCCGGTCTCGGGGTCGTTGGCGGCTAGGCTGGCGTGGAAGGCGGTGTCGCCTGCACTGGTCAGTTTGCCGTCGCGCATGAAGGGTCCGTAGATCACCAGTTGGCCATTTAGGGCCAATGCAGTTGCGGCCTCGGAAATAAGGATGCGGGCCTCATCTTCGCTTATCAAATGCAAAAGATTGCTGAGCATGATCAGGTCTTGTTGTCTGTCCAGCTGGCTCCCCCAACCGGGCGATGTCGCGTCCAGTTCGCGGGCCGTCAGGATGTTGCCCAGCCCTGCCTCGTGGGCGTAGGCATCAATACTGGCCCTCCGCTCGGGGGCCACTTCGGTAGGTTGCCAGATCAGGCCGGGCTGGCGGGCGGCATAGCCCACCACGTGTTGGCCTGTGCCGCTGGCAATCTCTAATGCGTAGCCTTGCGTTGGGGCTACTTGTTCCAACAAATCGCACAGTGGGGCCATGTTGGTGGCAGCCGAAGGAGCAAACAGTTTGCCGCCCTTAGGGCTAGCGACCGAGGCTGTACCGGGGACCGAGCGAATGGGCATCAGCGAAACCGTCCGGGCGACAATTGAGCGATGATTTCTGGCTCCAGCTCGGATGCGCACCCTCCGACTAAATCAGCTACAAGGCGTGATGCGGCGGGGGCGGTCTGAAAGCCATATCCGGCTTGGGCTGCGCTCCAGATGAAGGTGGGCTGGTCGGGGTCGGGACCCAGCACCAGTGCCTTGTCCGGGGCAAAGCTGCGCAGCCCAGCCCAGTTGCTCTCTACCCGTGTCACCGGTTCGGTGACCATCTCTTCGTAGCGCGCCAGACCTTCGGCCAGTACCATGTCATCGGCATAGGCATCATGTGGCGTTGTCAGCTCGGCATCGGCGGGTGAGACGATCAATTTGCCAGCATCGGGCTTTGCATACCAGCATTCGCCTGCACCGATTAGCATCGGCCAAGTGCTGACATCATGGCCGCCGGGTGCGGGCAGGCGGGCCATGGAACGGCGTAAGGGCTGAATACCGATTGGGGTGACCCCAGCCATTTCCGCTATCTGATCCACCCAAGCACCGGCTGCGTTGACCAGTTGCCTGCATTCGTAGGATTCGCCACTTGCTGTTACTTGCCAGCCATGGTCAGTCTTGTCGATCTTGGTCACCGTGGCCTTCGTGATTACCTGACCACCATTGCCGCGCACCACTTTGGCATAATCTTGGATCAACCGATCTGTATCGATATCCTGTGCCGTATCGTGAAACGCAGCGCGACCGGTCGCTTCAAGGTTCAGGATAGGCACCCGAGTGACCGCCTCATCAAGACTGATCTCTTGTAGATCCAAGGCTTTGATGTCGCTTTCAAACACCTCGATCTGATCGGTGCGTGCCACCATTAGCAATCCGCGTGGCGTCAAATAACCACCATTGGCATTGTGGAAATGATCGGCACTGGCACGACTAAGGGCTACGGTAGACGTATTGCCATAGTCCTGTTCAAACAAGGCAGCCGAGCGGCCAGAGGCGTGAAAGCCAAGTGCCTCTTCCATGTCTAAAACGGTGACGGATCCGTGGTCTGAAAGCCGGGCCGCCGCACTAATTCCAGCAATGCCGCCACCGATAACGATAAAGTCTGTCATTCAATTGGTCCTGTTGATCCACCTGTCAGCCGCTGTAGCATTTCTGATGTTCGGGCTTTGATGGACAATTGCACGGCAACTTGAAGTGAGAAAGCTAAAATCGAACAATCTGAATAGTGGCAAATTCACCTTTGTTTTTCGGCGCATCTAATGCCAAGGTACTGCAAAGCAATAACTAGTTAGATTTTTTTGGAGGAAGTGCTGTGTCTTTAGACGTTACCGCCACCACACACGCCATGGCGACCGGGCATATCCCCGGGTTTTTACCCGGCGCTGATGGCAGCGATCCGCTGTTTACTGGGATGGTGGTGTTTACCATCTTGCTGGTGCTCTTGATCGGGGCATTTTATTTCAAACTACACGCCATCCCCGAACATATGGCGCATGAAGATAATCACACCCAAATGCAGGTCATCGGCATTCTAGCCCTGTTGGCGCTGTTCACTCATAACAACATGTTCTGGGTGATTGCTTTGCTTGTTGCAGCGTTCCGGATGCCGGATTTCCTGACCCCGCTGCAATCTATTGCCCGCTCGCTGGACTCGTTGAACCGACGCGAGCAATTGGCATCGGGCAATGCTGGCCTTGATAAACCTAGGTCAGCCGCGACATCAGACGTTGCACAACAGCAGACAAAGGGAGAGACAGATGCTTGAGCTCCTTTTCTGTTCCATGCTGACGGTCCTGCCTGATTTCCTATTTCGCCGCTACGCGCAGGGCAAAAGGATCGGCGAAGAGATAAACCTGTTTTCGGTCTGGTATGAATTGCGCTGGGGGATCACCGCCTGTGCCATCCTGACCATCTCGTTGATCACAACGATCTTTTACTACCATCCGGCCACAACCAATGTGGGGTCGTTCTTTCGCACCGTGACCATCCTGCCGGAAACCAGCGGTCGGGTTGTCGAAGTAATGGCAGATAACAATGAGTTGGTTGAGGCTGGTGATGTGATTTTCCGTCTTGATGATGCCAGCCAGGTTGCCGCCGTTGGAACCGCCGAGGCGAGGGTAAACGAAACAGTCGCCGCTCTTTCTGTCGCCTCAACCGATTTGGCCTCAGCGGACGCCGGTATTGCCCAGGTCCAGGCCGCCCTGCAGCAGGCCAAGGATGATCTCGCCCGAAATCTGGAACTGAAAGAACGCGGTTCTAGCGCCGTGCGCCAGACCGAGATCGACCGGTTGGAAAATTTGGTCAACAAACGCGAGGCGGAACTGGATGCTGCCGAAGCAAACAAGGCGTCGGTTCAAGAGAATATCTCGGTTCTGATCCCTGCTCAGATGGCAAGTGCTGAGGCCGCCCTGAAACAAGCCGAGGCCGAATTAGCCAAGACCGTAGTTCGTGCCAGTGTACCGGGACGGGTTGAACAGTTTGAATTGCAAGAGGGTGATTACATCAATCCAATTCTGCGTCCGGCTGGTATTCTGGTCCCAACCGAATTTGTTGAGCGTGAACGCTTTGCTGCCGGATTTGGTCAGTTGACGGCAAACGTGATTAAGCCGGGTATGTATGCAGAGATGGGCTGTTTGTCGAAACCCTTTACCATTATTCCGATGGTTGTGATTGGTGTTCAGGATGTCATTTCTGCCGGTCAGATGCGACCGTCGGATTCCCTGCGCGATGTGCAAGACACAGCCCGACCGGGGACGCTAACCGTGTTTCTGGAGCCACTTTACGATGGGCAGGCTGATGACATTCCGCCGGGCAGCAAATGCTTGGCCAATGCCTATACCAATAACCATGACATGCTGGATGATCCGAAGCTGAGCACCGGTAAATGGTTGTTCCTGCATATGGTTGATACGGTGGGTATCGTTCATGCGCTGTTATTACGGATTCAGATGTTGATGCTGCCAGTTCAGACGCTGGTCTTCTCGGGGCACTGACGCAGACCTGCGCGATTGGTGATAAACGCATCTGGGAGCTCAAGAATTAGCTTGGGCTGCCAGATGCCCTGATTAAGCTTCTAGCTGGAGACCCTGAAACCCCATGGGAGGGAACGTAAGGAAAAAGCAGTAAGACAATGGCTTGCGGTTTGAGCAAAATTTTAGCAAGGCTATAAGCATCATACAGCTGAGGAATTCACCATGCGCCCAATCACCAGGGAGCCATCTGCGCCTATATACTATTTTTGCCATGGGGTTCCGGGCAGCCCAGCCGATGCTGAACTGGTTGTCGACGGATTGCCAAATGGGGCCAAGCTACTAACCCCGAATTTGTTCGAAGCCACAAAAGTGGGGAGCGAGCTTGGGAAGACCGTGACTGCCCAGTTTGACGAGATGGTGCCGGACAATGATGCGCCGGTTTACGTTATCGGATTCTCCATCGGCGCTATGGTGGCCTGTCATATCGCAGCGAACAGACCTGAACGGGTAAAGAGGTTGAGCCTGATATCTCCAGCAGCCCCGTTGCAGATGGGGGAGTTCCTACCGCAAATGGCGGGTGCCCCGGTGTTTAAAATGGCAGAAAAACTGCCCTTGGTCTTTGCGGGCGCGACGATGTTGCAAGGGCTGATCCTGTGGATGTTCCCCGGCTTTCTGATAAAGTCCCTGTTTGCCAAAAGCGGCTGGCAGGAAAAAGAACTGCTGAAAGAAGCCTCTTTCCGTCAGGCGATGAAACAGTCGCTGGACAACAGTTATCGCCGCTACCCCTGGGACTATCGCCGGATCGTCAAGGCCTATGTGCGCGACTGGTCCGGGGTACTTGAACAGATCAAATGCCCGGTCGATCTGTGGCACGGTACCAAAGACAGCTGGGCGCCGATGGAAATGTCAGAAGCCCTGATCGATGCCATTCCTGGTGAGTGTGAGCTGCACAAGATCAAAGATGGGGAACACTATTCTACGCTCGCTAAGTACTGTGTGGATGGATAGCGAGTTGGTGAACCGATGAGATTTGCCAGGCCTCAAATACTGAAGCCTGACGTCCTAATTTAAGCCTTTAAGGGTTCAGCACGAGGTAAACGTGCCAACACCGTGATGGTAAGAACCAGAACCAGACATTCGGCTATCACTCCTGCATACCAGATGCCTAGCTCTCCCATCAGATAGGGGAGCGCCAGGATCAGTGGGATCGAGAAGCAATAGGTTCGGGATAGCCCCAAGACGGCAGCCCTCGCCGCGTCTCCGATAGCCTGAAAGTAAGTGGCGATCATCATCAACGGGCCAAACAGAAACGTCGTGAAGGTGGCGATAGGCAGGATCCGTGCCAGTTCGGCTCGGATCTGCGCATCATCGACAAACACTCCTCCCAGCCAAGGGGCGGAAGTCAGATATGCCGCCTGCACAATGATGCAATAACCGAAGGCAATTGTAACAGCTAGTTTGTTAGCAATCCGGGTTCGGTCTAGGCGGCCTGCACCGAAATTATTCCCGACAATCGACTGATAGGCAAAACTAAGACCCAGCAAGGGTAGAAACGTGAACGTCAACAATCGGGTCAGGATGCCAAAGGCGCCGCTGATCGGCTCAAACTGATCACCTGCCCAAACCTGTAGACTGTATAATGTGATGCCAGCCGACAGCGACAAGCCGATATATCCCAAGCTGGAAGGCGCCCCAAGAGCAAGCAGTTCAAGCCAGTAACGATGTACCAGCTTTGTCATCGACCAGCGTTGGCCTGTACGGGACCGGGATCGGTATACCAGAATCGCGGCCAAGCCGCAGATCTGCGACAGGACAGTGCCATAGGCTGATCCATTCACCCCCCAATGCATTTTCACCACAAACAGCCAATCGAACAGGATGTTTAAAAGTGCTGCCATAAGGGTAATAGCGGCCATCACGGGCAGCTGTCCCTCGGCGCGCAGGGCGTCAATGTTGATTGCCAGTACAAAGGCCAGCGGCGAACAGAAGATCAAAATAGCCATATAACCCCATCCTAGGTCGGCAAGGATCTGTGATCCGTTTGCGACCCACAGTGACAGGTGTGATCCAACTGCAGCAAAGCCAACAATCAGCACTGCACAGACCAGCAATGCCAGCTGCAAGGCGCTGCCAAAAATCACCTGCGCCTCGGCATGATCACCGGCCCCGATGCGACGGGCGTAGATGGACGAAAAGCCATTGGATACTAGGGTCGAAAGCGCCACTAGCATCATATAAAGCGGGAACATCAGGGTGACTGATATGACAGCATCCGTGCCAACGTAAATCCCAAGGAAATAGGCATCGACCACTGTGAACAATCCGTTCACCGTCATGACCAACACAATTGGCAGTGCGGTTTTCAGAAACAGCGGCAGGATCGACCCGGATAGATAGATATTGTTGGTCGGCGGACCGTCGGGAACCGGCCCCGCAACAGATGCGGAGGGTATTTTCTTAGACATCAAAAACCTCGTTCAGTTTTTAGGTGCGGATTTCAGGCTGGTGCTCGCATTTCAACTGGCCGCAAAAACGGAAGTCGGCTTGGTTTGTGTGATTGAGACTTCACCGTGGGATAATCCCGCGAGCGGCAGGGGCTCAGTCCCTGTATGAGTGTGTTGCTGGAATGGGGACCGGCTGTCAACCGTGCTTATTTATCTGATGAGTTGTAGTCTGAAACTACTGGCGATCTGTAGGGATAAAAAATTCAATAAATATATCGAGCATGTGGGTTTGAAATTTGACGCAAGCATTATGCATACTGATTATCGTTTTGAAAATGCATATGATTTGTAGGTTTGATATGCGAGTGGAACGCGCGAAGCCTTTTGGGGCTGTAAGTGAAAAAGTTAGTGTTTCTAATGCACTGTGAAGCCACCGAGGCCGAAAAGGAATCTGCATCAATGCCTGACGGAAAACACCCTTTGGGCTTGAAAAAGCTGATTTCGCTGTCGAATTTGAGTACCAAAACCAAAGTGCTGATGGTCGCTGCGGCCCCCCTTATTCTTACGATCGGGATAGGTGTTGTCGCCAGCCTGAATCTGAACCGCATGTCAGATACCGCCCGATGGGTGCTGAATACGCAAGCGGCAATGGCAAATGCCCAGACAATTATTTCTGCAGCTGTGGATATGGAAACCGGCATGCGCGGGTATTTGTTGGCGGGCAAGGAAACCTTTTTGGAACCCTACGAACACGGTTCTAATGAGGTTTATGAATCCATGGCCCTGCTAAGAGAGCAGGTCAGCGACACCCCGGATCAGGTAGTCAGGTTGCTTGAGGCAGAGCATGTTCTGAAGCAATGGCAAACAGAGGTTGCCGAAAAGCAAATCAGGCTGAGGCGTGCAATCGATACAGCTGCAACAATGAACACAATGGCAAAGATGGTCAGGAAGGGCGAAGGCAAGCTCTATTTTGATACGTTCCGCCTGCAAATTAGGGTTTTCATAGAGGCAGAAGAGGCACGTCTGCAGCAGAGGATTGAGGCGGTTTCACGCCAAGGGGACCAAGGGACAACCAGCGCAGAGATTACCGAAAAAGTAGCTCAGCTGGCAGAGGAGAGCCACCATGTGGTCGAGATGGCACAGGGCACCCTCGCGGCGGCGGTTGACATGGAAACCGGTATGCGCGGTTTCCTACTCGCTGGCGATCCAGAGTTCCTTGAACCGTATGAAGCGGGGCAAATGGCTTTTCGGCGACTTGTGAATAAACTTGCTGCGGAGGTTCAAGGCAATCGAACACAGGTTGTCCGAGTTAAAGAGATTCAGCGCCTCAATACAGAGTGGCGCACCAATATTGTTGAACCCGCATTGCACCTGCGTCGCACAATTGGCACGGCCAAGACCATGGACGACATGGCAATTCTCGTTGGCGAGGCCCGTGGGAAGATGTTTTTTGATCAGTTTCGCGAGATCATGGCGGCCTTCACTGCCGAAGAAGCCAAGCTGATGGAAGTTCGCAGCTCGGAAAACGAGCGTATGGTTTATGCCACCAAAGTAACACTCGCGCTTTCAGTTATAGCAGCGTTGATGTTTGGGGCCAGTTTGGCATGGTTCATCGGTTCGCGCATCGCCAATTCAATAACGTCGGTTACTCGATCCATGGCGCACCTTGCAAAAGGTGAAACCGGGCATCCGATCACAGGACAAGAGCGCCGCGATGAAATTGGCGCGATGGTACGAGCACTGGGCGTTTTCCGTGAATCCATGATCCGTGAAAAAGCGCTTGAGGTGGCTGTAAAGGAACGCACCGTTGCGGCCGAGGCTGGGATCAAGGCCAAGTCCGAATTCCTTGCAATTATGAGCCATGAAATCCGAACGCCCATGAACGGCGTATTGGGAATGACGTCGCTGCTTATGGAAACTGAACTGGACGAGGAACAAGAGTTATTTGTTCAGACCATTTCAGATTCTGGCCAATCGCTGTTGGTGATCATCAATGACATTCTGGACTTTTCCAAGCTGGAGGCCGGAAAGGTTGAGTTGGATGAGGCAGGCTTTGATCTCGAACGGTTGGTGCGAAGTGTTATTAATTTGCTGTCACGGCGTGCATCAAACAAGAATGTCGATTTAGTGATGAACTACGATGCCGGGCTGCCAAAGATCCTGATTGGGGACGAGGGGCGCATCAGGCAAGTCATTACCAATCTGGTTGGCAACGCCGAGAAATTCACGCCAGAGGGCAGTGTGACAGTAGATATTTCTGGCACAACGGCACAGGGTAGCGTTGCACTAGAAATTGCTGTTCATGACACGGGCGTCGGTATTCCGGATGACAAGTTACGGCATATCTTTGAAAGGTTTGCGCAAGCGAATGGCGGCGAAAGTCGCAAATTTGGTGGTACCGGGCTGGGGCTAGCAATTGCGTCTGATCTGTCGCGCTTGATGGGCGGAGACATCGTGGTTCAATCCGAAGTGGATAAAGGCTCAACCTTCACCTTTAGATGCTGTTTGAAAATGGCGAGAAACATAGAGCTGTTTTCCCAAGACGAAGATCCCGAGGTCGCCGCCATAATCAAGCAGGACTTGGTTCAAGTTGATGATGCGAATTCTCCTCCTAGAAAGATTTTGGTTGCAGATGACAACCGTACCAACAGGCTGGTGCTTGAGAAGATGTTAAAGCAACTCGATACTGAAATTATCTTTGCTGAGGATGGCAGCGATGCAGTGCAGAAGTTCGTGGCCCATCATCCGGAACTTGTATTTATGGATATTTCGATGCCCAAATTGACCGGGCTAGAGGCAACCAAAGAGATCCGTTTCTATGAGGCCGAACACGGATTGTCGGGCTGCCCGATTATCGCGTTGACCGCAAACGCGATGGCTGGAGACAGAGAGAAGTTCATCGATAACGGAATGGACGATTATCTTAGCAAACCCGTTAGGAAAGCGGACTTGTTAGAGGTGATCTCGCTGTGGTCAGAGCGTGATGGTGCTGGTGGGCACTCCGCTCTTTCGAGGGGAAGTGAACTATCGCGGGCCGTCGCACAATAACATGCTAAATGTTGGAATGTGGTACGAGCTGTGACTAAAGGCAGAACCTAACAAGTGTCACACCTGCGCCTGACCTACCCGCCATGCCTCATGCGTGTTTTAAGCACGACGAAGGCGCTTCACGCCTCCCCAAAGTCAGGCACTGGTGTTTGGGGTGATCTTGATTAAGCGAGCACTTGATTTGTCCGAGGAGGTCGGTGAGGGGCCGTTCGCTGCGCTCGTACAAATGACGGCTCTACGTAATAGAATACCAAGAGCAGATCTTATTGCTTTGCGAACACCATCTCCGCAAAATAAAACTATGCGATATTTTCGCGATAAAATAAGTGTAACCTGCCAGCAGCGAACTACGTTAGATTGTTCAGGCGAACTAATGTAGCCAGGAGTAATGATGGTGCGTTCTTTATTCTTGGGTCTAACGCTATTTTTTCTGGCAGCATGTGAGCCCCAGCCATTTGAAGAAGAAAAACCGCGAATCGTTATGCAGCCGACAGGAACTGTCGAGGCCGCGAGTCTTGTTTCAGCCTTCAACCAAACTTGCCTGCCTCACTTTCCGGACAATGAGGCAATTGTCGTCGCTTTCAAAAGAACGGGTTACTCCATCGTTGAGGAACCGAGTGACGATATCGAGAAAGATTTCTGGCGGTTTTCAAATAGGAACAGAAATATTTCAGCAGCTTCTGGAAATTCAATAATCTTGTGGCATGGTGCTAACAGCGCCGGGGAATCCGAACCATTCCAATTTTGCCAGATTGAAGCAGAGTTATCCAATCCAGAGCAGGCTGAGACTGCCTTGGAGCAATTGGTGACACCATCTGGCAAAAAGGTAGAACTTCTTGTCAACGAAGTGGTCTCAAGCACGCGCGACGGGACGGTACAGAACTCCTCAGGGACCTTCCGTGTCTCTTTTGAACAATCATTAATTGTCCATGGGCTCAATCAAGGGAAATTGCCCGAGAAATGCGGCGGATTGGAGAAATGCTTAGTATGGGGGCGAGCACGGTTGAGTATTGAAACGGCGATACAATATTGACGAGTTGAACTTTGTCTCAAATATCTGAGATAAAGCGCTATTGAATGCAGGGTTTGGCTATCTGAAGGTCGACTGTCCTGATTGATTTGCCCAACCGGCCCCCCAACAAAAAAGGCCCGCCAAAAAGACGGGCCTTTCTATATCTCACAAACGATCCGCTTACTGCGGGATGTCGCCTTCGATGCCTTCGACAAAGAAGTTCATGCCAGCCAGTGTGCCGTCATCAGCAGTTTCGCCGTCGGCCAACCAAGCAGAACCGTCCTGCTTGTTAATTGGGCCGGTAAAGGCGTGGTAGGAACCGTCTGCCAGTGCGGCTTTCATGGTCAGGGCCGCTTCTTTGACGTCAGCCGGAACCGCGTCTGAGATCTCGCCGATACCAACCATGCCAGCGCCGATGCCGTCCCAGGTCATCACGGATTCCCAGGAACCGTCCATGACAGCCTGTGTGCGAGCTACGTAGTATGGGCCCCAGTCATCGATGATCGACGATACGCGTGGCTTAGGACCGTACTCAGCCATGTCAGATGCCTGACCAAAGGTGATGACGTTGCCAGCGGCCTGAGCGGCTGCCTGTGGCGCGGTCGAGTCTGTATGCTGCAGGATCACGTCAGCGCCCTGTTCGATCAGAACCTTGGCAGCGTCAGCTTCCTTGGCCGGGTCGAACCAAGTGAACGCCCAAACGATTTTGAACTGAACGTCAGGGTTAACTTTCTTGGCGTGGATATAGGCAGAGTTGATGCCACGGATAACTTCGGGGATCGGGTAAGAGCCGATGTAACCGATGATGTTGCTCTCGGTCATGTTGCCAGCAATGGTACCCTGAACGGCGCGACCTTCGTAGAAACGAGCCGAATAGGTCGACACGTTTGGTGCGGTTTTATAACCGGTGGCGTGCTCAAACCGTACATTCGGGAACTTTTTGGCGACGTTGATGGTTGGATCCATGTAGCCAAACGAGGTGGTGAAAATCAGGTCAGCGCCTTCCAGTGCCATCTGAGTCATTACACGCTCAGAATCTGGTCCCTCGGCCACGTTCTCGACGTAGACGGTTTCAACCTTGTCGCCAAACGCCTCAACCACCGCCTTGCGGCCCTGATCGTGTTCATAGGTCCAGCCGCCATCGCCGACGGGGCCTACATAGACAAAGCCCACTTTGGTTTTGTCAGCCGCAACAGCGCCTGTAGCCAGGCCCAGGGCCATGGCGGCGCTGGTCAGAAGAGTAGTCAGTTTCATAAAGGTTTCCCCCAGTTGGTTTCTGTTTGGCCCCCGGTAACAGGGGCAGGATAGTGCGCCGCCCGGAGTTATCGGGAGGCGTGGAAATTGCGACCCAAAGCGGCCGGTGCGCTGCTTTTGTCAGCGGAAAGAATGACAAGTACAACGATTGTAATCACATAGGGTGACATTGCCAGATATTCGACAGGAATGGCAACGCCTGCTGCCTGCAGATTCAGCTGCACAACCGTCACTCCGCCAAAAAGATAGGCACCTAGTAGGGCACGCCATGGTTTCCAGCTGGCAAACACCACTAGGGCAAGGGCAATCCAGCCGACACCAGCTGTCATGCCTTCGGTCCACTGTGGCACTCGGATCAGGCTGATATAGGCCCCGCCAAGGCCCGCACAGGCGCCGCCGAACATGATTGCCAGAACACGGATGCGGATCACCTTGTACCCCAATGCGTGCGCCGCCTCGTGGTTTTCGCCGACAGCCCGCAAAATCAGGCCAGCACGGGTGAATTTCAGCAAGGCCCAGACTGCTGCCGTAAGTGCAAGACCAAGATACAGGATCGGGTCATGGCCAAACAGGATTGGTCCGACGACGGGCAGATCGGTTAACAATGGAATGTCCAGCATGCCCATCTGTGGCGGCTTAATGCCCACATAGCTTTGCCCCAGCAGTGCCGACAGACCCAGCCCGGACAACGTCAACGCCAGCCCGGATGCAACCTGATTTGCCTTTGCCACCTGAGTCAGCAGGACAAACAACAGTGAAAACACCGCACCAGCTAGGGCCGAGGCGATGAACCCTAGCCAAGGCGAGCCACTTTCCACGGCCGTGGCAAAACCACTGACCGCGCCGATGATCATCATACCCTCAACGCCCAGGTTCAGAACGCCGGATTTTTCTACCACCAGTTCGCCGATAGCGGCCAACAGGATCGGGGTAGCTGCCACCATTAGCGAGGCGATCAGCAGGACGGGATTAATTGCGCTCAAGTCCATTTCACGCCACCTCCACTTTGCGTAGGGTCACGCGGAAATTTGTCAAAAGGTCCAGTGCCAGCAGGAAAAACAGCAACATACCCTGGAACACTTGGATCGCGGCGGCAGGCAGGCCCAGATTTGACTGGGCGATGTCGCCACCAATATAGGTCAGCGCCATTAGGCCACCGGCTAACAGAATGCCGAAAGGATGCAATCGACCCAGAAAGGCTACGATGATCGCGGTAAAGCCGTAGCCGACGTTGAAATCGATGCTGACTTGCCCAGCCGGTCCTGAAACCTCGAACAGGCCAGCCAATCCAGCCAGTGCGCCGGAAATGCCCAGACACAACAGGATCAGCCGTGCCGGTTTGACGCCAGCAAATTTTGCAGCCCGCGGTGCCTCGCCGGTCAGGCGGATGTGAAACCCAATCATATGTCGGGTCAGCAGCACATAGGCAAAGATCACTGCGATCAGGGCTGCAACCACACCCCAGTGCATGCCGGTTCCCTCGATCAGGTCGGCGTTGAACGCACTCTCATAGCTTTGCAGGTTGCGTGATCCCGGAAACCCCATTCCTTCGGGATTCTTCAAGAAGCGTAGCGAAGCCGAGGCCAGCAGCTGTTCTGCGATATAAACCAGCATCAGCGACACCAAAATCTCGTTGGTGCCAAAACGCACCTTCAAGAAGGCAGGGATCATCGCCCAGGCCCAACCACCCAAGGCGCCAGCAATCACCATCAGTGGGAAAATGTACCAGGCCTCATAAGGATAAAAGGCCAGCCCAACAGCGGCACCAACGATGGCCCCCATGATATACTGACCCTCGGCGCCAATGTTCCAGATGCCAGCCTTGAACCCAAGGCTCAAACCAATGGCAATCAACACCAGCGGTGCGCCTTTGACCAGCAACTGTGGGCGAAAGTAAAAGGCATACTCGCCAAATAGCGGATCCCAGAAAATGGTCCGGATTGCCTCAACCGGGTCCTTGCCCAGCACTGCAAACAACAGCCCGCCGAACAGCATCGTTGCCAGCACCGCCACCAGCGGCGTCGCCAGCGACCAGGCGCGCGACGGCTGCGGCCTTTTCTCAAGCCTGATCATGTCGCGGCCCCTTGCTTCTTTTTGCTTAAAATACTCTCGCCGAAGGCGAACCTGTGACGCGCCAGCTCAAACATGCGCCACCTCCATGCCATGGGCCCCGCCCAGCATCAGACCGATTTCATCCACCGTTAGCCCTGTGGCTGCACGCGGAGCACTCAACCGACCTTCGTTCAGGGCGGCAAAATTGTCCGAGATTTCCATTAGCTCATCCAGATCCTGGCTGATGCAGATCACTGCAGCTCCTTTGGCGGCCAAATCCAGCAGCGATTGGCGAATATCCGCAGCCGCTGCCGCATCAACCCCCCAGGTCGGTTGGTTCACGACCAAAACATCAGGATCCTGCAAAACCTCGCGGCCGATTACGAACTTCTGCAGGTTGCCCCCAGACAGCGATCGCGCCGCGTTGTCCGGGCCCGGTGTTCGCACATCAAATGCCTTGATAACGTCTTCGGCAAATGTTGTTGCGGCGCGCCAATTCAAGAAACCGTTGTTTTCCAACCCTTGGCGCACTGCGCCGGTCAACATGGCGTTTTCAGTCAGGCTCATGTCTGGTACTGCGGCATGGCCCAGCCGCTCTTCTGGCGCGGCCAAAATCCCCAAACGACGGCGTTCCACTGGTCCTAAGTGGCCAATTGCCTCACCGCCGAGCTTGACCGCATCCGCTTGCGTGGTGGTTTCGCCGGACAACACATTCAGTAGCTCATCCTGACCATTGCCGGCAACACCGCCAATGCCCAAGACCTCACCTTTGCGCACTGTCAGGTGTACATTCTTCAATGCAGTCCCAAAGGCAGACGGCGCAGGCACCGACAGCCCTGAAATGTTCAGTGCAACATCACCAAACTCACTCCCAGCGCGTTCAGGCGTGTGCAGTGTTGACCCAACCATCAGTTCAGCCATCTCACGGGCGGTGGTATCGGCTGGCGTGCATTCGCCAACGTTTTTGCCTAACCGCAGAATGGTCGCGTGATCACATAAGGTACGGATCTCTTCCAGCTTGTGGCTGATATACAGGATCGATGTACCCTCAGAGCGCAGTTTCTGCAGTGTCTGAAATAGGATATCCACCTCCTGCGGGGTCAGAACCGAGGTCGGTTCGTCCATGATCAGCAATTTCGGATCTTGCAGCAGGCAGCGAATGATTTCGACCCGCTGACGTTCACCGGCTGACAGGTTCCCAACGGTGCGAAACGGGTCAAGCGGCAGGCCATAGGCCTCTGATACATCGCGGATACGCGACGCCAGGTCCTTCATCGCGGGTGGGTTTTCCATGCCCAAAGCAATGTTTTCAGCAACGTTTAGCGCGTCAAACAGTGAAAAATGCTGGAATACCATGGCGATACCATCGCCGCGTGCCGCTCTGGGTTCCGCCGGAGCAAACGGCGCACCGCGCAACAGCATTTGGCCACTGTCGGGTTTCACCAACCCGTAGATCATTTTCACCAACGTCGATTTGCCAGCGCCATTTTCGCCCAGCAACGCGTGGACTTCTCCCTCGCCAATGTCGAAAGAAACCGTGTCATTGGCCACGACACCGGGATAGGCTTTAGTCAGCCCTTGAAGGCTCAGCAATGGGACACTCACGCGCTATGATCCTTTTTCATCTCTTTTGCCATGTCTCGCCGCAGCAATTGTGCCGCAACGCCGACCGCAATCATCTGCGGGTGTTTGCCCAGGGCTGGATCACCAATTGGGCAGGTAATGCGGCTGATCTGCTCGGCGCTGTGCCCCAATGCTGCCAACCGCGATCGAAACCGCGCCCATTTGGTT
This sequence comes from Parasedimentitalea denitrificans, assembly GCF_011813015.1. GTDB lineage: Bacteria > Pseudomonadota > Alphaproteobacteria > Rhodobacterales > Rhodobacteraceae > Parasedimentitalea > Parasedimentitalea denitrificans. Next base: position 54,978 of record NZ_QHLQ01000007.1, on the reverse strand, counting down.
GCGGACCCGATCAGCCCAGCAAAGGCAAAACCATGACCGAGCAAGGAATGGCATAAGGCCAGATCCAGAGTATGGGAATAGGTAAGTACCAAATGTTGAGCCTTTACAGGCGCATGAGGGACCAAAAGTGCTGGGTCCACTGCTGGAACAGATGTCACGCCCTTTGGTATGTCGCTTGGAAACCGTTCGGCCGCTGTGTCAACCCAGGTGATCGAAAAGTCGGGCAGGGGGGACAGAACGTCAACCAAGGCACGGCCAACGTGACCAGCTCCCCAGATCCACAAAGGCACCTCGGGGTGATGCACCGGTTCAACCATCCAACCGTCAACCAACTGTGGCTGCGGACGCAGCCCCTGACCACGCGCGTTTGCCAGCAAACGTTTCACTGCCAGTGGTGTCGCCCCGTCAGCCCCCGTTTTGACTGGCCGCAGTACGATCTCGTCATCCAGCGCCGCCAGTCGGGAGGCGTCATACACCTCACTCAACAACGTCACCACACCGCCGCAGCACTGGCCCAGATCGGGACCAAGCGCATGACTGCCTAGAACGGTGCCTTGTACTTGTTTGCGGGCTGCAATCGCCGCTTCAAACTCCAAAGTGCCACCACCAATGGTGCCGGACTGGCCGTCTTTCCAGACCAACATCGCCGCCCCAACCTCACGCGGGGATGACCCGCGGATATCGGCGATGACCACACGCGTTACGCGACCACGTGCCTCAACGGCAGCCGTCAACCCTTCCAGATCAAACCCCATCCCGGACCCTCCGAATGGCAGACCAGAGCTGCTCTGCGGTGGCCGGGGCATCCAGTGCCGGATAGGCATCGCCAAACTGCGACACCGCGTGGCTCAACGCCAGATAGGTTGAAATGCCCAGCATGAATGGCGGCTCTCCCACTGCCTTAGAGCGATAGATGCTATCTTCGCGGTTCTCGCCGCTCCACAGTTCAACGTTGAACTCATCCGGGCGATCTGAACAGGCTGGGATCTTGTAGGTCGACGGCGCATGGGTGCTTAACCGTCCCTTGCCGTCCCACACCAGTTCCTCAGTCGTCAGCCAGCCAGCCCCCTGTACATAGCCTCCCTCGACCTGGCCAATGTCCAGATCCGGGTTTAGCGAGGCTCCGGCATCGTGAAGAATATCACTGCGCAGAATTCGGTTTTCTCCGGTTAGCTGGTCCACCACCACCTCGGTCACCGAGGCGCCATAGGCAAAGTAGAAGAACGGGCGACCCTGACCCTTGATCCGGTCCCATTCCACCTTGGGCGTCTTGTAGAACCCAGTTGCCGAAAGGCTGATCCGGCCCTGATAACACTGCGAGGCAGCTTCCTCAAACGTCAGCACATCTTCGCCAACATAGATCTGACCACTCTCAAAGCGAACCGATCCCACGTCACACTGATGGCGCTGCGCCAGAAACTCTGCCATGCGGTCGCGGATGGTGTCACAAGCAGCCTTTACCGCCATGCCATTCAGGTCTGACCCAGAAGACGCAGCCGTGGCAGAAGTGTTAGGCACCTTGGCGGTATCGGTGGCAGTGATTTTCACCAAATCCATGCCAACCCCAAACCGCGACGCAGCCACCTGTGCCACCTTCTGGAACAATCCCTGACCCATTTCGGTGCCACCATGGTTCAGATGGATGGATCCATCCTGATAGACATGCACCAGCGCGCCCGCCTGATTAAGGTGGGTCAGGGTAAAGGAGATCCCGAACTTCACCGGTGAAAACCCGATGCCGCGTTTCAGGTGGTCTTGGCCCTTGTTCCATTCCGCAATCTCCGCCCGGCGCGCCTCATAGTCTGAGCTCTCCAGCAACCGCTCGGTCATCCCGTGTAGTTCAAAGTCGCTGACCTCCATGCCATAGGGCGTGGTATTGTCTTTCTTTTTGTCTGAAATCCCTTGTGGGGCAGAGCCTCCGGACGGCGGCGCATCATAGTAGTTGGCCTGCCGCACTTTGACAGGGTCCAGCCCCAGATCATGGGCAATGTGGTCCATCACTCGTTCGATCCCAACCATCCCCTGTGGGCCACCAAACCCACGATAGGCGGTGGCGCTCTGGGTGTTGGTTTTCAACCGATGGCTCTCAATGCGGATCGCTGGAATGGAATAAGCATTGTCGGAGTGCAGCATGGCGCGATCGGCCACGGGCAGCGACAGATCCTGAGCCCATCCACAACGCACCAGATGGGTGAACTCAACCCCTTGCAGCACGCCATCATCGCCAAACCCGGCTCGGTAGGAAATGCGGAAGTCGTGCCGTTTACCGGTGATCACCATGTCGTCGTCGCGGTCATAGCGCATTTTGCAGGGTTTGCCGGTGGCGCGGGCGGCCACTGCACAGGACACCGCCAGCGCGTTGCCCTGGCTTTCCTTACCGCCAAAACCGCCACCCATGCGGCGGATCTCAACCCGGACGGCGTGCATCGGCAAACCAATTGCCTCGGCCACCTTATGCTGGATTTCGGTTGGGTGCTGGGTCGAACTGGTCACCAGCATGTCGCCACCTTCTTGGGGCAGCGTCAGTGCGGCTTGGCCTTCAAGGTAGAAATGCTCTTGCCCACCCAGTTCCATCTCGCCTTCGACGGTACGGGCCGCAGCGTCGATCACCGCCGCAGCATCGCCTTTTTGATAGATCCGTGGGCCATCTTCAAACCGGCTGTCGGCCTGCAATGCCTGATCCACCGTCAGAATTGGGGTTTCCTCAGCGTATTCGATCTTCCCCTTGCGCGCCGCAACCCGAGCAGCGCGATGGCTGTTGGCAACGACCAAAAACAACGGTTGGCCCACATAGTGAACGCTGCCATCTGACAGCAGTGGTTCATCATGGATTGAGGGCGAGACGTCGTTGGTGAACGGCAAATCCTGCGCTGCCATTACCATCACAACGCCATCACTGGCGCGAACGGCATCCAGATTCATCGACGTGATCTGCCCCTTGGCAATAGTCGATACCCCAAAGGCAAGATGCAGGCAGCCAGCGGGCACCGGGATGTCATCTACATAACGGGCAGTGCCCGTCACATGCAGCTTGGCGGCATCGTGGGGCAGGGGCTTGGCCACAGGGCCGGAATTGGTTTTTGACATGTTGCTCATAGCACCACCTCCAGCACCGAGACCGTTTCGCCGTTTAGTTCGGCGTAGTACCGTGCCAACAGGTTACGGGCGCTTTCTAGCCGGTACAGGTCTGACGCCCGCATGTCGGTCATCGGGGTAAAATCCTTGTCAAATTCAGCCTGCGCTGCGCTGATCGTCTCTCGCGTCCAAGGCTGGCCCACCAACGCTGCCTCTACATGTGAGGCGCGTTTTGGCGTTGCGGCCATGCCGCCGAACGCAATGCGGGCCTCTGTGACAACACCATCTTTTGTGGTGACGTTAAAGGCGCCCAACACGGCTGAAATATCTTGGTCAAATCGTTTCGACAGCTTGTAGCACCGCAGAGTGTCCTCTTGGCGGGCAAAGCTCACCGCCTCAACAAACTCGCCGGGCTGACGATCTTGTTTGCCATAGTCGACAAAGAAGTCCTCTAGAGGCAGCGAACGACGATTGCCGCCCTGGCGAAGATGTAACGTAGCGCCTAGCGCGATCAGCGCTGGCGGGTTATCCCCGATGGGGGAGCCATTGGCGATGTTGCCGCCCACAGTGGCAGCGGCGCGCACCTGTTGGCTGGCATAACGACGGATCATTTCGCCGTAAGACGGATGTAGGGGGGCAATCGCGTCGCGCATGGTGTTCATATCCACCATTGCACCGAACCAGACCTCATCATCCGTGATCTCGACCTGCTTCAGATCAGTGCAGCCATCCAGGAAAATGACGTCTTCCAGATCGCGCAATCCCTTTGTCACCCACAGCGCCACATCAGTAGCTCCGGCTACCAGCACTGCCTGAGGGGTCTTCTCATAGATTGCCGCCAGCTCATCGCTTGAGCGGGGCGCATAAGGGGAGTGGTTCTGCGCAGTGGGCACAGGTTCACGCAGTTGCGGTTCCTCTGTAATCCAAGTTGGAACTGGTTGATCCTCAACCGCCTCGGCGGCGCGGATGATTGGGGCATAGCCTGTGCAGCGGCACAGATTACCGGCGAGCTGCACGTCGTGGTCTGTGGCACCGTTCTTGTGCGCGGTGACCATAGACATCACAAAACCGGGGGTGCAGAACCCGCATTGCGAGCCGTGATGGGTAATCATCGCCTGCTGCACCGGGTGCAACGTGCCATCTGGGCTGCTGACACCTTCGACAGTGCGAATGGATTTACCGTTCAATTGCGGCATGAATAACAGGCATGCGTTTAACGCTTTTGAGCCACGGTCGTCTGTCACCATCACCGAACAGGCGCCACAATCGCCTTCGTTGCAGCCCTCTTTGGTGCCGGTCATGAGCCGGTCTTCACGCAGCCAGTCCAGCAATGTGGCTGTGGGCGAAACGCCCGAAAGCGTGACCTCTTCACCATTGAGATGAAAGGTGATGTCCATTGTAGAAACCCGTCGCGTTACATTATTGTGCCAATGTTGCCTTCCTTCGATGCGACGTAGAAGAAAAGGCGGGCATTATCGCTTGCTGATGACAGCCTAGAAAGCAGGCCCTTGGTCTGGCAAGCGAAAGTCGTCGGGGTTGATTGAATACTAAATTCGTATGGTGTGTCCAATATTTAACTTTTGCATGCATAACTGTTTGTTTTCAGCAAGCTAGGGCCATTGTGGTGATTTCGACCATGAAAGGACTTTCAAATAAATCAGAACAATGGGCGCCGATGGTACTCAAAAAGAACAGGAAGCGGCTGCTCATAATCAGCTTTCCCACAGTCATAGCATTGGGGTAGCTTAGCGATATGACCAGCTCTCCCCGATTCATTCACCTGCGCACGCACACCGAATACTCTTTGCTAGAGGGGGCGTTGCGGCTAAAAAAGCTGCCTGATTTGTGCAAAAAGCACGACATGCCCGCGATTGCGGTGACGGACAGTAACAACCTGTTCTCGGCGTTGGAATTTTCGGTATCGGCCAGTGGCGCCGGGGTGCAGCCGATCGTCGGTTGTCAGGTGGACCTGCGTTTTGTCGATCCAGCACCGGGGGAACGGCCCAGACCGCCCGCATCTTTGGTGCTCTTGGCGCAGAACGAGACGGGCTATGAACATCTGATGAAGCTGAACTCTTGCCTTTACATGCGGCAGGGGAGTGAGTTGCCTTATGTGACGCTGGAGGAGCTGGAGGTTAACTCCGGGGGGGTTATCTGCCTGACCGGTGGACCAAACGGCCCAGTTGGGCAGCTGCTGCAAATGGGACAGCGACCTGCTGCGCAAGAGTTGATGGATCGGTTAAAGGCGATTTTCCCAGACCGGCTGTATGTAGAACTGCAGCGCCATCCGGGCGAGGGTGGCCAGCCCGAGGCGGAGCAGCTGACCGAGCGCGGCCATATTGAGATGGCCTATGCGATGGACCTACCGCTGGTCGCGACCAATGACGTCTATTTCCCCAATACCGAGATGTACGAGGCCCATGATGCGATGATCTGTATCGCCGAAGGGGCCTATGTTGACCAGATCGAAGGCCGGCGTCGGTTGACCGCGCAGCACTACTTCAAAAGCCAAGAGGAAATGGTCACGCTGTTTGCTGACCTGCCCGAGGCGATTGAGAACACGGTAGAGATTGCTAAGCGCTGTGCGTTCAAGGCTTATCTACGTGACCCGATCCTGCCCAAGTTTGCCGACGACGAGGTCGCCGAACTGCGCCGTATCGCCAACGAAGGCCTGCAAAAACGCCTGTCGGTGATCCCGCATGCTGTAACGGTTGAGGAATACCAAGAGCGGCTCGATTTTGAGCTGGGTATTATTGAGGGCATGGGCTTTCCCGGCTACTTCCTGATCGTTGCCGACTTTATCCAATGGGCCAAGGATCACGACATTCCGGTGGGACCGGGGCGGGGCTCGGGTGCGGGGTCGCTGGTGGCCTATGCGCTGACAATTACCGACCTTGACCCGCTGCGCTATTCGCTACTGTTCGAACGCTTTTTGAACCCGGAACGGGTATCAATGCCCGACTTCGACATCGACTTTTGCATGGATCGCCGCGAAGAGGTGATCAAATACGTGCAGGAGAAATATGGGCGCGACAAGGTGGGGCAGATCATCACCTTTGGTGCGCTGCTGTCCAAGGCGGCGGTGCGCGACATGGGGCGGGTGTTGCAAATGCCCTATGGACAGGTGGACCGGTTGTCGAAACTGATCCCTGTCGAGGGCGTCAAGCCGATGTCGATTGTGGACAGCCTGAAGGAAGAGCCGCGGCTGCGGGAAGAGGCTCGCAACGAAGAGGTTGTGGACCGGCTGCTGAAATACGGTATGCAGGTCGAGGGGCTGTTGCGCTCGGCTGGTACCCACGCGGCGGGGGTGGTGATTGGCGACCGGCCGTTAGACGCGTTGGTGCCGCTGTATCGCGACCCTCGGTCCGACATGCCCGCCACTCAGTTCAATATGAAGTGGGTGGAACAGGCCGGGCTGGTCAAGTTCGACTTCTTGGGTCTGAAGACCCTGACCGTGATCCAAAGTGCGGTGGATCTGATCAAGGGCGAGGGGCGTGATCTGCATATCGCCGCAGATGGCACACAGCTGTATGATCCACCCGAAGGCGCGGTGAACGAGATCAACGCCATCCCACTGGACGATATCCCCACCTACAAGCTCTATGCAGCCGCCAAAACGGTGGCGGTGTTTCAGGTGGAATCTAGCGGCATGATGGATGCGCTGAAGCGGATGAAGCCCAACTGTATCGAGGACATCGTGGCGCTGGTGGCGCTGTATCGTCCCGGTCCGATGGAGAACATCCCGACCTATTGCGAGGTCAAGAACGGGGTGAAAGAGATCACCTCGGTGCATCCATTGATCGACCATTTGCTGGCCGAAACTCAGGGCATCATCATCTACCAGGAACAGGTGATGCAGATTGCTCAGGTTATGGCGGGCTATTCGCTGGGTGGTGCTGACCTGTTGCGCCGGGCGATGGGTAAGAAGATCAAAGAGGCGATGGACGCCGAACGACCCAAGTTCGAAAAAGGCGCGGCCGAAAATGGCGTGCCGCCGAAAAAGGCCTCGGAAGTTTTCGATCTGTTGGAAAAATTCGCCAACTACGGGTTCAACAAATCCCACGCGGCGGCCTATGCGGTGGTGTCCTATCAGACCGGATGGCTAAAGGCGAACCACCCGGTTGAGTTCATGGGCGGGGTGATGAACTGCGATATTCACCTGACCGATAAGCTGGCGGTGTTTTTTGAAGAAGTAAAAAAAGGGCTGGGTCTGCCCTATATTCCGCCCTGCGTGAACCGATCCGAGGCGATGTTCAACGTAATCAACGGCGAGTTGATCTATGCGCTGGGCGCCTTGAAGAACGTCGGTGTCGAGGCGATGAAGTTGGTGACCGATGCGCGCCGTGCTGATGGTGAGGATCGACCCTTTGCGACCCTGTATGATTTTGCCCGTCGGGTGGATTTGAAAAAGGTCGGTAAACGGCCACTGGAAATGCTGGCACGGGCAGGGGCCTTTGACCAGCTGGATCCGAACCGCCGCCGAGTGTTTGATAGCCTAGAGCCACTGGTCAGCTACTCGAACGCGATCCATGAGCAGAAGAATTCCAACCAGGTGTCGCTGTTTGGTGATGCGGGTGAGGATCTGCCCGAACCACGGATGTCGGGCACACCGGATTGGTTGCCAGCCGAGCGGCTGAGCGAAGAATTCAAGGCGATTGGCTTTTACCTGTCGGGCCACCCACTGGACGACTATATGCCCGCGCTGAAACGTAAGGGCGTAATGACGCTGGATGAGGTTCTGGAGAAGGCCAAGCGCGGCCCGTTTCTGGCCAAGATGGCGGGGGTTGTTGCCGGATGTCAGGAACGCAAGTCGGCACGTGGCAATCGGTTTGCATTTTCCCAGCTGTCGGACACCACTGGCGGTTTTGAGGTTACGCTGTTTTCCGAAGCGCTAGAGAAGAGCCGCGAACATCTGGTGACCGGTGGCAAGGTGGTGCTGACCGTTGAGGCGACGGTGGAAGCCGACCAACTGAAACTGCTGGCGCGATCTGTCGGCCCCATTGACGCTGCCGTGGCTGATGCCGGTAATAGCAGTCTGCGGGTTTATGTGACCGAACCTGCCGCAGTGGCGACCGTGGCGACGGTGCTGGAAGAGGCCCGCGCCGCAGCCAAGAACGCCAGCCGTGGCGAGGTGCTGATGTACCTGCGTGACTCGACTTTGCCAGGGGATGTGGAACTGGATTTGGGGCAGTACTTCCCGATCAACCCGCAGATCAAAGGTGCGATTAAATCGCTTGATGGCGTGGAGGATGTTGAAGAGATTTAGGCTGGGGGCCTTCGTTCAACTGAGGGACGCTCCTGACCTTTCCCCCGGGGAGGTGCAGAGCGCCTTCCCGGGGGAAAGGTCAGGAGCGTCCCGGCGGTGCCGGGGTATCAATTTTAGGCGATTCTCTGGGTCTACAGCCGGGATTAGTGCTCTGCTGGATTTCTGCTCACTGACATGTTGTAAGCGTGGCTGGGCAGTTCCCCGCCCAGCCACTCCCTATCGGACTTCGTTTGATTGCAGGCGCCTGGAGGAGGCAACGCAGGCAATCCGTCTCTTTTAGGAGTGAGCAGTTACAGAAATTGGATGGTTTGTTTCTGATCACCTTATGGCCCCACAATGCTGCTCTGCGGCGTGAGCGCAATCGGTGTGGTGATAGGTTTGCTCGTTAAACGTGATTTGGCGCTTTTTTAACCAGATTTTCAGGCAGTGATCATGCTTTAGGCGATCTATGCTTAACGTTGATACGCAAACGTTTTGCTGGAGAGTATACGGCTTGAAAACAGAACCTTTGTTTAGTTGCAGCTGTTTTTCTCATAGGCGATTAAGGCTGTGTTAGGGGGTGAGGTGTGACTAATTTAGGACTAGGAAATTGAATGGTGCAGGTTGAATGCTAATTATGAGATCATGACAAAACTAGAAATTATGCAAAGCTGGTTTTCCCGGGTTTGGGAGGATGCCGATACCGCGGCGTTGGATGAATTGCTGTCACCGGAAGTTGACAGTGACACGGTGTTTGACGGCGTTATTGCGCCGCGAAATGAGCTGCCGGAGTTGGTCAATATCATGCATCGTTTGGTTGGGCCGATGCGGTTCAGCATTTCTCGCTGTCTGGAAGACGGGGAGTGGTGCAGCATCGAGTATGAAATGACGGCGGATGGTCCGGGTGGAGTGACACCGGTGTGCGCAGGTGGGCTGATGATGGCGCGGATCAAGGATGACCGCATTATCGAGATGACCACCAAGTTTGATGGTTTTGCATTGTTTGAGCAGTTGGGGCAGTTGCCAAGTGACGCATTGATGGCGTGTTTGACTGGGCAAAAACTCCGCTGGGCCTAGAGGTCTAGGTCCCTGAGTTCGTCAATCAAGCCTTAAAGAAGACCAGTAGGCCGGTCTTCTCGACCTGTGTTCTATCAACGCCCGAGGCCTTGGTGCATCGATAAACTGGCTATAACTCAGTTCACGGAACTTTGAGCTTGGCCACGTCCTTGACCAGGCGAATGGCCTTTTTACGTTCCTTTAGGAGTGTTTTGATTGCACGTTTTAGCTGAGCCTTGACCTTTTTGATTGCGGTCAGAATGCCTGTGACCTCGTCAAACCAGTTAAAAACCATGCTCAGAACCAGACGGAACTTGTTTAGCACCGCCAAGGCGACATCCAGAATGCCAAGATCGTCCCACAGGTTTTCGATAAAACTGACGACTTTTTTGAAGATCTCAACATACTTGCGCACGACGGTTTTCAGAACGCGGATGAGCTTGGTCTTGTCAATTTCCTTGCGGATGGTCGCCAAAATACGTTTGCCCAGCAGAATCATGTCTTGCAGCGCTTTGTCGATGGGTTCCAACACCTTTAGAATAGCGCGAATGGCTGACGTGATGCGGTTGATGGCTTCCTTGCCCACAGTCGCGATCATATCTTTGGTCCCGGCGATGAAATTCTTCAGGAACTTCTGCAACGGTTTCAGGAACGATTTCACGCGCTTCCAAGTGGATTTATAAAACTTGAGCATGCGGTCGTGGTGCTGCTCTATTGCCTCTCCGACAAATTTTACAGGGTCGTCAGATTTCGCAGTTGATGGCGCCATGGCTCATCTCCTTGAATGACTCGCATTTAAAAATTTGCTGGGCAAAACCGCCAGCTCTGGAAAATAAGACTGATGCTGCGGTGATGCTGTGTCAGAATCAAGAAAAATCTATTGTGGTAACTTGAACGTCAATAATGTGGCGGACGTTCGTTGCCAAAGGTCGCACTGCCGCCAGCGTCCTGGTCGCGGCCTGCTTCGCGCTGCATGAGCATTTGAACCCGGCGTGTCAGGGTCGCGATTTCGGTCTGTTGTTTGGCCACCACATCGCTCATTTCCTCGACCGTGCGGGTCAGGTGGGCGATTTGTTCTTCTAAGTTTTGCATGGGGCTCTCCTGCGATTGTGGTTATGTCATAATCTGAAGCGGCAAATTGGTCCATGGGGCGTTTAAGGATGCCGGTTTTTGCAAAACCGGCTGGCCTCCGGCGGGGATATTTGAGGCCAGATGAAGAGCGGATGCAGGAGGCTAAGGGGGTGGTGTGCGGCCATTGCCTTGCTCCTGTTACATGCATGGGCTAGACCGCCGGGCGACAACACTCCCAAAGGGACCATGATCCATGGCTAAGCAAAAGAAAGCCCCACGCCCCAAGGCCCAGACGCCAAAGGGTTTCCGCGACTATTTCGGCGCTGAGGTCACCCAGCGCACCGAGATGCTGCATGCGATTGCCGGGGTCTATCATCGCTATGGCTTTGAAGCGCTGGAAAGTGCCGCCGTTGAAACGGTCGAGGCGCTGGGCAAGTTCCTGCCGGACGTGGATCGGCCCAACGAGGGCGTGTTTGCCTGGCAAGAATTCGACGAAAAAGACAACGGCGACTGGATGGCGTTGCGCTATGACCTGACGGCGCCACTGGCGCGTGTCTATGCGCAGCACCGCAATGATCTTCCGACGCCGTATCGTCGTTTTGCGATGGGGCCGGTTTGGCGGAATGAGAAGCCAGGACCGGGGCGTTATCGCCAGTTTTACCAGTGCGATGCGGACACTGTTGGGACCGCGAGTATGGCGGCAGATGCTGAGATTTGCATGATGCTGTCGGATGTGCTGGAAACCGTTGGTATTCCGCGCGGTGATTATCTGGTGCGGGTCAATAACCGCAAGGTGTTGAATGGCGTGTTGGAGGCCATGGGCCTTGCTGCTGATGACCCCAAGCGAGATGACGTGCTGCGTACCATCGATAAGTTCGACAAGGTGGGCGAGGCCGGTGTGCGGCAGTTGCTGACCAAGGGGCGGCTGGATGCGTCGGGGGCCTATATTGACGGTGTTGAGCTGTCTGACGAACAGGCCGAACCGGTTCTTGCCTTTTTGACCTCTAAGGCTGCGGATGCGGCTGGCACGCTAGACAACCTGCGTGCTGCGGTTGGCGACAGCAAGGTCGGCGCTGAAGGCATTGCCGAGCTGGAGCAGATCGGCGAATTGCTGGCTGCAGGCGGTTATGGCCCGGATCGTATTGAGATTGATCCGTCGGTCGTGCGTGGCCTAGGTTACTACACTGGACCGGTTTACGAGGCCGAGCTGACCTTTGAAATCCTCGACGACAAAGGCCGCAAGCGGCAGTTTGGATCTGTGGCGGGTGGTGGTCGTTATGACGATCTGGTCAAACGCTTTACCGGGCAGGAAGTGCCCGCCACGGGCCTGTCCATTGGTGTGGACCGTCTGTTGGCTGCGCTGCGTGAAAAGGGCCGTATTACTGCCGATCCCAAGGGGCCGGTTGTGGTCACGGTTATGGATAAGAAACGCATGGCGGATTATCAGGCGATGGTGGCTGAGTTGCGCAATGCCGGTATCCGGGCGGAAGTATATCTGGGCAACCCAAAGAACTTTGGCAATCAGCTGAAATATGCGGACAAGCGGAACTCTCCGATTGCTGTGATCGAAGGTGGCGACGAGAAGGAAAAAGGCATGGTGCAGATCAAGGATCTGATCCTAGGTGCCAAGATTGCAGAAAGCGCCACGCTGGAAGAATGGAAAGAACGCCCCAGCCAGTTTGAGGTCCCGCGAGACCAACTGGTAGCCAAGGTGCGTGAAATTCTGGATGGGCAGGATCAGTGATGCCAAATCGTTCTGACATTCAAACCCGCGCAGCCCGGCTGCGGATGGGGTTTGAGGCCGCTGGTGGCCGCGTTGTTGATCCGCCGTTGTTGCAACCTGCTGGAACCTTGTTGGGCCTGTACGGCGAAGACATCCGTGCCCGTGCATATGTGACAATTGATGCGCTGCGTGGCGAGCAGATGTTGCGCCCGGATTTCACGGTGCCTGTAGTGCAGATGCATATGCGCGACGGGGCCGAACCGGCGCGTTATACCTATTCGGGCGAAGTGTTCCGGCGTCAGGAAATAGACGCGGATCGTGCCAATGAGTATGTGCAGGTTGGCTATGAGGTCTTTGACCGTGACAACCCAGCGGCGGCGGATGCTGAGGTGTTTGCCTTGTTTGCGCTGCAGGTGCGGGATCTGAAGCTGCGGGCGGCCACGGGTGATATTGGTATCTTGATGGCGGCGGTGCAGGGGTTGAATACAAGCGCCCGGCGCAAGGCTGCCCTGATGCGCCACATCTGGCGGCCCAAGCGGTTTCGGGCGCTTTTGGATCGCTATGCACATCGAGTATCGGTGCCCGCGCCCCGCGAGGCTTTGTTGTCGACAGATGGTGTTCTGACAGGATCGTCAGTTGAGATTGGCAAGCGTAGTCGCGCCGAGATCGATGAACGGATTGAAGCACTACGCGAAGATGCGGCTCTGCCACCAATTGCTGAGAAGGAATTGCTGGCGCTGGAAGCCTTGATGGCCGTGCGTGAAACCGTGCCTTACGCACTAGAACAGATGCGCGATATTGCGGTGGACTTGCCGTCTATTTCACAAGCATTGAATAGTTTTGAAGCGCGCGCAGCGGCACTGGCCGCGCGGGGTGTTGATGTCGAGAGCCTTGATTTCGAAGTCTCGTATGGCCGTACATCAATGGAATACTACGACGGATTTGTGTTTGGCTTTTATGCCGAGACACGTCCGGACTTGCCACCGATTGCCAGCGGTGGGCGCTATGATGCACTGACCCGTCAGCTGGGGCAGGGGGCTGAAATTCCAGCTGTTGGTGGCGTGTTGCGTCCCGACCTGATGCTGATGCTTGAGGAGACCCAATCATGAGCCTGAAGCTGGGTGTGCCGTCCAAGGGGCGGCTGATGGAGAAGACTTTTAACTGGTTCGAGAAACGCGGTGTGTCACTGTCGCGGACTGGCTCTGACCGTGAATATGCTGGCCGTGTCGATGGCGTTGAAGGGGTCGAGCTGGTCTTGCTGTCTGCAGGCGAAATTCCACGAGAGCTGGCTGCCGGGCGCATTCATTTGGGCGTGACCGGCACCGACCTGGTGCACGAAAAACTGCCGCGCTGGGAACAGCAGGTCGAGCAGGTCGAGGCTATGGGGTTCGGTCAGGCTGATCTGATCCTGGCGGTGCCGCAGTGTTGGATCGACGTGGATACGCTGGATGATCTTGACGCTGTGGCCGCTGCTTTTCGGATACGTCACGGGCACCGATTGCGGATCGCGACCAAGTATCACCGGCTGGTGCGTGAGTTTCTGACCGATGGCGGCGTGGCTGATTATCAGCTGGTCGACAGTCAGGGCGCAACGGAAGGCACGGTTAAGAATGAAACCGCCGAGATGGTGGCCGATATTACGTCGACCGGGGAAACCCTTCGCGCCAATCACCTGAAGATCCTGAGTGATGGGCCGGTGCTTAAATCACAGGCGACGCTTTGGCGCAGTCGTGTTGCGGCGATGTCCAGCGAGGATAAAGAGACGCTAAAGCAGCTTTTGGCGCTGTTGCGCGGCGATAGCTGATCACAGGGTTTTGCCCGGCATTGCCGGGCACCATCAGACCATCACTGATGTGGGCAATACACTAGCCTAGAAGTTCTGCCTCATAGTACCCCGATCTCTGCCAGGGCCTGATTCAATTCGGGCGGCAGGGTGTCTTGCTGCGATTCGCCTTCGCGCAGGTCGGGTGGGCTGTCTTCGGGTTTGAGATAACGCCAACCTTGGAATGGGCGCCGAAGGGCTGCGTGAGTGCGAACGACCTGTGGATCCAGCACAAAGGCACAGCGGCGGATGCTGTCTTCGCCGATTATCTCGTCAAATCGTAGGATGCGTTGGCGGCACTGGATGCTGCCCTTGATCACCCAATAGATTGACCCGCCTGCGATAATTTCGGGCTCGCGTTTAGGCCACATGCGGGTGACGTGGCGCGCCAATCCATCGCTGGCTTGGGCGCGGCGTGTCTCTTGCCAGGCTGTCAGAGTTTCAACGTTTTCGCTGCCCACCGACAGCTTGATCAAGTTCACAAAGTTATCCACCGGTAGTCCACAGAGTCGTCCATAGTTACGACCTTATATTGTATCTCAAGTCTATTCGGAAACAAGGTATTGTGGTACACTCTCAAAAAAAACACAGAATGACGCAAATTCCTCGTTGAGAAATGTGCAGCGTCTGAGTATCGAGGCCTCTACTCACGACGCCTCACGATTCAAGGAAACCAACATATGAGCCGCTTTGCTGCCCCCATCGCCGAGCAAATTTGGGATATGAAATACCGCTTTAAGCAAGCGGATGGCACCCCAATTGATGCAACTGTTGAAGACAGCTGGCGCCGAATCGCTCGCGATCTGGCGCGGGTAGAAGAGCAGCCAACGGCTTGGGAAGACACTTTCTATAATGCGCTGGATGATTTTAAATATCTGCCAGCCGGCCGGATTACTGCTGGTGCGGGCACTGCGCGTCAGGTGACACTGTTCAACTGTTTCGTAATGGGCACAGTTCCTGACAGCATGGCGGGCATCTTTGACATGCTCAAAGAAGCGGCGCTGACCATGCAGCAGGGCGGCGGCATTGGCTATGATTTCTCGACCATTCGCCCTCGTGGCGCGGATGTAAAGGGCGTTGCGGCAGATGCATCTGGTCCACTGTCGTTCATGGATGTCTGGGACGCGATGTGCCGCACCATCATGTCGGCTGGGTCTCGTCGTGGGGCAATGATGGCGACCATGCGCTGTGATCATCCGGATATTGAGGATTTTATCACTGCCAAGTCTGACTCTGCCCGCCTGCGCATGTTCAACATGTCGGTTCTGATCACTGATGATTTCATGGATGCGGTCAAAGCTGACGGCTCGTTTGAGCTGAAGTTCGGGGACAAAGTGTATCATACGGTTCAAGCCCGTGATCTGTGGAACAAGATCATGCAGGCGACCTATGATTATGCTGAGCCGGGTGTGATCTTCATTGATCGCATCAACAAGGCCAACAACCTGTCTTATGTGGAGCAAATTGCGGCAACCAACCCATGTGGAGAGCAACCGCTGCCTCCCTATGGTGCCTGCCTGCTGGGCTCAATCAACATGGCGCGTTTGGTTGCCAATCCATTTGAAAGCAATGCCGCCATGGACGAAAGCGCCATGCAGGAGCTGGTCACTACCGCAGTGCGGATGATGGACAACGTCGTGGACGCGTCAAAGTTCCCACTGCCTGAACAACAGGCTGAGGCCCAGGCCAAACGCCGGATTGGGCTGGGCGTGACTGGTCTGGCTGATGCTCTGCTGATGCTGGGTCTGCGTTATGGCTCGGACGAGGCGGCGCGTCAGACCGAAGCTTGGTTCAAAGCGATCGCCCGCGCCGCGTATCTGGCGTCGGTGGACTTGGCCAAGGAGAAGGGACCGTTCCCACTGTTTGATGCCGAGGCGTACCTATCATCGGGCAACATGATGAACATGGATGACGATGTGCGCGACGCCATCCGCGAGCACGGCATCCGCAACGCGTTGCTGACCTCGATCGCGCCTACCGGCACAATCTCGTTGTATGCGGGCAATGTGTCCTCGGGAATCGAGCCGGTGTTTGCCTATGCCTATACCCGCAAGGTTCTGCAAAAAGACGGCAGCCGCACCGAAGAGGAAGTGGTGGATTACGCGGTGCAGATGTACCGTGAGAAATATGGCGCCGATGCCAAGCTGCCGAGCTATTTTGTCAACGCTCAGACGTTAGCCCCGGCAGACCACGTTAAAATGCAGGCCGCCGCGCAGAAATGGATCGACAGTTCGATCTCCAAAACCATCAACTGCCCAGAAGACATCTCTTTTGATGAATTCAAGGAAGTTTACATGCAGGCCTGGGATCAGGGCTGTAAAGGTTGTACCACCTATCGTCCAAACGATGTGACCGGATCGGTTCTGACTGTGTCGGAAGAGTCGGACAAGGCACCGGGTGAAACCGCAGATGCGCCGCATCAAAGTGACAGCGCCGAGGTCGTTTACATGTCCGAACCGCTGGACCGTCCGCAGAGCTTGGAGGGGCATACCTATAAGCTGAAATGGCCGGATTCCGAGCACGCGATCTATCTGACGATCAACGATATCCTGCTGAACGGCCATCGCCGCCCGTTTGAGGTCTTCATCAACTCCAAGAACATGGAGCACTATGCCTGGACGCTGGCGCTGACCCGGATGATTTCGGCTGTGTTCCGTCGTGGCGGTGACGTGTCCTTTGTGGTTGAAGAGCTGAAGGCGGTGTTTGATCCGCGCGGTGGCGCTTGGGTGCAGGGCAAATACATCCCGTCGATCCTGGCTGCGATTGGTGGTGTGATCGAAACGCATATGATCAACACTGGCTTTATCGAAGGCGAGGGCATGGGGCTGAAGTCTGACCCAACCGCCGAAGTAGTGAACTTGGGCGCGCCGCGCGGCAAAGCCTGCCCAAGCTGTGGCCAGTATGACTTGCAGATGGTCGAAGGCTGCATGACCTGTCGCAGCTGCGGTCATTCTAAGTGCGGCTAACGGTTTGGGTCGCTAGAGTGTCGTCCGACATTGGGATTACGTCTTTGCGACAAAAGACGGTTTTTTGAACCGGACATGGATCAAGGCTGAAGTTCGGCATTAGTAATGAAGAAAGGGCGATGCCGTGAGGTATCGCCCTTGTTGTTTTCCAGAAGAGATAGGGCTTCAGTCAGCGAGCACTGCTTCGACGTCCTTTTTCAGGTAGATGTTGCCGTAGTCGGCATTGTCCGTGCTGAAAGGCATGACACCGGCTCGGCGCAGATGGTGCGATAGCGATTGCCAGCTCGTTCCTTTCGCTTTCGAAATCACTCGAAGTGTAACGAAGCGATTATGAAAAGCGGCGGCATCGTGGGGGGCGATGAACCGCTGCATCGCTTTGGTCCTAGGATTGCGCATCTCGGTGGTGGACACATGTCCATCGCGCACCAGTCGGCTTAGATAGACCGGATTACCAAGACCGACGGTCTCGGCGAACAGCCTCAGAGACATTGCGGACGGCTGGTCCTGTGCAAGAATCTGGGCAACTTCATCATGATAAACGTGAACCGCGGCGTAGCCGTCAAACTGGGCATTGCGTGCAACGCGATGAATGCGCCCATCACAGATTGCACGAATGATATCGCCAGGGCGTAGCTTGAGCCGTTGCGCCGACTTGGCGATTTTCTCCCACCCGTGCTGCGCTTGCTGGATGGTCTCGGCTCCGACCAGCAGCCGGTCCAGAAAGGCCCGCCCATCGCGCGGATCCCAGACGTGTTTTGAATCTACGTCCTTGAGAGCAGGCTGCAGAATGCCGTCCTTGACCAAGAGATTGAACTGAGACCGTCCAATGTGAAAGGTTTCGAAAAACTCCTTTGCTGACATGAAGTCGACTAATGATGACAGCATCGGTTTTGCTTCGGCTGCATCGAAAACAGCCCAGCTATCCGGCAAGTTGGGGTCGATCATCGTGGACGCTTCAAGCATCTTGCGAAGACGGCGGACATCTACGCCGGTCTCCTCAGCTGCGGTGCGGACTGAATGCAACGTTCGCACTGTCACAGGTGTGCCCAGCAGATCGTCACCAGGCCCCAAAGGCCAGCTTGCTCGAAGATGTTTACCAAGCAGTTTTCGAAAAGGTGTGAAATCAGGGTCCTCTTTGTGGTCGTGTGTCAAGCGATCGTAAAGCATGGGGAATACAGCCTTTGGCCCATGGCGAGGCTCGGCGAGCCGATTCAGCTTCTGTAATGCCTTCAGGACCGCCTGTTCTCCATGTCGTGCAACCTCAAAGCCCATCTGGTAACAGCCCCAATCTGATCCTGGTGCGATTTGCGAGAGGTGGATGCCTTGTAGCTTCAACAGAGCCGTGCCCAACAGTCGACAGAAGACGGCCGCCGCATGTAGAGGGTGTTCATCCAACCATGTTGCTGCGTGAGGCTTTCCCTCCAACCTCTTGTCGAACCAGATCTCGAAGTCAGTCGGCTCACGCTCTTCGCCTTGCAGGGCACCTGAGATTACTTGGTCGGCAATCAAGCGAAATTGCGCTGCAGTGTCATAGCGTTGCGTCGGTGCTGCGACCTTCCACAGAACAACCAGTTGCCGTCCGTGCCGCAGGCACAGGCTGACATGATGGATGAGCCAGTGGGAGCGGAAGGTCATCGCGCGATGCGGTGGTAATGACGAACCAGCGATATCTTCTCGAAGACAGCAAGGGCAGCCACGAACCTCGGACGTTAGCATCGGTCGGGCTGGAAAACGATGACCATGCAGGCTGCGCTTGGCATCGCCATCTACTGCAGGTGTCCAGTCTTCTATTGCTGGTAGATGAGCACCAGAAAGACTGCTGAGCCCCTTTAGAACAGATGTTTCTCCCTTAAGCGCGTCTGCGAAGGGAAGCTCAACGTCCTGTCCGAATTCAACAACAGAGGTGCTGCCTATGGCTGCCAACCGGGACATGAAGGCAAAAGCGGGCTCCCGCTCGCGGGGGGAAGTATGTAGGGGTGATATAAAGCTATTGTCTTTCATAGGGCTCAGGTAGGAGCCAAGCATTAATCTGTCAAACGCGCTCAAAGATGCCTCCATCAGTGTAGTATTATTGGCAGAAAGGGCGGTAAGGAGCCGTGCGCTGCGCTGGCCATGGAAGTCTGCACTGCGGACAAAACTGACCTCCAAATCAATCGAGTAGATGTCCGCTATCAGGATTTCTCATCCTTGATTACCTTTGTGTCCCGTTTGCCAGACGCCATCAGCCACAAAGCAAGCAGCGGAAAACCCACCAGCTCAAATGCCAGTGACGGGGCAATCGCTGCGCTAAATATGACCTCAGTGTCCATGCCGTTAAGTCGAAACAGACCCGCGATTGCGACCATAGCCGACAGAATAATCAAAGTTGAGCGAAACATGCGCATTGCAAAGCCGCCAATCATGAACGCAGCACCGACGCCAAACCAGACCCCACCAATGAACCGAATGTGGCTATCTTGAGCATGGAATGTTGCAGCATCTGTGATCGAAACAAAATCGCGCGTCGATTGCCATCCCAGTGTCTTTATCCCGCCTAGGCCGACATTCAAACCTAGGAAGACGATTACAGCGCCAACGATCACAACAACCGAGTTCAGTAAGTTTGTCTTGTTCATTTCACGTTTCCTAAATGCACGCCTGTGGGTCCATAATAATTGGTACGCGTTCTATATTAATGTGATCTTGACAAGGCAAGCATTATTTGGGACGCGTTCTATAATAAACTGAAGAGGGCCTAACTATGGCTAGAACCGCTGGCAGGCCACCCCGCAGCAAGGCTGAAATTCTGGAGTTCCGATCAAAGATCGGGAAACACGCGCTTGAGATTTACCGCACGGAAGGCTTCGGGGCGGTTTCAATGCGCCGTTTGGCCAGAGAGGTCGGATGCGCCCCGATGACAATCTATGCGCATTTTGAGGGCAAGACGGATATTCTTCGATACCTTTGGGCAGACGTCCTCACGGACATGTCACATGACATCGAGAAAAAGCTGAAATCGGTCGTTGTTCCGAGTGAACGGCTACAAACAGCCGCACAAACCTTTATCGCCTATTGGATCGATCACCCTGATCATTTTCGACTTGTCTTTATGTCTAACGATGTGACGCGGGCGGATGTCAGTACATTCGTTATGGACGACAATACCTTGGCACACGTCTTGATGTTTTCGGATTTGATTCGAAATGTTCTTCCACAAGAACATGACGTTAAAATGAGAACTGACACACTCATATCTGGAATGATCGGGATCGCTTTTTGCATGATTACTATTCCTGACTACCCATGGGCCGACGCGACATTGATGACCAAACAACTCCTTACGAGCATCATCACTTAAGCCAATTCGTAATATGAGGAAGAGCTGACCTTGGTGCATCTCGCAGCATCCGGCATCTTGGGCTCGTTCCGACTATTCGCTGCATTGGTCACGAATGTGGGCTG
Source organism: Parasedimentitalea denitrificans (assembly GCF_011813015.1). Taxonomy (GTDB): domain Bacteria; phylum Pseudomonadota; class Alphaproteobacteria; order Rhodobacterales; family Rhodobacteraceae; genus Parasedimentitalea; species Parasedimentitalea denitrificans. Next base: position 34,579 of record NZ_QHLQ01000007.1, on the reverse strand, counting down.
AGGGCCGTTACCTGCCTCAGCTTAGAGCATTTGGATAATTATATCGAAAGCTACCTTCGGGTCATGGCCGCGAGTGCCGCCGAACTCCCGAAACCTTCACCAGTGATTGCAGTCGGCCCAGCTAGTGAAGTACATCACTTCTATGACCAAGAAGCCTCCATCCGACGATTTCCAGAACTTCCAATATTGGCAAACTCTAGGGCAACAGCTCCCAGTAGACGGCGTGGCTTCTACCTTCGAAACAGAATCCGACTGCCGTGACCGACTTGCCGCGGTCCGCTGGCCAATTGGGGTCACTTGCCTAAGATGCGACACCAAGAATGTCGGCTATCTCGAGTTGCGAAAAGTCTACCACTGCCGCGATTGCAGATACCAGTTTACTGTTCTGACCGGCACCGTGCTGCACTCAAGTAAACTGTCACCACAATGCTGGTTCGACGCGGCAGAAGAGTACATTCGATGGCGCGCTGCCAATGAACGTTATGACTACGGCATTCACGCTCTCGCCGACTTTCTCGGCGTTCCTTATCCGACGGCCCAGCGTGTTAGGAAGATCTTGAAGCAAGACCTGGCTCCCGACGGTTCTGGACTGCTCGCCAAGTGCATCTGCACGGAAGCCACGAGCGATCCCTTTGAAACTTTGTCGGAAAATCTCTGAATACGTAAACACCCTGCGCCTAAAAGCGGTAAGACTTTAGTAGGCCCACCCGGATGTATACGAAACGCTGTACCAGCGAACATCTGTTGAGTTTTCTATATAATCGAAGGCCTGTTTGCTGTATCGGAAGAGATTTTTTGCGCCTACTTGCGAATTTGACAGTGGCAACGCTGATCGAAGAAACGGCTGAGAAAAGAAACAGGAAGGAAGAGAGAAATGGTTGAACTTATGCCTTGCGAGAAAGTTGGGCGCCACGTAATTCGCTGATACTAAACAGTAATTGGACTCGATGCCTGGGGATGTGCTCTAATAAATCATAATCTGTGAGTCGTCTGATGCCATGACATGGACCCCACGGAGAGCTTTTCCGATCGAATGTGAGATGATCTCACATCCGGTAGCATCGAGCAGAACAAGTAAGTCGCCGAAAACGGCGGCAACACCACCAAACCAGTTCTGGAAGGGGCGACCGCGTGCGGTGCTCCACATGCGATACGGAGAAAGGAACAGCAAAACTACTCAACACCCCAAAACAGCGCAGGGCGCTGAAGTTTCCTGACACAAAGGGGGCTGACTGTAGATCGACTTAAGATACCGATAAACTAGTCGAACCACCTTTCTTGTACAAGTTCGCCTTCGGAAAAATCGATGGCAACTCACCTGTGCGCTACTCGCGCAACGGGCAGGTCTTCTGCAGCCATCACCAATATTTGCCCGATAGGGCGATCACCCATCACTGGACGCGTCGAACTCACCGGCGCGAATAGGAAAGTTATGCTATGAAAAACGTAGTAGAGATCGCGACAGACCACCCGCACGCCGCCTTGCCTCATCTTTGGCAGGCAACTTTTTCGCCTCCACCGCTTGCCGATCCGGATGATCCTCACAAGATTATTCGCACGCACCTGAAGAAAGATGAGATCGGGAAGTCTAGTGGCACCTGCCGGGTGGCCTTTCTGACGCGCTTGCATCGCCGCGCCGCGTTTCAGGAGTTCTGGTGTGCCTCTTTCGAAGAGGCTCAAGTTTATACGAACATCGCCGGTCACCCCGATGTGATCAATTTCAAAGAACAGCTGACGAAGGTTCCGTTTTATGACGAGGATGGCAGGAAGACTTTCACGCGAGTGGACGCTCACGCTCTGCTCCGCGATGGAGAGGAAGTTCTGGTTTCAGTCAAGTATGACAACAAGGCTCGCCGACAGTCCTACATTCGTGAAGTCAAAAACATTGCAACTCAAACGCCAATAGAAGTTGCCGACCGGTTCGCGGTGACCTCTCGCTACGTCTTCCATCCGAATTATCGCGCTTGCGCGGAAGCAATTCATAAAGCCCGTCGCGGCTGGGACCCGGAAGCGGACAAAACCATGGCTGATCTCGCCCAGGATCTCGGGGAGGGGTTCAGCTTCCAGGAAATCGTTGATGCCTCAGGCCTCGAACATCGTGCGCATCGCGCGGTCATCCGATTAGTGGGTGATGGTGATATTCGCAAAGACCTTCTCGATCCATTCAGCCCAACAACTGAACTCTGGAGCGCGGCAGCATGACCTATTTTCAGAACCTGACCCCAAATGACTTGGTGACCTATGAGGGTTGCCGTGTATCGAGTATCGCGCCGGAAATCGACAAACACTCGAAGGAGATCAAGCGGTACCGCATGTCTGTCAAAGGTCGCGACGGTGAGCTTGAAATTCGCAAGTTTCGCCCCGAAGAAATCCGCCATCTCATTGATACTGAGGTCATGGAAGTTCAGCGCGGTTATTACAGCGCTACGCGTATGCGCGATCGAGAACTCTATGGCTCCCGTGAGCTGAATGGTGCCAATGCGCACCAGCGGGAACGGGTCGAATTGATTGTACAGCAGTGCCGCTTGATGGAACGGTATCACGCGATGGGCATGAAGCTTACGCGCGAAGGCGTTGGGGAGTTCCGAGCTTCCCTCATCGATGACTATGAAACTTACCAATCGCGCAAGTTCTATGGAACGCAGAAACCTAACGCGGCGCAACGGCTTCACAGGCTTCCTGCAAACAGCACGTTGCTGGATACATTCCGAAAATATCGGCGTTCGAATGGAAACCAAAATGTATTCCTCCCCACAAAATCCGATCCGATCGATCTCGATCTGCAAGCAAGCGCGGATTTTTTCTTTGTAATGCAGCGGCTTGGGAAATACGCCACAAGTTATCCAGCATCCATGAAAAAGGTCATCGATGACATGCTCGATGATGTGGAAGAAGAGAATACTTATCGGGCTTCAATCGGCCGTCCCTTGATCAAGGTACTCTCTCAGCGGCAGTACGAACGATGGATCGGACTGTATCTCGATCCTTTTGAAGTAAAGATGCAACGAGAAGGATATTCGGCGGCAGTCCGAGAGTTCGGTTTTGTAGAACAGGGCCGGAGCGCTTCGGCGATCGGACAGCTAGTGCAGTTTGATGCCTGGCGAGCTCACATGAAAGTGCTCGATTGCACGCGTGAAGAATACAATAGGATGACGGAAGAGAAGCGCAAGGAAGTCAAGTTCATCAGCCCGTGGGTGACTGCGGCTGAAGACCTAAGCACGCGTGCGATTGTTGGCGTTTCTTTCAGCAAGACTCCTAACCAAGAGGCCTCTCTGGAATGCCTGCGCATGATTTATAGAGACAAGACCTATCTTCTTCGTGAGATAGGGATCAAAGACTCTGATTGGAACTATGTGTGCCTAATGCAGGAAGGCAGCAATGACAGTGGTTCCGAGTTCGGAAAAGAACCATTCGGAGGTGCGATGTTCTCAAACGCTGTCCGGCTATTGTCGAGCAGCCAAATGAACGGCGCGGCGGGTGTATCCCATCTAAGAGGTGCAATGGAGCGCTTCTTCTGGACTTGTGACTTGAAGTTTGCGCGGTACTTGCCGGGCTACACTGCCCAGAATCCACAGGCGCGAAACGACCGGAAGTACCTGTCGGAGGTGTGCATCTGCTTTGATGAGTTTCAAACATTATTCCTGCTGTTTATCGCAGAATACCATAAGTCGCGGCATCGAGGACTCAACGGTCAAACACCGGCAGCAAAGTGGGAAAAGCTTTCGCAAGGCGTGGAGTATGACATCACACAATTGCCATCACCAGCGCAGTTTCGCGAAGCATGTGGCTATCATACAACCGCAAAGGTCAGTGCAGAGGGTATCCGCTTTGCGGGTGCGGTCTATTCTAACGAGTTCATCCGCCACCAACGCAGGGCTCGCCTTGTTGATCGCATCGCAGCGCCCGGTGAGAGTGTGGAAATCATGGTTGATCCTTATGATCTGGGTGGCATTTCAGTGCTTGCGAATGGCGAATTGATCAGTGTTCGTAGCCGTGACCCGGAAATGGCGGGCAAATCGCTGCGTGAATGGCAGGAGGAGAGAAAACTGCAACGTCTCAAAGCAGATGCGGAAGCCCGTGAGCAAGAGGGGGCCCGTCGTGAAGCACATAATCGTTGGCACAGTCTTGCGGCCACCATCATGCAATCTTCTGACATCGGCATTTTCGGATACACCAAAGCAGAAGTTGAGCGCGCCAAGAACGAATTGGAGTTCGGCAAGGGACAGCATGAAAAGCCGTTCATCGGCCGTGATGAATATGTCGATCCGCTGACGCAAGGCGGCTTCGAGACGGGCCGGGGAATGCAGGCAGTTGCAGACGATGAGGAAGATCCGGACAACCTTGAAGATGAGCCCAAAACACAAATGGACCGGTTCAGATCAGGCTCACGGAACCGAAAAAGTAGCAAAAAAAGAAAATGATCCAGATCGCCGCGGCCCTCAAAGCTGCGGCGTTTTCCTTTGGTACTCCAGTTGCAGTCTCACGATGAACGAACACCAGCGCCTACTGCAAATATGCAAGCAGCGACGAGTGCGACAGTCGATTGATGAACACTCGGCGCGCAGTCAAGCTTTCTGTTCCGTTTGCTATACCGGCACGATGCTAGGTCCAAATGCCGGGGCCGATCAGCCAAAGAGCATCAATTAGATGCGGTTGAGCTAGGCTATTCTGAGACGCATTGGATAGAATCACCTGTTTGGATTGAGGCCTAAGATCTCGAATGTGATCTGTCGATGAGTGGGCTGCGAGGCTTCGATCTATTGATAACGAGTGTCATCGCGTTCAGCCAAACTTTTCCAATTTCGCTGAAAAACGATATGCGAAAAGCGGGACGCGTTTCATCCGTACACCTCAAACTTCCAAACCCCTCAGACATTTCCCCGAAGTCAATGCTTGCGGATGAGGGCAAGAAGACCCTGCGAAAAGCGTGGATCCCTGAAATTTATAGGTTTCTCAATGGCTTGGTTGATGTGGTCTTCCGTGGGAGCCTTCACAAGAAAGACGATTTATGTTATGTTCCATCTGTGTCACGGCAACGATGACAACCAGCGGAACCATCACTGATCTAAACGAACTTCAACACGTATTTCCGTGAACGGTACCACTTTGCGAGGAGGAAGCTCGACCATGCCAGAGAACAAACAAACGTCTATTTGGACCGTCACGGCTCATACTAAAATTCTCGAATACTTAGTCGATGTGGGCAGCGAGGAGCCATTGACTGAGCTTGCAGTGGAAAGCGGCTTGACTGGCAAAGAGCCAATGGATTTCGCTGTCTTCAACGGCAATGAGGTCAAGTTAGGCCATTTCATCGCAGTGCTCATGCTCTGCCGTCGCCTATCCTCTGTTTCTTTCGACATGTACAGTCACAAAGCGATTACGTGTGTGTGTTCCGACTTGCAGTCACGCGATCTCACGCGCGCTATCACGATAACGGCGCCAGCGGACCAGTACATTCAGAGCAGCAATTTACACTACAGCGATGTAGGGGATGCCATTCATTGCCGAACACTCGACAAGCGCACCAGCGCCATACGAACTGAGGCTGAGTTTTCGGATCTGTTATCGACAGGCGAACCGATTATCTACATTGCAGACACAACTGTACTGGTTGAGAAACTCATCCCACCTTGTCCCTATGAAATCGTAGTCCTAGGGCCGATCGACAGGGAGATCATCGGACTCGTTTTAGCTTTCGAGTATCCGGATGAAACCACAGTTGCGGCCATTGCGGCTCTGAAAGACTTGCCTGAAGATCAGCAGTTCGAACACATTACGCCGTTCGATTTGATCTGCGCATGCCGGGCCAAAGATCCAGTGGGCGCCATTGATTATCTAATCCGATGTCCGAACACACCAAAGCAGACTGAAGACGACGAAGATAAGCCGGATATCGCGGAGTCTGTTGTGCCGCTCGATCAGCTTGTGGGATACGGGGATGCTAAGATTGCAGCGCAGGATATGTTGAACGCGCTTGCTTGCTACAAGCGAGGTGAGCTTGCTTGGGCAGATGTTCCCAGAGGGCTGCTATTAATTGGTGCGCCTGGTACAGGCAAAACAGAACTGGCGCGGGCGATGTCTCGGACTGGCGGTATCTCTTTTGTGGCGGGTTCTTTTTCCGAGTGGCAGAAGCGCGGTCACCTAGGGGATTTCTTAAGAGCGATGTCAAATACGTTTGAAGAGGCCAAGAAGAACTCACCATCCGTGCTGTTCATTGATGAGATGGACAGCTTCCAGAAGGATGCCGACGGCAAGAACTCCAGCTATGACACGAAAGCCGTCAAGGGCATTCTAGAACAGTTAGATGGCATCCGGGGGTGCGAAGGAGTCGGCGTCGTCGCCGCTGCAAATAACTTGGAAAGGATCCCCGCTGCAATCAGAAGATCAGGACGGTTCGACAATATCGTAACAATACCACTACCAGAGCGCTCAGACTTGGCAGTGATCTTCAAACAGCATCTGAAACGCCAAGAAACCGATATCGATCTCCAAGCATGCTCAGTACAGGCCTTGGGGAAAACCGGTGCCGACTGTGCGGCCGCGGTTAGGAAGGGGCGGGCAATTGCGCGCCGGACGAAACGCCAGCTGACGACTTCTGATATACTTCATTCACTGAATGGCGACTTCCGCAATTTATCAGAAGATCTACGGTTCAGGATGTCTGTACACGAATGCGGGCATGCGCTCTTGGGCAACTCGTATCAAGAGTTAACGGTCGAGTTTCTGAGGATCTCCGAACAAGGGGGAGAGTGCCGGATAACTGGGCAGGAGATGGTCCACACGGCAGCTACAATGCATCGTGATCGGACAATCCTGATGGGTGGGCGCATGGCGGAGATCCTTTTACTTGGCACGCCATCTAGCGGCTCTGGCGGAGACCACGATTCCGATCTCGCTAAGATCGCAATCTCGGCAGCCAATGAAGCTGGCTCATTTGGTTTTGGGCAAAATGGGGCCATCTGGCTTGGTGCAAGCAACTCAGAAGCGTTGCTGAGGGACGTGTACAACTGCAACCTGCCCGAGGTCACGGAGCTCATTGCGGCAGCAGAGGTCGAAGCTCGGCGTCGGTTAGAGCCGATAGTCGCTCGGCTGACGGTGATGGCAAAGTCTCTCATGGAGACGAGTGTTCTGACTGGGGACCGTCTCACAGAACTTTTGTCGGAACACGCGGCGCCAGATGCTGTGGTTTGAAGTCAGTGCTTCGGTTGCGTCTGAGGTTTGGGCCAGGGCACCGTCTTAAGAAACCACTAGCAATGACTGTGGGCCTCGGGTTCCCTAACTAAAGCGCGGACCAATTAATTGATAGAAGATCATTGCCTCCCAAAGTTCTTGAGCCCATGATCCAGCTCACAGGTGACGGCTTCTATCTTGCACAATACGCTAGAAAATCCAGTAGTTTGAGCTGCTTTCGAGCGGAGATGTTGAGCCGTGAACGGCGCAATCTTTCTAACTTCTATTGGGAACGGTATAAACATGCAGACTGTCGCTCTCCCCCATCAGGTCTTGGACGTCTGAATGGCTTGTTGATGCACCGTCCGTTTACGTTGAATGTTGCGCTCTTCGTTCGTCATGAAAACTGCCTCTACCCGAAATTGGGTGATTTACAGAAAGTATCGCGAGAGTTCGTACTTACCACTGTGGAAAACCCACCAACCTCAGCAAGTTGAGCGATAATGTCCGCAACACCTTGGTTGTGTTTCAGGCTGGCAAAGAAGAATGGCCCATCGCCGCGCATTCGCTTTGCATCCCTCTCCATGACCTCGAGTGAGGCCCCGACGTAGGGGGCCAGATCGGTTTTGTTGATGACCAGTAGATCAGAACGGGTGATTGCCGGGCCGCCCTTTCGCGGGATTTCCTCACCTGCGGCCACGTCGATGATATAGATGGTAACATCTGCCAGTTCGGGGCTGAAGGTGGCTGACAGGTTATCGCCGCCGCTTTCAATCAGGACAATTTCAAGGTCAGGATGCCGGTTTTGCATCTCGGAAATTGCGGCGAGGTTGATCGAGGCATCTTCGCGAATGGCAGTATGTGGGCAGCCGCCGGTTTCAACACCGATTACGCGATCATGCGGTAGCACCTGCATCCGCATCAGCGCTTCAGCGTCTTCCTGCGTATAGATGTCATTGGTGATGACCCCAATTGAGTGGGTTTTGGATAGACCGCGCGCAAGGGCGGCGGTCAGGGTGGTTTTGCCTGCGCCGACTGGGCCACCGATGCCTATCCGCAGGGGGCCATTAAAAGTGCTCATGAGCGAAACGTCCTTGAGTATTGGATTTCGTGTTGCATGGATGCGATGTCGGCCAGAAAGCAGGAGCCGCTGAGGTCGGTGAGATCCAATGTCAGAGCGTCTTGCGCTATCTGAGCAATCAAAGGCGCCAAATCTGTCAGATTACGCTGTCCTTCGACTTGTCCGACTGGCATCAACCGCTGCGCGGCTGCGACAAGGTTGGAAACAAAGGAATGAAGGTACATATGTACGGTCACATCCAGCGGTAGACCGTGCCGCCGCGCCGCATAGCCAAGTCCAACCGGATAAGTTAAATCTGGAATGTCATGGTCTGAAATCGCCGAGGTGGTCTGGCAAAAGGCAGCACCTTGCAGAGCTGTCTCGGCCAGACGCTCATTGGACGGGGCAAAGGCCCGTGCCTGTTGGTCGATATCCTGCAAAGCTTCGGCGTCTTCACTGCGATAGGCGGCGACCAGCAGGATTGGATCACTGTAACCGGCACCATTTGTTATCAGGTCAGTCAACCACAGCCGCAAGTCATCAATGTTGAGGATTGCACCAGTCTCGATTGCGGTCTCAAGGCCGTGCGAATAGGCGAAGGCCCCGACCGGGTAGGACGGAGACAGCCACTGCTGAATTCGGGTTAAACCGGGATCAGTGGGCATGGGAATGAGTGCGCCCGTGACCATAGGCGCCTCCTACCGGGGTAAAGGGCTCGATTACTTCGTTGAGGTTAGCGCCCAGTTGTTTCAACATGTCGTGAATCACATGATCACATTGGATCAGCAGGCGGGTGGGTTCGATCTGGCACGGGGTGTGGCGGTTGCCTATGTGCCAAGCCAGTTGGGTCATGTCATTGCCGGTGACCTGCAACAGCTTTTCCGATGCGGCGACCACTTCGATCTCGCCACCACCGTCCAGCAGCAGCACGCCCTTGTGGTCCAGAGATGTGGTTTGGGGGAGATCAACCAGCAGTTTTTGACCCGCCTCAGTGGTTAGTACCTTACGACGCATAAAGCGGGCGTCGTAATCAAGCACCACCCGATCAACCGGGGATGTGTCATGGGCATGGCTGTGATAGGCACGGCAGGCCATCGACGGGGCGCTCATGACAGCGCCCTATGGGAAGGGCAGATATCGTAATGAGTTCTTTGCATATTTTACCTCTTAAAACAGGAAGTAGCGTTGGGCCATCGGTAGGACCTCAGCTGGTTGGCAGGTCAAAAGCTCACCGTCGGCGCGCACTTCATAGGTTTCGGGGTTCACGTCCATTTCGGGCGTAGCATTGTTTAGGATCAGGTCCGACTTGCCGATGTTGCGGGTGTTGCGCACCGCCACGGTTTGCTTGGCCAGACCCAGTTTTTCACCAATACCGTCCGCCTGAGCGGCCTCGGATACGAAGGTGACGGCACTGTTTTCCAGAGAGCGGCCGTAGGCGCCAAACATCGGGCGGGTGTAGACAGGTTGCGGTGTTGGGATCGAGGCATTTGGGTCGCCCATCTGGGCGCAGACAATGCTGCCCGACATCAGAACCATCTCGGGTTTCACCCCAAAAAACGCCGGGTCCCACAACACCAGATCGGCGCGCTTGCCTTCGGTTATGCTGCCGATTTCATGACTAATGCCGTGGGCAATGGCAGGGTTAATGGTGTATTTGGCAATGTAGCGCCGCACCCGAAAGTTATCGTTTTCGCCGGTCTCTTCGGCCAGACGCCCGCGCTGTTTTTTCATCTTGTCGGCGGTCTGCCAAGTTCGGATCAGCACCTCGCCGACGCGGCCCATGGCCTGGCTGTCGGATGCTATGATTGAGAAAGCGCCCATGTCGTGCAGAATATCCTCGGCGGCAATGGTCTCGCGGCGGATGCGGCTTTCGGCAAAGGCGACATCTTCGGGGATGGATTTGTCCAGATGGTGACAGACCATCAGCATATCCAGATGCTCTTCTAGTGTGTTGACCGTAAAGGGCCGCGTTGGATTGGTGGAGGAGGGCAGAACATGCTCTTCGCCACAGATCTTGATAATGTCCGGCGCGTGACCGCCGCCGGCACCTTCGGTGTGGAAGGCGTGAATAGTGCGGCCCTTCATGGCGTTGACAGTGTGTTCGACAAAGCCGGACTCATTCAGTGTGTCTGTGTGGATCATCACCTGAACGTCCATGGCGTCGGCGACACCAAGGCAACAATCGATGGTCGCAGGGGTGGTGCCCCAGTCCTCGTGCAGTTTCAGCGCACAAGCGCCGCCTTTCACCTGTTCTTCCAGAGCAAAGGGCAGGCTGGCGTTGCCCTTACCGGCAAAAGCCAGGTTCATTGGAAAGGCATCGGCCGACTGCAACATGCGCCCGATATGCCAGGGGCCGGGGGTGCAGGTGGTGGCCAAGGTGCCATGCGCCGGGCCGGTGCCGCCGCCCAGCATGGTGGTCAGTCCCGAATGCAGCGCGTCTTCGATTTGTTGGGGGCAGATGAAATGGATATGGCTGTCGAACCCACCCGCCGTTAGGATCTTGCCTTCGCCGGCGATGACCTCAGTGCCCGGCCCGATGATGATATCTACGCCGGGTTGGGTGTCGGGGTTGCCAGCTTTACCCAGTTTGGCAATGCGCCCGTTCTTCAGACCCACATCAGCCTTGAAGATACCTGAGTGATCAATAATCAGCGCGTTGGTGATGACCGTATCCACCGCCCCATCAGCGCGAGTGACTTGTGATTGGCCCATTCCGTCGCGGATCACTTTGCCACCACCGAATTTGACTTCTTCGCCATAGGTGGTCAGATCGCTCTCGACCTCGATAATCAGATCGGTATCGGCCAGACGCAGACGGTCGCCCGTAGTGGGGCCATACATTGCAGCATAGTTGGAGCGTTTGATTGTGGCTGGCATCTTGTGGCCTCCAATGCGTCGGATACGGTGGTGTCTTGCGGATTTTTTGAGGATGGTTCGGCTGATAATGACGGTAAGTTACAGGTTCCCCATCACTTTTTGATTGAACCCATAGATCCGCCGGTCCCCGGAAATAGGGATCAGGTTCACCTCGCGCCGTTGTCCCGGCTCGAACCGCACCGCTGTTCCGGCGGCAATGTCGAGCCGCAGGCCATGTGCCACGGTCCGGTCGAACTCAAGTGCCGGGTTGCTTTCGGCAAAATGGTAATGGCTGCCAACCTGCACCGGACGATCGCCGGTATTGGCAACCATCAGCGTCACCGCCTTGGTTCCGTCGTTCAGTACCATATCGCCCGCGGCTGGAAACAACTCTCCGGGGATCATTTGCGGCTGCTGCGCGCATAGGCTAGCGCTGTGGCGCCAGCGATGGCGGTCAGGCCCAGCACAACCGGCAACCAGCTGCTGGCTTCATGCGGGTGGATATGGGCGCCACTGTGGGCCAGGGCAGGGGAGGCAAAAGCGATCAACGGTAGAAATATCAGAGTTTTCATCGGGATGTCCTTATCGAATGGGGTTGTGAACGGTGACAAGTTTGGTGCCGTCCGGGAATGTGGCCTCGACCTGCACTTCGGGGATCATCTCCGAAATGCCGTCCATGCAGTGTTCAACCGAGATGATCTCGGCTCCGGCTTCCATCATGTCGGCAACGGATCGGCCATCCCGGGCGCCTTCGACAACGGCGTCGGTGATCAGAGCAATCGCCTCGGGGTAGTTCAGTTTGACGCCACGGGCCAACCGCTTGCGCGCGACCTCGGCGGCCATGGCAATCAGCAGTTTGTCTTTCTCGCGGGGGGTCAGGTTCATATCAGAGTCTCCAGCACAGCGGCAGACCGTTGTCAGTGAGCCGGTCAAGAACGGGTAAAAGGGACTTGCGTAGGACAAAGCTGTCTTTGGCGAGCAGACGTAACACCAGCAGGTCATCGCCAATCAGCGACACACCTCCGGTGTCAGGCAGGGCGTCACGTAAGAACGTCAGGTGACGCCCTGCATCCGGAGCAGTGAATATCAGGTTGGCCATGGCATTTGCGCCATTGGCCACGGCGGGGCGGGACAGTTTGGCTGTGATGTCCCCGTGCAGCCGAACCGAATCGTAATAGAGACGCTGTCCATTGCGACGTATGTCGATACAATCATTGAACCGTGCGTCATTTAGCACTTCGCCCATGGCAATTCGGCCAAATACCAGCGGTTCGACCACCAGCAAGGTGGCATCTTTGGCCAAGTTTGCGGTGAGATGGCGTTGGAAGGAACAATGATTATACAGAATGGTTTCTTGCGGCATCCAGTTCAGGCGCGCACCGGTGCCAACACGCAGGCGGGTGTCCATCCCACCAGTCTGTCCTGGTTGCGCGCGATATATCCGTTCTGCGGCTTGGGTGGTCAGTGTCATGTGACAGTTGCCTACAGCCTCTGCCGAAATGGAGAAACGGTCACCGCCGGTTATACCACCCGCAGTATTGATCATCACGGCCTCAAGGCCGGAAGCCCTGCTTGGGAACAGTAGTTTAAGCGCACCAGACTGGCGCAGATTTGCCAGGCAAGATTTGCCGCTTTTGAAACGCCCGACAACCCGCACAGCCCCAATGGCACGGGGTTGCGCAGCCTCTGATGTTGCAGTGTTTATGTCCTGGCGAATGGTGATGTCGGTTTCCTCGATACCCTGTTCTCGACAGAATATGGAGCACATCAAGGTAGCGATAACTAGAAAACCGGCAGTGTAAGCCGGGGCACAAAAGGCGGGTGGGTAATAATTGGGCGCACCTGCAATTATTCGCCTAGAAATTGATCATTTGTAATTTTTGCCCAGAAATTAAGGGGTGCCGCAGTTGCCAATCATCCGGTCAAGCAGAACCTCTGGTGCCACTGAGAGCGCAATCATCTTTGTGATGTCAGTGAAAATAGGTGTGTGACGACCAAACGAATTGGACCTCGATGCGGCCGCCACACGATTTGCAACAAACGTTGCAGGGTCGACGTAGTAGTGCCGTCTGTAAAAGGCAAGTACTCCTGCGCGCTCTGTCTGGAGAGATACGATGACCTTTCTAAAGAAAACCGCGGCTAGCGTACTGGCTTTGAGCGTCATGACTGGTGCGTCAATTGCCGGTGGCACAATCAAAGTTGGCGTTCTACATTCGCTGTCCGGCACCATGGCCATTTCAGAAACCACCTTGAAAGACACCATGTTAATGCTGATCGACGAGCAAAATGCCAAAGGTGGCTTGCTGGGCAAGCAACTGGAAGCTGTTGTGGTTGACCCCGCGTCGGACTGGCCGCTGTTTGCTGAAAAAGCGCGCGAACTGATCTCTGTACATGATGTTGACGTGATCTTTGGCAACTGGACTTCTGTGTCCCGTAAATCGGTTCTACCGGTGATTGAAGAGCTGAACGGCCTGCTGTTCTACCCAGTTCAGTACGAAGGCGAAGAAAGCTCGAAGAACGTCTTTTACACTGGTGCCGCGCCAAACCAACAGGCGATCCCAGCCACCGATTACTTCCTCGAAGAATTGGGCGTAGAAAAGTTTGCACTGCTGGGTACGGACTATGTCTATCCCCGCACAACCAACAACATTCTTGAGGCCTATCTGCAGGGAAAAGGCGTTTCCGACGGCGACATCTTTGTCAACTACACACCCTTTGGTCATTCGGACTGGTCTAAAATTGTTGCAGACGTTGTAGCACTGGGGGCCGACGGCAAAAAAGTCGGCGTGATCTCAACCATCAATGGCGACGCAAACATCGGCTTCTACAAAGAACTGGCAGCAGCTGGCATCTCGGCTGACGATATCCCTGTTGTTGCCTTCTCTGTTGGTGAAGAAGAACTGTCTGGTCTGGATACTTCCAACCTCGTTGGGCACCTGGCAGCCTGGAATTACTTCCAGTCGGCAGACACCGAGGTCAACGAAGCCTTTGTCGCCAAATGGAAAGAAACCATGGGCGAAGAACGTGTGACCAATGACCCGATGGAAGCACACTATATCGGCTTCAACATGTGGGTGAACGCCGCTACGGCTGCTGACACCACGGATGTGGATGCTGTCCGTACCGCGATGTACGGTCAGGAATTCGGCAACCTAACCGGTGGTACTGCGGTGATGTTGCCAAACCACCACCTGTCCAAGCCGGTTCTGATTGGCGAAATTCAAGACGATGGCCAGTTCGACATCATCAGCCAGACAGATGAGGTTGCAGGCGATGCTTGGACTGATTTCTTGCCGGAATCTTCGGTTCTGAAATCTGATTGGAAAGACCTGGGTTGCGGTATGTACAACACCACAACACAGACGTGCGTTCAGACGCTGTCGAACTACTAAAGTTCGGATAGATATGACGAGAGCCTGTTGGCTCTCGTCCCTTGCTGGGCGGACAAATTACCATGATACGAATACTAATTGCTTGCCTGGCACTGATGTGCTGGGGCCAGGCAGGGCTTGCCCTGGACCTGACGTTGCAGGAGATCCTGCAACAGAATAAAAATCTGGTTGAAAAATCGTCGCGCAAGACGATTGGACCAGTCATTGAGGAGATCGCAGCCAGCAACCTGTCACAAGCGCAGGGCTTTCTAGAGGCCTGGGGCAACAAACAGGTCTGGCAGCGTCGCTCCGATGGGTTGTTTTTCTTTGGCACCGAAGTAGCCAAGCGGCAGTATAAACTGACCGACCCCGACAGCGGCGAAAGCGTTGGTGAATTCACCAAGAAAGATCTGAAACAGTTGAAACCCAACAGCGGGGTGCGTGCTTTGATCGCCACTGCCCTGGTTCTGTTCCAACTGTCCGACCCAGATCCCGCCAAACGGGCTGAGGCCCTTCAGGCGATGGAACGCGCCCCTACTGCCGAGCATTTGGCCCCGCTACGGCTCTCGATTGATAATGAGCAGGACGCCGACCTTAAGGCGCACAAATCCCGACTGGAACGTCTGCTGACCATTTCCTTCGATCCCGATACGGCCACCCGTGTCGCAGCGATCCAATCCTTCGAAGGTGATCTTGGCGTGGATGTGCGGGCAACGCTCAATCCACTGGTGGTCACCTCTATGAACATCACTTCTGGTGACTTGCCGACAGATGAAAACATCGCGCGCGTCATCAAACCCGGCAGCGAAGATCTGAGCATGCCTGCGGCCTATGACCTCTTGGTTGCCAGAAAACTTGCACCGCCTGCCACCTCAACCGAAGACATCCGCGCGGCGCTGGTAGCGCATATCGACGGCGGTCAGGTTGCCAAAATTTCGGTTGCGCAACTGTCCGATCCTGAAATCCGTCGGCAGGCCTATGACCGGTTGGCGGAACAGTCATTGGTGCCCGCCTTTATTGGTGAAGAAGACATCGCCAAAAAACTGCTGGGCTATACGTTTTATGAAACCTTCGCGGAGACTTCCGTCGTAGTGACCGATGCTGCGCAGGCGGCCTTGTCCAAAATAGACTTGAATGTCGGTATGAACCAGACGCTGGATCTGACGCTTGATGCGATCTCTCTGGCATCAATCTACTTCCTCGCTGCCATCGGTTTGGCCATCACCTTTGGTGTGATGGGCGTGATCAACATGGCTCACGGCGAGTTCATCATGATGGGAGCCTATACCGGCTACGTGGTACAGCAAGTCATTCCAAACCATACGGTTTCCATCCTTGTGGCGCTGCCGCTGGCTTTTGCGGTGACCTTTGCCGCCGGTGTCGTGATGGAGCGATTGGTGATCCGCTACCTGTACAACCGCCCACTGGAAACGCTGTTGGCCACATTTGGCATCTCAATCGCACTGCAACAGCTGGCCAAGAACATTTTTGGCACGCAGGCGCGACCACTGACAGCGCCGGGTTGGCTGGATGGGGCCTGGGTTATGAACGACGTGGTGTCGATCAGTTTTATTCGCATTGCGATCTTCATCCTCGCGTTGATTTTTCTGGGCGTGTTCCTGTTTATCATTAAACGCACCCGGTTGGGACTGGAAACCCGCACGGTCACTCAGAACCCACGGATGGCTGCGTCGATGGGCATCAACCCCGAGCGCGTCAATATGCTGACCTTTGGACTGGGCTCGGGCATTGCGGGGGTCGCAGGTGTTGCCATTGGGCTGTTCGCCAAGGTCACTTCGGAAATGGGCAATGACTACATTGTGCAAAGTTTCATGACTGTGGTTGTCGGCGGCGTTGGCAACATTTGGGGTGCGCTGGCCGGGGCCACAATGATCGGCTTTCTGCAAAAAGGCATCGAGTGGGGCAACCCGTCCAACACTCTGGCCGCGCAGACCTACATGATCATCTTCATCATCATTTTCATCCAGTTCAGACCCCGGGGCATTATCGCGCTCAAGGGTCGTGCGGCAGGAGATTAACCTATGCGGACATCCTTTATCGCAAAGAACCCATCGGTGCTTGTTTTCTTGCTGGCACTGGCGAGTTTTACCATCATCGTGACTATCCTGTCCGAGGGGTTTGGCATCGGGGTGATTTCTACCAGCTTTATCAAGACGTTGGGTAAAACGCTCTGCCTGTGTCTGATTGCGGTCGCCATGGATCTGGTCTGGGGGTTTGCCGGAATTCTTAGCCTTGGGCATTTCGCCTTCTTTGGGCTGGGCGGCTACATGATCGGCATGTGGCTAATGTATGAACGCACCCGGCTGATCGTGACCGAGGCATTGATGCAAGGTCAGATTCCGCCAACTGGGAGTGAAGTGATCGACAGCATCGGAAGTCAGATCTTTGGGGTGGTTGGCAGCAATGAGTTTCCGCTGATCTGGACCTTTGCCGACAGTTTGGGCCTGCAATTGCTGCTGGTTGTTTTGCTGCCGGGAATTCTGGCGCTGGTCTTTGGCTGGCTTGCCTTTCGCAGCCGGGTCACTGGCGTCTACTTGTCGATCCTGACCCAAGCCATGACGTTGGCACTGGCGCTGTATCTGTTCCAGAACGACAGCGGCTTGCGTGGCAACAACGGCTTGTCCGGTTTGCAGAATTTGCCCGGCGTAGAGGCCCCACAATCCATTGTGTCGATGTGGTTCTTTCTCGCCTCTGCCATGGCATTGGGTTTGGGGTATTCATTGGCCGCATGGATAGTGTCGGGCAAGTTAGGCTCGGTCCTGCGTGGCATCCGCGACAATGAAACCCGCGTGCGGTTCCTTGGCTATTCGGTCGAAGGTTTTAAACTGGCTATCTTTACCCTGACGGCCTGCATCGCCGCCATTGCCGGGGCGCTGTATTATCCGCAGGCAGGTATCATCAATCCGGCTGAAATTGTGCCCATCGCATCAATCTATCTGGCAGTCTGGGTCGCCATCGGGGGCAGGGGGCGGCTGTATGGCGCTGTTATTGGCGCGGGTTTTGTCAGCCTGATTTCGACCTGGTTCACCGGTGGTCAGGCCCCCGATATTCCGCTGGGGTTCTACACCATTAGATGGGTCGACTGGTGGCTGGTGCTGCTGGGCCTGTCGTTTGTTGGGGTCACATTGTTTGCGCCCAAGGGCATCGGTGGGTTGTTTGACCTTCTGAAGAAAAAGGAGGGCAAGGCATGAGCACACTTCTTGAGGTATCCGGTGTTTCGGTCAGCTTTGACGGGTTTAAGGCCATCAACAATCTGTCGTTTCAGATTGCTGACGCCGAGTTGCGCGCGGTGATTGGTCCCAATGGGGCGGGCAAGACTACATTTATGGATATTGTCACTGGTAAGACCCGCCCGGACGAAGGGCGGGTGATCTGGGGTGAGAAATCAGTTTCGCTGCTGCGGATGAGTGAGGCCCAAATTGCGCGAGAGGGAATTGGCCGCAAATTTCAGAAGCCGACGGTGTTCGAGGGCCAGACGGTCCGCGAAAACTTTCTAATGGCATTGAAAAAGGATCGGGGTGTTCTGTCAGTTCTGCTCTTTCGGCCCAGCAAGGCGGACCATGAACAGGTCGATGCTCTGGCCGAAGAGGTTGGTTTGCTGGCTGAACTTGACCGCTTGGCCGGAGAACTAAGCCACGGCCAGAAACAATGGTTGGAAATCGGCATGTTGCTGGCGCAGGAACCGCGCCTGTTGCTGGTGGATGAACCCGCTGCCGGCATGACACCGGAAGAGCGCGAGCATACCTCTAAATTGCTGGTACAGGCCGCCAAAACCCGCGCGGTTGTTGTGGTGGAACATGATATGGAATTTGTCCGTCGCCTGAACTGCAAGGTTACTGTGCTGCACGAAGGTGGAGTTCTGGCCGAAGGGTCACTGGACCATGTAACCTCAAACTCTGCTGTCATTGACGTCTATCTGGGGCGATAACATGCTGAAAGTAAAAGACCTCACGCTCCATTATGGGCATTCGCAAATCTTGCACGACATCTCGATGGAGGCACGCGCTGGCGAAGTCACCTGTGTGATGGGGTGCAATGGCGTTGGTAAAACCAGCCTTATGAAAGCCATCACTGGAACCCATTTACGATCCGGTGGCCAGATGTGGTTGGACGGCCAGGAGTTGGGTATGGACTCGGCCCATGTTCTCGCCCGCGCTGGCATTGCCTCGGTGCCGCAGGGCAGGGACATCTTTCCCCTGTTGACGGTGCGCGAGAATCTGGAAACTGGATTTGCCTGTCTGCCGCGGGACCAGCACCATATTCCCGATCACATCTTCGACCTGTTCCCGGTTCTGCGCGACATGATCAACCGTCGCGGCGGCGATCTGTCCGGTGGCCAGCAACAGCAACTGGCCATTGGCCGCGCGTTGATTACCAAGCCCAAGCTGCTAATCCTTGATGAACCGACTGAGGGCATTCAGCCCAATATCATCCAGCAAATCGGCGAGGTCATCAAACTGCTGCGCGACCAGGGCGAGATGGCGATCATTTTAGTCGAGCAGTTCTTTGAATTTGCCTACGGGTTGGCGGATCAATGTGTGGTGCTGCGACGTGGCGAGGTCATACTTGAAGGGGCGAAGGAAACGCTTTCCCGGGAAGAGCTTTTGGACGGAGTTTCCGTTTGAGATTGTCATGAGGCAGAATTCAAATACTTGCCTCATGACTTAGGGGTTCAGCGGCTTACTCTTTGCGCGTTGTCATCAAAAAAGTGCAGATGCTCTGGTTTGAAGAGCAGGCCCACTGTTTGACCCACTTCCAGATCTGTATCCCCGCTGACCCGCACGGTAAGTTTTTCGGTGCCGCCGTAGTCCATGATCAAGAATGTATCCGCGCCGAGGTATTCTATGACTTCGACCTGGGCGTCACACTGTCCGGTGTTGGATGTTGTCAGTTGAATGTGTTCGGGGCGGATGCCGACATGCTTGGCCGACTGTGTGAATGGGTAGGAGGCACCACCGCCGACCGTTAGGTGATACTGTCCATCCGAGATTGAACAGGGCAGGATGTTCATTTTGGGGCTGCCGATGAATTGCGCCACAAACAGGTTGGCTGGGCTTTCATACAGTTCCCGCGGTGTTCCGACCTGTGCGATATGGCCATATTCCAGCACCACAATCCGATCCGCCAAAGTCATTGCCTCGACCTGATCATGGGTCACATAGATCATCGTGCGCTTTAGTTTCTGGTGCAGCTTGGCGATTTCATAGCGCATTTCCACCCGTAGGGCGGCGTCGAGGTTGGACAGGGGCTCATCAAACAAAAACGCGGTTGGGTCGCGTACGATGGAGCGGCCAATGGCCACCCGCTGTCGCTGTCCGCCCGACAGATCTTTGGGGCGGCGATCCAGAAAGTCGGTCAGCTTCAGAACTTGGGCGGCGTGTTCAACTCGCTCTTTGATTTCAGATTTGGGGGCACCTGCAACCTTGAGTGAGAAGCCCATGTTTTCAGCAACGGATAAATGTGGGTACAGGGCATAGGACTGGAATACCATGGTCAACCCACGCTTTGACGGCGGGTGGTCGGTGACGTCAGTGCCGTTGATCGCTATGGCCCCGCGCGACGTGTCTTCCAGCCCACCAATCATACGTAGCAGGGTTGATTTGCCACAGCCTGATGGACCAACAAAGACCACAAACTCGCCGTCCTGAATGTTCAGGTCGATACCTTTGATCACCTGAACATTGCCAAACCATTTTTCGACGGACTTTAGTGCGATGCTGCCCATTATTCCCCTCCTACCCAGGCCAACCATACTGCGGCAGTCCAGGTGAACGACTTACCCCCGGCGGGGCTGCCTGAGAGCGGGTCGAAATATTCCGCAAACCCGTGTTCAGAGATCAGCGCCCCTGTCTTGCGCGCAAGCTCGGCCGCTTCTGCGTGATGCCCTTGCTGCTCAAGCCCTAAGCCGATGAGCATGTTGACAACTGCCCAGGTTGGGCCACGCCAGTACCGGCGCGCGTCAAATGTGTCGCTATCCGGATCATTGCTGGGCACCGGGTATGGGACGGTTTCCAGCGTGTTGCGCAACCTGTCCATCATTTGGTCCGACTCGATGCCACCCAACCAGCATAAATAGGATGCGTTGGACAGGCATTCTGCCCATTCGCCACTCAACACATCACGAGAGTCAAAGGCGCCAAGATCGGTGTTCCACAAGGTGGCGGCTCCGGCTTCGAGGGTTTGAATGTCCTCGGCCAGGCCGATCGTGTCAAAGCCCAGTTCGGTCCCCATCGCCAAAAGATCCCTTGCTGCCCCCAATGTGGTGAAGGTCATAGTTGGATCCGCCACCCGGAATGGGCTCTGTTCACGTAGTGCGGCTTGATCCCAGTTTAGTTTGCGGCCCAGTTGAACCAATTTGATATATCGGTCGTAATCGAACTTTGTTGGTCGGTCGTCACTGTTTACGTGTGCAGTGTCGCGCCGGGTGTATTCCCCAACATCCGAGGCATTCATCCGGGCCATCGTGTTGTCCCAGTCGGGTGCATTATCGCGGCCAGTTTCCCAGGGATGGGTGGTACAGACAGCACCGCGATCCAGTCGCCATTGCATGATCCAGCGATGCCATGCCAGCATCTTGGGGTAGAGCACAACCATCCGTGATGCGCCTGCAACGGTGTCCTTTTCCCAAATCCGGCGGGCCATACTGGCGGCAATCGGGGGCTGAATAATCCCTGACGACGGGATCGGCCCACCACAGCCCCAAACATCGGGGCCGGGAAAATAACCGGAATCGGGTTGGTGGAACAGAATGTGCGGGACCATGCCATCTGCCCATTGCCCGGAAAACAGGGTCTCCAGTTCGACCCAAGCGCGATTGATATCGAACTCGGCAAAGCCCAATGCGGCAATCGCGCTGTCCCAGTTCCATTGGTAGGGGTACAGTCCCTTGGTCGGGATGGTATAGCTGCCCTTGTCATTCTGGGTCAGGATCTGCCGGGCTGCTTGGCCCAGGCTGTGTGTTGTCGTCATTTGGGTCATCCTTTGACAGATCCGGCTGTCAGGCCTTTGGTCATGAAACGTTCAAGTCCCAGGAACAGCGCCATGATTGGTACAGTAGCGATCACTGCCCCTGCCATCAGGTGTTGTCTGGGGATTTCGGAGGAGTTGAGCATCGACACACCGCGCGTCAGCGTGAACTTTGAGGGATCGTCCAACAGCATGAAGGCCAGCAGAAATTCATTCCAGGCTATCATGAAAACATAAAGCGAAACGGAGGCCATCGCGGGCAGGCTCAGCGGTAGAGTGATCTTCCAGATCACCGACAGTCGCGACAATCCATCCATCAGGCCTGCTTCTTCGACCTCGGTTGGCAGGCCTCGGAAATAGCCCTGCAGCATGTACAGCGCCACAGGCACAGTAGTGACCGGATAGATCATCACAATACCGAGGATCGAGTTGCGCAAACCTGTCATTGAGAAAGCGATGTAGATTGGCAGTGCCAATACGATCATTGGCACCATGTAGATCAGCAGGATAGAGCGTGAGAACGCCTTTTGCCCTCTGAACCGGAACCGTGCCACTGCATAGGCGCCGGGCACGCTGAACAACAAGGTGATGAAGACAGTCAGTACCGAGATGTAAAACGACGTCCATAGGTAGCCGCCAAAATTAAAATCGGAAAACAGCTCGGTATAGCTTCGGAACAGGTCCCAGCCGCGGCTCAGTTCGATCGAGAAATCCAGTGGGTTTTGCAGCAGTTCCTGTTGTGATTTCAGGCTGGTCATCACCATCACATAGAAAGGGATTACGACGATAGCGGTGAAGAAGATATAGCCGAACCCGGTGCAAAACCGGATCACAGCGGCTTCGAATTCATGCCGCGTGAGCGTCGCATAAGGCACATCAAACAGGATTGCCTGTAGTGACAGATGCAGAATTGCTGCAAAGGCTACCAGCGTAATCAGGCGCGAGGTCAAGGTGACCTCGGGGCCGATCAGAACGGGGCCGACTTCTGTCAGGCAAGCCAAGGCTCCCGCTGCACTGAGCGCCAGACGTATCAAACCATTTTGGACCGGGAAGCGAACATATGAGAAACCGATCAATGCCCCCCAGATCAAGCTGAACAGAACCTGTGGGCGGAACAAGGCGCCAGTTGCAAAGGACATCGTCACAGCTAGGGTCGACGCGATGACCACCAGCCATAGCGCGCCCAGGATCGGGCCGGTTACATAGCCATTGCGCATCACAGACCCTCCTCACGGCTGATGAAACGGAAGAAGACAAAGCTGAACAGAAGCAGGCACAGCAAGATTACCACTGCGACCGCAGCCCCGGCGCCGATGTTTGAAATGGCAAAGGCCTGTTCATAGACATTCACGGTCAGTGTGCGTGTTCCGGCATTGCCCCCTGTCAGTAGGAAAATGTCGTCGAATTTGTTGAAGGTCCAAATGAAGCGCAGCAAGAAGAGAACCGACAGGATGCCCAGCAACTGTGGGATGCTGAGTAGCCAGAATTTCTGAAACGGAGAGGCCCCGTCCATGTCAGCGGCTTCATACATGCTGGTATCAATGGATTGCATCCGAGCCAAAATGAATAGGAACGACAATGGAAAATAGCGCCAGATTTCAAACACCGTCACCATGATCAGGGCCAGTGGCCGTTCACCAAAGAAATTAATCGGCGATTGTGACAGGCCCATTTGAAGCAGCAATGCATTGGCCGATCCTGAGAACGGGTCAAATAAGGTGACCCATGTAAAGGCTACGGCAATGACCGGCGCAACATAGGGGAACAGATACAGCCCGCGAATAAACCCCTGACCGCGAAAGCTCTTGTTCAACAACAACGCAGCAAAAAGTCCCATGACCAATGCACCAAGTGTTCCAAAAACCGTGTAGAATAGGGTGATCCAAAGGACCGACCAAAATTCATCACTGTCAAACAGACGTGTGAAGTTTTCCGAGCTAAATTCGAAGCTTGTCAGCACACTTGGACCCGCCCCAGTCATGACCGGTTTGGAGCCTTCGGCCAACTCCTCCAACGCGGACTCATCGCTTGTTGCCAGGACCGGCAGCCGCAATTTTTCGCGATCGCCGCCGTTCATGTCGCCAAAATCACAAAACAGATTGCGATTAGTCAGGTAACAGTGGTCTGGCAGGTTTTCTTTCAGCGTCAGCCCCAAGGGCAGCGTATCGCTGAGGGTAACACCGGTGATAGCAAGTTCTTGGCTGGAATTTCGGACCCGATATTCAAGGCGTAAATTGTCGCCTTCGCCGCGTAGGCTTTCCCGCACGATTGGCGCAGGTGGCCGCAGATCGGTCAGTGTGAAGGGTTTGAAACTGATCCAGATGATCGCCAGCAATGGCAAGACAACAACCAGGGAAATACTGATCATTGTTGGTGCCAGCAGTGCCCAGGCCAGACGCGCTTCGCGTTTGGCTAAGGCTCCCGAGCCGGATGGTGGGTGTGCCGTAGACATAGAAAACCTCGGAAGGGGTATGACAGCGGCGGATTTGCCGCTGTCATGTCAGGTAGGGCTTAGTTGATTTTAGACAGTTCGTCGTTCATCGCTGCAACCGCCGCAGGGGCATCAATTTCGTCATCGATGTATTGGCGTACGACCCGGTTGATCGCTTGGCTGTTGATGATTTTCGACGCCAGTGACAACTGTCCCTCGGCAACGCCCCAACGTTTGGCCACGTCCAAGCCGCCGACGATTTCGTCGATCATGGATTGCTCATACAGCTCGCCCAGTGGAGCTTTACGGTCGACGCCAACGGGCAGTTTTGACCAGGCTTCGGTAAAGGCTGTTGGGTTGTCCGCAGTGCCGCGTCGAACCGGGAACTTGCCCTCGGGTGCAATCGACAATGTCTGGGTGTATCCGTCATCCATTGCAAATTTCACAAAGTCCATTGCGGCATCGGTGTCTGCATCAGATGTGATACCGAAATAACGAACATCTCCCCATGCTGCGCCATCCGGGTTTGACGGCCCCGAGAAGTTGGTCACGATACCCGTTTTCCCGGCGAGGGCTGCGGAAGTGGGATCATCGTTGATCGTTGGCGGAGCACTGTCACGAAGGCCAGCCAGTTCGTCTAGAATAAACGGAGACCAAATGATCATCGCGGCCTGACCCGAGAAATACAATTCGCGTGACTGCTTCCAGTAGAGTTCACCTGGAGGCGAGGCTTTGGCGATGGCCTTGTAAAAGTCGAGAACCTCGGTGGTGCTGGCTTCATCAAGTGCGTTCAAGCCGTTTTCATCAACCGGACTGACACCGTTGGCCAGGAACACATGTTCCAAAACCTGGCTCATGAAGTTTTCGTCCACCTTGGTTGCGGCAACAAAACCGTAGAGTTCTGGTGGGTTGTGCAACTTGGCCAGTGCGGCCTGCACATTGGCAAAGGAATCCGGAGCGGCCAGGCCGTGCTGTTCAAACAGATCTTTGCGGTAGACAACCATTTGGGTCCAGCCATCGACCGGAACAGAGGCTGTTTCACCTTTGAACGCAGCCATGGCAATGGCCCCCGGTGCAAATGTGTCGGTGCCCAGATCAGCAATCACTTCGCTGGCGGCTTCGGTGTCCAGAATGCCAGCTTCGGCCCAGGGGAGAGCATACTGCAGAGTGTGGTAGATCACATCGGGCAGGTCGCCAGCAGCGTAGGCGGCTGTGGCGCGGGTTCCCAGGTCGCTTTCGGTTACTGGGATGACTTCGACCGACGTGCCGGTTTCTGTTTTGAAGAGGTCAGCCATTTCTTGCTGTTTGGCCAGCCGCTCGGGCTGTTCTTCTGTTGTCCAGAACCGGATGCTATCCGCCTGTACTGACATGGCCGACAAGGCCAGTGCCAAGGATGTGCCAAGCATTAGCTTAGCTGTGTAGTGACGTATCATGTTTAGTCCTCCCCTAAAATGGATCACTGTTTTTGTATTTTCTCGGCTAGTTCGGTCGAGCTGAGCGCTGGCGGGCCATCGGAGTCCCGTTCGACCAGCTGAGCCTCTTGCAATTCGCGCAACTGGTCAGCCGGTTCCCCTCGGATCTGACGGACCAGCAAACTTGCCAGACGTTCCCCGGCCATTCGGGTGTCAACGTCATATGTCGTCAACGCTGGACGCACATACTGGCTTTCAGGCACCCCGTCGTAACCGATCACGGAAACGTCTTTGCCGACGGTCAGGCCCAATTCAGTTATGGCCTTGTAAGCACCCAATGCTGCCATATCGGTTGCATAGACAATTGCGGTTGGCGGTTGGTCCAATTGCAACAACACACGGGTTTCGGTAGTCCCTTCGTCGCGCGTTCTGGCGCCCTCTCTTAACAGATCTGGATCTGGTTGAAGTTTGGTGGCGTGCAAACCTTGGGTAAAACCTTCGCGGCGCAAGTGGCTGTAGTTGAATTCAGGATCGCTGCCGACGTAGCCGATGCGTTGATGTCCTAAGCTAACCAGTCGTACAACGGCGTTCTGCATAGCTGTTTCGCCGGAGATATCGAACCAAGAGGCGTCTTTTTCGATCTTTTTCTGTCCATGATCCGTGCGCCCAAACATGATGTAGGGCACACCAAGCCGGCGCAGTAACCGGACACGGGGATCCGTGACCTTGGTCCGTGGCAGAATGAAACCATCGGCTTTGCGTTCTTCGATAAGCCGGGTCAGCACAGTGTCCATATCTTGATCAGATTTGGCTGTTGAAATGGTCACCGTCCAGCCAAAGTCACTGGCCGCTTCGCAGGCTCCGGCAAGGAACTCTTGCAGGAAGGGATTGTGCTTGTCCGGTTCGTCATTTTGAAGAACCAGCGCTATGGCCCGAACCCGACCTGTACGAATGGCCTGGGCGTGACTGAGTGGCCGATACCCCAATTTCTGCGCAGTTCGCTCAACACGCTTGCGGGTTGATTCAGAAATATCTGAATAGCCGTTCAGGGCACGCGACACTGTGCTTTTCGACATACACAGGTGGCTTGCCAGGTCATTGATTGTGACCCTCCCCCCAATCTTTGGAGAAGAAGAAACCTGGCCTTTGACCAAAGTGATTCGATTCGTGTTCATACGGCGATGATTTGTTCCGAAACCGGTTTCGGCAATGGGCGACTATCTTTTTTTCATTCCGCAACGCCACAGAGGCTTCACCAACGTTTCTTGAACCGTTGCGGCCTGATTTTTCTGACGCCTCATGGTATCCATTTTGCAAACACAGATCTGTTGCTGCCACTTAGGTCTAAAGTGAGGCTGGCACCCTCGGGAGGAGGAGAAGGTGCCAGCCCCAAGCGATGACGGCTTCTGGGAGGAAGAACCGTCAAGGTAGATGTCAGGTAAACTCTGGGAGGAGAGAGGCCTGGCACCTCTCGATCCCGCTCTTATAGACGGGCGTCGATTTCGGAGAGAATCAGCTCCGTATTGTGTCTGATCCTGGTTTCATAGTCCGTCGTACTCATACGTAATCAGGTATGCTGCACGTTGCCCGATGTCACTTCTCTTTAGGTCTATTTGTTTTAGTTGTTCATCTGTGAGGCGGCTCAACGCGGCCTGCATTCTAGCAATTTTTAGCCTGAGCATGCACTGCGCCACAGTTTTACGCACATTGGATGCCCCCTTTCCGAGTGATGTCCATAGTTCGGAAAATACGTCCTGTATTAACAGATAGGGTGCCGAACTAACGTAGCTGCTTTCTCTATACTTCATTTGCCCGACCTTTTTGTGATGCCTCAAGCGCAAGTTGGCGAATGTGCGATCGGGAAATCCCAAGGTCGGCCAAGTCTCGGTTGGTGAGGTTGTTGAGTTCCCAAACGGTAGCTCGGTAAATGCGTCGTCGTTCGTTTGCCTGCTGAGCTACAAGCAGAAAGCGCTTAAAGCCTGAGCGGAGATCATCCAGAACGGCTTGCAAATGTGCATTGTTACTAGAAATTGCCATTGGCATCATGCGTTTTCCTTTTTGTCGCTGCATTGCAGTATTTATGCTGCAGTGCAGAGGTAGCGCAAACATACCCCGTCTCCAATCCGGTAAATTTGCATAGGGGGGGTGCCAAGCAGGAAAGGGTACGACGCATGATGGATGCATCCGCACAGATGTTGGTTTTTGTGAAAGTCGTTGAAATGGGAAGCATTTCGGCGGCGTCCAGAGCGAGCGGACAAACGCCATCTGCTGTGAGCAAACAGATCGGACATTTAGAGGACCGTGTCGGACGTCGGCTTTTACATCGCACAAAAGCTGGTGTGTCCGTGACAGAGGATGGCCGAGAGTATTATGAAAAGTGCCGATCAATGGCCGATAGGTTTCTGGAGGCTGAGGATCATTTCTCCGCGTTCAATAGTCGGCCTATGGGCACGATCCGTGTTGCTTCAAGCGTGGTTTTTGGCAAGTCCCAACTGATCAGTGTTTTGCCGGATTTTCTGGATCTTTACCGCGAAATAACGGTGTCGTTGGAGCTGACCGACCGGCAGGTTGACCTTGAAGAAGAGGGCTTTGATGTTGCTATAAACTTTGCGGAGCAACTGACCAACCCAAATGTCATTGCGAAGAAAATCATGAAGAACGAACGTATTCTGTGTGCATCACCGGGATTCATCGAACGTCATGGCAGCCCAAAATCCTTTAGCGACTTGTCGAAATTCAATTGTCTACGCATGTCTAATGTTATTGGCAGGAATGCTTGGCATGCCAAGTTGGGCGGTGTCAGCCACACGGTTGATGCGACTGGTAACTTTGTGGGTAACAGCGCCGACGCTGTATACAAAGCTGCGCTGGCTGGCTTGGGAATCGCGCGATTGTCCAACTATTTGGTGGCTGAAAGAATTGCCGCAGGTGATCTCGTCAGGCTCATACCTGAATACACCCAAACAAACGCGGATATTGCTGTAATTTTCGCCA
Source organism: Parasedimentitalea denitrificans (assembly GCF_011813015.1). Classification (GTDB taxonomy): domain Bacteria; phylum Pseudomonadota; class Alphaproteobacteria; order Rhodobacterales; family Rhodobacteraceae; genus Parasedimentitalea; species Parasedimentitalea denitrificans. The sequence goes on along the minus strand of NZ_QHLQ01000007.1, from coordinate 6,298 downwards.
ACAAACGCAACCTTGCCCCTAAAATACGGGTGTTCGTGGATTTTTTGGCAGATCGGTTTCATAGTCATTAATGCCCTCAACAAAGCTACTCCTTATCCCTGGATCGCCGGAATTTGGAATTTTTCGCGCCTGAATGATGAATGGCTGGTCGCGCCATTTGAGCATGTCTGACGTCAGCGCTTATGGGTTCAAATAGCGGTATTTGATAAGATAGAGTTCTTGGCTCATCGTAACCACTGAGGAGTGGACGATGAGAAAGACAACAGGAATACGCAAAAGCCCTAGCGAGAAGATCGTCAAAGATATCAAACGGGCGACCCGCAAGCACTATTCCTCAGAAAAATCTGATTTGTTTGGGCAACCATGGATGCTGACCGAAGCTGGGAAGCTTAGGCCCATAAGTCCTCATGCAGAAATCTGCAACTGAGGCAGTAGCGTTCTGCCAGCCATCCAGACCGCCAAGCAGGACATGGCTAGTAGGCTTCATTTAGTTCACGCCAAGGGGGGCACTACAATGCGCTGTCCATAACTGCGCTAAGGCGGCGAACGAATTCCGCAGGATCAGAAGGTGCCTCGCCGTCGGAGATCCGAGCCTGATCCAGCAACAAATGCGCCGCATCTTGTAGCAACGTATCTGACGCAACCGCGTCGCCTTTTGCACGTTCGGCCAACTTTTTCACAACTCTGTGGTCTGGGTTTAGTTCCAGAACCCGCGGCATGCCTTCCATCAACTGGCCATGTTGCTTCAGCAGCCGTTCCAGATTGACGTCCATGTCGCCATCGTCTGCGATCAAGCACACCGGGCTATCGGTTAACCGCTTGGACGGGCGCACATCTTTGACCAAATCTCCAAGTTCCAGCTTTACCGCTGCAATAAGATTATCAAGTTCAGGTGTCTCTGCATCATCCTTGTCATCAGCTGCATCTGCATCACTACTGATTTTGTCCAGATCAGTTGCCCCGCGAGTAACAGACTTGAACGTCTTGCCTTCAAATTCAGTGATGTGTTGAAGCCAGAACTCATCGACATGGTCTGCCAACAACAGGACTTCCACGCCTTTGGCTTTAAAACCCTCCAAGTGCGGTGACTGCGATATTTTTTTCGCATCATCACCTGCAATATAGTAAATCGCGTCCTGGCCCTCTTTGCAGCGTCCAACGTAGTCCGCAAGGCTGGTCAGCTCTTCATTGTGAGTTGAAGAGAAACGACAAATTTCAAGCAACCGATCCCGCAAGGCCGGATCTTCGATCAAGCCTTCCTTTACGACCGCGCCGAAATTCCCCCAAAAGTTCGCATATTCTTCCGGGGCCTTATTGGCTTTCTTCTTAAGTGCTCCGATCACTTTCTTGCTGAGAGCTGTTTTGATCTTCGCCAGCGTCGGGTCCGATTGAAGCATCTCGCGGGATACATTCAGCGAGAGGTCTTGTGAGTCGACGACACCCCGAAGGAACCTCAGATTTGCAGGCACAAGATCCTTGGTGTTTTCCGAGATAAACACCCGATTCACATAAAGCTTCACATGGCTTTTGCGTTCAGCATCGTACAGATCCATTGGGGCGGTCGTGGGCACATACAGAAGGCTCGTGTGGCTCACCGCGCCTTCGACATGGCTATGCAGAGTAAGCCAAGGCTTATCAAAGGCATGCGAAGTATGATGGTAGAACTCTGTGTGCTGCTCTTCGGTCACATCCTTTGGGGCACGGGTCCAAATGGCAGAGGCCGAATTTAGAGCTTCGCCACCCAGCGTCACCGGAAAGCTAATGTGATCAGAATAGGTCTTGATAATATGGCGAACGCGGACCTCTTCGAGGAACTCTTTCGCGTCCTTCTTCAGGTGTAGCACCACAGTTGTACCGCATGCGACCCTATCACCGGGCTCAATGGTAAATTCGCCTTTGCCATCCGATGACCACTGCCAGCTTGTGTCTTCGCCTGCTTTTCGCGTCAAAACATCAACTTTGTCGGCAACCATGAATGCGGAATAGAAGCCAACCCCAAAGTGGCCAATAAGCCCCATTTCGCCCTTTTCGCCATCCTTCAAGGCGTTGAGAAACGCCCCAGTCCCTGACTTCGCGATGGTCCCAAGCGTTTCAAGCAAGTCATCGTGGTTCATCCCAATCCCATTGTCCGAAACGGACAGGGTTTTGGCTTTCTCATCGATCTCAAGAGAAACAGAAAATTGATCAGATCCGCCGGTGAGTGTGGGATCTGTAAGCGCCTCATAGCGCAGCTTATCACAAGCATCAGACGCGTTTGACACCAGCTCTCTTAGGAAGATCTCGCGGTTCGAATAAAGAGATCCGGCGACAATATCGAGTAACTGACCCACCTCAGTTTGAAAGGAAAATGTCTCTTTAACGCCGGTATCAGTCACAGATGCAGCCCCTGGATTTCTTGCGGAATGTGGTCGAATTCCTGCGCAATTTAGGGAAGAGATACGGGTGTTTCAACCTCAGGATTTCGACATCCTTCAACACGCACCGGCGCCGACAAACTAAAGATCACGAAAATCAAAATCCGAAATCTGGAAGGGGATATCTGACGATTTACGCTGTACCGCCCTCTTTGCTTTTGGCGTGATTATCATATCGGCACCCCGGTGTTGCCTTTAACACAACCCCCAAAAGGGGAACCACTCATGGAAATAGTTATCAATGGCGATATGATTGCGGTGCCCGACGATTTACAAAATGTGACATTGCTCGATTTCCTTCGTGATTTTGTCATGCTGACAGGCACCAAGTTTGGATGTGGAATTGGGCTGTGTGGCGCTTGCACCGTGCATCTTGATGGTGTCGCAGCGCGATCCTGCCAAACCTACGTTTCGGATGTTATCGGCGTAGAGGTCACAACCATCGAAGGTCTGGACCAAACCAGCTCTGGCGAAGGTTTGCATCCGGTTCAGCAGGCCTGGATCGCAGAAGGTGTGCCCCAATGTGGCTATTGCCAGGCGGGACAGATCATGACTGCATCAGCCCTGCTACACCGTAATCCAGCCCCGACAGCAGCAGAGATCCGTGAAGAAATGAACGGCAACCTCTGCCGCTGTGGCACCTATGACCGCATTCGGCAGGCCATTACCCGCGTTGCGCAGGAGGCTTGATCATGGAGTCTTCGACAAAAATGAAGTCCATCAGCCGCCGACGTTTCTTGAAAAAGACCGGCTGGGTAGCCGCTGGGATAACGGTGGCTAGTTTTGGCGCGGTTCCTGTGGTGCGCGACAAGATACCTGCCTTGCCAACCTTTGGTGCCCCTAACGACAAGGATGGACTGACATGGATTCAAATATTGGTCGACGGGCGTGTCCGGTTTTATTGCCCCCGAATGGAAATGGGGCAAGGCGCTGCTTTGGGGTTAACACAGGTCGTGGCCGAAGAGCTGAATATTGAGCAGACTGACATTGAATGCATATTACCCGACACGAACCAGACACCGCCGTTTCAGATGACTGTTGGCAGCCAGAGCATTGCTAATTTCTTTGATCCTGTATCATGGGCTGCGGCGCAACTGCGTGAGGCCCTAAGGGCCGTGGCTGCAGAGAAAACTGGCCTGAGTACGGAACAGATTTTGGACGGGCGCTCGGGTTTTAAGTTACCAGACGGTACGACGATTGGGTACGCGGCCTTGGTGCCCGCTGCGGACTTTATCATTGCTGACAACCGGCTGATAGAAAATGATAAGTTGAAGCGCTACGCCCTTCGGCCAACAACGGATCACCAAACGATCGGGCAAAGCTGGTTGCACCATGATCTGACCGCAATTGTCACAGGTCAGATGGCCTACGCACGGGACATATCCTTACCTGACATGGCATTTGGCGCAGTTGTACAGCCGCCCAGTTTTGGCGCGCGGTTTGTGGCGGCTAACAGCACCGGAGCGACGGCAATACCGGGCGTCCTTGGAGTGGAAATCGACGAGGCTGCTGGCTTTGTCGGGGTGGTCGCCAGCACACCGTTTATCCTTTCCGAGGCTCTGGAGGTCTTAGATGTCGAATGGCAGACCGGTCCTGATTTGGGTCAGGAACAGATTGACGCCCTTCTTGATGTAGAGAGGCTGCGGGCAGAAGATGATTTCACCCATACGTTGGACCAATCCGGTGACCTTGAGGTCGGGCAACAATCTGCACTGCATCGCTCTTCGGGACGCTATGATACGCCGTTTGCAGCCCATGCAGCAATAGAACCACGCTCCGGCCTAGCCTGGGTTAGAGCGGACAAGGTCGAAGTTTGGTGTGGGACCCAAGATCCGTTTTTTGTGCAGAAAAGAGTGGCGAAAATCCTCGACCGCGAGGCAGAGGACGTCGTGGTACATACCCATCGTATTGGCGGCGGTTTTGGTGGACGGGTGATGTGTCAGGCTTCCGAAGCTGCGGCGCGCTTGTCTGCAAAATTCAACCTGCCGGTCCGGGTACAGTGGGACCGCGCGGCCGAGTTTCAAAACAACTACTTTCAGCCCGGATTTTCGCACTTCATCGATGCGGGTGTCAGTGAGGACGGTTTCATAACCCATTGGGACCATGATGTTGTATCGTCTTCCATTCTTACCGGCTTGGCGCCCGGTTTGATTGGTAAGGCAATTGATCTGGCAACCCCTGATCAAGGCACAACACGCGGGATCCGCCCCCCATATGAGATGGCAAACAAGCGCATACGCCACTCAGCCATTCGCACTCCGGTTCCTATCAATGCTTGGCGTGGCCTTGGCGCCGCTCCAAATGCCTTTGCAATCGAGTCTATGATGGATGAGCTGGCCTTCAAGTCTGGCATCGACCCATTGCAGTTTCGGTTGAAAAACCTACCTGCAAGCAGCGCCCGTCTGGCCGAAGTAGTGCGCAAGGTCGGCGACATCTCGAACTGGGGGCAAGCTAGAATTGAAGACACTGGGCGTGGGTTGGCTTGTGCGGTCTATAAGGATGAAACCGCCGTCGCTGTTGTCGCGGACCTAACGATCGACCATGCAGCTAAAACTTTGAGGGTAACCAAGGTGTGGTGCGCACAGGATTGCGGATTGGTGCTTAATCCCCATCAGGTCGAAAGCCAGATAATGGGAAATGTCACTTGGGGCTGCAGTATGACGTTGAACGAACAGATTACGTTTGCAGAAGGTCGGGTGGAGCAAGACAACTTCCATTCATACGAACCACTCCGACATGGGTCCTCCCCAGAGGTCCATGTGGCGTTACTTGCCCCTCCGGGTACACCGCCAGCTCCAGTTGGTGAATCTGCGCTTCCCCCGGTGCCTGCGGCTATTGCAAACGCTGTGTTTGCAGCAACCGGGCATCGCTGCCGCCGCCTACCGATAAGATACGAGGATATTTTTGCGGAGACAGGCTAGGCCTATCTGTTTAAATCATGATGGCACAAGGATACCAAATAGCTGTGGAGAATTTTCGATCCGTGAATTTGCCAAAGCAAGCCTGATTGAGCTGATTGCTGTCTATATGCAAAAACACAATCCGGGGCTGCTGTCTGTGTCTACGGATGGCATCGACGCATTGCGCCAAGCGCAGGCCCCGGCGGGAGCCAAACGTGACATGCTCCAGATGGTTGCGCGTGAATGCGGGCCCAAGGCACTGCTTTCTATTGGGCAGGAGATTAATCAGGTCACCTATGACCCGGTTTGGCGCAGTGCGCTTTGCTCTGAAACTCCAGCTGTCTTATTTGACAAATGGCGTCGGTTCGAGGTGTTTGCTCACTCGAGCAATCGAATGGAAATAGATCTCGTCACGGAGAATAGCGCACGTTTCAGACGGCGTGCAACAAGTGACACCGCCCCGACAACGCCAGAAAATTTACTGATCTGCGGCCTGATTATTGGTCTTCTAGAGGGCATTGGCTGCCGCAATCTCTGGTGTGATATGGCCTCGCAATTGGGCGGATCAGTCCGCATTCGCCAACAATGCGCGTTCTGTCTGCCCGAAGACCCGAGAGAGCTTTTGACCAGCAGCTGGACCATCGGATGGCAGGCGCATTCTATCTCCCAAGCCATTAACCCGCCAGAGAACAGCCCGCCGCAAGTGGATTTACCTCCCGTCGAAGATCTCTCTTTGGCAATACTATTAGAGACAATAACGGATCTGATGATGCTTGATATTGCTCGGCAGTGGAAAACCTACGAACTGGCCAGTGCGTTAGGCCTGTCAACACGGACACTGCAACGTAGATTGGCTCAGGCAGGGCTTAGTTTTTCTCAGTTGGTACGGCTTTGTTGCACAAATCGGTTAATGGGATTCACTGTATGAATCCAGCGTGATAGTTGGGGTTCATGAGCAGGTGGACACCGACGACTTACAAGACC
>NZ_QHLQ01000060.1 GCF_011813015.1 Parasedimentitalea denitrificans | reverse complement strand
CACAGGCAACGCGCCGCATAATCAAACCAACCAGATGAGCCAAACTCTCACTTAGTTTAGGCCGCCTTTGGACCCAAAAACTCTGCCGACGCACACTTAAGCGTCATTTAGTCCTAACGCCTCATCACCGAATAGCCCCCTATTCGGTTGACTTACGACCCAATTCCTCTCGATAAAGTAGTAATGACGAACAAGGTTTCTAGGCAAATCGAGGAGCATGGCTCCAGCCCAGCGTCGCGCGGCGGTGCTGGGACTTATATAGAAGGCGAGCTCGGCGCATTCTACCTTTTAGCCATGCTTGCACACATCCCAGCGCATGGGCTGCCCAACGCTCGGATTGTCCGCGTCCGATCCCAAGGTACGGACCTCGGCTTCAAACTTGACGATCTAATTATCCATGGAGCCAGCCCGTCGGGTGACGCTCTGCTTGAGATCCAGTCAAAGCGAGACATTACCTTTGCGCCAAAAGACACAGTGTACCGAGAGGTGGCGGAGCAGATTGCGCTTAGCCACTCGACCGAGGTCGCGGAGGAACGGCATTTTGTTGGGATCGCAACCCAGCGTACCAGCCGCAATATCTCGGGTGCTTATCAGGACGTGCTCAAATGGGCGGCGGCAGCCGAAACCTGCGGCCAGTTCTACAAGCGGCTAAGTGCCAAGGGCGTGGCCAGCAAGGTTATGCGCGATTTCGAGTTAACCACGCGCAATAACCTAGTTGCCGGAGGCGTTCCCGACAATGACGAAGCGATCTGGAGGATCCTGCGGCGGCTGCTGATCCTCGAATTTGATTTTGAATCGAGCGTGTCGCTCGCCCGAACACATGGTCAGATGTTGGCACGACAAATGCTCGCCGATGAGGATGTTGGACAGGCCGATGCGCTGTGGCGCACCCTAATAGAATTATCGATCGCGACAGGCACAATTGGCGGATCGATCGATCGCCAAGAGCTTAAGCGCAAGCTGGTCGAAATCGGATTCCGGCTGGCCGGTGATCGCGACTATGGACCCGCGCGCATCAAGATCGCTGAAATGGCGCAGATGACATTGGCGAGCATCGGCAGTACGGTCACCGGCGTGAACCTACCGCGGTTTGAAGCGGTCGCCGCGCTGGACGAAGCTGCGGGCTCACACCACTTCATCGAAGTACGTGGCGGCCCGGGGGTTGGCAAATCTTGGGTGTTGCGTAATTTGGCTGAGCGCGTCGCTCGGGAATCCCCGATCATCGTGCTTGATCCCGTAACAACACCGTCAGGCGGTTGGATCGCATTCGCGCAGGCGCTCGGCATTTCGGGAACCGCCAGCGATTTCCTTTCCGACCTAGCCGCCAGCGGCGGAGCGATGATCTTCATCGACAGCCTCGACATGTTCACCGATCCCGGTCACCAGCGCACAGTCGTCGACCTGCTGCGCGCTGCCAGTACAATTCCTGGCTTCACGGTGATCGTCACCACGCGCACAGCTTCCAACCCTGATTTCGAGCCTTGGCTCGACGACACCATCACTGCAGAGTGTGGAGGAGTACATCCCGTCCTTGTCAGTGAATTGACCGAGGCCGAGGTCGCTATTCTGGTTGGGCAAGCGCCTGAACTCAAGGCCCTGCTCGACAAGGGACATCCGGCGTCGAAAATCGCACGCAACCTTTATCGACTATCCCGGCTGGTCAAGGTGCCGAGCGCCACCGAGATCCGGACCGAGGCCGTTCTCGCCCACTACTGGTGGAAAAGCGCCGACGGCGCCGCGCCAGCAGACGTCCGCCCGGCCCAGCGGATCCTCGCCGATCTCGCCGCCCGTTCGCTCAGGAATGAAATGTCCGTCGTCATATAAAATGGAACATCAGAGGGGCTTGACCATTGGAGGCTCTGGTTCGTTTGTGTGATTGATTATGCAGCCTGTTTTTGATGTTG
>NZ_QHLQ01000058.1 GCF_011813015.1 Parasedimentitalea denitrificans | reverse complement strand
GCTTTTACGTGACCTCGCTTGTCGACAAAACAGGACCATTAAGCGTGGCCATTGGCGACGTGGGGAATGAAACCCGAATTGCCACTGTTCAGCCCGGTGAAGGCACTTCAGCCCGTGGGTTCGGCCAAAACTACGTACCCCTACCAGTCGCCGCAGGCACGAGGCTGTCCACGTTCCATTCGGGCTGGTCCACTTGCCCGTACCATGTGGGGATTTCAGGCGTTAAAGCCCGAGACCTTCCGTTATCCCCATACAAGTTTATGGACCTCGGCCCCTGTGACTTGGATGCTGGCAATTCTGACTACAGTAAAGGGGTAGTTCTCCCCGGAGCAACCGTAGACGATACCTTCATTGCTTGGACGGAACTGACAATAGTCGGGACTGACTCCACACCTAACAACCTGATGCAAGGCAGTGGGCTTCTTCATGAATACGCAGAGTTGGGCTTCATGTTTACCAACGTGTACAACAATCCAGCTTCGACTGTTAATCGACGTATTGAATTGGCCTATGGGTCGCCGGGTTCAGAGGTTGCTTTTGCAGAATTGGATTGGAGACTTCCTACAAACCAAAACGAGGGGCAACCCGGCAACAGTCCCACATGGGCTCCGTGGGGTAGACCTGCAGGGGACCGGATTTCCGCTCGGTACAAGACCACCGAGGCCGTGAATGATCCGGGCATGCGTGTAACGATGATGGGACTGAGGTAACACGCCATGGCTAGTAAATTGCCTGTTCTGTATCGCGCGCCTAAGACTGCTATTGAGGCTATTTCCACCCCAGTGGATGCGTTGTTGGTTCGTGGACCAGTGCAGACATTACCTGCCGCACTTGATAGCAACCCCACTCAAATCTTGTTCTACTACAAGGGCAAGTCTGACATAGCTAACAATGGCGAGTTGATAACTTTCCAGAGTGACTATTTTGGTAGATTGAACATTGCTCAAAAGTCGAGCGGTACATTCACACTGACGGCTTATGATTCCACATCCAACAAGAAGATCGAAACTAGTGTAGCCCACGTCGACCCCAATGAAGATATCGAAGTCTTCATTCTCTATAACGTGGGCGGGGTTTCTAACGCCTATGATGGTGCTATCGGGGCACTGCAGCCATGGGCGAACACTGCCACTGTGACCATGGAAACGTCCGACGTGGACAATGTTGGCATTATGTGCCGTGGGCACAATGGAACACCCGCAAATAGCAACACTCATGCTGCAATAGATCGGATGGCGCTGTGGTTTGGGGTCGCTCCAGACCTATCAGATCCGGCAGTTCGGGCCAGTATTTCGGACCCGGCCCAAGCAGAAACTCTTGGTGGCGCTCTGGCCATTGATTTTCACGGTACTGCTGAAGAGATTAACCGGGGGCACCTGCGCCAAGGCGCACTGCGTCTTTGGGAAACCGGCGCGAACGAATTTGCATTGCCCGCATCAGGGACGCCTCAACTTACAGGCGCGGGCCTTCAGGTCACTCCGGAGCTTGGCCAGGGCGTGGTCACACCATCCTATAATCTGACGGGTTCCGGCCTCCTGGTTACTCCAGAGCTTGGGCAAGGCGTCGTCACTCCGACTTACAACCTGACTGGAGCTGGCCTTCAGGTCACTCCGATGGTTGGCATGGGATCGCTCTCGCTCACCCCAACACTGGCCGGTATGGGGCTTGCTGTAACGCCTCAAATTGACCAGGGCGTTGTGACGCCAACCTACACCCTTACGGGCTCCGACCTGCTGGTCACCCCTGAACTTGGGCAAGGCGTCGTAACACCATCAAGCCCCGTCGTGACGCTTACAGGCGCAGGGCTGTCTGTGACGCCTGAGCTGGGCCAAGGGGTAGTGACACCGACCTACAGTCTGACTGGAGCTGGCCTAGAAGTCACTCCAATGGTGGGCATGGGGTCGCTCTCACTCTCTGTAACGCTGACGGGTATGGGGCTTGCGGCAACGCCTCAAGTTGACCAGGGCGTCGTCACTCCGACCTATAATCTGAGTGGGTCAGGATTGGTTGTCACGCCCGAGATAGAGCAGGGCGAAGTAGTTCCCACTTACATGC
>NZ_QHLQ01000057.1 GCF_011813015.1 Parasedimentitalea denitrificans | reverse complement strand
TTTCTTGTTCATCTTCACTCCTTGACGGTTACGATGAACCAGAAATCCTCCTGATGCTAAACCTTCCCAAATACCCACAGGTGCTGACGTCAGACATGTTTCAGGGTAAATCCTATGACTGTGGCGCCGAATCCCGCCAGAACATTTCTGGTGCGTCAACTTTGGCACTTGGTGCGATTTCACAAGGGGCACAGCCGGGGAACTTGCTCTGGCACGGCGCATCTGACGACTTCACATGGCTTGCCATAGACAATGTTGCCGTGGCGATGGATGCGCAGACAGTGTTCGAATTTGGGGCTAAGGCTGCGGAACACGTCCGGGTGCATGTTTTTGCAGCCCGCGCGTTGAAGAATGCCGCGCCTATCCCGGCAAACTACCAAGACGACAGTCACTGGCCGTAATTCAGCGCCTGACGGGTAAGAGGCCTTGAGCGGAGGCCAGTCTAAGTTTCACATCGAAAGTAAGAGAGAGACATGTTCATGATTGAGCAAATGGTTCGAGGTGTCATCGACATCTCAACTCTCAGCGTCATGGCCGCCATATGAGGCTGGCTATAATCGAAACGTCCCGCGACTGGGTTAGCTGGGCTTTGCTTGGGCTGGGCGTAAGTTTTCCGGCTCATCAATTCATCGGTGGGCTGTGTTTGGCCCTTGCTGCGGGCAGCATGATAGCCCGTCACCGGCGCTCAAATGCCAAGCATTGGGCCGTCATGGCGACCTCGGGTGTTGTCGCGACAATAGCAGTCATTGCTACGCAAGGGTGGGACCACTTTGGTGTGCTTCCCCAGCTTATCATGGCTCTCTCCGGCGCTTTATCCGGTTGGGGCATCAACATGGTCGTCAAAATGATGGACCGCTTTGAGAAGCGTAGCAGCGATATCGCTGACAAGTTGGTTCGTCGAGTTCTAGGAGGGGATGAAGAGTGAAAATTGCAATCGTAATTGGGCATAACGCCCGTGCGCAGGGCGCTGTTCGGATCACTGACGGACAGCCTGAATTCCAGTGGAATAGCCATCTGGCCGAGCTGATCCAAGAAATCGATCCTGCCTCAGTGCGGGTGTTCCGCCGGGTGGCTGGCGTCGTCTACAGTAAGCAGATTGATCAGGTTTATCGCGAGGTAGATGAATGGGGGGCGAATGTTTCGATTGAGCTGCATTTCAACGGCAGCCATGATCCAAGCGCCGAGGGCTGCCTGACGTTATCCAGCGGAACGGCTGGGTCGATGGCGTTGGCACGTGAAGTTCACCACCGGATGCTGGCAGTAATGCAAAATGAAGATGATGGTATTCAGGTGCGAGGTCGTCGCGCCCGTGGTGGTCGTTCTCTTTGGGCAGGGGCAGCTCCAGCTATTATGGCCGAGCCATTCTTCGGCGGTAACGCGCGGTTCTGTCATGTGGCTGATGCTCGCAAGGATGAACTGGCCGAAGCGATTTATGATGGCGCCCACGCCTTTGTCATGGAGCGGGCCGAGGCGTGACCCGATACGCTCTCATAGCGGCGCTTTGTGCGCTGCTGGGGCTCGGAGGTTGGACCTCCTACCTGCTTTGGCGCAACTCCAACCTGAACACCAAGCTGGATGCGGCGCGGCAGACCATTGCAGTGCGTGACAAGCAGCTAGAGCAATCGCAAGAGGCTGGTCACGTTCTCGACGCACACCTGCATCGGATGCGCAATGAACGGGAAAATCTCAACGCAGAATTTAACCGTCTTCGGCAAACGGAGGGATACCATGATCCGTTGTCTGATTTTATGCGCGATGCTTTTGACCGCATGTGAGCGACCGCCTGTTTTTGTTGAGCCGGTGGTGTCCAAAGAATTGACCAACCCCTGCGCTGAGCCTGTGAAAGGCTCGCCCAGTCAGGGTGCCTTTGTTGAGTACGCATTGGGTTGGAAGGCAACAGCCAAGTGTAACGCCGACAAGCTGAAAAGCATCGGGAAACTGATCGGCCCTCAGTGATCTGAGCGCGGATCGCAAACCCAACCGGCCTGCCGCGCACCGGAACCTGCGCAGCACATCCAAAGGAAAACAGAATGCCATTACTCTCTGACGCTGTATTAGACGCAGCATGCAACCATCTGAAAACAAACGGAACCATGCTGCACATTTGTTCGTCTGAGCCTGCGAACTTTGCTGCCATTGCCGCTGTTGAGTTGGCCTCGGCACCTGTCAGCCTGACCGGGCCTGCAGCAGGTGATGTGTCTGGTCGCAAAGTGACTATCCCGGCAATTACGGCTGACACAGTCGATGTTACCGGGAGCGCCACCCATTATGCGCTGTCTAATGGCGTAGACGAATTGTTTGCCGCAAACACCCTGAAAGATCCCGGCACCGGCAATCCAACTTCTATCGCTCTGTCGGATGCCGGTAATTATAATTTCAACGCCATGGATCTCACAATTCC
>NZ_QHLQ01000056.1 GCF_011813015.1 Parasedimentitalea denitrificans | reverse complement strand
GCTTTTACGTGACCTCGCTTGTCGACAAAACAGGACCATTAAGCGTGGCCATTGGCGACGTGGGGAATGAAACCCGAATTGCCACTGTTCAGCCCGGCCAAGGCAATGCAGCCCGTGGGTTTTGTCAAAACTACGTACCCCTACCAGTCGCCGCAGGCACGAGGTTGTCCACGTTCCATTCGGGCTGGTCCACTTGCCCGTACCATGTGGGGATTTCAGGCGTCAAAGCTGGTGACCTTCCGCTGCCCCCATACAAGTTTTTGGACCTCGGCCCCTGCGACTTGGACGCTACTACTTCGGCATATGGCAAGGGGGCAGTTGTCCCTGGAGCAACCGTAGACGACACCCCCACCCCTTGGACGGAACTGACAATAGTTGGTGGCCAATCAACACCCAACAACCTGATGCAAGGCAGCGGACTTTTGCACGACTACGCAGAGTTGGGCTTCATGTTTACCAACGTGTACAACAACCCGACTTCAACAGTCAGCCGACGAATTGAATTGGCCTATGGGTCGCCGGGTTCAGAGGTAGCTTTTGCAGAATTGGATTGGCGGCTTCCTACAAACCAAAACGATGGACAACCTGACGCCAGCCCTACTTGGGTGCCTTGGGGCCGACCTGCAGGGGATAGGATTTCTGCACGGTACAAGACCACTGAGGCCGTGAATGATCCCGGCATGTATGTGACGATGATGGGGCTGAGGTGATGGAACGTGGCTAGTAACTTACCTGTTCTGTATCGCGCACCTAAATCCGCCACTGAAACGATTGTAAACAGCACGGGTGCTGGCCTCTATCGGCATGGCCCATTGCCAGATGCGATCAACGCCAATCAAAACCAAATCCTATTCTACTATAGGGGTAAACTGCCATCCTTGACGAACGCCCAGCAGTTTCTGTTCAACTTTCAGAACCAGTTCGCCTACAGGCTTAGGTCACGAGAAGAACGAGGAAGCATAGGGCTAACCGTCCATGATGGTTCGGGCAATCAGTCCATCGTGCCAGCTTTCGATGGACATACCCAAGGCGACGACATTGAAGTCTGGATCTTGTACGATGCTATAAATGGTCCTCAAGCTTACGAGACCGGCCATGGCTTTGGTATGAACCCACTTGCAAACACGGCGGACAAGTTTGCATCATTACCTGAGGTGAATAACGTGGGAGTCTTTGACCGGGGGCATGCAAACCCTCCGGGCTTTACCCACGCACACGAAGGTGTCGAGCGGGCCGCATTGTGGTTCGGCACAACCGCTGATCTGACCGATGAAGCTGTTCGGACGATGATTGCTGACCCAGACCGTTATGGGGAAGTTGGCGGCGTTCTTGCGCTCGACATCCACGGCACTGCCGAAGAATTCAACCAGGGCCACTTGCGACAAGGTGCCTTGCGGGTTTGGGAAACCGGCACTGGCACTTTTACACCGCCGAATGGTGCAGCGCTTGAGCCAACCAACACGTTGATCAACGATCCCGGTGTGGGCCTTTATCGTCGTGGGGCATTGCCTGAGGAAATCAATTCTGCTCAGACCCAAGTGCTTATGTACTACAAGGGCAAGGCTCAAACCGAGGCCAATGACTTTGTCCTAACGTTTCAGGATGGGGCAGGTTCATTACTGTCTATCGCTAAAACTAGTGGCTCACGGGTGGGCTTGTGGGTAAAGGACGGGGTTAACACTGATAAGCTTAGTCCCCTCTTGGAGACGCTTGCCGGTGACGATGTTGAAATATTCCTAGTGCACGACGCCAACGGTGCTTCCCAGTGTTGGGTCACTGGCCAAGGTGGCGGTTTACTCTCTTATGATTCTACGTCCACGATTACGATCCCCTTGAACAACGTAGACAACGTTGGGGTTCTGGGGCGTGGTCATGGTAGTGCGGTCCCTGCGTTCACAGACGCAGTCCCCTCTTTTGAACGCGCTGCCCTTTGGTTCGGCACTGCTCCAGATCTAAATAATGCCGATGTTCGCGCCGCGATTGCTGACCCTTCGCGTCATGCCGAAATTGGCGGCATTCTGGCCGCAGATGTCCATGGGTCGCTCGATGAGCTAAACCGGGGCCAAATGCGCCAAGGTGCACTGCGCCTTTGGGAAACCGGCGCGAACGAATTTGCATTGCCCGCTTCGGGGACGTCTGAACTTACAGGTGCAGGCCTTCAGGTCACTCCTGAGCTTGGTCAGGGTGTGGTCACACCAACCTACAATCTGACGGGTTCCGGCCTCTTGGTTACTCCAGAGCTAGGGCAAGGCGTCGTCACGCCTTCCAGCCCGGCGGCGACGCTTTCAGGCGCCGGACTGTCGGTAACGCCTGAGCTGGATCAAGGGGTTGTGACGCCGTCCTACAGCCTGACTGGATCTGACCTTGCCGTAACGCCCCAGATTGGACAGGGCGTCGTCACTCCGACTTACAACCTGACTGGAGCTGGCCTTCAGGTCACTCCGATGGTTGGCATGGGTTCGCTTTCGCTCACCCCAACACTGGCCGGTATGGGGCTTGCTGTAACGCCTCAAATTGACCAAGGCGTTGTGACGCCAACCTACACCCTTACGGGCTCCGACCTGCAGGTCACTCCTGAACTTGGGCAAGGCGTCGTAACAGCATCAAGCCCAGTGGTGACGCTTACAGGCTCAGGGCTGTCTGTGACGCCAGAGCTGGACCAGGGGGTGTTGACACCGACCTACAATCTGACTGGAGCTGGCCTAGAAGTCACTCCAATGGTTGGCATGGGGTCGCTCTCGCTCTCTGTAACGCTGACGGGTATGGGCCTTGCCGCAACGCCTCAAGTCGACCAGGGCGTCGTCACTCCGACCTATAATCTGAGTGGGTCAGGATTGGTTGTCACGCCCGAGATAGAGCAGGGCGAAGTAGTTCCCACTTACATGC
>NZ_QHLQ01000006.1 GCF_011813015.1 Parasedimentitalea denitrificans | reverse complement strand
GGTCTTGTAAGTCGTCGGTGTCCACCTGCTCATGAACCCCAACTATCACGCTGGATTCATACAGTGAATCCCATTAACCGATTTGTGCAACAAAGCCACTTTAGAACAAAATCTAAAGCTTGGGGTCCTTTTTGGGTACTCAACCCAAAGAATAACCCAGTCCATTCCCAAATGTGAACTGTGTGCAAAACCGCGGCCCCTTAGGACGGACCTCTGGGTGGGCGAAGTCCACCTTAGCGGTATGGGGGGGAGGCTGAAGGCTATGGTGAACACAAAAGGTCAGTTCGCGGTTAGAAACCCATGTCAGATCTATGTGATCCAATGACACTTAGAAACCTACGTGAACGGGTGATGCAGACCTTATCCTTCGAAGTTACTGGCATTGTGATGGTTTCACCGCTGTATGCGGCGTTGGCGGGAACCCGTGTTGTTGACGGCGTTGCACTGATTGCGATGCTATCCATTGTCATCCTTGTCTGGTCTCCGCTGCACAATTACATTTTTGATGTATGTGAGTTTAAAACCACCAATCGGGTTGCCAGCGATAGGCCCCACAGGGTGCGTGTCTTTCATGCGTTTTCGCATGAGGCTACAGCAGTGATGATTACCTGTCCTTTGATGATGTATGTTGCAGGTCACAGCTTGCTGCAGGCACTGTCATTTAACTTGGGGCTGACCCTGTTTTACACTGGGTACGCTTATGTATTCCATATAGCCTATGACAAGCTGCGCCCGGTGTCGTGTCCTGTTCAGACGCGGGTGCAAGAGGGTAAGCTCCAAAATCAGCAAATTACTGGGGTTTAACCGTATAAAGCGGCTGTGCGCCATCTTGCGCCCACGCTTCGGCGGGCTTACATCTGCTTCCTATGGCACAGAAAAAGAATTCAGATCCGAACTACAAGGTTATCGCCGAAAATCGCCGCGCGCGGTATGACTACGCGATTGATGACGATCTAGAGTGTGGCATTATCCTAGAAGGGTCTGAGGTCAAGAGTGCCCGGATCGGTGGCACGAACATCGCTGAGAGCTATGCCGCAGTTGAGGATGGTGAGTTGTGGTTGGTAAATTCCTACATCGCGCCATACGAGCGGGCCAAGACCTTTAAGCACCTTGAACGGCGCCGTCGCAAACTGCTGGTGTCGCGCAAGCAGATATCAAACCTGTGGAATGCCACCCAGCGCAAGGGAATGACCCTGGTGCCGCTGGTGATGTACTTTAATCACAAGGGGCTGGCGAAGATTAAGATCGGCGTCGCCAAAGGTAAGCAGAACCACGACAAACGTGCATCTGAAGCCAAACGTGACTGGTCGCGTCAGAAATCGCGACTGATGAAAGATCACAGCTAAGAGAAACGCGTCCTTATTTGGTTTGCGCAGGAGTAGAAATGATACGACTTCGCAGGATGCAGGACAGTGAGTTTCAGGACTACCTTGCCTATTTCATTCCCGATTATGCGGCAGAAATTTCTTCCAATTACGATGTGGAGCTAGAAGTTGCACATGAGCGGGCTGTGCAAGAGGTCGAGGCCGATCTGGGGCAAGGCGTAGATAGCCCTGGGCAGGATTTGTTTTGTATCGTGAACAACGAAGCTTCGGTTGTTGGCTACTTCTGGTGCAAGCCGGGAGCCGGTAGCGAGCCGGTTTTCATCAGTGATTTTTGCATTTTGCCGCCCTGCCGCGGAAAGGGCTATGCCAAGTTGGCCTTGGCTGCACTTGAAGCTGAATATGCAGGTGCAGGGCACAGCGATATCAGGCTACGGGTGGCCGCAGATAATGACAGGGCGCATCATCTGTACCTAGCAGCAGGGTTTCATGTGACTGGTGTCAACATGAGAAAATCTATTTCCGCAGAGTGAAGTGAATAAATTCACCGAAATTTCAGGTTGAACCAAGCACCAAGCACCAAGCCCCCAATTTTTCCAGTCTTTTCCTTGCGACTCCTTGCAGCCGATAGTAGGCCTTGGACAACGCGCCTAGGGAGAAATTCATGCAGGACGATCCAAAGACACTTGTTTCCACTGATTGGCTGGCGGCTCATCTGAAAGATCCTGATTTGCGCCTGCTGGACGCCTCGTGGATGATGCCCGCGATGGAACGCGATGCCCGTGCCGAATATGACGCGGGTCACATTCCAGGTGCCCGTTATTTTGACATTGATGATATTTCGGACCACCGGTCAGAACTGCCGCACATGGTGCCACCGGTTGAGAAATTCATGTCGCGTCTGCGCGCCATGGGTGTTGGTGATGGCCACCAAGTGGTGGTCTATGACGGTCTTGGCCTTTTCTCAGCTGCACGCGTGTGGTGGTTGTTCCGTTTGATGGGGCAATC
Organism: Parasedimentitalea denitrificans; assembly: GCF_011813015.1. GTDB lineage: Bacteria > Pseudomonadota > Alphaproteobacteria > Rhodobacterales > Rhodobacteraceae > Parasedimentitalea > Parasedimentitalea denitrificans. Next base: position 195,754 of record NZ_QHLQ01000006.1, on the reverse strand, counting down.
AAACATCGCAGTGCTGGATGGTGGGTTTCCTAAATGGAAGGCCGAGGGCCGCGAGATTGAAGATATGCCACCGGTGATCCGTGACCGACACATGACCGTGCGGGTTCAGAACCACATGGTACGGGATGTGACACAGGTTTCAGCGGCCTCTAAACTGGGCGATCATGAGATTATCGATGCCCGTGCTGCCGAACGGTTCCGTGGAGACGTTCCCGAACCGCGCCAGGGTTTGCGCGCAGGTCACATTCCAGGTGCCAAGAACGTTCCGTTTTCAACGCTTCTGAACGCAGATGGCACTATGAAGTCGGCCGACAAGTTGCGCAGCATCTTTGAAGCCGCCGGAGTGGACCTGAAAAAGCCTGCGATCACCTCGTGTGGTTCGGGTGTTACCGCTGCGGTTCTCAGTCTCGCGCTGGAACGTATCGGGAAATCAGACCATGCACTGTATGATGGCTCATGGACCGAATGGGGCGCCTTCCCAACCTTACCCGTTGCAACCGGAGAGAACTGATGTTCGAAACCCTCAAATCACAGCCCGCCGACAAAATTTTGGCGCTGATGCAGAAGTTCCGCGAAGACCCGCGCGAGAGCAAAATTGACCTTGGCGTTGGGGTCTACAAAAATGCTCAGGGCGTGACGCCGGTGATGCGGGCGATCAAGGCCGCCGAGCATAAGCTGTGGGAAGAGCAGACCAGCAAGTCTTATGTCGGTCTAATTGGCGATCCGGCTTATTCCGATGCAATGATCAAACTGATCCTCGCAGATACGGTTGAGCGTGGCAATATCGCTGCTGCTGCCACTCCCGGCGGCACAGGAGCAGTGCGTCAGGCGTTTGAACTGATCAAAATGGCCAACCCATCGGCGCGTGTATTTGTGTCTGACCCAACTTGGCCAAACCACATTTCGATCCTCAACTATGTTGGCATCGAAACCGTAACGTACCGGTACTTCGACCGCGAAACCCGTGGTGTGAACTTTGACGGCATGATCGAAGACCTGAAAACAGCGGTCAAAGGGGACGTGATCCTGTTGCACGGCTGCTGCCACAACCCAACTGGCGCCAATCTGAACGACGTGCAGTGGAAAGAAGTCATCGCGCTGATGAACGAGCGCGGCTTGGTTCCAATGATCGACATCGCCTATCAGGGCTTTGGTGACGGTTTGGAGGAAGACGCAACCGGTGTCCGGCTGGTGGCCTCAGGCACACCTGAGTGCCTGATCGCGGCGAGTTGCTCCAAGAACTTTGGTATCTATCGCGAACGGACTGGCCTTCTGATGATGGTGTCTAACGATACCGCCGCTCAGAAACTGAACCAAGGTACCCTGGCCTTCCTGAACCGTCAGAACTATTCGTTCCCACCTGATCACGGTGCGCGACTGGTAACAATGATCCTGAACGACGACGCCCTGCGCGCCGATTGGGCTGCCGAGCTGGAGGAAACCCGGCTGGGTATGCTGGGCCTGCGCCAGCAATTGGCGGACGAACTGCAGCGCCTGTCCGGGTCTGACCGGTTTGGTTTTCTTGCCCAGCACCGCGGTATGTTCTCGCTCTTGGGAACCTCGCCTGATCTGGTTGAAAAAATGCGCGCAGATGATGGTATTTACATGGTTGGCGACAGCCGGATGAATATCGCCGGATTGAATGCGGATACTGTGCCTATTCTGGCCAAAGCGATTATCGACGCTGGCGTCTAAGAAACGCACCTAAGTAAACAAAACGGCGCGCCCCTTTTTGGTGGCGCGCTTTTTTATGCAGATCTGATGCTTCATCTCGGTTTGCACATCCACAGCTTCTTTTTGCTGGAAATACTCAAATTCCAACACTTGCCCCAAAACGCAAAACGCGGCCCCCATAAGGGCCGCGCCAATTGTTTCAATGTGGGGGTAGATTTAGAGCTTGGAAAACTCTGGGTAGGCTTCCATGCCCAGTTCGGCCATGTCCAATCCGTTGATTTCGTCTTCTTCCGTGACCCGAATGCCGACGGTGGCTTTCAGTGCTAGCCAAACGATGGTCGAAACAACCGACACAAAGATACCAACAATCACAACAGACTTCAGCTGAACAAAGAACGATGCATCAGCGTTGCTGAGTGGCACAGCCAGAGTACCGAAGATACCAGCGCCAAGGTGAACCGGGATGGCGCCAACAACATCGTCGATCTTGAACTTGTCGAGAACCGGAACAACCAAAACCACGATTACACCACCAGCAGCACCAATCAGGGTGGCAAGGCCCAGCGAAGGCGCCAACGGTTCGGCAGTGATCGACACCAGGCCAGCAAGGGCACCGTTCAGGATCATTGTCAGATCAGGTTTTTTGTACAGGAACTGTGTCAGCATCATTGCGGCTACGGCGCCACCGGCAGCAGCAGCATTGGTGTTGGCGAAGATGCGGCTGATGTCAGCAACGTTGGCTGCAGTGTCCATGTACAGTTGCGAACCACCGTTAAAGCCGAACCACCCCATCCACAGGATGAACGTACCTAAAGTGGCAAGTGGCAGGTTAGAGCCTGGCATCGGAATGGTGCGGCCGCCTTTGTACTTGCCGATACGTGGACCCAGGATCAGCGCGCCAACCAGAGCAGCCCAGCCACCAACCGAGTGTACAACTGTTGAGCCAGCAAAATCCTGGAAGCCCATTCCGTCCAGGAAGCCACCGCCCCATTTCCAGGATGCCTGGATCGGGTAGATGAATGCGGTCAAGATGATCACGAAGATCAGGAACGGCCACAGCTTGATGCGCTCAGCCATAGTGCCGGACACGATCGACGCGGTTGCGGCACAGAACATTAGCTGGAAGAAATAATCAGAACCAACCGACGCATAGGTCAGGTCAGTTTCGGTGTCGGCTAGGCCAACGGGTTCCAACGAAGTCAGGGAGAAGGCACCTAGGATACCGTCAATCGACCAACCATCGCCCGGATACATCAGGTTGTAACCAACGGCATAGTAGGCAATCCCGGCCAGCGAAAACAGACCCATGTTTTTGGTCAGCTGCATGGTCACGTTCTTGCCGCGCACCAGGCCAACCTCAAGCATGGTAAAGCCTGCAGCCATCCAGAACACCAGAACTCCCGCGAACAGGAACATAAAGGTTGTAAGGATATAGCCGATTTCGCTGTTCGGTGGGGTGACATCAGCGTCTTGCGCAAAACCAATCGCTGGCAGCGCGATGAGCGCAGCAACGGCGAGGGGGAGTTTCAGGATATTCATTCTATGTTCCTTCTTGGCCGTTGCTCAAAGTGCTTCCAGATCTGTCTCACCAGTGCGCACCCGCACCGCCTGAGCCACATCCAGTACAAAAATCTTGCCGTCACCAATCTTGCCGGTGCGGGCTGTGTTGGTGATGGTTTCAACCACCTGGTCGGCCTGGTCAGCCGCTACGACGATTTCCAGTTTCATCTTGGGCACAAAATTTACTTCGTATTCCGCGCCACGGTAAATTTCGGTATGGCCGGCCTGTGCGCCAAACCCTTTGATTTCTGTTACCATCAGGCCCGCAACGCCGATTTCAGTCAGCGCTTCGCGGACCTCTTCCAGCTTGAATGGCTTAATTGCAGCAATGATCATCTTCATCTCAGCATCCTTTCTCAGGAGTCGTGCTTGGTCTCTGCTTCACAAACATGAAGGTGAGACGTGACTTGGGAATGTTTGGGCACCGGCGTTTCGCTAAATTTGGCCAAAAGGCGCAATAAAAATGCTCATTTATTGAGCTCTGCCTGTTTTTTGGACTCTTCGGGAAGGCGTGAGGCCGAGAAAACTCCCCCTCAACAAAACAAGAGCGAGGGGTTATATAGTGAAAAACGGGCGAACCGGGCAGGATTTTGGCATGGCACAAGGATCAGGGCGCAAGCCTTTGGTAGCAGACAAGCGTTATTCGGCTGGTGGTCGCAAGGCCCCCGCCCGAAAGCCTGCGCGCAAGAAAAAGCCGAAGGGTAAAGGCCTGTTTGGTTTCCTGTTTGGCGGCGGGAAGAAACAGAAGCCCCAGCCGACTAGACGCAAGACAAGCACGGCTAAACCAGCGGCCCGGAAAACTGCACCGCGAAAATCCGTGAAACGCAAACCAAAAGGATTCTTTGGACACTTCCACGCTGCCTTCTTTGGGCTCATTAGGTGGATTTTTGGTCTGTTCTGGTTGGTAACCTGGCGGGTCGGTATGGTTGTTGGATTGCTGGTTGGACTGGCGGTTGGCTATCAGTATCTGCGGTTGCCCGAGCTTGAGACACTTCTTGATGGCCGCGCACGTGGGTCAGTTACCATGCTGGACCGCAACAGCGAGGTTTTCGCGTGGCGTGGAGATCAGTTCGGTGGCGTTGTGACCACACAGACAGTATCGCCACATTTGAAGAACGCGATCGTAGCGACCGAGGACAAGCGGTTCTTTGGCCACTTTGGCATCTCTCCACGTGGCGTGGCCAGTGCGGTGCGGATCAACTTGCGTGAAGGTCGCGGGCCTTTGTCTGGTCATGGCGGTTCGACCATCACCCAGCAAACGGCGAAACTTCTGTGTTTGGGCGTGGTTTACGATGCTGATGTCTGGGGCAGTGAAAAAGCCTATGAGGCGGACTGTCGGCAGGGATCGCTGTGGCGCAAGATTACCGAGGCCATTTTTGCTGTGGCCATGGAGGTTAAGTACTCCAAGGACGAAATCCTGACGATCTATATGAATCGCGCATTTCTAGGTGCCGGTGCACGTGGGTTTGAGGCCGCCAGTCAGCGATATTTCGGCAAGTCTGCGGCAGAGGTCAACCCTGCCGAGGCGGCGATGCTGGCAGGTTTGCTAAAGGCGCCGACACGGTATGCACCGACGAACAACCTACAACGCTCGCAAGATCGGGCTCAGGTGATTGTAGGGCTGATGAAGGATCAGGGGTATCTGACGGCCGCACAGGCACAGGATGCGCGGGATAATCCGGCCCAGCTAAGCGAGGCTGCCGCAGCCCGTGCAGGAGGGTACTTTGCCGATTGGGTGATGGACAAAATACCCAGCTTCTTTGGCGATCAAACGACCGAAGATGTGATTATCCGCACCACGCTGGACCAGCGCCTGCAAACCGCCGCCGAAGAGGCGATGGCCTATATCTTTGAGAACAAAGTTCGCAAGGGCTCCAAAGCGCAGGCCGCGATTGTAGTAATGAGTGCAGATGGAGCGGTTCGGGCTATGGTTGGCGGTCGCGAGACCCGGGTTTCTGGTGTGTTCAATCGCGCCAGTCAGGCGCGACGGCAGACCGGCTCAGCGTTCAAACCCTTTGTCTATGCAACCGCGCTAGAGCTGGGCTATTCGCCACTGGATACAGTGTTGGATGCAGAATACTGCCTGGATATCGCGGGTTCAGGGCAATGGTGCCCCAAGAACTATACCCATAAGTTTTATGGCGAGGTTACACTGGCGCGGGCGCTGCGGGATTCCCTGAACATTCCAGCCGTGAAGATATCCGAGGCCGTGGGCCGCGATCTGGTCCGCCGCGTTGCTGGTGAGTTCGGCCTGACCAGTGAACTGGCTGATGGACCAGCCCTAGCGCTCGGTGCATCAGAAAGCACTCTGATTGAAATGACAGGCGCTTATGCTGGTATCCTGAACGGCGGATCATCTGTTACGCCTTACGGCTTGGTCGAACTTCAATTGATGGGCGATGATGAGCCCATGATTGGTATCAGTGGTGGCATGGGGGAACGGGTGATCCAGGCCAGCGCTGCACAGCAACTGACCTGGATGATGGAAAAGGTGGTGTCCGAGGGAACAGGGGCTCGGGCGCAATTGCAGGGCTGGCAGGTTGCGGGCAAGACCGGCACCACACAAGCCGCCCGCGACGCATGGTTCGTTGGCTTTACGGCTGAATATGTTGCCGGAGTATGGATGGGCTACGATGACAACACGCCACTGTCTGGTGTGACCGGAGGCGGCCTGCCAGCCGAGATCTGGCGAGAAACCATGATACGGGTACACTATGGATTGGCTCCAGTTGCCCTGCCAATGCAGGCCCCAACACCCATTGCAGTACCACAACCGAACACAGATCGTAGACGACGCAACAGTGGGAACAATGTGGGCCAAGATATTGGCCAGGCGGTCGATGGGTTCTTGAAGGAGCTGTTTGGTAATTGAATTGCCAGTCTGCGTAGTGCTCCCCGCGGGTACTGCGCCAAAAGGGTTCGGCGCAGTACCAAGATTGACTGGGTTAAGATGCCGTGTGTAGCGGTTTAGCTTAACTTTTTCAGATCCGCGATCAGCTTGTCGATGTTGCCCTTGCGGTGATCCAGCATGGCACCGATCTCTGTGCGCTCGGTCAGCAGCAGGTTCACCCCTTCGATGAACATGTTGAAGAACTTGTCCTTGCCGGACTTGTCGGACACCAAGAAGGTCACTTCAAACGGCGCCTGACCCTGCAGGGTGGCAATTGATTTCACCTCATACCCGGCCCGAATTTTGCGGGTCGACTTCACCTTGATGTCGCCGCCGATAAATTCCCGGAACCGTTTTCCGTACTTGCGTGAGATATACCCCTGAAACGCCTTAGTGAACGCGCGCATCTGTGATTTTGACGCGCGTCGCCCGTCAACGCCAAGTGCGTACTGAGCCATGATCGGTACATCGGCGTAGCGGGTAAAGATCTTCTCGAAGTCCCGAATCATCGCAGACTCAGGCTTCCCCGATGCGATCACCTTGTTGATGTCGCCAACTACGCTGCCGACCAAGTTACGGGCGCCATTTTCACTTAGGGCCAGCACAGGAAAGGGAAGTGCGGCCAGAGCTAGACCTAAGGTGGCAGAGGCCAGGAAAGTGCGACGGTCAAATAGGTTATTCGGCATAGATATCCTCATATGGGTCGGAGTAGGGGTCGCCAAAGACCCCTTCAAAACTGTCCTGATCCCCGCCCAATTCAAAACGGCGGTTTTGTAGGTAGATCAGCCGAGCTTGGGCATAACTGTCAGCGCTTTCGTACAGGATTGAGTCGATTGTAGCAGAATAATTGCCACGATCGCCCATACGTCGCACGATTTCAGCATATACACCGATGTTATCGGCAGGGTTTTGCCGGGCAAAGGTAATTGGATTGGTGAAAAAGTCAGCAACAACACCTACAGCGTCGCGAGTGGTTGATGGGCCGTAGAACGGAAGTTCAACATAAGCACCTTCGCCAAAGCCCCAAACATGTAGAGTTTCGCCAAAGTCTGTATCGACACGGGGGATGTTGAAGTCGGAAGCTGGGTCAAACAGGCCCCCTAAACCGAGGACGGTGTTGATCAGCAGTCTGGAGATCGCAAGACCTGTTTTGGGTAGATCACCTTGAAGCAACCCATTTACAGCCTGTCCAGGCATCGACAGGTTCTCTGAAAACAGGCCAAAAGAGGTAACAATTTCCGGCGGCACTACAGCTACATAACCATTGGAGGCGGGTCGAAAGAGAGCCCTATCGACGCCAAGGTTAAAGCTGTGAATGGAACGATTTACTCCTTCATGGGGATCGAAAACCTCACCTGCGGCCCGCGACTCGAGGCTCTGGCGCGCGCAACCAGCAGTCAAGCTCGCTAGTGTCAGGGCAACAAAAAAAGAGATCTGTCGCAGGGTCAAAGTCATCAGTTGTGGTGTCCGTTTCTTTAGCCGATGGCCTAAGGCCCGGCTTCGATTTAAGGATAATCGGCCAAGTTCCCATAGGCCTCATGAATTGTTTGTTTGGTTGTGACAGATTTGGAACATATTACAAGTTAACCCATAAGGGTTAACAGGGGTGCTATCATGAACCCGCTAACACTCAATTCAGGCACATTATGGCAAATTCACAATTCAAAAACGGACGTGATGAGCTGAGGTCGGTTCGACGTCGCAGTCGGGCGCTTTATTGGGCGGTTGGTGTCTTCAGTTTCTTCGCCAATATGTTGATGCTGACAGGCCCGCTATACATGATGCAGGTATATGATCGTGTGTTAGGCAGCAGGTCAGAGCAAACGCTGGTCGCGCTGTCGCTTTTAGTGTTGTTTCTTTATGGAATGATGGGGGTGCTGGACTACTCACGTGGTCGCATTATGGCCCGGGTTGGAGCGCGGTTCCAAGCGGCATTGGACCGGCGGGTATTTGACGCAATGATCCGACGCTCGGCTGTGGGGCCGGACCCTGTGGCGCAAACTGGTTTGACCGACCTTGAAACGGTGCAGCGCCTGATTTCGTCACCGGTGTTGATGGCGGGATTTGACATGCCTTGGACGCCGGTCTTCTTAGCTGGAATCGCATTGTTTCACCCATGGCTAGGCCTGTTGGCGCTTGTTGGTGGTGGTTTGCTTGTCTGCATTGCCTTGTTGAACCAACTGTTCTCGCGCGTACCGCAGTTAGAGGCGAATATTGCCTCTCATCGTGCCAGTCTAATGTCCGAAGAAATCCGTACTGAAGCGGAGATGATTCAGTCCATGGGAATGCGCGGCGCTGCCTTTGGCCGGTGGAAGGTGGCCCGCGATGCAGCCTTGTCCGAAAGTATCTCAGCCAATGATGTTGGGGGCAGCTTTACAACGCTGACCAAGACACTCCGTTTGTTCCTTCAGTCAGCCATGCTGGGGCTGGGCGCCTATCTGGTGCTGCAAGGCGAGGTCTCTCCCGGAGCCATGATTGCAGGTTCGATCCTGCTGGGGCGGGCTTTGGCGCCAATCGAGCTGGCACTGGGTCAGTGGGTGCTTGTGCAGCGCGCAGTAAAAGGCTGGAATAGTCTCGCTGAATTGTTGACTAAGGTGCCAGAAGAGCAAGAGCGTATTGCATTGCCCAAGCCCAAAGCACGGCTGGAACTACAGGCGGTAACAGTGGTGCCACCCGGTGAAAAGACACCACTGTTGCGGAATCTCTCGTTTAAGGTAGAGCCGGGGCAAGCGTTGGGCGTGATTGGCCCATCGGGTTCGGGTAAATCGACATTGGCCCGTGCGATAACCGGCGTTTGGCGGGCTGCAGCCGGGACTATCCGGTTGGATGGTGCCGCGTTGGATCAATATGCGCCGGACGTGCTGGGTCAACACATCGGCTATTTGCCTCAACGTGTGCAGCTGTTTGAAGGAACAATAGCGCAAAATATTGCTCGTTTGGCGGATGCGCTGGACTCGGAAAAAGTTGTATCGGCAGCACAAAAGGCAGCGGCCCACGAAATGATCACCAAATTGCCTGACGGATACGACACACGGATCACAGCGGGTGGCGGTCGCTTGTCTGGTGGGCAGATGCAACGGATTGCCTTAGCGCGGGCACTGTATGATGACCCAGTGATTGTAATTCTGGATGAACCGAACTCGAACTTGGACAACGAAGGATCCGTCGCCTTGAACGCTGCAATCAAGCAGCTGAAATCTGAGGGCAGGTCAGTATTGATAATGGCCCACAGACCTGCGGCGATTCAGGAATGTGATTTGTTGCTGGTGGTGGATCAGGGCAATCAAGCAGCGTTTGGCCCCAAGGATGATATCTTACGTCAAACAGTCACTAATCACCAAAATATTCAAAAAACGGCTGCGGCGAGGAAGGCACAATGACCGAAGAAAACGCATGGTCCGCCCGTCGCCCGATTACGATTGGCATGATTGGCTTGCTGCTGTTGGTTGGGGGTTTTGGCACGTGGTCTGTGATGTCGTCGATAGCAGGTGCAGTAGTGGCTACAGGACAGATCGAGGTCGATCAGAACCGACAGGTTGTCCAGCACCTTGATGGCGGCATTGTATCGGAAATTCTGGTTGAAGAAGGTGACGTCGTAGCCGAAGGGGCTTTGCTATTGCGCTTGGATGCAAACAGATTGAGATCGCAATTGGTGATTACTGAGGGCCAGTTATTCGAACTTGTTGCACGACGTGGACGGCTAGAAGCCGAGCGGGACGAAACAGACAGCATTGCATTCGATGATGACTTGGTGGCGCTGGCCCAAACTCGCCCCGAAATAGATGAGTTTATGGATGGGCAGGCACGATTGTTCTTTGCCCGCCAAGATTCGATAGCTCGTGAGACTGAGCAGTTGGAAAAACGCCGGGCTCAGATCCGCGATCAGATTGTCGGGATTAAGTCCCAGCAGGAATCCTTGGCGCTTCAGCTAGAGCTGATCGGCGAGGAACTGAAAAATCAACAAACCCTTCTGGATCGTGGATTGGCCCAAGCGGGCACAGTTTTGAACCTTCGCCGCACATCAGCCGACTTGCAGGGCTCACTAGGAGAGTTGATTGCAACAGAGGCGCAGGCTGAAGGTCGAATTACCGAAACCGAGATCGAGATTCTAAAGTTGGGAACTCGCCAACGCGAAGAGGCGATCACCCGGTTGCGCGACCTGCGATATCAAGAACTGGAATTGGCCGAGACAAGGCGGTCACTAATCGAACAGTTGGACCGGCTGGATATTACGGCACCGGCTTCGGGTATTGTCTATGGACTGCAGGTTCATACACCCCGGTCAGTTATTCGCCCAGCGGAACCAGTATTGTATCTGGTGCCGCAGGATCGACCGCTTGTTGTTGCGGCCCAGGTTTCGCCAATCAACATTGATGAGGTCTATGTGGGCCAATCCGTGTCACTGCGATTCTCGGCGCTGGATCAACGAGAGACACCCGAACTGTTTGGCGTCGTCACACTGATTTCGGCGGATACATTTGAGGACGAAGCCAGCCGCCAATCGTATTACCGTGCCGAAATTGAACTGAAAGAGGGTGAGCTTGAAAAGCTACCAGAGGGGGTCGTCTTAGTGCCCGGCATGCCTGTCGAAAGCTATATTCGCACTGCTGATCACTCGCCGCTGACCTATTTGGTCAAGCCCCTTGCCGATTACTTTTTCAAGGCCTTCCGGGAAAGCTGAAACACGACCGGCATTTTTCTCTTTCCGCTGTATTGCTTCCCGGTTAGCGTCGCCGCGAAACACTTGTTAGAGGATGGATGTCATGGGTTTTGAGGCGAAATTGAATGAGCTGGGTGTAACTTTGCCTGATGCTCCGGCTCCGGCTGCCAACTATGTGCCCTATGTTGTCGTGGGCGACATGGTTTATGTTTCGGGGCAAATCTCGGCTAATGACGACGGTTTTATCACCGGCACCTTGGGCGCGGATATGGATGTCGAAGCAGGCGCAGTCGCGGCTAAAACCTGTGCCATTTCTTTGTTGGCGCAAGTAAAAGCAGCCTGTGGCGGTGATCTTGATCGCTTGGTGAAGGTTGTGAAACTGGGGGCCTTTGTGAATTCCACCGCCGACTTCACGCAGCAGCCAATGGTTGTCAACGGAGCCTCTGATTTTCTGGTTGCCGCACTGGGCGATGTTGGCCGCCACGCACGTTCTGCGGTTAGCGCGCCCTCGCTGCCAATGGGTGTTGCCGTTGAAATCGACGGTGTATTCCAGATCAAATGACACTAGCACTACCATCGGAATTTCTAGGGCTGCCCATTGCGCATCGTGCCTTGCATGATGTGACCGATGGGCGCCCTGAAAATAGCCGTGCGGCTATCCGCGCGGCTATTGATGCGGGCTATGGCATCGAAATTGACCTACAGCTTAGTGCTGATGGGCATGCGATGGTGTTCCATGACTATCATCTGGAGCGGCTGGCCAACGGAACCGGATCGATCAACCAGCTTACGCGAAAGCAGGCCCAGGCTATTTCATTGAAAGGTGGCGATGGCGAAGGGATTCCAGATCTAGCCGAAGTGCTGAAACTGGTTGATGGTCAGGTGCCGCTGCTGATTGAGATCAAGGATCAAGACGGCCAGTTGGGGCCGGATATTGGGCTGCTTGAACGGGCGACAGCTGATGCATTGATGGGCTATCGCGGTTCAGTGGCGCTGATGTCGTTCAACCCGAATTCAACGGCTGAGATGGTCCGACTGGCACCGGACCTGCCGTGCGGTATCGTAACCAGCGCCTATGATTTCGCTGAGTGGCCAGAATTGACGGAACCGATTTGCGACCGGCTTCGTGATATACCAGACTTTGACCGGACCGGGGCCTGCTTCATCAGTCACGAGGCCGGTGATCTCTCGCGGTCTCGCGTTCAGGAATTGCGTGATAGGGGTGTCCCTGTGTTGTGTTGGACGATTAATTCGCTGGCAGAGGAACGTGCAGCGCGGGTCTTTGCCGACAATGTGACCTTTGAGGGCTATCTTTCCCCACTGCCGGGTTGATAGCCAGATGTCCCTGCCCAATTATTGCAGGGCAAGGGGAAACAATGGAACAAGCGCAGATTGAGATACAATTGCTGGGCTCATTGGCGCAGATAAGCGCCGATGAGTGGGATGCATGCGCTTGCCCCGAGGCAACGGATGGTGGCCGCCCAAACGATCCATTCACAACCCACCGGTTTCTTAGCGCGCTTGAAAATAGCGGATCGGTTGGGCGCGGCACAGGATGGCAACCACAATACCTGACCGCACATCTAAACGGTGATCTTATTGGCTGCGCGCCGATGTATGCCAAGTCGCACAGTCAGGGCGAATACATCTTTGACCACAACTGGGCCCACGCGCTGGAACAAGCGGGTGGGCGTTATTACCCTAAACTGCAAATCGCAGTGCCGTTCACGCCAGTCACCGGTCGGCGATTGTTGGTGCGGCCCGGTTTCGAAGGCGTCGGTCATTCCGCTTTGGTGCAGGGCGCGGTGCAACTGGCTGCGAATAACGACCTGTCCTCTCTGCATGTCACATTCTGCACCGAGGATGAGGCCAAGGCGGGCGAGCAAATGGGGCTGATGTCACGCCTGACGCAACAGTTCCATTGGCTCAATCAGGACTACCCAGATTTCGACGGCTTTCTAGCTGGCCTGTCATCGCGCAAACGCAAGAATATCCGTAAAGAGCGCGCCCAAGCGCAGGGGTTTGGTGGAGATATCGAAGTGTTCAGCGGCGCAGACTTGCGACCTGAGCATTGGGATGCCTTCTGGATGTTCTATCAGGATACCGGTTCCCGCAAATGGGGGTCGCCCTATCTGACGCGCGCGTTCTTTGACATCGTTCAGGAAACCATGGCGGGTGATATGGCATTGGTCATGGCACAACGTGAAGGGCGCTATGTGGCGGGGGCCCTGAATTTCATTGGCCGCGATACGCTTTACGGCCGATATTGGGGCTGCACCGAACATCATCCCTGTCTGCATTTCGAACTGTGCTATTATCAGGCTATGGATCTAGCTATCGCGATGGGCTTGGCGCGGGTTGAGGCTGGCGCTCAGGGCGAGCACAAACTGGCACGCGGATATCTGCCGACGCAGACACATTCCTTGCATTGGCTCGGTGATCCCGGCTTTGCTGATGCTGTGGCCCGGTATTTGGATGCCGAACGCGTCGCAATCGAGGAAGAGATTGAAATTCTGACCGACTATGGCCCGTTCAAAAAGCTAAAGGTGGAGGAACAACAATGACGGAGAAAATGTCAGAGGTAACCCGTGGGCCATTGTTGGGCCCGTTGTTTCAAACCGGCTGGACCCTGCTTGATGATCGGGATGCGATCAGCAAAACTTACAAATTTGAGAGCTTTGTCGATGCATTTGGCTGGATGACCCGGGCGGCCATTTGGGCTGAAAAGTGGAACCATCACCCAGAGTGGAGCAATATTTACAACAAGGTGACGGTTGTACTGACAACGCATGATGTTGGCGGGATCAGCGCCCAAGATGCCAAGTTGGCACGCAAGTTCGATAGTTTGGTATAAGATGCAAAGCCCCAGATTTTTCGGGGCTTTGCAGTGTTTGACCGGCGATCAGCCCATTGCCTCTAGTAGACCTTCGCCTGCCGTTAGCTCACAGATACCGCGGCCTTCTTCCATCTGTAGAATTTTGACCTCTCCGTTCTCGACCAGCATTGCATAGCGCAAAGAGCGGGCTATCAAACCGGCAGGGGCGGCATCAAATCGCATCCCCATCGCCTCGGTCAGGCTACATTCAGCATCGGCCAGCATCGTTATGCCAGCTTCCGTTGCACTGGTTTCTTTACCCCAGGCTGCCATCACGAAGGGGTCGTTGACTGAAATGCAGATGATCTCATCGACGCCTTTGGCTGCAAACTGATCTTTGGTGCGAATGAAGCTGGGCACATGCGCCGAACTGCAGGTAGGAGTATAGGCCCCGGGGACAGCAAAAATCGCGACTTTGCGGTTTTTGGTCTTGTCGGCAATGGAAACCGGCTCTGGACCGTTTGCTCCCATCACTACAAGGTTCGCTTTTGGCAGTTTTTCACCAACTGAAATCATCTAGTTCTCGTCACTTCTAATTGCGTTTCTGTTCGCACCGCATATAGGGTCCGGCAGTGAAAGTGACCGGAACAGAATTGAGAGGCAAGAGCAAGATGAGCCACATCGTCGTGATCGGAGCGGGGCAGGCGGGGTCGTCACTGGTGGCCAAGCTGCGCAAGGACGGCTTTGACGGCGAGATCACGCTGATCGGTGCCGAAACCGCGTTACCCTATCAACGCCCGCCATTGTCCAAGGCCTATTTGCTGGGGGATATGGCGCTGGAGCGTTTGTTCCTGCGGCCCGAGAGTTTTTACGCCGATAACAACATCACCCTAAAACTGGGCCAACCGGTCACTGCCATTGATGCGGGTGCCAAGACGGTCAGTATTGGCGATGAGGTGATCTCTTACGATCATCTGGCGCTGACCACCGGATCAGACCCGCGGCGCTTGCCAGTGGCGATTGGTGGTGATCTGGAGGGCGTGTTTGTTGTCCGCGGACTTGGTGATGTGGATGCAATGGCCCCATCGGTCACCAAGGGCGCCCGAACCCTGATCGTCGGCGGTGGATACATCGGCCTAGAGGCCGCAGCCGTCTGTGCCAAGCGTGGCGTGGACGTGGTGCTGGTCGAAATGGCTGACCGCATTTTGCAACGGGTCGCTGCGCCGGAAACATCGGATTACTTCCGCACATTGCATACCTCACATGGGGTCGATGTCCGCGAAGGTGTTGGGCTAGATCGGTTGCTGGGCTCCGACGGCAAAGTCACCGGTGCGGTGTTGACCGATGGGACCGAGCTGGAGCTGGATTTTGTAGTCGTTGGGGTCGGCATCACCCCTGCCACGCAACTGGCTGAAATGGCCGGTGTGACGGTGAACAATGGGATTGAAACAGATGCACAGGGGCGAACCTCGGATGCGTCCATCTGGGCGGCTGGGGATTGCGCCTCATTTCCATATCAGGGCGAGCGCATTCGACTGGAAAGTGTGCCTAACGCTATTGATCAGTCTGAAGTCGTAGCGCAGAACATTATGGGAGCGGGTAAGGAATACATCGCCAAGCCATGGTTCTGGTCAGATCAATATGACGTCAAACTGCAAATAGCAGGGCTTAATACCGGGTATACCCATGTGGTCACCCGCTCGGGTGACGGCGCATCGATATCGTTTTGGTATTTCAAGGATGACCAGTTGCTGGCAGTGGACGCAATGAACGATCCACGCGCCTATATGGTCGGCAAACGGTTGATCGACATGGGCAAGACCTGTGATCCGAACGCTGTAGGTGATCCCGAAACTGAGCTAAAATCGTTGTTGAAAGCGTGAGGATCATTGCCGGCGATTTTCGCGGCCGTGCGCTGGCCTCGGTTGGTAAAGGCGACGCTGGGGCGCATTTGCGCCCTACAACCGACCGCGTGCGCGAAAGCCTATTTAACGTGCTTAACCACACCGGTGTAATCCCGGACGCTCGTGTCTTGGACCTATTTGCAGGCACCGGAGCCTTGGGGCTAGAGGCCCTGTCGCGGGGCGCATCCTGTGTGACTTTTGTCGACGATGGGCGGGTGTCCACAGGGCTGATCCGCAAGAACATCGACATTACGCGCAGCAAGAATAACACCAATCTCATCAAACGAGATGCGCTGAAATTGGGGCCCAATCTAGATGCACCATTTGATTTGATCTTTCTTGACCCGCCATACGGCAAGGGCTTGGGGGAAAAGGCATTGGCAGTGGCTGCTGACGGGGGGTGGATAGACGACGAGGCGCTGATCGTTTGGGAGGAAAGCAGCCCAATGTCGGCACCCGAAGGATACCAGCTGCGCGACAGTCGCAAATATGGCGATACCCACATCACCTTGATGTGGCGGGATATCTAATGCGAGTGCTGCGCTCTGATTATTGATTTGATTATTGAATTACGTCAGGAGTTTTTATGCCCAAGACCTATCCCACGCCAAAGCTGGTGATCTTCGACTGCGACGGCGTGCTTGTCGACAGTGAGGTGGTTTCCAATCAGGCCTTAGTCGAGAACCTGTCGCGCTACGGGCTAAAGCTGGAGCTGGCTCAGTGCATGGATCTGTTTGTTGGCGGTACAATGGCAGACGTGAAAGACAAGGCCCAGGATCTGGGTGCTGATCTGCCGCCGAACTGGGTTGATGAAGTCTATCAAGAAACCTATGCAAGGCTGCGCGGGGGCGTGCCGCTTGTGTCCGGTATCCCCGAGCTTTTGGCATTGCTTGACCGCGAGGCGATCCCTTGTTGTGTGGCCTCTAACGGCAGCGACGACAAGATGCGTATTACGCTGGGCCAAAATGGATTGTGGAACCGGTTCCATCCAGATGCGATGTTCTCGGCACATACACTGGGAGTAGCCAAGCCCGAGCCAGGGTTGTTTCTGGCGGCGGCCAGCCATTTT
Source organism: Parasedimentitalea denitrificans (assembly GCF_011813015.1). GTDB lineage: Bacteria > Pseudomonadota > Alphaproteobacteria > Rhodobacterales > Rhodobacteraceae > Parasedimentitalea > Parasedimentitalea denitrificans. Next base: position 179,182 of record NZ_QHLQ01000006.1, on the reverse strand, counting down.
GATGTGCAGGCACGCGATTGTCTGGTGATCGAGGATAGCGCCAATGGCGCCACCGCCGCGCTACGTGCTGGAATGCGCTGTTTGGGCTATGCACCTGATGGTGGTGGAGAGCGGCTGGTGGCGCAGGGGGCCGAGCTATTTGATGATATGGCAATGGTGCCGGGATTGATCGGGTTGGGTGACCGTTAGGTCTGACGTTGATTTTGACTGTTGATGGGGGCGCTGCCCCCTCTTGTCGCATGTGCGACAATTCACCCCCGGGATTTTTTTAGCCAAATGAAAGCGGATCCGGTTTCAAAGGCGGTTACTCGTAGGTGAAACTGGATAACACACGCCCACCGAGTGTTTCGGGTAACCGTTTGGGGCCGTCCATCGGCACCAATGTTCGGCTGATGTTGTGCAGGACAAAATAACTCTCGGCGCGGTCTGGGTGTGGGATCGCAACCATTTGCAAAATCATCGGACCATTGACGGGATCGGTGTAGGTTCCCAGCACCTCTGCTGCACGCATGTTGTTGACTGAAATCTCGCGCGAGCTAATAACCTTGGCATTGGTGAATCCTTTTACCGCATTAGGAAAAGCGGAGTGTGCCAGTGCCTGGGCGGCAGTACGAAGGCGGATTGGCATCGGGTCGATGCTGCCCTCGGGGATGGGGAACGTTGCATTTGCGACGTGGAAGTTTTCGACAAATCTTCGCCCCTCAGGGGCTTTGGTGGCGAAGGTGAATTTGACGAGCCCACCATCTGGGCGCCCGTCGGCGATTAGTTCAATGTCTCTGCGCACAGGGATTTCGAGCGCAAAGGGAACCTTGATCGGGATGTCGTATTTGGCGGTGTAATCTGCATCGAACCGGAAGATTTTGTTGAAATATGCGCCTTCATAACTGAACAGGTTGAAGGAAACGCCCGTGTCCTGCGCTTGGGCAACAGGGGCAAGGGGCAAAAAAAGACTTAGTCCGATGATGGTTCTGATCGACATACCTGCCCCCTATCTGAGATAGGGATCAGGTTAGAGCACTGGGCTTGCAGGTCAAATTGCAGACAGTGCCAGCAATACCCCTCAGCGGCTGGCTTTAGCCGTAGGTCGGGTGGAATTTGCCACCGGGCGACAGGGTAAAAATTTCAAACCCGTCTGCGGTTACACCAATCGAGTGTTCAAACTGGGCGGTCAGTGACTTGTCACGGGTCACCGCGGTCCAGTCGTCCGCAAGGATTTTGGTTTCCGGGCGGCCAAGGTTGATCATGGGCTCGATGGTGAAGAACATACCTTCTTCGAGCTTGGCACCAGTGCCGGGGCGACCATAGTGCAACACGTTTGGTGGAGCGTGAAAGACTTCTCCCAACCCGTGGCCGCAGAAATCGCGAACGACGCTCATCCGCTGGCTTTCGGCGTAGACCTGAATGGCATGGCCAATGTCACCAAAGGTGTTACCAGGCTTGACGGCCTCTATGCCCTTCATCAGGGCGTCATGGGTCACTTGGATCAGACGCTCGGCCTTGCGGGATAGTTTGCCGGCCACATACATGCGGCTGGTGTCGCCAAACCATCCGTCAACGATCACTGTGACGTCGATGTTCAGGATGTCGCCGTCTTTCAGCTTTTTGTCGCCAGGGATGCCGTGACACACGACGTGGTTCACCGAAATGCAGCTGGCGTGTTGATAGCCCTTATAGCCGATGGTGGCCGATTTTGCCCCAGCGTCCTCGACCATCTGGGTGATCAGCCGGTCCAGCTCGCCGGTTGTTTGTCCGGGGATGACATGTTCTGCAATGTCATCCAAAATGCGTGCGGCCAGAGCGCCAGCCACATGCATGCCGGCATAGTCGGCCTGTTGGTGAATGCGAATGCCGTCTTTGGTTGTCCGGCCACCGTTTTTTCTCATCAAGATGGGCTCCATCGCTGCTGTCTTAGACCGCTATGTAAGGGTAATGGCGCCAAAGGGCCATAGGCTGTGACGCCATATGGCCTAGGTGGCGGAAATGGCTTTTCCGAGAGTAATCTCTAAGGGTGAAATATTGGTTGTGTATATCAGCTTTTCAACACCCGCATCCTGAGCCTCGGCAAAGGCGGCTGCATAGGTGGGGTCGATGTCAGCAGCCAGCTGAAAACTGTTACAATCGGTGCGCTGCACCAGATACAGCATCACAGCCCGGTGGCCTTGCCGCACCATGGTAGCCAGCTCGCCCAGGTGCTTTGTGCCGCGTTTGGTTACGCTGTCGGGAAATTCAGCCAGTCCAGGTTGCCGCATCAGGGTGACGCTTTTGACTTCGACATAACAATCAGGCAGGCCGGGCTGGGTGAGCAAGAAGTCAATGCGGCTGTTTTTACCGTATTTCACCTCGGGGCGGACGGATTTGTATTCTGATAGTTCAGTGATTTCCCCAGCCTCTAGCGAGGCCCGCAGAGCGCGGTTGGGAACCGAGGTGTCGACGCCAGTGAAATGACCGCTCTCATGCTCAACCAGCCGCCAGCCGTAGTTCAGCTTCTTTTTCGGGTCGTCGTTGGGCTCCAGCCACACCCGCATACCCGGTTCCGCCAGCCCCATCATCGACCCGGGATTGGCGCAGTGGGCGATGATCTCTGTCCCATCAGACAGCTGGCAATCGGCCAGAAATCGTTTGTAGCGGCGGACAAGCGTGGCGGGGATAAGAGGCGTGGCAAATTTCATATTGCCTGCCTACCGTACCCCCGCCAGTTGTCAAAGCATCAGTTGCGGCCAGCCATAACACCGCCGTCAACATCCCAGATGGCGCCGGTGACCCATGCGGCTTGATCGGACAGCAAATGCGCGACTGTAGCAGCAACATCCGCTGGGCGGCCAACCCTGCCAACGGGATGGAATGCATCAAAGGCGCCGGTTAGGGTATCCTCGATCTGGTCCGGTTCAATAAAGGCTCCATAGATTGGGGTCACGACAACGGCCGGAGACACAGCGTTGACACGAATGCCATGCTCACCCAGCTCCATCGCCAGATGCTGCGTCAACGAGTGTAGGCCCGCTTTGGCCATGGAATATGCTGACGATGGTGTCGCTTTGACCGCTTGTTTGGCCCACATCGAACCGATGTTGACGATGGATCCGCCGCCGTGCGCCTTCATGTTTTCGGCAACGGCCTGCGTGATGAAAAAAGTTGCCCGATTCAGTTCCATATAGGCGTCATAGTCTTCGCCGGTGTGCTCAAGAAATGGTTTGGGTGCAAAAATCCCGGCGGCGTTCACCAGTTGGTTGATGTGGCGCTTGCTGGATTTGAGTTCAGCGGCAAAGGCATCGGTGGCCTTTGCGTCTGACAGGTCCAGTTGGGCCGTTTCCACCAGATCGCCCAGTTCAGATTTGGCTGCTGCTAGTTTCTCAGCCGACCGGCCAACCAGGGTGACATGCTGACCTTGGGCCACCAGATGGCGGGCTGTTTCAAGGCCCATTCCGCTAGAGCCGCCAATGATGAGTGTTGTCGAGGGGGAGGTCATGTCGTCGTTCCTTTCATTTACCTATCGATAGGTAGGCATATTGAGATTGCGGAGCGAGTCGTCAACCCCTACCTGTAGGTAGATAGGATGAAGAGCGTGCAGATGACTTATTCAGAAACAGCCAGTCGCATTCTGGACAGCGCCGAACGCATGGCGCGACAGGGCGGTTACAACAGTTTTTCCTTTCGTGAAATCGCGACAGAGATCGGCATCAAGTCAGCCAGCGTGCACTATCACTTTGCCAATAAGGAAGTTCTGGGCGCCGCTCTGGCAGAGCGTTACACCAATCGGTTCCTTGACGGGCTTGGCGAACCGACCGCTGAAGACGCGGATGAAATGCTGCGTCGTTATGCGGCCAGCTATCGCCAGGCCCTGATCGAGGACGGCCAAATGTGCCTCTGCGGCATGTTCGGAGCTGAAATCAGTGACTTGCCTGATCCTGTTGCCCGCCAGACCCGAGCTTTCTTTGTCAGGAATATCCAATGGTTGGGTCAGGTTTTCCAGATCAAGGGGGTGGAGCCCGAGGACGCTGAAACTGAAGCCGCCCGCATGATAGCTGCGCTTGAAGGGGCGATGATCCTGTCGCGGAGCCTACAGGATGACACTCTGTTTGATCGGATCACTGCCGGTTACAGTTGAAAATGGAACTGTCTGCTTGCCCTTACGGCGGGTGGGCGTATCTTGCGGACAAAACCGCCAAAGGAGTGAAACGATGCCAAACCCTACCGCAGCCATGCTGGTCATTGGCGATGAGATCCTCTCGGGGCGCACACGCGATGCCAACATGTACTTTTTGGCGGGTGAATTAACCAAACATGGAATCGATTTGGCAGAGGTCAGAGTTGTTAGCGACGACAGCGCAGCAATTATCTCTGCAGTTCAGGCTCTATCGAATGGGTTTGAGCACGTGTTCACGAGCGGCGGTATCGGCCCCACCCATGACGACATCACAGCCGATTGTATCGCGCAAGCGTTTGATAAGCATATTGATGTGCGGGATGATGCGCGGGCGTTGCTGGCGGACCACTACAAGAAAACCGGCAAAGAGCTGAACGAGGCACGGCTGCGCATGGCGCGTATTCCTGATGGGGCAACACTTATCGACAACCCGGTGTCGATTGCGCCCGGTTTCACCCTTGGCAATGTGCATGTGATGGCGGGGGTGCCGATGGTGTTTCAGGCCATGGTTGCTTCGGTGTTGCCAACCATTACAGGTGGTCAACCGATGTTGTCCCAAACACTGCGCGTGCTGCGCGGCGAAGGGGACATTGCCCCGACGCTCGGCGCATTGGCTGAACGCTATGATGATCTATCCATCGGCTGCTATCCGTTTCAGCAAGACGGCGTATTTGGTGCCAATATCGTTATTCGTGGCACCACGGGCACCCGAATTGACGCAGCTATGACGCAACTTGCCAAGGAGCTGGAGCTTTGAGCACTGACCCACGTTACTACGACGTGATCGGGGCAACTTGGCCCTGCGCTCGCGAGTTCACACTTGGACCAATCACCCTGCGCGAAGGGTTGGGTGGTGGTAGCCGTGTGTCTTCGGCGACGATCAATGGCCCGGTGACCGACAGCGATATCGGCGCCGCCGAAGCCGCCATGCGTGACATGGGGCAGGTGCCAATGTTCATGATCCGCGACGACGAGGATGAATTGGACACTCAGTTGGCTGAACGCGGATACGCGGTAAAGGACCCGGTCAATCTGTGGTCTTGCCCGCCTGCCTTGCTAACCGATGTCAAAATCCCGCCTGTCACAACATTCTGTGTGTGGAAGCCGCTGGCGATCCAGATCGAAATCTGGGCAACTGGCGGAATTGGGCCTAGTCGAGTGGCCATCATGGAGCGTGCAAAGGGCCCAAAAACTTCGATCCTTAGTCGGGGCAATGAACAACCAGCCGGAACCGCCTTTTGCGCCATGCATGATGGAGTCGCAGTGGTCCACGCGCTGGAGATTTTGCCACATCAACGACGCAAGGGAATGGGCGTTTGGATGATGCGTCAGGCCGCGTTGTGGGCGCAGGATAACGGTGCCGAGGAGCTGGCAGTGATGTGTACGAAACGTAACGAGGGTGCAAATGGTCTCTATGCTTCCCTCGGCATGGGCTCTGTGGGACAGTACCACTATCGTATATTGCCGAACGGAGACTAAGCGAGAATGACCGATCAGACCATGCCCACCGCGTTGGACCTGCCAATGGTAGATCCGCTGCCACCCGCAACGCAGAAGTACTTTGATATCTGCCTTGAAAAACTGGGCATGGTCCCGAATGTCCTGAAGGCAAATGCCTTTGATATCGACAAACTGACCGCCTTTACCGCCATGTATAACGACGTGATGCTGGCTGATAGTGGTCTTAGCAAACTGGAACGCGAGATGATCGCGGTAACCGTCTCGTCGATCAATAAATGCTATTACTGCCTTGTTGCTCATGGTGCGGCGGTCCGCCAAATGTCGGGTGACCCTAAACTGGGCGAGATGCTGGTGATGAATTACCGCGTGGCGCCGTTGGACGATCGCCAGCGCAGCATGCTGGATTTTGCCACCAAGATGACCACCGCCAGTGCCGAGATTTCAGAGGCTGACCGGCAAGGGCTGCGGGATGCTGGGTTCAGTGATCGTGATATTTGGGACATCGCCAACGTGACAGGATTTTATAACATGTCCAACCGGGTCGCCAGCGCTACTGCCATGGTGCCCAACGACGAATACCATAGCCAATTTCGGTGATACGAACCTTTGCCATAATCAGCGCTGTGGTGCTGGCACTGCCGGTTATGGCAAGTGATCTGGAACTGCCTGCGGGCGTTCAGTTTTTAAGCGAACGCCAAAGCCCCTTGGCCCGGTATGCCTTGCCAATGGGCTCTGCCTCCAAGGACGAGGTCCCGGTTCAGAACTTTGAGGGTCAGGTGCTGCGTCGCACCTGGCGTTTGACGGGCCAGACTAGCGCGATGCAACTGTATGTCCCAATGCGAGAACAGGTTCAGGACGCAGGGTTCGAGGTCCAATTCGAATGCCAGGCAAGAAGCTGCGGAGGCTTTGACTTTCGTTTTGGAATAGAGGTGGTTCCGGCACCGGATATGCTTGTAGATATTGGTGACTTTCAATTTCTGTCAGCTACCAAAGGCGACAATCAGGCACTGTCATTGCTGGTGTCGCGATCTGGCCTGTCTACGTATATGCAGCTGATCGAAGTAACCCCGTCTACAGCCGATCCGATTGGAATTGCTCCGGTTGAACCACGACCGGATACACGACCACCAAAGCAGACTGAGCAGGTCGAAGAGAGTGGCCTGGCAGAGGCCTTAAACGCCCATGGTCGGGTGGTGCTGGATGGGCTGGTGTTTGAAACTGGGTCGTCTCGGCTTGGCTCAGGACCGTTTGAGGTTTTAGCTCAGTTGGCAGCCTTGTTGATAGAAACCCCAGAGATGCGCATCTCACTCGTCGGTCATACTGATAACGTTGGCAATCAGGAAAATAATATCACCCTGTCCCAACGACGTGCCGAGGCCGTCCGCGAAAGATTGGTGAAACAGTTTGAGATTGATGGCGCCCAGATCGACGCAGTGGGGGTGGGGTATATGGCTCCGCTAACAAGCAATCTGACTGCTGGCGGCCGAGATGCTAATCGACGGGTCGAAGCAGTCCTACTGTCGCGGTAGCGCCTTTTGTACGGACAGGGGTTCTAGAAACCCAAAAGCCCCGCGCGGTAGCACGGGGCTGATGGCTAGAGGTATCTATTTTACCAGTCGCCGGCGCCTTTGTCCGCAAAGGCGTGGACCAGAAAGTCGATAAATGCGCGCACTTTTGGCTGAGTGAATCGACCCGGCGGGTAGACAGCGTAAATACCTTGGGTCTCGACAGGCAAACTAGGCATGACATCTTCCACAAGCCCTTCTGCCATTGCTTCAGCATATAAGTAGCTAGGCAAATATGCGATGCCGAGGCCTGAAATGGCAGCGTTCAGCAGGGATTGACCATCATTGACGCTAAGCCAACCGGCCGTGCGCACCTGACGTTTTTCACCTGACGGTGCAGTCAGCTTCCACATATTGCCGCTCGACTGGTTCGAGTAGTGCAGCAGTTTATGCGTATTCAAGTCGTCGATCTTTTGCGGACGACCGAACTTCTCCAAATACGCGGGTGAGGCAATCATCCGTTTGGTAGTTTCGGTCAGCTTGCGCGCCCGCAGGGTGCTGTCTTCCAGCTCACCGATGCGTAGCGCCATGTCAAACCCCTCGGAAATCAGCTCAACAAAACGGTTGTTCAATACCATGTTGACGGTGATGTCCGGGAAATCATTCAGAAATTCAGAAAGCACCGGCGACAGGTGGTTGACGCCAAAGTCAGTCGCCACAGAAATACGCAGCAGCCCGGATGGTGCGGATTGCATTGAGGTCACCAGTGCGTCTGCTTCACCAGCGTCGTTTAGTACCCGGCGTGCGCGGTCGTAATAGGCCAGCCCAATTTCGGTCGGTGATACACGGCGTGTGGTGCGGTTAAGCAAACGGGCGCCCAGTCGGGCCTCAAGGCTGGAAACATGCTTTGAGACAGCAGACTTGGAAATGCCCAACTTGCGTGCGGCGTCAGTAAACCCACCTTGGTCTACTACGCTGGCAAAGGCTTCCATTTCGGTCAGTCGATCCATCTTGTTCCCCTTGAACATTCAGTGCTGACACTTTGAATGACGGTCAATTCGGGCAACATCTGGGCGCTGGTGGGATAATACCGGGGTTTTCGCAGGATCGTTGAATCGTTGGAAACGATCGGTGAGGGGCAATCGTGGGTGACGTCGGTTCGAATAATCCCGCGCATTTTCTGGCGAATACCACGGGATTATCAGCGCAGGGCCGTTCAGTTGCTGGTCGTAATTCAAACACATGAAGGTTAGGCTGATGTCATTGCAGTTCATATAAGAGGGTAACCAGATGAAAACTTTTTCAGCCGCATTGCTTGTCGCATCCCTAGCCAGCCCCCTTTGGGCAGGAGGAGAAACAGCCTCGAATCCAGATGCTCAGGTATATTTTGTGAACATTCAGGACGGCGACACGTTTGTATCGCCGGTGAAAGTTGTTTTTGGCTTGTCTGGAATGGGCGTGGCCCCGGCTGGAACCGAAAAGGAAAACACCGGCCATCACCATTTGCTGATCGATCGGCCTCCTTTGGGTCAGGGTGAGGATGGTGCTGATGAATTGTCGAATGGCATAATGTCGGATGAGCATCACAAGCACTTTGGCGGTGGGCAGACCGAAACCGTTATCGATCTGGAACCGGGACAGCACACGTTGCAGCTGGTCCTGGGTGATATGGGCCACGTGCCACACTCGACACCAATCGTTTCCGAGGTCATCACAATCGTTATTGAGTAACCCCGGAAAAAATACTCGATGCTATCGAACACTTCGGTCCCCAACGAAACATCTAGGGGGATCATGAGAATAGAAGCAGGTCAGCAAAACGGAGACAACAATGCTGACCTGTATCATTCGCTACCAAATTGACCCGACAAAGAAAGCTCAGTTTGAACAATACTCTCGCAACTGGGGGCAGGCGATTCCACGCTGTGGCGCTGACCTGATAGGCTACTACGCCCCGCACGAGGGATCCTCTACATTGGCTTATGGCATCTATAACGTGGCGAGTCTGGCAGACTATGAATCCTACCGCGCCCGTTTGTCCGCAGATCCGCTGGGGCGCGAGAACTATGAGTTCGCTCAGAAGGAAAAGTTCCTGTTGCGCGAAGACCGGACTTGGCTGAAATTGGCCTCTTCCCCACATGGAGCCAAGTAAATGATCGCCGTTCTGTTCGAAGTCCGCATCGCCGAGGGGCGCAAGCCCGACTACCTGCAGGTTGCCGCAGATCTGCTGCCGCTGCTGCAGCAAGTGGATGGTTTCATCTCAGTTGAACGGTTCCAAAGCCTGAGTGACCCGGACAAACTGTTGTCGCTATCCTTTTTCCGAGATGAAGAGGCGGTCGCCAACTGGCGCAATCTGTCAGAACATCGCACTGGCCAAGACAGTGGGCGCAGCGGTATATTTGCCGACTATCGCCTGCGAGTCGCCAGTGTCATTCGGGACTACGGAATGGAAGATCGCGAGCAGGCGCCCAAGGACGGCCGTGCCACGCACGGCTGATATTTGTGACGGTTACGGCGCCCCAGTGCCATTGGCACGGGGCGCTTATCACTAACCTTAGAACGAAGCCGCCAGTCGGGTGCCTTGATTGATCGCCCGCTTGGCATCCAGCTCAGCCGCCACGTCAGCGCCGCCTATCACATGACAAGACACGCCTTGTTCGGTCAGCGTGTCAGCCAGAGAACGCTCTGAAATCTGCCCCGAGCACAATACAATGGTATCCGCAGGAACAACGGTCGGGTTTTCCCGAGCCTCACCAAAGCTGATGTGCAACCCGTCGTCGTCGATCCGCTCGTAGTTCACGCCGCCGACCATTTCGACCTTTTTCATCTTCAACGTGGCACGGTGGATCCAGCCGGTGGTTTTGCCGAGCCCCTTGCCATGCGCCTTGGTTTTCCGCTGCAACAGCGTAACCCTACGTGCAGGGGGCGCTGGCTGTGGTCCTTCTGGCGCCAGTCCCGAACGATGCTCTTCTGGATCCGTTACTCCCCATTCTTTCATCCACAACGGCAGGTCGGTGGTGGGGCTGTGGCCTTCTTCCAGCAGGAACTCGGACACATCAAACCCGATGCCACCCGCGCCGATGACAGCAACGTGTTTCCCAACCGGGGCTTTACCACGCAGCACATCGATATAGGTCAGCACATTGTCGCGGTCCTGACCGGGGATCTGCGGGTCGCGTGGGGTGACACCAGTTGCAATTACCACCTCGTCAAATCCAACAAGATCATCTGCGCTAACCTCGGCGCCCAGTTTCACAGTGATCCCAGCCTCGGCAATCTTGGTCCGGTACCAATCGACCAGCCCCCAGAACTCTTCCTTGCCCGGCACCTGTTTCGCCATGTTCAACTGACCACCGATCTCATCGGCCTTATCAAACAGCGTAACATTATGCCCCCGCTGCGCAGCCGTCAGCGCAGTTGACAGTCCCGCCGGTCCAGCGCCCACAATGGCCACATTCTTGGCAATGGGGGTGGGCTCAATCAGCAACTCTGTTTCATGGCAGGCTAGAGGGTTCACAAGGCAGGATGTCAGCTTGCCGCCAAACGTGTGATCTAGGCAGGCTTGGTTACAGGCAATACAGGGGGCAATCTGGTTGCCTGTGCCATTCATCGCCTTCTTGACGAAATCCGCATCCGCCAGCATAGGCCGCGCTAGCGAAACCATGTCGGCACAGCCCGTAGCCAGTACTTCCTCACCTACCTCTGGCGAGTTGATCCGGTTCGATGTGATCAGCGGGATGCCGATTTTGCCCATCAGCTTTTTGGTGACCCAGGCAAAAGCCGCGCGGGGAACACTGGTGGCGATGGTGGGAATGCGGGCCTCGTGCCAGCCGATGCCGGTGTTGATGATAGTGGCACCTGCTTTTTCAACCTCAACGGCCAGCTGCACCACCTCGTCATGGGTAGACCCGTTGGGCACCAGATCAATCATCGATAGGCGGAAGATGATGATGAAATTCGGCCCCACGGCCTCACGGGTGCGCCGGACTACTTCGATAGCCAAGCGCATCCGGTTCTCATAGGAACCACCCCAGCGGTCGGTGCGCTTGTTGGTATGGGTGACCAAGAACTGATTGAGGAAATACCCTTCGGACCCCATGATCTCGACCCCGTCATAGCCTGCCTTTTGCGCCAAAGTGGCGGCCTTGACGATGTCGCTAATCTGCTTCTCGATCCCGTCCTCATCCAGCTCGGTCGGCGGGAATGGCGAGATAGGGGACTTTACCGCACTAGGGGCAACACATTTAGGCCCATAGGAATAACGCCCTGCGTGCAGGATCTGCATAGCGATCTTGCCACCTGCCTGATGCACCCGGTCAGTGACAATGGCATGGTTCTTTACGTCTCCTTCGGTGGTCATCATCGCCGCGCCGGGCAGAACCGATCCTTCAAGGTTCGGGCCAATGCCCCCGGTAACCATCAGGCCAACCTCACCACGGGCGCGCGATGCATAGAACTCAGCCACCCGGTTCCAGTCCCGGGTCTCTTCTAGGCCAGTGTGCATGGAGCCCATCAATACCCGGTTTTTCAGGGTGGTAAAGCCGAGGTCTAACGGCGCCAGCAGGTTTGGGTACTCAGTCATCACACTCTCCCTTAAATCTGCCACACAGAATTGCTGCCTTGGCGAGCCTTGTCACCCGAAACGCGGCGTCACCCTCTTGTGCGACGCCGGGGCACCTGTACACAGTAGCCCAACCAATCAGGAGAACGAAATGACCCCGGACGAAATCGCCAAACTGCCCTACCGCCCCAATGTCGGGGTGATGATGATCAACGCAGATGGCGATGTCTTTGTTGGCCAGCGCAAGGATCGGTTCAAAGACGCCTGGCAGATGCCACAGGGGGGCATCGATCCGGGCGAAGATCCCCGCATCGCCGCATTGCGAGAGCTAGAGGAAGAAACAGGGGTTCCACCTGAACTGGTCGAGATCATCGCCGAAAGCGACGGCTGGCTGCCTTATGATTTACCGCACGATGTGGTGCCCAAATTCTGGGGCGGCAAGTATCGCGGGCAAGAGCAAAAGTGGTACCTGATGCGGTTCACCGGTACAGATGACCAAGTGAATATCGACACTGACCACCCCGAGTTTTCGGCCTGGTGCTGGCAGCCCGTGGATCAACTGGTGGACAAGATTGTGCCGTTCAAGCGCGAGGTTTATACTCGGGTAGTTGAGGAGTTTAAGGGGTATTTGTGATATGCGGCTTTTAGCGTCAACTTTCATATGTTTGAGCTTGGTGGGAGGCTCAGCGTCTGCCCTGTCCTGCGTTGAATGGCCCATTGCAAGGGCTTACACGCGCGCCGCAGCTTCTGAAGAGGTGTTTAATATCTTCAAAGGGCGGCTAACTTTTGATCAGACAAAGCTGGATGATTTCAAGGTATATGATGCCAATGACTTCAACTCTGAACGTCACACAAAATCTATTCGTATAAACGCGACAGTGGACGGTTATGCTTTAGGTAAGCGAAGTTTTTCTACTGGTGCGCAGGTCCAGACACCCGTGATTCTGGAGGTTGGCTGCTTATTCGATAACTGTGGCTATGTTCCGAACGATAGAGAAATTATTTTGTTTACTCGGTTGGAGGGGGATGATCGCGTGGCGTACTTTGACGCCTGTGGTGGCGACTCCTATAGTCTGACTTCAGAAAATGAGAAGACACTTCTGTCTTGTCACCGTGGCGGAACCTGCAAGTAAAGTTATGGTGAGTGAAGGCCCATTGTGACCTGATCGCCGCCGCAAAAAAATGAGTTTCCTTCGGCTACTATCAGGTCAAAAAGAGTCTTGCTTCCCCCCTAGGTTTCGTTGGTTAGAGACGTTTTAGACATAGCGTTCAGGATGAAATTTTCGACGGCACTTTGTATAAGCCGCTAAACGTGAATTTGCTTTGTCCCAACCACACGCTAAACAGTGCTAACAATGCGCCAGCGCCCTGACTTGGCGATAGCGTTTCGCCCATGAATACCCAACCAAGGATCACGGCCGACAGAGGGCTGAATACACCAAGAATAGACACTGATGCTGGATCAATCCGGGCGATTCCACGGAACCACAACACATAGGTCAGTGCGCCACCGATCAAACCAAGGTAGGCCAGACCCAGTAGATTTGCCGGGGTGAACGTAGGGAGCTCGGGAGTGCCCCCAAACGCCACCGGCAACAGCAGCAGTCCTCCAGCAGTCATCTGCCACGCGGTAAAGGTCAGCGGCGGCACTGGTGGTTGCCATTTTCGGGTCAAAACCACACCCGCCGCCATTGACACTGCACCGCCCAAACCAGCCAGAATGCCCACAGCATCCAATTTGGCCTCCGGTGTCAAAAGTAACAACGCGACGCCTGCAATACCCAGTGTTGCGGCCAGAATTTGACTGCCACGAATTTCAGTCTGCAGCACCAGCCCAGACAGGAAAATCACGATCAACGGCTGAACCGCACCCAGCGTTGCGGCGACACCGCCCGGCAGCCGATAGGCGGAAATGAACAGCATGGCCCAAAAGATTGAGAAGTTCAGCGCCCCTAGGATGAAAATCTTGCCAAGCCAATTCAACGGCGGCAATTGACGCACGATCAGCAACAGCAACAGCCCAGCGGGCAGCGCACGCAAGAACGCCACTGTCATGGCTGAATGCTCAGGCAGCAGCTGAGTGGTCACAATATAGCTGCTGCCCCAGATGGCAGGGGCAAGCGCAGTGAGCAGCAAATCAATTCGTCTCGTCATGGGGGACTCCTTTGTCTTGACATCGAGATAACTGATTTAATCTTGACGTCAAGACAAAATATGCGACAAGGGATTATGGACCACGTAGATTTTATAACCCGACAATGGGAAAAAGAGCGGCCGGATCTGGATGTGACGGCCATGGGCATTATCGGACGCGTTGCGCGGCTGTATCTGGCCTATCAAAAGGAAATGCATAAGACGTTTGCCGAACATGGCTTGAACGCAGCCAAGTTCGATGTGCTGGCCACACTCCGCCGGGCAGGGGATCCTTATACCCTGTCGCCGGGTGTATTGCTGGAGCGGACAATGGTGGCGTCTGGCACGATGACAAACCGGATAGATCGGCTCGAATCCGATGGGCTGGTAAAGCGGAGCACGAACCCCGCCGACAGCCGTAGTTTTCTGGTTGGGCTAACCGAAACTGGCTTGTCGTTGATTGACAAGGTGGTGACGGAACACGTCCAAACCCAAGCATCTATGATTGCAGATCTGGACGCCAGTGACGTTGAACTCTTCCAAACCCTTCTGGGCAAAGCGCTTGTCGCCGCAGAACTTGACTAGGTGCTGAAATGCAAAAGGCCGCCCAAAATGGACGGCCTTTCAGGAATGTCGCGATATTTTAAACTCAGACCAAACCTTCAGCCTTGAGCAGCGCCAACATGTTGGCCTCGGGGCGTGGGCCAATGTGGCTGATAACTTCGCCAGCGCAGACACAGCCGATCTTGGCACAAGTTTCCAAATCACGGCCATTGGCCATGCCAAACAGGAAGCCAGCCGCAAACTGATCGCCAGCGCCGGTGGCATCAACAGGCACAACCTTGTTCACCGGAACGTCCACACGGGTTCCTTCGCTGACAACGGTGACGCCGTCACCCGAACGGGTGCAGACAACCAGCGGGCAGATCTCGGCGGTTTGGGCCAGAGCGGATTCTAGGTCGTCGGTTTCAAACAGCGACTTGATCTCGTCCTGGTTGCCGATCACAAAATCCAGATCGTTCTTGATCAGTGACAGGAAGTCATCACGGTGGCGTTCGACACAGAACGGATCAGAAATCGCGATGCCGGTTTTACCACCGCCCATACGGCAATCACGGGCCGCTTCCATAAACGCAGTTTTGCCTTTGTCCTTGTCGAACAAATAGCCCTCCAGGAACATGATCTTGGCCTGACCGGCCACATCTTTGGACACGTCAGCCGAGCTCAGCTCAGATGAAATACCTAGATAGGTGTTCATCGAACGCTCCCCATCGGGCGAAACAAAGATCATCGAGCGCGAAGTTGGCAGCTCGCCGCCCTCTACCGGTGGGTTAACGAAATCAACGCCATCGTCCTGCATAGCCTTGGCATAAAACTGACCCAACGCATCGTCATGCACACGACCAATAAATGCCGCGTCCAGGCCCAATGCACCGGCACCGGCGATTGTGTTGGCGACAGATCCACCGGGCGTCTGCACGCGATTTTGCATCGCTGCATACAGAACCTCGCCACGATCCCGCTCGATCAGCTGCATGATACCTTTCTCGATCCCCATAAGATCAAGAAAGCTGTCGTCGCTTTGGCTGATGACATCCACAACGGCATTACCGATGCCAACAATCTGATAGGTTTTCATAGGTTCTTGTCCTCAAACATGCACAGGTCGCGGATCAGGCAGGTGCCACAGAGCGGTTTGCGTGCTTTACAGTGATAGCGGCCGTGTAAGATCAGCCAGTGATGGGCGTGAAGCTGGAAATCAGCCGGAATATTGTCTTCAACAGAGCGTTCAACGGCGCCCACATCCTTGCCCGGCGCAATACCAGACCGGTTGCCGACGCGAAAAATATGGGTGTCCACCGCCTGCGCGGGCTGCTGCCACCACATGTTCAGAACCACATTGGCAGTTTTGCGCCCAACACCCGGCAGAGATTGCAGCGCAGCGCGGGAGTTTGGGACCACTCCGTCATAGTCATTAACCAGAATGCGGCTCATCTTGATCACATTCTTAGCCTTCTGACGGAAAAGCCCGATGGTCTTGATATGCTCAGTCAGGCCCTCTTCGCCCAGATCCAACATCTTCTGCGGCGTATCCGCGATCTGGAACAACGCACGCGTTGCCTTGTTCACCCCTGCATCGGTGGCCTGTGCCGACAAGGCGACCGCCACCACCAAGGTGTAAACGTTGACATGCTCCAGCTCGCCTTTGGGCTCTGGTTCCGCTGCCTGAAATCGCGAAAAAATCTCGCGGAGGGTATGATAATCGAGTTGCTTTGCCATCGCGGGCCTTAATGACGTGACCCGCAGCACATCGCAACGAGAAACCGGTGGAGTGGAACAAGCTGGGCTATTCCTGTGCCGTTGCGCAACAGCCATTGTGTCATGTTCTGTCGGCGCTCACATATTGCGGCTCCTTTCTCCGGGGCCGCAATATGTGACAGGATTAAAACTACACTGATCCTATTGGAGTAATATTAAGACCTAGTGTTCGGTGTCCCGGATACTCTCACCAAGCGTCGAAATTCGATCAAGTTGCTTCGAAATCCGAGCCTGAAACTCTCCAAGCTGATCAATGATGGCAGTTAGTGCTTCACCCTTGGTCGACAGCCTAGCGCTCTCAATTTTGCAGAGAACGCGGATGGTGCTCAGGCCAAGGAAATGCCGGTTCATCATGGTGCAGGCGGCCAGGATTCGGTCAGCTTCACTTTTTACGTCAGCCAAACCGTTTTGCGCGAATTGGCGTTGCTCTGTGACCAATGTCGCCAGAATTTTCCTTTCCGCTACGATGCTTGGGGCTTCATTGTCGCGTTGCTCTTTTTGCAATTGAACATCGCACTCATTCAGAATACGGGTCATGCATTCAATGAACATATTGTTGTTTACAGTGTCCTTGATCGCGCTGAAATTGCTGTTTTCGCCCCGCACATGTGCGGAGAACCACTCAGACATATCGCGAGACATGGTACCATAGTTTTGGGACAGCTCTGTCACCGGTCCGCCAGCGGGTTCAATTCGAGAGGCAATAACGCGCAGATTATGCGGGATCGTGCGCATAGCTTCAAACTCTTGCACCAGACCTGCAGTTTCGCCCAATAGCTCGTCGGCGTTCTTCAGCATTGCGCGACAGTTGGTGATTTTGGGATTTACAGATGCACCCAGCCCGGTATCCCGCGCAGTTAGTTCCTCGGCCAACGCAAATGACGCAAAGCTTTGGTAGTCCTTAAACCCAAGTTCTCCGAGGCGTTCCAACAGTAATTCGGCACTTTTTTCAGGGCTTAGCCCATCTGCTTTTTCAGCATCCAAAAGTGTTTTGTATTCCGTTTGGATAGTTGCAAACAGCGAGCTGCTGGGTTTGATCCGGGCGGATAAAAAGCCACCTTCAGACGGAACTACAACCGCGAACACCCAATAGAACAAACCGTCCTTCGCCTTGTTTTTAACGTAGGCGCCAATGGTCTCTCCGCGCTTTAGCGTATCCCAGAGCAGCTGAAACACCCCCCGAGGCATGTCAGGATGGCGGATAATTTTATGCGGCGCGCCACGCAGCTCCTCTGTCGAGTAGTTTGCAACGCGATAAAATACGTCATTGAACGCAGAAATGACGCCACGGTCATCGGTACGAGAAAAGAAGACCTCCTCTAACCCAAAAGGAGCTTCGCCGGTTGCAGGGCGTGATTCTTGACGACGATCATGAAAAGACACAGGGATTCCATCATTTAGAGAACTATTTGCAAGAATATGATATGTCGAAAAAACTCATTTCCGGTTAACTTGCGTTTTGCACAGCGGCCAATGTTTGTTGGTTTTCGCGAAAGCATCAATTTATCGGTAAAACTTCAAATGTTGTGTTTTTACAACTTTAGGCATCGGCAGTGAACATTCACGCGAAGCAGGCCGGTGGAGCGAAAATTGCGTTTTCAACTAAGCGTCAGAAATCACATCGAATATTCTGCACCAACGAGACAGCGATCTATTGGTAACGACTAATGACTTCAAGCCTCATTCAACCTCTTTGCTGTGCTGGCTACTGCATTAGGCGTCAAATTTTGCTGGATACCATTTGCAATTAAAGTACCAGAAACGCTCTTTTAGAGGGCACAAGCCGCAGGTTTCGGGTCGTTTGTTGGGCGGGCTATCCTTAGTCTGATGCCAGACCAAGACTGGAGACGTGCAGATGAACACTCAGGCAAATGAGAAAAGCTATCACTATGGTGTCATGCGCCGCGCGATTGAGTTGATTGATGAGGGCGGCGAGGATTTGTCTCTGGAAGAATTGGCCAAAAAAATGGGCATGAGCTCGGCTCATTTCCAGCGCCTGTTCTCGGCCTGGGTTGGGGTATCCCCAAAACGATACCAGCAATATCTGCGGTTGGGTCATGCCAAATCCTTGTTGCACGACAATTTCACCACCTTGGGTACAGCGCATGCTGTTGGGTTGTCCGGCTCGGGGCGATTGCATGATCTGTTCCTGCGCTGGGAAGCGATGAGCCCGGGTGAATATGCCCGCAAGGGGGCAGATATGCAGATCTACTGGGGCTGGTTCGACAGTCCCTTTGGGCTTTCTTTGGCAATGGGCACCCCCAAGGGCATTTGCGGATTGGCATTTGCAGCAGAGACCGGAACCGAGGCAACGATGGCTGATATGCAGTCCCGTTGGCCCAAGGCCAGTTTTGTCGAAGATTCAGAGATGCTGCGCCCCCTTGTGACGGCAGCTTTTGATCAGCGTGGCGAAACGGCCTTGCATATGATTGGTGCCCCTTTGCAGATCAAGGTTTGGGAGGCCCTGTTGCGCATTCCTTCCGGTCAGGTCTCAACCTATTCTGAGATCGCACAGTCGATTGGTGAACCCCGCGCACAGAGGGCAGTTGGCACGGCTGTGGGCCGCAACCCAGTTTCATGGCTAATTCCCTGCCACCGGGCCCTGCGTAAATCTGGTGCGCTGGGTGGGTATCATTGGGGCCTGCCAGTAAAACGCGCCATGCTGGCGTTTGAGGCAGCCCGCAGCGAAGGGTAGGGGCATTCCCGCATCAAGTGGCCGAAACTGCGCGGGGATTTGCCGATCAAAATGGGTGTGGGGTTGAGCCTTTGGCCCGGAGTCATGATATACTACCGCAAAAGACGTGCGGTAAGCACGGTATCCGAGCAGAAAAGGCCATACTATGACCATTATGAAATTCTCGACCGCGACCGTTCTGGTTGCTGCACTGGGCCTTGGCGCCTGTACTGACCCTGCATCGCTGGGTACCTACAATGGCGATCCCAACCAGAACACCAAAAGCGGCGCAATCATTGGCGGCATCTTGGGGGCTAGCGTTGGCGCCTTGTCTAACAGCAGCAACAAAACCGCTGCCGTTCTGGGCGGAGCCGCCGTTGGAGCCGCCGCCGGCGGCGCGATTGGTTATAGTCTGGATCAGCAAGCAGCCGAACTACGCCAAGAACTTGCCAATGATGGCATCACCATCGTCAACAAGGGCGATCGCCTGATTGTGTCCCTGCCTAATGATCTGACCTTTGCGACCGACAGCTATACTGTCGGTGCGTCGATGCAGTCCGATCTGCAAAAGGTCGCTGACAGCCTGCTGCGCTATCCTAATAGCTCGATTCAGGTCATTGGCCACACCGACAGCGATGGCGATGCCGCCTATAATCAGGGCCTTTCGGTTCGTCGTGCCAACGCAGTCGCAGACCAGATCCAGGCAGGTGGAGTACCGTTCAACCGGGTGCAGACAATCGGCCAAGGCGAGGATCAACCCGTCGCCAGCAACCTGACACCAGAGGGCAAGGCGCAGAACCGCCGGGTTGAAATCGTGGTGATCCCACAGTCGACTTAAAACCTTCCCCCGCGCAGTTTTGCTCATCATGCGTTAGGTGTTCGCAATGGTGCACATAGGCTGCGCGGGGACTGGGCTTTTGTATTTGAGTGTGCTGCGTAAGTATCAGGTCGACTGATATGCGAACAAAGGACACCCAGATGCCTGATCCTGTAATTCTTACCCTGTCCGGTTCTCTGCGCCGCGAGGCCACGAACCGTAAACTTCTGGCCGAAGCGGTACGGTTGATTGGCGATGCCACCCATGTCGAAGCTGACCTGAATTTACCGCTCTATGATGGCGATGTTGAAAGCAGCGATGGGATACCTGCAGCAGTCCAGACGCTGGCTGACCAGATCACGGCAGCTGATGCGGTGATCATCTCTACTCCTGAATATAACAAGGCTCCGTCCGGTGTGTTAAAGAATGCTCTGGACTGGGTCAGCCGCACCGATGGTCGTCCCTTGGCGGGTAAGCCGGTGGCGGTCATGTCGGCGGCAGCGGGTCGAGCCGGAGGTGAAGTGGCGCAGGCCATGCTGCGGACCATGCTCATATCGTTCCAACCAAGTGTTGTCGCTGGCCCCGCCCTGCATCTGGCCGGATCCGGAAGCCAGTTTGATGAAACGGGCCACCTGACCAGCGATCAGTATTTGACGACCCTGTCAGCCTTGATGCAAAACCTGCGCAAGGAAATCTAAGGCAGAGGCAAAACATGGGCGCACAATCCGAAAACTCTGTCAAAAACGGTTGTTATTGACCCGGATCGTGCGTTCGCGTTGCAGATCGCGCTGGGGCAGAGGAGCACGATTCAAATCAATAGCCCCCAATGCGCCGGGAGAAGGTTGAAAATGTTCAGTACTTGAAACATCCGCCCTCTGGTATAATGGCGATGACTTGTAGTTGTATGGTCCGGATGGACGAAAATGCACGAGTTCGGATGTTGTTCCTCGGTCCTAACTTGAACCGGGATGTTGTCCTTTTGCTTGTCCGGCTTTTTAACCCGGCAGCGCCCGACAGCCCCATGGGTGGGCTACTACTCTCTAGTTTAGTAAAGCCGCCTACAGGTTATCCTCAACCCGAAATCCTTCAGGGATCTTGTCGACGCCATCCAATAACAAGTCCGCCATCACATGCGCGACCTTGGGGGCCATGCCAAAGCCGATCTTGAAACCGCCATTGGCGATGAAATGACCTAGGTGGTTGGGGTAGGCGCCCAGCATCGGTGCTCGGGTTTTGCTGCGTGGGCGGACCCCTGCCCAACATTCAATCACTTCGGCCCCATGCAAAACCGGCATCAGGGTACGGATACGGTCGATCACGTCCTCGAGCAGCTCATCCGTTTCATAGGGGTGGTCAAACTCGCGCTCGCTGGTAGATCCGATGGCCAAAGTCCCGTTAGCATGTGGGATCATATACAGATTGTCGGCGAAAATCTGCGGCACCTCACCGGCATCAAACCGCAGCAATGCAGACTGTCCTTTGACACCGGTGCCGATGTTTTTACCCAGCTCGATGTTCAACTCTTGCAACCCGGCAAAGCCCTTGGCGTGAACTACCAGCCCCTGATCCGGGGCTTCGGGTACAACCTCGACACCCATCACTGCCAGTCCGGCAATCAGGCTGGCTGCTGCCCGGCGCGGTGACATTCTGGCGGTCAATGTGTCGTGGATGACATAGCCGGTGGGGCTAGGCGGGGCCCAGCTACCTAGATCAGATACCTTGCAAACGCTCCACTCCGCCTCTCTCTTCCACAACGGGCGGGACGTTTCCGCACGCCGGTGGGCAAGGGCAAGCGCCTTGTCATCCTTGATTGGCTGCAATCGACCAGTGCGACCATAGCCGGGTGAAACGCCGCCAGCGGCCTCAACCTCAGCCCAAAACTTCTCGGCCATTAGCAGGCTTTCCAACTGAAAGGCCTTCTTGTGATTCCAGTTCTCGGGCACATGCGGGGCAAGTGCGCCGACCAGCCCTCCACTCGATCCAGCACCCGCGCCATTAGGATCAACCACCTGCACCTTGGCGCCGCGCTGGGCACAGACCCAGGCAATCGTCAGCCCAAAGGCGCCGGCGCCACGCACCGTAATGTCAGCCATTGCCATTTGCCTATCCTTTCGCCAGTGTCGCGCGGTTCCAAATCACCATCTAAGGGATATTCTCATGGCAGACCAGCAGGCACGCCTCAGCTGGCGCGACGGCACCATTCCTGTATCTGATCAGTTCGATGATCCCTATTTCTCGCTGCAGGGCGGACTGGCCGAGGGTGAACATGTGTTCCTGGCAGGTAACGAGCTGCCACAACGTTTTGCACCCGGTTTCCAAATCGCCGAGCTGGGTTTCGGCACCGGCCTTAGTATGCTGACGGTTTGGAAGGCTTGGGAAGAGGCGGGCATGACCACGCCACTACGCTTTACCAGTTTTGAGGCCTTTCCAATGGCAACCGACGACATGGCACAGGCTCTGAAAGCGTTCCCTGAAATCACCCCCTGGGCCGACCGCTTTTTACCTCATTGGCAGGGCGGTGGAATCTGTGATCTGGGAACTTTGCAGTTGAATGTGATCATAGGCGACGCCCGCAGGTCGCTACCAGAGTGGACGGAGCAGGCGGACGCATGGTTTCTGGACGGGTTCTCTCCCGCCAAAAACCCCGAGCTGTGGCAGACGGACCTGATGTCTCAGGTAGCGCAGCACACCAAGCCGGGGGGCAGTGCTGCGACCTATACGGCGGCAGGCTTTGTGCGGCGCGGGCTAGAGGATGCAGGATTTGAAGTAACCCGCGTGCCCGGTTTCGGACGCAAGCGGCATATGACAAGGGCACAGATGCCATGACAACAACGGGCACAACACAGGTCAACGCTACAAGAGCGCAGACCAACAACGTGCCCATAGGCATTTTGCTGATGGTTGCGGCTACTGTGGTGTTTGCCCTGCAAGACGGCATTTCGCGGCATCTGGCCGGGACCTACAACACCTATATGGTAGTGATGGTCCGCTACTGGTTCTTCGCCGCCTTTGTACTGTTTCTGGCTAATCGCGCCCCCGGCGGTATCCTTGCCACGGCAAGAACCGATCAACTGGGGCTGCAAATCTTTCGCGGTGCACTGCTGGTGGCTGAAATCTGCGTCGCGGTTTACGGCTTTACCCTGCTTGGCCTGATCGAGAGCCAGGCGGTGTTCATCTGCTACCCGCTACTGGTGGCGGCGCTGAGCGGTCCGGTGCTGGGCGAGGCCGTCGGCTGGCGCCGCTGGATGGCGATTGGGATGGGCTTGATCGGAGTAATGATCATTCTACAGCCGGGGGCAGGTGTGTTTAATCCGGTTGCGGTAATCCCATTTGTCTCGGCGCTTATGTTTGCTGTCTATGGCCTGCTAACCCGCTACGCCGCACGCAAGGATACAACGGCCACCAGTTTCTTCTGGACCGGTATTGCTGGATCCGTCTGCATGACCACCGTTGGCATGTGGTATTGGGAGCCGATGATCGGCAGTGACTGGCTGTGGATGGCGCTGCTTTGTGTATCCGGGGTTGCTGGCCACTGGCTGTTGATCAAATGCTACGAAATGGCCGAGGCAAGCGCCGTGCAGCCCTTTGCCTACTTCCACCTGATCTGGGCAGCCATGCTTGGCATCGCGGTGTTTGGCGAGGTGGTCCGCACCAATGTGGCCATCGGTGCGGGGATCATCATAACAGCCGGCCTGTTCACCCTATGGCGCGAACGAATGAAGGGTTGATCCCGCCAATTCCTGAGAGAATGGAACAGGCAAAGGGTTCTTGCCCAACCGGGCACGATAGACTGGCAGGCTTTCAGTGACACGCATCACATAGTTGCGGGTCTCATTGAATGGGATGTGCTCGATCCAGTCCACAATATCGGGGGTTCCGTCACGGGGATCACCGTAGCGTTCCATCCAAGCAATGGGGCGTCTAGGCCCGGCGTTATAGCCCGCCGACATCATGACGACATTGCCATTAAAATCGCCCGCCAACCCGGCCAGGTAATTGGCCCCCAGCTTGGCGTTATAGTCCCATTCGACAGTCAGTCGCGATGTGGCATGCTTGGCCAGAATCCCCAGCTCAGTCGCGACCAGCTTGGCGGTGGCAGGCATCACCTGCATCAACCCACGCGCCCCTGCGCCACTGATGACTTTGTGGTCAAATTCACTTTCGCGCCGGGAAATCGCCAGCATCATTTCCTTGGCCATCGGCAGCCGCTTCTTGGCCACTGGGTGCATTGGGAAGTAGGCTCCGTGCAGCTCCATACTTTGACGCGCTGCACGTTTAGAGATCATCACAGCCAGATGCGACTGACCCATTTCAACCGCCATCAACCCCAATTGCCGCGCCTGAACCTCATCCAGGCTCTCAACCAGATGGGTCAGGAACCGTTCTGCCAGATCCAACTCGCCCGCATCAATCATCATTAGCGCGGCCTTAGTCATAGATGATTTGGCAAACTCGGCCTTTTCCCAGGAGGGCACCTCAGGAGGGTTCTCCAGAGCCGGATCAAACGGGCGGCCGATCTGCTCAGCGGCCAGTAGTCCATAGAACGAGGTCTGATAGTTCGCCCCCAATGCATAGGCCTCATGCGCCTTGTCCGGCTCGCCCATCGCGGCATAGGCCCGGCCCAGCCAGTAGCCGCCACGCCCGATAGAGATCGGTGTCTCGATGGAATCAATAAACCGCATGAAATGTTGCACGGCCGAGGTCGGGTCATTCAGCTTTCGCAGCGCGATATAACCGGCCAGCCATTCCAGATCCGAATAATTGTATCCAGCTTCCGGGGTTGTGAAATGCCGCGCCGCCAGCTGGTAGGCGCGCTGGTGGTTGCCGTCACGCATGTCTTGGCGGGCTAGATCCCGTCGCCGCCGGGCCCATTGCTCAGGCTCGCCCAAACCAGATGCACTGGCGCTGCGTTCCAGCATCAGCTTGATGGCATCTTCGCGCCGCTTCTTGCGGTCACGCCACTGAAACCGGTCATGCGCCAGACCCGGCGAATTGCGTAGTTTGGCAGGTATGGCTTCAATCTTGGCATCAACCCCTGGTGATCGTTCTTGCAAGGCGATACGCGCCTCGGCCAGCTTGCGGTCGCCTTTCGATACCAGTGGCAGCATCCGTTTAGAGCTAACCAGATGGTCGTCCCACAACAGTCGATCCAATCGTGCCGCATGGTGGGGTTTTAGCAGCCTGGAAAAATCCTTCAGATAGGAGGTCTGCAAACCTGACCCCATTGGCATGGTCCGCCATGCCTCCACAAGGTTCGCCTCGGCGTCCCCTCGTTTTCCAGTGGCAATCAGCGCCCTGGCATAGCTTAGAACCCCTTCGGCTGTTTGTGGCGGCTTAGAGACATAGAACTCCAGAACGGAACCCGTGCCCGCCGCTGCTACAGCGGTTTCGCTTTTGCGGCGCAGATAGGCCAATCCCGGCCAATCAGGGCGTCGTTCCAAGAATGCCAGCACATCATCCGCTGACCCCATGCCTTCGCGCAGCCGGTGCCATTCGATCACATCAGCAGCCACATCGCCCGATTTGGCTGCCTTGGCCGATGCCTGGCTCCACTTCTCAGAGCGCATCAAATCCAGTGCCTCACCTAGGTTGCGCCCCTGTTGGGCCGCTGCAGGATTGACCCAAAGCGCAGAAATCAGTGTGAGAAGGGCCAGAATGCGTGTCATCGCTTGCATTTCCTAATGAACCAAGGCTAGAGCCAATGACGATAATCTACGAACCGCAGGGTTCAACTCAATTTATCGCCAGATCAACCGCGTCGGCGGGCAGTTGCCCGCCCGAAATACACTGCTAAGGGAGCGTGTCCATGTTTAAAGGCTCTATGCCGGCCCTCGTCACTCCGTTTAACAACGGCGAGTTGGATCTGGATGCACTCAAACACCTTGTAGATTGGCAGATTAGCGAGGGTTCAACCGGTTTGGTCCCCGTTGGCACCACCGGTGAAAGCCCAACCCTGACCCATGACGAGCACGAAGCCGTCATTGCAGAAGTGGTAAAAGCGGCAGCTGGCCGGGTGCCAGTCATCGCAGGTGCAGGCTCCAACAACACGGTCGAGACGATTCGGTTTGTCGAATTCGCCAAGCAAGCCGGTGCCGACGCGGCGCTTGTGGTAACACCTTACTACAACAAGCCAACTCAGCGCGGCCTCGTGGCACATTTCACTGCGGCCCATGACTGTGCTGACCTGCCGATCGTAATCTACAACATCCCAGGACGTTCGATTGTCGATATGACACCAGAAACCATGGGTGAGCTGGCCAAGCTGCCAAATATCATCGGCGTCAAAGATGCCACCGGCGACATTGCCCGCGTCAGCCAGCAGCGTATGACCTGCGGTGCTGATTTTGTTCAGCTTTCCGGCGAAGACGCCACTGCACTGGGCTTTAACGCCCACGGCGGCGTTGGCTGCATCTCTGTCACTGCAAACGTTGCCCCAAAACTTTGCGCTGAATTCCAGGCCGCCACATTGGCCGGTGATTACGCCAAAGCGCTAGAGTACCAAGACAAATTGATGCCCCTGCACGAGGCGATCTTTATGGAGCCGGGTTTGGTCGGCGCCAAATACGGCCTGTCGAAATTGGGTCTGTGTCGCCAAGAGGTCCGCTCGCCACTGACTGACCTTCAAGACAGCACTAAGGCCGCAATTGACGCTGCAATGGCTCACGCTGGCCTACTGTAAATAGCACTCCATTTATGTTAAAAGGCGGCCTCCATCAGGACGGTCGCCTTTTTGCTTACAGCATGTTCCAATTAATCTGACGACCACGCGATCCTAATGACATAAATTGTCATTAGCCCTCTGGTAAACAGACATCGAAACCGGATTGGGACATAGAGATGATACAGTTTGAACGCACCCTAGAGATTGACGCCACACCAGAGGCCGTATGGGCTGTTCTTGGCCGCTACATGCACATTGATGAGTTTGCACCGCTGGTGAAATCCGTTGATGCGCTGACCAATGGTGAAGATGGAGTAGGTTCAAAGCGCCGCTGTCACTTCGACAATGGCACCTCGGTGGTCGAAGAGGTGACGGCCTGGGTGCCCAATCGCAAGTGCCGCGTTAAATTGTCGGATATGGAAGCGATGCCACTGAACGAAGCGCATGCCGAACTGGTTGTAGAGCCGGTCGGCCAAGGCAAATCCAAGGTGAAATGGGGCATGGAGTACCGTGTCAAATTTGGCCCCTTGGGCTGGTTGCTGGGTCAGACCCTGATGAAAATGATGATGGGCAAAATTCTCGACGGCAACTTGAATGGCCTTGCCAGCAAGGTTCAGTCTGCCCCCGCATGATCCATTCAGGCCAAGGCTTGCTGCAATGTCGACCTCAAAGGCGGCCTCCAACCGGAGCGCCGCCTTTGTTGTTCTTGCCAGTGAGATTTCAACAGCCTAGCTTGATGTAGCGCTGTCCGCTCTCGCCCATGCGGACTTTTGAGAGGGACTTGGAAATGAGAATTCTATTTGGTTTGTTCGCCTTTTGCATGGCTATTGCTTATGCAACCCAAGATGCCGCCGCCGAAACCTGCGTGAAAGATGCATGGTACCCGGGTAGCTATAACTTGTGCGTCAGCTCCGTTCTTCCTCCTCAGGGCAAGAACACCTACGGCCCTGGGCATCTCTCGTTTCAGCGTGAGGGTGGAGCAGCATGGTGCGAAGGTGTCAAAGGCAACGGCGTCGGCCAGACCATTTCCTTCCAATTCCTAGAGGGCGCGCAAAAGGTCTCATCCTTCGATCTGCTGAATGGCTACCAGAAATCAGACAAGCACTTTCGCACCAATGGCCGCATCCGCAGAGTTGCCCTTTCCAGTAACAAGGGGCCGCTGGGGGTATTCGACGTGCATGACGTCAAGTACACCAGCATTGATTTCCCCGAAGGCAGGTACAAGTGGCTCAAGCTTGAGGTGCTGTCGGTTTATCCCGGTACCAAATACCAAGATGTCTGCATAACCGGCCTCGCGCCGATGTAGGTCTGGGTCGCATCGCCAAGGCTAAAACGCTTTTTGCAATTCGGCGCTTTTTTGTGCGCTCCTGATCTCTAGCGGTCAAATTCCGATCAGTTCTCGAACTGCTGCTTGTTTGGACGCTCTATTACTGCGTCGCCTCTTTCCTTTGCGTGACCATAACGGTTCATCGCAACGACGTTGGAATCCAAACGCGAACGGAGAGAGACATGAACGGAGCTGATACAGCTTGGATAATGGTCGCAACGGCATTGGTGTTATTTATGACACTGCCGGGTCTGGCACTTTTTTACGGCGGACTGGTGCGGGCGCGAAATGTGCTCAGCGTGTTCATGCACTGCTATGCCATCGCTTGCTTGATGAGCGTACTATGGCTCGCGGTAGGCTATTCAATCGCGTTTGGTGACGGCAACGCCTATTGGGGTGGTCTGGGCAAGATGTTCTTGGATGGCGTAACAGCCGACAGCCTTTCCGGCACTCTGCCAGAAGTTCTGTTCTTTGCCTTCCAGATGACATTCGCAATCATCACACCTGCGCTGATTGTCGGCGCCTATGTTGAACGCATCCATTTTGGGTTTGTCATGGTGTTCTCCGGCCTGTGGATGCTGCTGTGCTACGCGCCAGTGGTGCACTGGATCTGGGGCGGCGGCTTTATGGCCGATGGTGGAATTTTTGGTGACGTTGGCGTCAAGGATTTCGCCGGTGGTATTGTTGTGCACGAAACCGCAGGTATTGCCGCGCTGGTTCTGGCCGTCATGCTGGGCGCGCGCAAGGTCAAGAACAAGCCACCACACTCTCCTACTTTCGTGATGCTAGGTGCTGCCATGCTCTGGGTTGGCTGGTTCGGCTTTAACGGCGGCTCGCAACTGGCCGCTGATGGTGGTGCTGCCATGGCGATCACCGTTACGCATATCTCGGCTGCGACTGCCTCGCTGACATGGGCCCTGTGGGAACGTATCAAATACGGCAAGGCCAGCCTTGTTGGCATCGTGACAGGCACCATTGCTGGCCTGGCCTCAATCACCCCGGCGTCCGGCTTTGTTGGTCCGGTAGAGGCCATGATCATTGGCGCGATTGCCGGCGTCATGTGTCAGGAAGCTGTGAACTTCATCCGCAACAAAGTCAAAATTGACGACACATTGGACGTGTTCGCGGTTCACGGTGTTGGCGGCATCTTTGGCACCATCATGATCGCTGTATTTGGCGAAGGTTCTTGGACTGCACAGCTCGGCGCACTGGCGATTGTCGGCGTGTTCACCTTTGTAGTGTCTGTTGTGCTGGTCAAGATCACCGCACTGATCACGCCATTCCGTGTCTCTGAGGAAATGGAAGTCAACGGCCTAGACCTCGAAGAGCACGGTGAACGCGCCTACGAGTTCAACTCTTAATTTCCCGAGGGCCGCGTCATTTGCGCGGCCCTTTAGTTTCCATCAAAACTGGGCGCTATTATTGATTAAGTCTGTGACACGCCGTTGGCTCGACCAAATGCGCGATAGCATTCTTTGCTTCGCAGAACTTGCAACTGGTCTTCGCCTGCGGACTTGGGGTCCAGATTGTATTCCGTTATTCCGGTGCCTTCCAAAATGCGGTTCATCATATTGAACAACCCGCAAACCTGTATTGCGTCAAATAGCGCGCCTTCGGACCATCCCGCCTCGTATACAGCTGCGGCATCGGCCTCAGTCATACGAGTTGGCGACTGGGTGAGTTTCGCGACATAGTTCAAAACCGGTTTCAGTTCCGGTGCTACCGGAGC
This sequence comes from Parasedimentitalea denitrificans, assembly GCF_011813015.1. Classification (GTDB taxonomy): domain Bacteria; phylum Pseudomonadota; class Alphaproteobacteria; order Rhodobacterales; family Rhodobacteraceae; genus Parasedimentitalea; species Parasedimentitalea denitrificans. The sequence continues at coordinate 149,851 of NZ_QHLQ01000006.1, read as the reverse complement.
GGTTTCGACATCGTCCATCAAAGCTTCTATTGCGGCGACCTCAATGCCAAAAGCCCGGGCATGAACCATATGTGACCCGTGACAATAGGTGCAAGCGTTCAGCCCTGAAACATAAGCCGCAATCATTTCGCGCTGTGCAATTGTCAGCTCGCTTTCTTCACGCATCACTTGGTTCATGTAGTCAAGAAGGGGAGCAAGCTTGGAAGGAAATGTACTAAAAATACTGCTCAGCGTTGCGTTCTCAGGCAGAGAGGGAAACAAGTTCTTCATGGCAAAACCTCCACAGATTAATTGGTCGAAGACTACCCTTATTTATTCCGTCGTCAAAATAGGGGGCTGGAACTATCTAAGAAGCTTGGCCAAATGCCGGGTCTTGTCGGGATTGCGGACCACGTAAATACGGTGGATCTTGCCATCCACAATCTCTAGTGAGCTGGCCTGCACAATGCCATCAGCCTCGTGGCTGATAATAGCAGGCAATCCATTCAACTGGCACACTGTCCAATCCTTGGGAATAACACCGCCCTGCTTGCGAACCAGTCCATGGATGAGCCGCAGGGTGCGGTCGCGTCCATAAATGGGGTTCAGCGCTGCCATAGCCTTGCCGCCGCCATCCGAGATCAGCTGCACGTCCTCGGCCAGCAAATGCATCAGTGTTTCAGTGTCCCCGGTTTTAGAGGCGGCGAAGAACGCGCGGGCCACGTCCTCGCCTTTCTGCTTGTCTATTTGTGCGCGTGGCTTTTCCTGCTGAACATTACGACGTGCCCGTGTTGTCAGTTGCCGACAACTGGCCTCACTGCGCCCAAGGGCCGAGGCAACCTCGTCGTAATCACAGTCAAACACGTCGTGGAGTAGAAACGCCGCGCGCTCTAGCGGGGTCAGCCGTTCCAGCGCCAGCAGCAGGGCGACGGATACATCGTGATCCAGAGCCTCAACCGGGTCGTCGGTCAATACTGGTTCTGGCAACCATTCCCCCGGATATACCTCGCGTTTTGCACGCGCAGACTTAAGCTGATCTAGGCAGAGCCGGGTGGTAATTCTCATGAGGAAGCCCACCGGATCGCGCACCGTATCCTGAGCGGCCGACTGCCAGCGCAGAAAGGCCTCCTGTAGAATATCCTCGGCATCGCTGACGCTGCCTAACATGCGATAGGCGGCCGCAAATAATCGCGGCCGCGCATTTAGGAACTGGTCGGTTCCAGATATTTCAATGGATGTCACGCGGCGTTTGCCTCCTGAGCGACAGGATGAGGTATGGCAAAGCCGATGGCTAGCCGGTTCCAAGCATTTATAGTGGTAATGGCCAAGGTCAACGCCACCTGTTCACGCGGAGAAAAATGCGTAGCAACGGCGTCGTAATCTGACTGTGGGGCCGCTGTTCTCTCAATACGGGTAAGCGACTCGGTCCAGGCCAGCGCTGCGCGCTCTCGGTCGGTGTAAAGGGATGACTCGCGCCAGGCATTCAGCAGATGCATCCGGTCTTCGCTTTCGCCATTAGCGCGGGCGTCATGGGTGTGCATGTGGATGCAAAAGGCGCAGCCGTTGATCTGCGATGTGCGCAGTTTCACCAGTTCAATCAGGCTATGCTCTAGCCCGCTACTTTTGATGGTCTCTTCCATCGCCAGCATCGGCTTCATCAGGTCAGGGGCCGTGGTAAAGAGGTCGAGGCGTTGTGTCATCGTCAGTTCCTTTTGTTGACGTCTCAGGAACAGGACGAGGCAGCCATCAGGTTTGTGACATGTATACCGAAATAAATTGGGGCACCCGATTTGGGTGCCCCTGAATTTTAGCGTTTGCCGTAGTACAACCCGACCACATGCTCGGCCTCGGCAAAGAACAGCCAGCGCGAACAGGATATCCCTGCCATATGCGACAGGACTGCAATAGCGGCCACCGTATGCTTCAGCGCCAGCCCTTCGATTGGTAACAACAACAGTAGAACCGGCAGCGCAAAACCCAGCCCAAACCCGATCATCCGCAGTTTCTGACTGTGCTTACGGCCAACAACATGCACAAATTCGCGCAGCAGATAGTTGGATCCGGTATGTGGCGGTTCAAACGCGCGCACCGCACCACGATCTCCCAGCCCTGTGGCTGTCTCCATAGTGGTGCCAGACCCAGCAAAGGCTTTGTCTCCATAAGACCAATAACCCAGCTGAACCAATCCTGCGATGATCAACAACGCGGTTGCCATGGTTTCCTGACCCGCCAACAAGGCTCCGCCCGCTAGCGAAAAGCTGATGAACATCGCCGGGGTCAACGGCATGTTCCAGCGTGGGATTGTTTTCAGCTGTGCGTAGATCATCGAAGTGGTGAACACGGTAGCCAAGCTTAGCACCGCGCCAATTATGCCGAAAATCGTCCACTGGGTGTCGAGAAAAACGGTGCCGATGGCGTATAGGCCCATGACGACCAGTGCAGCGACGGCACAGCAGCCCTCGCGGCTCAGCCAGCTGGTCTTCCACTGGCTGAACGCCTTGATCGCGCGTTCAGGATGGCCAAGGTGAAAGGTCGAGGCCAGCAAACCGCCAACCGCCAGAGCATAGGCAATGGCAAAGAAAACAAAGGACACCATGCCGGTAACATCAGGCATGCCAAGACCAAGGAAGAACAGCAGCCCAAAGCCAAGGCCGGACAGGGTGGTGAATAGGATAACAGAAGGTGCCGGATGCATCAGTTCGATCCTCCCGAAGTTTGGCCAGGAAGTTTGTCGAGCGCCTTGTCCAGCCAGCCCATGAACCCGCCGGGTTCTTCAGCGACCGGAGCCAGCAGCGGTGCCAGAATATCGATCTGATCTTCCATCTGATCCTTGGGGCGCGGTGGCAGGTATTTGTTCACCGGCTTGGTTCCCATTTCAGGCATCAGGTCCATGCCGTCACGCTCGGCCACCAGTTTGGAGACGTCCGAGTTCGGGTCGCCCAAGTCACCAAAGTGGCGTGCACCTGCGGGGCAAGTCCGCACACAGGAAGGAATGCGGTCTTCTTCGGGCAGGTTGTCGTTGTAAATTCGATCTACACAAAGTGTGCATTTCTTCATCACACCGGCGGCCAGATCCAATTCGCGCGCGCCGTAAGGGCAGGACCAGGCGCACAGACCGCAGCCAATACAGTTGTCTTCGTTGACCAGAACAATGCCGTCCTCAACCCGCTTGTAGCTGGCACCAGTTGGGCAAACGGTGACACAGGGCGCGTCTTCGCAGTGCAGACAGGATTTTGGAAAGTGGATCAGCTGAGCGGCCGGGGCCGGTTCAGAGCCACAGGGTTTTGGCTGAACCTCAAACGAATGCACACGGTTCAGGAATGTGCCCGATGGATCAGCACCATATGGGTCCTGATCGGATAAGGGGGCACCGTAGTTTTCGGTGTTCCAGCCTTTGCAGGAAATCACGCAGGCGTGGCAGCCAACACAGGTGTCCAGGTCAATGACCAGCCCCATCTTGCGCTCGGTGGAGTTTGGTAGTTCGGTCATGTTAGCGGACCCCTGCGATAGACGTGAGGGAAGGCTGGGGCGCTGCCCCAGACCCCGGGATATTTACGGCCAGATGAAGGACCCGGATCATTTGCCCACCTTCCATTTGAGTTCTTCTGGACCTGTACCCACAGGTGATTTGATCGGCGGCAGCGCGGGCTGGCTTTCAGCCAGATCATCGGGCGCGCCGACCTTCTCGATTTTCACCTTTAGGTCAAACCAGGCGGCCTGACCCGTGATCGGATCACTGTTGGCCCATCGCAGCCCATCACCCTTGGGTGGCAGCAGCTCGTGGATCAGGTGGTTCAGCAAGAAACCTTTGGTGGCTTCTGGTGCGTCTTCCTCCAGCGCCCAAGCGCCCTTGCGCTTGCCGATGGCATTCCAGGTCCAGACGGTATTGTCGTTCAACGCCGCCATTTCCATCACCGGCACGGTGATCTCACCGTGGGGCGAGGAAACCTTGGCCCAGTCGCCATCCTGCAACTGATTGTCGCGCATCAGCTTGGTTGGCACATACAGCGGGTTGCGGCCATGCAACTGGCGCAGCCAGGCGTTTTGTGACCCCCACGAATGATACATCGCCATCGGGCGCTGGGTCAGCGCGTTGACGGTGTAGCCTTCGTTGCCGGTTTGATCAGTGTCATACCAGATCGGCAGCGGGTCCATTGTAGCCTTAATCCGCTCGCGCAGATGCTCGGGTGGTTGCCGTTCGCCGTGGCCTTCGGCGGCCAGTTGGAACTTGCGCATCGGTTCAACGTAAAGCTGGAACAGATAGGGCTGCGGGCTGTCATAGATGCCCATGCCCACGGCCCAGTCCTGATAGGCGTTGTTCCAAGGTTTGTAATAGCTTGCCTCGGGTTCAATGTGCTCAACAAAGAAGCCGCCGTTTTCGATGTATTTGTCCAGCTGATCCGGGTTGACCTCACCGCGTCCAGCCTGATCGCCATCTTTGCCTCGAAAGCCTGCAAGCGGGCCAATACCCGGCTTGCGCTCGTGGTTGACGATGTAGTCGGCGTAGTCTTGAAACTTGGCGCTGCCGTCTTCGTTGGTGAAACCGGGCAGTTTCAACTTGTTGGCCAGTTGCACCAGCACGGTCTGGAACCCGCGCACATCGCGATCAGGTTCGATCACCGGCCAGCGGATCGCATCTGCTGCACCGTCGGCCTCGCAGATCGGACGATCCAGCAGGGAAATACAGTCGTGCCGCTCCAGATAGGTCGTGTCAGGCAGGATCAGGTCGGCATAGGCTACCATTTCCGATGAATAAGCATCGGAATAGATGATGTTCGGGATCACATAATCGCCGTTCTCATCCTTGTCGGTCAGCATGTCGATCACACCGCGGGTGTTCATGGACGAGTTCCACGACATGTTGGCCATATACATGAACAGCGTGTCGATCTTGTACGGATTGCCGGCATGGGCGTTTGAAATCACCATATGCATCAGCCCGTGGCTGGACATCGGGTTTTCCCAGGTGAACGCCTTATCAATCCGGGCTGGCGATCCGTCCTCTTTCAGCAGCAGATCGTCGGGACCACGCACAAAGCCCAGATGCGGGCCGTCCAGTGCACAATCGGGTTTTACGCCACAGTGTGGTTTTGGGTGCGCCTCAACCGGCTTGGGGTAGGGCGGCTTAAAGCGGAAACCGCCGGGGACCTCGACCGTACCCAGCAGGATTTGCAGCACGTGCAGCGCGCGGCAGGTCTGGAAACCGTTGGCATGGGCCGAAACACCGCGCATCGAGTGCATCGACACCGGGCGGCCAATCATCTTGGAGTGTTTTTCACCGCGGAAGTCGGTCCATTCCTGATCCAGCTCAAACGCCTCGTCAAAGGCGACACGGGCGATTTCACCGGCAATGGCGCGAATTCGTTTGGCCGGGATGCCACATTTGTCGGCAATGGCTTCCGGGGCGTATTCTTCGCTCAGATAGCGCTCGGCCATCTGGTGGAACACCGGGCGGTGGGTCACGCCATCGACAGTGTGGACCGCCGACAGATCCGGGCGCACGCCGGGTTTGTCAAAGGCGGTCAGCTTGCCGGTGTTGCGGTCGATCACCAGTGGTTTGTCGTCATCATCGCGCAGGAATAGACCTTGTTCTGGACCCTCAGTAGCGTTCACCAGCACCGGAGCATTGGTGTATCGCGACAGGTAGTCCAGATCGATCTTGCCGGCCTTCATCAACACATGGATCAGCGACAGGATGAACAACCCATCGGTGCCCGGTGTGATGCCAACCCATTCATCCGCAATCGCGTTATAGCCAGAGCGGATCGGGTTGACGCCAATAACCTTGGCGCCACGCGCCTTGATCTTGCCCAGACCAGCTTTGATGGGGTTGCTGTCGTGGTCTTCGGCTACGCCGAACAACATGAACAGCTTGGTGTGGTCCCAATCCGGCTGGCCGAATTCCCAGAACGCACCGCCCATGGTGTAGATCCCGGCTGCCGCCATGTTGACCGAACAGAACCCGCCATGCGCCGCATAGTTCTGTGTGCCAAAGTTCTGTGCCCAGAAACCGGTAAAGCTCTGAGATTGATCGCGACCAGTGAAGAACGCCAGCTTTTCAGGGTTTTTCTTGCGGATCGGCCCTAATCGGTCAGCAGCAATATCCAGCGCCTCTTCCCAGCTGATCTCTTCGAATTCGCCGGACCCACGCGGGCCAACTCGTTTCATCGGTGCCTTTAGACGCGAGGGGGCGTTGACCTGCATGATGCCCGCCGATCCTTTGGCGCAAAGCACGCCTTTGTTGACCGGGTGATCACGGTTGCCTTCGATGTAGGCGACTTTGCCGTCCTTCATGTGCACGTTGATGCCGCAGCGGCAGGCGCACATATAGCAGGTGGTTTGGCGCACCTCGTCCGAGACCTTGGGCGAGGTATCAATGATCGGCTGTTGGTGCGTCATGATGGATCCTGTTCGGGTTATTCTTGCTATGCCGCGATAAATTTCGCGATTGTTGGCTGAAATTGGGAGGATTTTCCAGTCCCGGTTGTTAATTACCGTCACTCGTTCCCTGAGATTGCAGGACGGTCACGGCTATCATTTGGGTGACATCGCTGGCGCTACACCCGCGTGACAGGTCATTGGCGGGTTTCGCCAAGCCCTGTAGAACCGGGCCAATGGCAGCATATCCGCCTAATCGCTGGGTCAGTTTGTAGCCGATATTACCGGCATCCAAGTTGGGAAAGATCATCACATTGGCCTGTCCGGCCACTTGCGATCCAGGGGCCTTATTTTCGCCTACTGACGGGACAAATGCGGTGTCAAACTGCATTTCTCCATCAACGCACAGGTCCGGTTGTTCCGCGCGCAACGCTGCGGTTGCGGTTATCACTTTATCGACGGCTGCGTGCCGCGCGCTGCCCATAGTCGAGAATGACAACATGGCGATCTTGGGCTCACTACGCAGCAAAGTGCGACAGCTTTGGGCGGATGCGGTTGCGATTGCGGCCAGTTCCTGTGCCGATGGATCAATCACCAACCCACAGTCCGAATACAACATTGCCCGGCCGTTCTCGGCACTTTCGGGTGGGTACATCAGGAAAAAGCTGGACACCATGGCGGCATCCGGGGCCATGCCAATGACTTGAATGGCCGTACGCAAAACATCCGAAGTGGTGGCCACTGCGCCACCAACGGTGCCGGTCGCGTGCCCGCACCGGACCAGCATGGCTGCATAAACCAGTGGTGACTTCACCGCCTTGCGAGCTGCGTCCTGATCAATACCCTTGTGTTTGCGCAACTCATAGAATGCCGTCGCAAACTCATCTGTTAGTTCTGAAACCGCCGGGTCGTGAATAGACAGTCCGCTGCCCACAACACTTCCGCCAACTGCCTCAAGGGTCGCTTCGACCTCTGCGGTTGGGCCAACTAGAATGACGTTTGCCAACTGTGCTTCGACCGCAGCTAGTGCACCTGCAACAACACGGGGGTCGCTGCCCTCGCTTAGGGCGATGACGGGCTGATCGTTCGATGGTGTTGCCTTCAGCAAATCTACAGGGGGCAGGGTAGTGGTCATACGATCACCCTCACGATGTTGAGAATGGAAAATGCGGTCAGCAGTAGAACCACGACCTTGCGAAACTGATCTTGCGAGGTGGACGAAAACTTCAGGCTGCCAGCCCAGATGCCCAGACCAAGAATGGGAAAGCCCAGCACGATGCCAGTCACTGTGCCGCTACCAACCAGCCCATGTGACGCCATCACCGGCAGGGTCATCAGGTCAATGCCGGTCAGAAAGACGATCATTGTGGCGCGAAAAACAGCTGGCGGGACAGGTTGTGTTGACAGAAAGGCAGCAACTGGCAAACCACCAACACCGGCGCTATTGGCGATGCCTGACACCATGCCAACGGCCACATTACCTGTGCGTCCAATGGGGCGTTCCAACCGCCAACCGCTTAGCAGGATCAGGCTGAGTACAAGGATCAGCCCGGAAATGGCAATGCGGGCTTCTTGTTCACCCAGCCGGGCCATGATGGCCACAGCGGGAACAACAGCGACGGCAGCACCGCCCAACAATGCGATGGTTCGCTTCCAGTCGATATGCGCTCGGATGCCACGTGCCTGAAACAGCGTCATGGCGATCTCGCAGCTGAACACTACTGGGATTAATGGCAACGGGTTGGTCACCAGCGCTGCAAGAATGATGAAAATAGCTGAAAATCCAAAGCCGGAAAAACCTCGGATATAGGCCGCCACAAATAATGCGGCGGCCAAAAAGGCCCCTTGGCCGGTGGTCAGGTCAAAGGGCAGTGTCATAGGCTTAGGCGCCTTTTTGCGGACGCATGTCGTCTTTGGAGATGCCAGCAACTTCAACCGGATTCTTCATCGCATCGCGACGGAAGGGCTCACCCAGTTCCTGGTTGATCATCGCTTCGATCAGAGTGGTGATACCCTGTTTCTGATCTTCACAAGCCTGACGTAGTGCATCTGTCAGCTCGTCCATAGTGCGGGCGACAACGCCTTTCAGGCCACATGCATTGGCGATACCGGCATAAGACACTTTGGTGTCCAGCTCGGTGCCGACAAAGTTGTCGTCGAACCACAGAGTCGAGTTACGCTTTTCAGCCCCCCACTGGTAGTTGCGGAAAACAACCTGGGTCACACCCGGCCATTCTTCGCGACCAATCGCGGTCAGCTCGGTCACAGCGATACCAAACGCGCCATCACCCGAGAAACCAACAACCGGAACGTCTGGACGACCAATTTTCGCACCAACAACTGCTGGCAGACCGTAACCACAGGGGCCGAACAGGCCTGGTGCCAAGTACTTGCGGCCTTCTTCGAACGAAGGATAGGCGTTGCCGATGGCGCAGTTGTTGCCGATGTCGGACGAGATGATCGCATCTGCAGGCAGACCGGCCTGAATGGCACGCCATGCTTTACGTGGGCTCAGCCAATCTGGCTTAGCTGCACGGGCGCGCTGGTTCCATGTGGTGCCCGGATCGTCCTGCTCTTCGTCCATCGACGACAGTTCCTGAGCCCATGCCGATTTGGTGGTGGCGATCAGGTCTTTGCGCGAGGCACGACCTTCGTCACCAGCGGTGCCGGACAGTTTTTCAAGAAGTGTGGTCGCAACTGTATGTGCGTCGCCTACGATACCCACGGTGACTTTCTTGGTCAGGCCAATACGGTCAGGGTTGATGTCGACCTGAATGATCTTCGCGTCGGTTGGCCAGTAGTCGATGCCATAGCCGGGTAGGGTCGAGAATGGGTTCAATCGGGTGCCCAAAGCCAGAACAACGTCTGCCTTAGCGATCAGCTCCATAGCGGCCTTGGAGCCGTTGTAGCCCAATGGACCAGCGTGCAACGGGTGCGAACCTGGGAAGGCGTCGTTGTGCTGGTAGCCACAGCAAACTGGTGCGTCCAGACGCTCAGCCAGTGCGATAGAGGCTGGGATCGCGCCGCCGATGACAACACCAGCGCCGTTCAGGATAACCGGGAACTTGGCACCCGACAGCAGTTCAGCAGCCTGATCCAGTGCAGCAGCACCGCCCTGTGGGCGCTCAAAGTCAACGATGGCTGGCAGTTCGATGTCGACAACCTGGGTGAAGTAGTCACGTGGCACGTTGATCTGGGCCGGAGCGCTCTGGCGCTTGGCTTGCATGATCACACGGTTCAGAACTTCGGCCATGCGGGATGGGTCGCGAACTTCTTCCTGATAGCAAACGCAGTCAGCGAATGCGTTCATCTGCTCCATTTCCTGGAAACCGCCCTGACCCATGGTCTTGTTGGCAGCCTGTGGGGTGACCAGCAGCAGCGGGGTGTGGTTCCAGTATGCTGTTTTCACGGCGGTCACAAAGTTTGTGATGCCGGGGCCGTTCTGCGCGATCATCATCGACATTTTGCCGGTGGCACGGGTGTAACCGTCAGCCATCATGCCGCCGGATCCTTCGTGGGCGCAGTCCCAGAACTGGATGCCAGCTGGCTCAAAGATGTCGGAAATCGGCATCATGGCCGAACCGATGATACCAAAAGCATGTTCGATGCCGTGCATCTGAAGCGTTTTTACAAAGGCTTCCTCGGTGGTCATTTTCATCGCTAAATTCTCCTGATGAGACGCCAAATGGGCCGGGTGTGTACCGGGGTTGCCTTTGGTTTAGAATGCGGGAGAAGTCGCAGTTAGGGCCAGTTGTGGAACCGGATTAGGGCCAGAGTCAGCTGGGCTGCAAAGCCTTAGCCAGTAAGGCCAAACCAGGCTCGATTCGATTCTGTGCAATCGACGAATATCCCAGTCGATAATAATTGTGCTGGCGGTTTTTTTCAGCAAAAAACGGCGCGCCCGGTTCAACCAGAACGCTCTGTGGCATCAGGCCTCGGGCGACATCCGCCATATTCACCGAAGGATCGGCCTGCATCCAGATGGACGAGCCACCATAGACACCTTGTCCAGCTACAATCAGCCCATGCTCAGCTACAGCTGCTTCCATGACTGTCCGACGTTGATGCAGCTTTTTGGCAGTTCGCCGAATCTGCGCATCGTAGTGACCCAGCGACAAAAAGTAGGCCACCGTGCGCTGAATGTGCCCGGGTGGGTGGCGCAGCACATTGGCACGCAGGGCGCGGGCTTGCCGGATGAAGGGTTCAGACCCGACCAGATAGCCCAGACGTAGCCCCGGGAACAAAGACTTGGAAAAGCTGCCGACGTAAACAACACGGCCATCTCGATCCAGCGATTTTAGCGCGGGCGAGGGCGCGGCCAAGAACGACATCTCAAACTCGTAGTCATCTTCGACGATAACCGCATCGATATCACGGGCTCGATCCAACAGGACGCGACGGCGGTCCATTGGCATGGTGGCAGTTGTCGGACTTTGGTGGCTTGGCGTAGTGAAAATGACGTCAGTGTCATCAGCGATCATTTCCGGCGGTAGCCCGTCGCGGTCCACCGGAATGGCATCTATTTGGCAACGGCTATGAACCAGCTGGTCCCGCAAGGTATAATAGCAGGGGTCTTCAATTGCCGCTTTACGCTCACTGTTCAGCAAAACCTGGGAAACCAACCAAAGAGCGTTCTGCGCGCCCAGAGTTATCAGGATCTCTTCAGGGCGGGCGGTGATTCCCCGTCGGGGTAGCGTGTGACGTGCGATATATTCGATCAGCAGCGGATCATCCTGATCGAAATAATCCGTTGTCAGGGCGGCAAAATCCTTTTGCCCTAAAGCCCGAAGGGCACAAAGGCGCCAGTTGGCGTGATCAAACAGCGAAGGGTCGGCCTGCCCATAGATGAACGGATATTTGTAGTCCCGCCAGTCCTGCGGCTTGCGCGGCGTGTCGCCACCAGTGAACTTGCGCACCATCGTCGCTGACCAGTCCACAGTCTCTTCGGACTTTTCCGGCGGTGTATAGCTAGGCGGCACCGGTGCGTTGTCCGATACATAATATCCTGACCGCCCGCGCGAGTTTAGATAGTCATTGGCCAACAATTCGGTATAGGCCAATGTCACGGTAATTCGGCTGATGCCCAGATGCATCGCCAGTTTACGCGACGACGGCAGCTTTTCCCCGACATGAAATCGGCCGGATAAAATACCCTCCGCAATCATCTGCTGGATCTGCGCCTGCAGAGTTCCGTGGGCCCGAGGGCTAAGAAAAAAGGTGTCAACTGATATCGCCATGCGTCGCATCTTAGGCTGGACTTAATTTGGGTGCAATCTGGACTTAGATGTTGAGGTGAAAAAAACAACATTGCATCGCACTCAATAAAACCATAAAACTAGTTTTATCGAATCAAATTGGAGTATGACCATGCAATGGGAACAAGCCGCCCAAGGATTTGCGGCGATGGGATCCGAGGCGCGATTGCAGGTGTTGCGCTGCCTAATCCGGGCCGGCCACGAAGGTCTGATGGTGAATGAAATCCAGGATCGCACGGGCATCGCACCTTCTACTCTGGCACATCACCTCAAATTTCTGACCGGCGCTGGCGTGGTCGAGCAAGAGAAAATCGGACGCTCGACCATCAGTCGGGCCAGTTTTGAACAACTTGAGGCCTTGGCGCAATTTGTTCTCAGCGAATGCTGCGCGGACGCATCCCACAAGAAGGCAGCCAATGATGTCTGATCTTACCCAAAGCCGGGGCGGCTCGCGTGACGCTCTAAAGTGGTTGAAAACCCCGTGGGCCCTGATTGTGGCTTTACTGGTGGCTGTGGCGCTTTTGGACCCGGCCAACTTTACCTCCGTGGGCGAGTTTGCCCTGCTGGCGCTGCTCAGCACCGGGCGGTACATTTTGTTTGCCGTGCTGCTATTGGCCTATCTTAAGGCCACTGGGGCCGAGGTCATGGTCGCCCGCGCATTCGAGGGCCGCGAAACCCGGATGATATTCATGGCTGCCCTTTTTGGTGGGTTGGCTCCGTTTTGTTCGTGTGAGGTGATTCCCTTCATTGCAGGCCTTCTGGCGCTAGGTGCGCCGTTGTCAGCAGTCATGGCATTTTGGCTGTCCTCACCACTGATTGATCCCCCAACCCTGTTGATCACAGCTGGTGCCTTGGGCTGGCCCTTTGCCATCGGCAAAGCAGTCGTTGCCGTAGCGTTGGGACTATTTGGCGGCTTCATGGTTCGGGCAATGATGCGGGGTGGTCTATTTGCATCTCCCCTGCGTAAGGCCCCGAACACTGGCTGTGACTGTGGTGCTCCAAAGCAAGAGACAAAGCCAATGTGGAAGTTCTGGCAGGAGCAGTCACGCCGCGATCATTTTCGGGCTGAGTTCGTCTCAAATGGGATTTTCCTGCTGAAATGGCTGGCACTGGCCTATGTGCTAGAGGCGCTGTTGGTTCACTATGTCCCGGCAGATTTGATTGCCACCTTGGTTGGCGGCGAAGGTGTGGTGCCAATTGCCATCGCAGCCCTTGTTGGGATGCCCGCCTATCTGAACTCTTATGTCGCGCCGCCGCTACTGGCAGGGCTGATTGATCAGGGGATGAGCAACGGTGCCGCGATGTCGTTCATGGTAGCAGGTGCGGTCAGCTCTATCCCGGCGATGCTGGCGGTCTGGTCACTGGTTAAGCCGCAGGTCTTTGTCACCTATCTGGCCTTGGGGGTAAGTGGGGCAATCGCGTCAGGGATTGTATTCCAGATGGTGTGACCCCCGCCACGGCAGCAAACAAAAAGGGCGGTGCCAACATACGGAACCGCCCTTTTTATGTCTTAGGCCGCAGCCGAGTTATGCTGCGCTGTCTCTTCATCAGGCTCTAACGTTAGGCCAAGGCTTTCGCATAGGGCCAGACGCCGAGCAGCAAAGGCCGTTGCACGGACACGCAGAACGGCCAGATTTTCCTCGGGCGTTTCCAGAACGCGCCCATCTTTTTGCAACCGCTGACCCTGTGGCGCCAAAATCTGCCAAACCAGATCGGCCCAGTCGCCGGGGGTTTTGCGTCCCTCGCTGCGGGCCAGCAGGAATAGCTGCTCAAACCGGTTCAACGCGATGCCACCACCAGTCACAGGTGAGGCAAAGAACTGAAGCGACTCGCTCTCTTCTGAGCGTTTGGCGACGGCTGCATTGAATGCACGACAACGTTCAACGCGTTCTGCTAGACCCTCGGGCGGCAGGCTGGCGGCCAGATAGCCCTCACCGATCAGCAGGGTCAGCATCCGCGAGATTTCGGCCCAGGGCATCGCGCCAAATGCACCTTGCTCTAGCAGCGCACGCACGGTCATCGGACCCTGCTCCAATGCCTTTAGCGCGGGGCCAAACTGTTCTTGCTCGATCACCGTATCCCGGCCGCGCCACGACAATGTAATCGGGCCGGTGCTAGGTTGACGCGTCAGCGCCAGCGGCGTTGCGAACCAGGCTGCGACGGACCCACGCGGAGTATGTTGCAGCTTGCCCTTCATGAATACATCGGTCCGGAACTGCTCGTTCAGCAAGACGTCGCGCAGGCTCTCGCGCTGCACCGGGTCGCTTTCGGCCTGAATTAGAGCCTGTTGTTCAGGGGTGAAAGAGGCATCATCCACATGGTCACGTGGTTCTGCGGACCCCAGAAAGCTCAGCTTGGCCTGCGAAAGGTCGGCGGCAACATCCTCAAAGTGGAACGGTGTCCAGTCCTTGTTGAAATACTCATGTGCCAGATAGTTGGCGGGCTTGGATTTCATCTGCTCCAGCCGTTTGGCCGCTGCCGGGTTGCCCGCAAAATAGCCGGCCCCTGACTCCGATAGCTGCTGCGCATATTCCATCGCCTCTTTGATCCGCTGATCGAGAGGGCCTGCTCCTTGGTCAGCCCGATTTGTCAAAACACGGCGAAGCGGCATGACAGGGGCCCATCCGGGTAGCGTATTGTAGCTGATATAGACCATCCCGCCGGGTTTCAGCCGCTTGGAAATGAAGTCAGTAATGTGCTGTTGGTGCTCTTTTGACACCCAGCTGTAAACACCGTGCAGCGCGATAACGTCGAATTCCTGTGGCAGGCCGGGGGCGTCGCCAAAATCCTCAAACGAGCGTTCGTAGAAGTGGACATTCTCCAGTTCAGCGTCACGTGCCAGATTGGCAGCGCCGACCATATGGGCAGGATTGAAGTCCATAGCGTGGAACTCAACATGTGGGTTCGCAGCAGCAAGCAGATTGGCGGAAAAGCCCTGACCGCAGCCCAGCTCGCAATAGGTCATGCCGGGGCGGTTCAGCCCATGTTCATGCCCCTGTGACAAGGCACAGAACCCTAAATGTGTTGGTGCTAATTCACGAAAAAAGTCATGGGTATAGTCGATGTCGGCCACATAGCCAGAAGTCCAGTCAGTCATGAATCGCCCTTTTTAGTCGCTGCCATATTCGACGCCAAATTGACGAAAATTGTTGAGGAATCGGTTAATGTGGAGCGTAAAAATGGCATGACATCTGATGACGTTTGAATTGCGGTCGCAGAAAAACTGAACCGCTAGCTCGGGCATCTCCGTTTAGCCGGGGGTAGGTTTGAGCAGGAGAGGGGGCTTTGCCCCCGTCGCGGCACGCCGCGACTCCCCCAGGATATTTTTGGCCAGATGAAGGTTGGATCAGTCTGCGACTGCCCGGTTGCGCTGCATCTGAAATTCTAGATGCGCCTTGGTGGTGGGCCATTCCGCTGCGGTGATCGAATAGACTGCGGTGTCGCGGATGGTGCCGTTGGCCATGATCATATGGGACCGTAGGATACCGTCGAGCTTGGCGCCCAGCCGTTCTATGGCGCGTCGGCTTTGGGTATTGATGACATGGGTGCGGAATTCCACGGCGATGGCATCAAGGGTTTCAAACGCGTGACGCAGCAACAGTAGTTTGCATTCGGTGTTCAGCCCCGTGCGCTGTACCGATTTGCGGTACCAGGTCGATCCGATTTCAAGTCGGCGGTTGCTGTGGTTGATGTTCATATAGGTGGTCATGCCCACAGCGCGGCCATTGGTGTCGAGAATGGCAAAAGGCACCATGCTGCCGCTCTCGCACAGGGACAGGCGGCGGGTTATCTCAGCATCAACCGCGTCTGGGGCAGGGATTGCCGTGTACCATAGTTTGGACAGGTCACCATCAGCACTGGCCTTTGCCAGATCGGGTGCATGGGCTGGCGTTAGCGGGGTAAGGCTTACAGAGTTGCCTTGAAGTGTTACCGGGGCTGCCCACATTTTCATGGTCCTTTTCATCAGATGTTGCTCCTCTGATGCAGGATCTGCGGCTTAGGAAAAAGATCCGGTTGTTGCATTTCTGACCAGTCCAATTTTGCAGGCAGGCATCGTGTTTCTTGCATGCAAAAAAGCGCCCCGGTGTATCCGGGGCGCTTATGTTGGGGGCTGTCACCCCTGTTCGTCAATCGCTGGGCTGTTTTTAGCCAAAGACCTTGGTTAGGGCCTTGTCGACGGCATCGGTGATCTGGTCGATGTCTTCTGCGGTGGCAATCAGTGCAGGCGAGAAGCACAGCACGTTGTTGCGGCCGGGAACAGATTTATTCGACATACCGATGATCACGCCTTGTGCGCCACAGTCAGCAGCAACCTGCGCCACTTGCGCTTCGGCTACTGGTTCTTTGGACACACGATCAGCAACCAGCTCAACGCCTAAGAACAGACCTTTGCCGCGCACATCGCCGATAACTTCGTGTTTCTCCATCAGCGCCTGCAGGTTGCCCATCATGCGGTCACCCATCTTGGTGCAGTTTTCCAGCAGGTTCTCTTCTTCGATGATGCGCATGTTTTCCAGCGCCGCAGCTGGGCCAGCCGTACAGCCACCAAAGGTCGAGATGTCACGGAAGAAACCAAGCGGATCGTTTGGATCGTCTTTGAACATGTCAAACACAGCTTCGGTGGTCACACACAGCGCGATCGCCGCATAACCCGAGGCAACGCCTTTGGCCATTGTCACGATATCTGGCTGGATGCCGTACTGCTGATACCCGAACCAAGTGCCGGTACGGCCAACGCCACAGACAACTTCGTCGATGTGCAGCAGGATGTCATATTTCTTGCAGATTTCCTGCACACGATCCCAGTAACCCGGAGGAGGCGTGATTACACCGCCGCCAGCAGTCACAGGCTCAAGGCACAGCGCGCCAATGGTATCAGCGCCTTCGCGCAGGATGACTTCTTCGATCAGGTTAGCGGATGCAATGCCGTACTCTTCGCTGGACAGGTGATCCAGGCCTTGTTCGTGGGCGCGGTATTCCATGCAGTGCGGAACGCGGACAAAACCAGGGGCCAGTGGGCCGTACTGCATCACGCGCTCGTCCTGACCGCCTGCTGACATGGTGGCCAGGGTGCCGCCATGATAGTCACGGTCGCGATACAGGATCTTGTGCTTCTTGCCGCCAAAACGTTTGTGCGCGATCTGGCGCACCATCTTGAACGCCTTCTCGTTCGCCTCGGAACCAGAGTTGGTGTAGTACACGCGGCTCATGCCCGGCATTTTCGAGATCAGCTTTTCCGCATACAGCGAACCGGGGATAGAACCGGCAGTCTGAGCGAAATAGCACAGCTTCATCAACTGTTCGTGCACCGCGTCGGCGATTTGCTCGCGGCCGTAGCCAACGTTGACGGTCCAGACACCGCCGGAAACGGCATCCAGGAACTCTTTGCCGTTCTGATCCCAGACGCGCATGCCTTTGCCTTCAACAATGATCCGCGGGTCATTGGTTTCAAACTGCTTGTGCTGGACCAGGTGATGCCAGACGTGGGCCTTGTCAGCGTCAACGATGTGGCTGATGTCGTTCTCATTGAAGGTACCGTCCATGACAAATCCTTTCCACGATTTGAGTATCTAAATTGCGCTCTGACGGGATATTCGTCTGAGTCGCCTTGGAATCCAGAGACGCTAAAAATAGAACTAGCTCTAGGTCCAGATTTTGACGAGCATTGTATCCAGTGCCAAGTGCGCTCAGGATGCGGACGATTCCCTGATGGAGAGCAGAATAATGAGTCACGTGTTTCCCCGCCATACCAAGGCGCAGTTGCCTACGGCTGTTGCTGGCGATGGCTGCTATTTGATTGATGCAAATGGTAAGCGGTACTTCGATGGATCTGGCGGCGCGGCGGTGTCCTGTCTGGGGCACTCTGACGCAGCGGTCATTCAGGCTGTGCAGGATCAGGTTGGTAAACTGGCCTTTGCCCACACGAGTTTCCTTACGTCAGATCCGGCCGAGGAACTGGCGGATTTGTTGATTGCCAATGCCCCCGGCGACCTGGACCGGGTCTATTTCGTCTCTGGCGGCTCCGAGGCAACCGAGTCGGCTATCAAACTGGCGCGGCAGTACTATCTGGAAAAGGGCGAGACGAAGCGCCGCCATGTGATTGCCCGACGCCAAAGCTATCACGGCAATACACTGGGTGCACTGGCGGCTGGCGGCAACGAATGGCGGCGTGCGCAGTTTGCACCGCTTCTGATCGATATTTCACACATCGCGCCCTGCTATGAATATGCCGAACGCCCCGAAGGTGAGACGCCATATGACTATGGCCAACGTGTCGCCAACGAGTTGGAGGCGGAAATTCTGCGCCTTGGCCCGGAAAGTGTGATGGCCTTTATGGCAGAGCCCGTGGTTGGTGCCACCTCTGGTGCCGTGCCTCCGGTCGAGGGGTATTTTAAACGGGTTCGCGAGATTTGCGACCAGTACGGTGTCCTGTTGATTTTGGACGAAGTGATGTGCGGCATGGGCCGAACTGGCCACCTGTTTGCCTGCGACGTGGATGATGTTGCGCCAGATATCCTCTGTATCGCCAAGGGGTTGGGGGCAGGGTACCAGCCTATCGGTGCGATGCTGTGCTCAAAACAGATCTATCAGGCAATCGAGGCCGGCAGCGGCTTCTTCCAGCATGGTCATACCTACATTGGCCACCCAGTCGCCACAGCCGCCGCATTGGCTGTTGTGCGGTCGATGCTGGATCGCGGATTGGTGCAGCGCAGCGCCGAGATGGGAGAAAAGCTGCAAGCCGCTTTGGTCGAACGGTTTGGCCAGCACCCTAATGTGGGTGATATCCGTGGCCGAGGCCTGTTCCGCGGTATCGAACTGGTCGCGGATCGCAACACGAAGACCCCATTCGATCCTTCGACTGGACTGGCCAAAAAGATCAAAAAAGCCGCGTTTGAGGCTGGCCTGATCTGCTATCCGATGTCCGGCACCCGTGACGGCGTCAACGGCGACCACATCCTGCTGGCTCCACCGTTTATCATCACGGATGAACAGATCACCGAGGTGGTGGACAAGCTGGAAGTCGCGATAAGCGCGTCGTTACCTTAGCCGTTGAGGGTGACTAAGCGCGGGGGAGTATTCCAGTTCCCCTGCGCGAACAGCCTGACCGGCGACCTGCACTTTCAGGTTCTCGCCATCCAAGGATAGCGTCACAAAAACGGTTCCGGGTTTACCCATCTTGTGGCCCTGGTGCCCTTGGTAGCTAAAGCTGCCGGTGAGCTTGATCACACCGTGTTTAACCAGATAGGCACCAGTTGGGCCGTTTGCGTTGCCAGTCACCGGGTCTTCGGCAATGCCAATTGAAGGTGCGAACATCCGGCCATAGGTCTCTAGCGCGCCGCCAGACTTTTCCAGTACCACCGGAAAGAACCCGTTGCAGCCGATCTTGTTGCTCAGCAACGTCAACTTTTCCGCATCTGGTACCAGCTCATCCAAAACTTTACGCGACTGGATGGGTATGATGACCTTGGAGTGCCCGGTTGAGACAATTTGCGCCGGCAGCCCGTCGACAAAATCAGATTGCTCTAGACCCAATGCAGCAGCAAGCAGGTCCAATTCCTCAGCGCTCAGAAGTGGACCATATTCAACGGCCCCTTGGGTCATCGACACCTGTATTTTTGGGCCTTCTGTTGAAACCTCAGCCGGCAGTATGCCGACACCGGTAAGTACCTTAATCGGATACTCGGCATCGCCCGAAATCGAAGCCCTTAGAAAGTGGGTCGCAATAGTCGCGTGTCCACAAATTGGCACTTCTATCTGCGGAGTAAAGTAGCGGACCTGCAAGTCATGATCTGGCCCCTGCGCAGGCAAAACAAACGCAGTTTCCGAAAATCCTGCAAAGGCCGCAATGTCTTGCATCTCAGATGCATTTAGCCCGCTCGCATCAAGAACGACGCCTGCGCGGTTTCCTGTTTCCGGAGTATCAGTAAATGCATCAACAATATGTATCGTTACCATTTTGCCAGAGTATTAGTGGTTCTGGGCAATGTAAATCGAAAGGCCGCCAACGCATGGCTTGCCGCGCAAAGCTGTATGCTGTCACTGCTTCACTTAGGCGGGGGTGGTTTGGTGGAGCCTAGGAGGATCGAACTCCTGACCTCCTCGCTGCCAGCGAGGCGCTCTCCCAGCTGAGCTAAGGCCCCAAACCGAGCCGCGTGATGTTGCCGTCCCGCGGTGTGTGGCTGATTTAAGGGACGATGGCGCACTCCGCAAGAGGAAAATGCGCCATCATCTAAGCTTTTTTTCGAGCCGCTGAAAATCAGCCTTACGGGTCGAAAAGCACGCCCTAATTCGTTGTGAAACGATCAGGAATCGTCGTCGTTGGTAGCAACGTCAGCGATTTCTTCGAGAGGAACAGTATCTTCATCCTCGTCATCGTCCAGAACGTCATCGCCCAGATCGATGTCGGATGTATCATCATCATCCAGTACGACTTCTTCCGAATCGGAGTTTTCCTTGGCCTTCATAGATGCTGCATCTTCGGCATCCGCTGCGATCATCCGGCCCTTGCCAGTTAGCAGTTCAACCGCTTCACCCGTGTAGGGGCTAACGATCGGAGATTTGTTCAGGTCGTAAAAACGCTTGCCAGTCGTTGGGCAGACGCGTTTTACACCCCATTCTTCCTTGGGCATGTGTATCCCCTTGATTAATGCTTGAGTCTATCGACGATTCCGACGACCTGCCATATGAGGTAGGAACTGTCAAAGCCTTTAGTCTTTTAAGGGGCCCCAATGGCCGAACATCACCTGCCTGGAAACCCTCCGGTTCCACTGACTTTGCGCCGCTCCCCTCGGGCGCGCCGTCTTAGCCTGCGTATTTCGGCATTGGACGGGCGGGTAACGTTGACGCTGCCGAAATCACTGCCTGAACGTGAAGCGCTGGACTTTGCCGCCGAGAAAGAAGACTGGATCAGAAGCCATTTGGCCAAACATCCAGAGTCATTGGTCGTGCAATCAGGGACTTATCTGCCAATCGACGGTATTGAGCGCCGCGTCGTTGCGGCCTCCGGCAAGCGGGTTCGGATTCATGAGAATGAGATCGAGGTGCCAGGTGACCGGCCGGGGCGGGTCTTGCAGCGGTTTCTGCGCGAACTGGCGCGGGATCGGCTGGCTGCGGCTTCGGACAATTATGCCACAGCGTTGGGCAGGTCTTATTCCCGCATCACCCTGCGCGATACGCGCTCGCGGTGGGGGTCATGCACCTCGGATGGCGGCTTGATGTATTCTTGGCGGCTGATTCTGGCCCCGCCAGAGGTGCTGCGCTACGTTGCGGCGCATGAGGTGGCCCATCTGGCAGAAATGAACCACTCACCCGCGTTCTGGGCGCAGGTCGAGCATCTGTACGGCGACTATCAAGGCCCTCGGAAATGGTTGAAACAGCAGGGCGGTGGCCTGCATCGGTTTCGGTTCGACGTTTAAATACAGGGCAGGGTGTCTTGGGTCGACGGCGGTTGACGAGGGCTCAATTTGTGATCACATAGGCAAATGATGGTTTCTCCTCGTCCCTCCGAAGTGTCCGGTTCCGCTCATGAGCGGATCTATCGCGCGTTGCGCACCCGCATCATGCACGGCGAGATCGCACCGGGGCAGGCGCTGACCCTGCGCGGAATTGGTCGCGAGTTCGATGTTTCAATGACCCCCGCCCGCGAATCGGTGCGCCGTCTGGTGGCCGAGGGCGCGCTGTTCCTGTCCACATCCGGGCGGGTCTCGACGCCGGAACTTAGCAATGAACGGATCGAAGAACTGGCCGCTCTGCGCGCCCTGCTAGAGGTCGAGCTGGCCAGCCGGGCCTTGCCACGAGCGCATATGGCGCTGATCGACCGGTTGCAGAGCATCAACATGGGTGTGGCCGAGGCAGTGTCAAAACGCGATGCTGTTGGCTATATCCGCTCAAACCTTGAATTCCACCGCACGCTGTATCTGCGCGCTCAAGCTCCGGCGATGCTGGCCATGGCGGAAACCGTCTGGCTGCAGTTAGGCCCCACCATGCGGTCCCTATACGGCCGTTTGCGCCGCACTGAACCTCCCCGTGATCACAAGCTGATCATCGCCGCACTAAAGGCCGGGGATGAGCCAGGCCTGCGGCTGGCCGTGCGATCAGACGTGACCCAAGGGCTGCGGATGCTGACGGGCTGAGATGAATGATCACGTTGGCAACGAGGCGGAACTCTTTGTGCGGCTACACATCCTGATGACGCACTAACGCCCTAACTGAACAATGCCGGAATACTGTCGTGCAGCAGCTTGAACGCTGTGATTGCGAGAAATCCATAGACGATCTTCACGAAAAAACGTTGATCCATGTGCTGATGCAACTTCGCCCCAAGGGCGATACCCAGAAACAGCGCAGGTGCCACCACAAGGCTGACGGATACGCTGTCAGTATTCAGCGTTCCTAAGGCGCCGTAGATACCGAATTTGGTCGCGTTGAGGATAAAGAAAAACAACGTGTTAGTGGCGACAAAGCTGGTTTTCTCTAGATCTTGGGCCAACAGGTATCCCTTAACCGGTGGCCCGCCGGCATGGGCGATAAAGCTGGAGAACCCTGAAATTGAACCCAAAAATGAACCTGCCCAAAACCGATCACCAGACGAAGTGGCAAGGCGCCCCTGTTTGAACAGAAACTGACCAACGAAAAACACCGCCATTACACCCACCGTGAAACGGATCGCATTCGCATCCATCCACTGAAATGTCGCGGTACCAATGACTAAGCCGAGTGCCGCGCCAGTAAGCAGTGGCCTTAGGACGGCAAAACTCCACTTGTTCCAAAACCGCAAGACAATCAGAACATCCATCGCAAGCAGCACAGGCATCAGAACCGCCGCCGCGAACCGGGGCTCTACAAACAGGCTCATCATGGGAACAGACATCACGCCCAGACCACCGCCAAAACCGCTCTTGGAAAGGCCGGTGATAAACACTGCCAAGGCAGTGACGACATAGAACGAAAGGCTAAGATCCATCGTGCGGGCTCCTGTAATGGTCAGCCAGCAATACGAAGAAACATAAAATCGATAAAACGGTTTCTTTTGATCTGTTAAATCTCTAACTCAGATTTATGATTGATCAAAACACTCTCAAGACCTACGTCCAAGTTGCCGAGACATTGAATTTCTCAGTGGCCGCAGCACGACGGAATACGGTGCAATCTGCGGTCAGTGCACAAATCGCCAAACTGGAAACCGAGCTTCAACGCAAATTGATCGAGCGGGGGCGAGGCAAGAAAATGCGCCTAACGTCTGAGGGAGAGGCTTTCCTTGTCTATGCGCGTCGTATTCTGGCCTTGTCGGAAGAGGCGGTGGAGGCTGTACAGGCTGCACATTCGCAGCGAATTGTACGGCTTGGCACTACAGTCACCCTAGCCATGTCTGTTGTGTCCGACGTTTTGTCGGCCTTTGCAGAGCTTGTGCCGGACGTTCAAATTCACATCCAATGTGACCGGAGCGATGCGCTATTGGGCCGGTTGGAAGCTGACGAAATCGACATCGCGTTTATGATCGATCAGGGAAAGCATGCAGGGCAAAGGTTTGTCCACTCGCAACCTTTGGTCTGGGTGTCTGGCCCTGAGTTTGAACCCCGGTTCAGCACCCCTGTGCCTCTCGCTTTCCAAACAGATGGCCGGGACCTGCGGCGCTATGCGTTTGAGGCGCTGGATGCGAGTGGTCAAGCGGGACAGATTGCGCACCTAAGCCCACATCCCATAGGCGTGCGGGCTTTTGTATTGGCTGGACTGGCCCTGACGGTCATGCCTAAGGCTGCGGTCACGCCACCTTTGCAAATAGTCGCCCAGCACTTGGACCTACCGCCGCTCTCATCCATTGCCCTGTCGGCATATGTAACCCCAGGCGAGAAACGCGACGAGATATCAGATCTTATCAACCTACTCCAAAGCAGCGTTAGATGAAGCGTTAGAAACACTTGCGGGATGCCCCTCCGGTACGGAACAGGCACCCCAAAGCGCACATCGAAGAGGTTTTAGAAGCGAGGGCCTAGCACTTTGGCCTTGGAGGATTTTCCACGCAGGCGATCAACGATCGATTTGCCTTGCGGGGGGATGAAATCGCGAATTGAAACAATCCCAATACACTTGTCATCCTCGCACACCGGTAGGTGGCGGAATTTGCCCTTGCTCATGATCATGTAGGCCTCATTTGGCTTGGCATCAGGGGCAAGAAATTGCGGATTGGGTGTCATGACCTGTTTGACAAGGGTCGATGCCGATGGCCGGTACACGATAATGCTGCGCTGAATAACGTCGCGCTCGCTGAGTATCCCAACCAGAACACCGTTATCGTCCACAACTGGCAGGGCGCCAACATTGGCTGAGGTCATGATAATACAGGCGGTCCGCACGGTATCATTGGGGGACGTCGTCTGCACAGGCTTATCGCTGATCATGTCAGCCAGTGTTGAATGCGTCATTGGTGCGCCCCTGTTTTGCTCGAATCTGAACGTCAGGATACCACAAGATAGCGCTGCCGGAACGAAGATGAATTTAGGGTTTTAGGCAAATTGGGAGCAGGGGCCGCATTAGTGACAACGCTGCCGTAGCTTGTGGCAGCCCAATCAAACCGAAAGATCATCATCAGTTAGTGATGGACGGAACGCTTCCTTGGGCAGCAGGTTGAAATGAGTTCCAGTTTTAGTCGCAGCCAGAATCCGATCACAACGAAATGTCCTTGGTCCTTGTCTAAGATCGTCAAACGCAACGACGTACCAAACCGGGTACTTCAGCAATAGGTAATGTGGCGCGATCTGTCGCTCGGATGTTTCACCATCCTCTCGTTGGTATCGTATTTCCAACGTCTCTTGGTCGATAAAGGCCTGGTGTAGAGCCTGTACAACCCGCTTTGGTGGCGCACTGGCACTCGCCTGAACATAAGTGGACGCGGTGACACCGATCAGAATACGGGCCTTCAGGCGGTTCACCTTATTGCGTTTCTCTGGCGAAAAAGAGGCCACCAATTGCCGTCGAACAGACCCAAGGCTGGCCAGAAACATCGGTGAATTCATCTGCTCGGCCACCGCAATACTGATAAGAAGATCGACCGCTTCTGAGTAATCCAGATTTATCCGGCCGACACCCCAGTTCCGGTCAAGCCGTACGCCACCGCCACGCCCACGGTCGGCATCAATCTGCATACCCTGTTCGCGCATCAGTGACAGATCCCGCGCAATCGTCCGGGTGCTGACGCCGTGCTGAAGGGCTAGGTCTTTGACCGTGCAATGACTGTCCTGCTTTAGCTGAACCGCAAGCAGTTCCATCCGTCGCAGCCTGTCATGTGCATTTGTCCGTACCATCAAACAAATAGGACATAAAATGTCACATTTATCAATATGACGAGGGCGAAGCGAGGAACGCCATCTGGTCCTCATCCTTTCAACACAGCCAAAACCGGCAGAAGCCATGCAGCATTTCGTCGGCATGCAGGAGATAAAAATATGAAAATGAACTACTTTGTTGTCGGAGCGAACGACATGGACGCCTCAAAGAAATTCTACGATGCTCTATTTGCGCAGTCGGGACTTCAGAGCATGTCACCTTCGGACAGAATGACATTCTGGATCGGCGATGATTTTGCCTTTGCTACAGCTATCCCCTTCGACACGAATCCCGCCACAGTCGGTAATGGTTCGATGGTCGGCTTTTGTGTTGGAACCAGCGACGATGTCAAACGAATGTATGAATTGGCCATAGAACTGGGCGGCACCTGTGAAGGTGGGCCAAATCAACGCGGCCCCCGTTTTTCCGCCTATGTAAGAGACTTGGACGGCAACAAACTGTGCCTTTCTGACTAGTCAGTTCAGACCGCTAAACTTTCACCCCTTGCTGTCAAAAGGGGCGCCAAGTCGCGGACTTACGTGCTTCGCCATTAACAAGAAAAAGCCCCGAACCATTTGGTCGGGGCTTTCAAAGTCTATAATGTTGTTAATGCCTTAGGCTGCCAGGCCTTTGGAGCCCAGTTTCAGGTACTTTTGCTGGCGATCCTTGATCAGCGCCGGGCCGTCCATTGCCTTTAGCTCGTTCAGCAGCTGTTGGATGGTCTCACCCACGGCTTTGATTGCTGTGTCGGCGTCACGATGCGCTCCGCCTTTGGGCTCATCAATGACGTGATCAACAACACCCAGTTCCTGTAGGGCGTCAGCTGTCAAACGCAGGGCCTGCGCTGCTTCGCGCATTTTCTCGGCGTCTTTCCACAGGATCGACGCACAGCCTTCGGGGGTGATTACCGAATAGACCGAATGCTCTAGCATCGCCACGCGGTTGGCCGAGGCAAAAGCCACAGCGCCGCCCGATCCACCTTCGCCGATCACGATTGACACCAGCGGTACACCAATTTGCAGGCAGGCCTCGGTCGAACGCGCAATCGCTTCGGACTGGCCACGCTCTTCGGCACCTTTGCCGGGATAGGCACCGGGGGTGTCGACCAGCGTGATAACGGGCAGGCCAAACTTGTCGGCCATCTGCATCAGCCGGATAGCCTTGCGATAGCCCTCGGGGCGCGCCATGCCAAAGTTCCGCTCAATGCGGGATTTGGTGTCGCTGCCTTTTTCGTGGCCAATGACCATAACTGGCTGATCGTTGAACCGGGCCAAACCACCCATAACGGCCAGATCGTCAGCAAAGTTGCGATCCCCAGCCAGTGGAGTGAACTCGGTAAACAGCGCGGCGATATAATCTTTACAATGGGGGCGGTCAGGGTGACGCGCCACCTGACATTTGCGCCAGGCTGTCAGGTCTTTGTACAAGTCGTCGAGCATCTGCCCGGCCTTGACGTCCAGCGCCTCAGCTTCGGCCTCGATGTCCATCTCTTCATTCGCCCGCGCCAGTGCGCGCAACTCTTCCGCCTTGCCTTCAATTTCGGCCAGGGGTTTTTCAAAATCCATATACTGGGTCATATAGCCTCACACGCGCGGAATTTCCCGATATATGGCCTTACCTGCGGTCAGATGCAACTCAGCAAGATTTGTAATTCTTGCTTGTGGCACATCACCGGGGACAAAGGAGCAGTAAACGACCATGTCAAACAGCTATGAAGACCGGATCCTGCGGGTACTTAGTCATATTCACGATAACCCTGCCGGGGATTTGTCGCTGGACACCCTCGCTGATGTTGCCGCCATGTCGCGGTTCCATTGGCACCGGGTTTTTCGGGCCATGACGGGTGAAACCTGTGCCCAAGCAGTGCGACGGATTCGTTTGCACCGGGCGTCGATCTGGCTGGTGAATGATGACCGGTCGATTGATCAGATCGCCACTGACATCGGCTATCCCAACACTGCCAGCTTTGCCCGTGCCTTTGCCGAAATGTTCGGTGCGCGCCCGGCAAGTTTCCGTGCGGCGGGTCGCACGCTGCCTCCTGTGTCGACACTCAAATCAGGAGATTTCAGAATGTACCCCGTGACCATCCGCCAGGAACCAGACCGCCGCCTAGCGTCACAACGCCATGTCGGAGCCTATTACAAAATCGGCAAGGTGTTCGAAAACCTTGTCGCCATCTGTACCGCGCGCAATCTGTGGCCCCATGTCGGTGGATTTGTCGGCGTCTATTGTGACAACCCCGAAGAGGTGCCCGAGGACAAACTGAACAGTCGTGCGGGGATGATCTGGCGAGGCGATGAAATTCCAAAAGGGCTGGAAGAGTACATCATCCCCGGCGGCAAAACTGCGGTGATGACCTACAAAGGCCCCTATGCCGGGCTGGCCGAGGCCTATCAAACCTTGTTTGGCGACTGGCTCCCCAACTCGGGAGAAGAGCCCGCGGATATGCCCTGTTACGAGATCTCGCTGAACTCCCCCCGCGATACCGCACCCGAGGATCTGTTAACCGAAATTTTCTTGCCGCTAAAGTGACCTCAAATGACTGACAAACTTGATTTTAAACGCGTTTTTAAAGCTGAATACACTGGCAAGGCGGGGCGTTGGGATGATCTTGTGATCCCATCCATTCCCTATGTGATGATAGACGGGCAGGGTGATCCGGGCGGAGAGGACTTTGGCAAGGCTATCGCCGCTCTTTACCCGGTTGCCTATGGGCTGAAATTTGAGTGCAAAGCGGCTGGGCAGGATTTCACAGTTCCCCCGCTCGAAGCCCTGTGGATGGCTGATGACCCAAGTGTCTTTGTTCGCAATGATCGCAATGCTTGGGTCTGGACCGTAATGATCCGCCTGCCGGACCATGTGGTGCCGGATATGCTGGAACAGGTACGCGAGGTGGCATTGAAAAAGCTGGCCAAGAAAAAAGACGCACCAACCGATGCAGAAACCATGGCGAAAGTCTATCATGGTCGTCTGGACGAAGGTCGCTGTCTGCAAACCCTGCATCTGGGGCCCTACACCGACGAAGCCCCGACGCTGGCGCATTTGCATGATGAGTTGATGCCAGGGCAGGGGCTAACCTTTAATGGGCCGCACCACGAGATTTACCTAAGTGATGCACGTCGTGTCGCGCCTGAAAAGTTAAAGACAATTCTACGCCAACCCGTTGCGCCGGTTTGAAACCAAAAAGGCCCGGCGTGAACGCCGGGCAAGTTTCAGGATGGTTACGAGGTAAGTATCTTAGCTGGGCCAGATTACAGGATAGAGTGAGGCCACCAGCAGCACGGCCATGGTCCAGTTAAACGCGGTCAGGCGACGTGGATTGGTCAGCACTCGTGCCATTTGCTGGCCAAGCACCGTCCACGAACTGACCGAGGGCAGGTTGACCGCACCGAACACCACGCCCACCAGCAGGATTGCCATTAGCGTTTGGTCCGGCGTGTAGGCACTGATCGCGGTTAGTGCCATCGCCCAGGCCTTGGGGTTGACCCACTGAAATGCCGCCGCCTGCAGGAATGTCATTGGCTTGCCGCTGATTTCACCCGCTTCGGCAGGGCCTGCATTGGCGATCTTCCAAGCCAGATACAGCAGGTAAACCACTGACCCGACTTTCAGCACTGTGTAGCTGACCGGATAGGCGTCAAACACCTGCACCAAACCGGCGCCGACCATCAGAACCATGAACACAAACCCCAGTGCCACCCCCAGCATATGCGGAATGGTGCGGCGAAAACCGAAATTGGCACCCGAAGCCATGAGCATCAGATTGTTGGGTCCCGGCGTGATCGATGAGACAAAGGCGAAGAGCGCAAGCGCTAGGAAAAGATCATAAGTCATGCACTAAGGTTTGCGGAAAATGCACCAAATGTAATTGCGTTTTGCAGCGCATGTGGTCTATTTTCGCAACTAATGGCGAAAATGGACCGCATAAACCAACAGATATTGCATGAGCTGTCACGCGACGGCCGTATCAGTAATCTGGAACTGGCCGACCGAGTGGGCCTGTCGCCGTCCGCCTGCCTACGCCGGGTGCAGGAACTGGAGGCCGAAGGTATCATCACCGGTTACCGCGCCGTACTGGACCGCGAGGCGATGGGCGCTGGCTTTGTGACCTACATCGCGGTGGGGCTGGGCGATCACACGAAACACGCGCAACATGCGTTTGAACAGGCGATGGATGCAGCATCGGAGGTGGTGGAGTGCCATAATATCACTGGCACCATCGAATACTTGCTGCGTGTCGAATGCCCGGATCTGCCCAGTTACAAGCGGTTTCATACCGATATTCTGGGGACCTCGCCCTATGTGACGGCGATTACCACCTATGTGGTGATGGGCTCGCCCAAGGATCTGCGGGCCTGAGTGTGGCAACTCTGGGATTTGAGTATTTTTAGCAAAAAGAAGCCCAAGACCCTGCGCAACACTAATGTTTCTTTTTGCCGAAAATACTCATAGTGCATCCTTCCCGCTAGGAGGGGCGTTTCAGATGAAAGCGTTGCGCAGTCGGCGTACGCCCCTGTAACGCGACATTCTCTTTTTCATGGGAAAACGCCGCTGATCGCGATCACCGCCGGGTCTGACACTCCCGGTATCTGGAACAGGGTCCCATCACGACTGGGGCGCGCAGAGACAACGTTTAGCACGCGGGGTTTGCTCCCCGTCCGCTTCCGCTTTGGCGGTACCGCCATTCTTATCTAACTAATCTAACGGTAGCTGATATCAGCATAACCAGATGAAACCGGCAGGGTAGTGATCCCGCCGGGCTCTTTGCGTGGCTATTCGGCAAGCAGATACCGCACCGCAATTTCTGGCGAGGCCAGGATCGGCACATCTGTAACCTCGCGCAGTACCTCCGCCGCCCCCGCCATCGAGGCTTGGGCCAGCACAACGCAACCGAATTGGCTTTGGTCTAGTTCGACCTTAATGTCCTCGGCAAGCGCGCGGGCAAAATCTTCGGACTTTCCAGCCTCAAACAAGGGCCAATGCTGCGCCAATTTTAGGCAGGTCAGTTGCGGATCTCTGTCGCCATAGGCCCGCCGCAATAACGCTTCGGAAGGTCTGGCGGTGCTGTCGAGGCAATAGGCCATCAGCACCGGCGCGCCAATACGCGCAGCCTCTTGCATCATCGGCCAATCGATTCGGGTGGCCCCAGCCTGTTCCGCGACCTCGCCGATGGTGGTGCAGCTGCATAGAACCGGGCCATCTGCGGCTTGTTTTGCAGCGGAAACCTCAGTCGCCAGAGCCTTGCCAATACCGTCTTGCGCCCGCGCCAGCCAGTCCTCGCGCACTGTGTGGTTCAACTCGGCATCGGGGGCCAGAGCATTGAACGTATCGGCATGAACATGGGCCGTATGGAATAGCGTCAGTTTGGTCATGATATGTCCTAAACAAAAAGGGCGCCCCGCAGGACGCCCCAGATTTCCATGAAAGTAAAGGAACGTCAGCTGTTGGCGATCAACTCGGACTGGGCTACGATCACCTCGGCTTGCTTGATGCTGGCGATATCCACCAAACGCCCCTTGTAGACGGTGGCGCCTTCGCCATTGGCCTTGGCGGTTTCCATGGCATCCAGGATTTCGCGCGCCTCGGTCACGGCGGCGTCGGATGGAGTGAACACCTCGTTGGCCAGCGCGATCTGCTTGGGGTGGATGGCCCATTTGCCAACCATGCCCAAGGTTGCCGAGCGTAGAGCCTGGGCGCGGAAGCCTTCGTCGTCGGAAAAGTTACCAAATGGCCCATCAACCGGCAGCACGCCATGGGTGCGGCAGGCGGCGACAATGGCCGCTTGCGCCCAGTGCCATGGGTCGGACCAGTGCTTTTCGCCTTCGCGCAGCATGTAGTAGTTTTCCTGCGTGCCGCCGATGCCGGTGGTCTGCATGCCCATCGAGGCGGCAAAGTCAGCTGCGCCCAGCGACATCGCTTGTAGGCGAGGGGATGAGGCGGCGATGGCCTCGACATGTGCAATACCCGCAGCGGATTCGATGATCACCTCAAAGCTGATCGGCTTGGTCCGGCCCTTGGCGCGCTCAACGGCTGTGACCAGCGCATCCACAGCATAAACATCTTCGGCGCAGCCAACCTTGGGGATCATGATTTGGTCAATCCGGTCGCTGGCCTGTTCCAGCAGGTCCACCACGTCACGGTACCAATAGGGGGTATCAAGCCCGTTGATCCGCACCGACAGGTATTTGGTTCCCCAATCGATGGTGTTTATCGCCTTGATCACATTGGCGCGGGCGGTGTCTTTGTCACTGGGGGCAACCGAATCTTCGAGGTCCAGATTGATCACATCCGCCGCCGAGGCAGCCATCTTGGGGAATAGCTTGGTGTTCGAACCAGGGCCAAACAGCTGACAGCGATTTGGGCGGGCTGGGGCGGTGGGCTGGATGCGAAAGCTCATGTGCGGCTACCTGCGTAAGTAAGGAAATTGCGATTTTGTCACCCTGTGTGGTATTAAATTGCGCGACAGCGCGCAAGCCTTATTGTGCGAGCGCAGCAATGCTGGCGCAGCAATAGTCGTGATTGCGCTATCAAGCACAAGGATCGGTGGCTGTTTCCCTGTGGATGAAAGATTCATCGAAGAATGCGCTATTTTGCGGGAGAAATGTGCAAATGACGTGGGGTGTAAAAGGTATTTTGGGAACTCATCTTGTTAGGGCTCCATTAAAGTCGCGCGGACAAAGAAATTCCATGGAGTGCCCCAAGATGATCGAGACCCCTTATCTGCTGTTCCTGGGTGACGCACCCGACATGCTTGCAGCCAAAGTTGCCATTGGCATCCGTGACTGGCGCCCTGAAAACGCTGTAGGTCAGCTCCGTCTGCCCGGCTGTGGCGCTGATCTGGGTCTGACCGAGATGACACTGGCTGAGGCCAAGGCTGCCGGTGCCAAGACACTGGTTATTGGTGTGGCCAACCGTGGCGGCATCATTTCGGCCGCGTGGAAAGAGGTTCTGATCCAGGCGCTGGAAATGGGTTACGATCTGGCTTCCGGCTTGCATAACCTGCTGCGCGACGAAGGTGATCTGGTGGCTGCGGCGCAGACCCATGGCGGCACTCTGCACGATGTGCGCGTGCCTACCGTTGGCTACCCAATTGCCAATGGTGTCAAGCGCAGCGGCAAGCGGTGCCTGGCTGTTGGCACCGATTGTTCGGTGGGCAAGATGTATACGGCCCTGTCTGTGGATGCAGAAATGCAGAAACGTGGCATGAAGTCGACCTTCCGCGCCACTGGCCAGACCGGTATCCTGATTACCGGTCACGGTGTGCCTTTGGACGCTGTGATCGCTGACTTTATGGCGGGTTCGGTTGAATATCTGACACCGGACAACGATGCGGATCATTGGGACCACATCGAAGGGCAGGGCAGCCTGTTCCACATTTCCTATTCTGGTGTGACCATGGCGCTGGTACACGGCGGTCAGCCAGATGCGCTGATCCTGTGTCACGAGCCAACTCGCGAGCATATGCGTGGTCTGCCGGGCTATGACCTGCCGTCGCTGGAAGAGCTGCGCGACACCGCGCTGCCACTGGCCCGTAAGTCTAACCCAGCTTGTCAGGTTGTCGGTATTTCGGTCAACACTCAGCACCTGAGTGAAGATGAGGCTGTGACCTATCTGGCGCAGGTCGAAGAGCGCATGGGCCTGCCTGCTGTTGACCCATACCGTCATGGCGCTGAACGCCTAGTGGACGCGCTTGCCGCGATCTGATCTAACGCCGCTGCCGGAGGAGTTTGCCGATAAGGCAGAAGCCTCCGGCGGAGGTGTTTACTACAAGAAGAAGGAGCGGGCATGCAAATCACCGTGACGCAGGATGTGTTCAAGCTGGCGCAGGTTTTCACTATTTCACGGGGCTCGCGTACCGAGGCAAAGGTCCTGACGGTAAAGGTGGAGCAGGATGGCTTTACCGGTTGGGGCGAATGTGTGCCATATGCGCGTTACGACGAGACGCTGGAGTCTGTGACCGCTGAGATCGAAGGCCTGCCCGCCGAATTTACCCGTGAAGAACTGCAATCACTTCTGCCTGCTGGCGCCGCCCGTAATGCGGTAGACTGCGCGCTGTGGGATCTGGAGGCCAAGCAGGCTGGCAAACGGGTTTGGGAACTGGCCGGACTACCCGAGCCAAAGCCAGAAATCACCGCCTATACTCTGTCGCTGGATACCCCAGAGAAGATGCAGGAACAGGCGGCGAAGAATGCGTTTCGGCCATTGCTGAAAATCAAATTGGGTACGCCGGATGACATGCCTCGACTAGAGGCGGTACGTGCTGGTGCTCCGGATGCTTCGATTATCATTGATGCCAATGAAGGCTGGAGTGCTGAGGTTTATGCCGATCTTGCCCCACATCTGGTACGCTTGGGTGTCGAACTGGTAGAGCAGCCTTTGCCTGCTGGTGAAGACGGTGCGCTGATCGGTATGGATCGCCCCGTGCCTGTATGTGCTGACGAGAGCTGCCATGACCGTACCAGCCTGCCCAAGTTGAAGGGCAAGTATGACGTTGTGAACATCAAACTGGACAAAACCGGCGGGTTGACCGAGGCATTGAAGCTGCGCGACGAAGCACTGGCCGAGGGCTATGACGTTATGGTTGGCTGCATGGTTGGGTCATCATTGGCGATGGCACCGGCTACGCTGGTGGCACAGGGTGCGGCGGTGACAGACCTTGACGGGCCGCTGCTGTTGGCCGAAGACCGCGACGAACCATTGCATTTTGACGATGCCGGGGCGCACCCGCCCACACCGGCACTCTGGGGTTGAGGAGACCACGATGACCCGTACCGTATATGTAAACGGCGAATACCTGCCCGAGACCGAAGCCAAGATCTCGATTTTTGACCGTGGCTTCTTGATGGCCGATGGCGTCTACGAAGTTACCTCGGTTCTGGACGGTAAACTGATCGACTTTGAAGGCCACGCCGTGCGCCTGCAGCGGTCGCTGGACGAGCTGGAGATGCAGGCCGCTTGCTCCAAGGAAGAGCTGCTGGACATCCACCGTCAGCTGGTTGAACGCAATAACATCGTAGAAGGTCTGGTTTACCTGCAGATCACGCGCGGATCTGATGGCGACCGGGACTTTGTGTTCCCTTCCGCTGATACCAAGCCGACCATCGTGCTGTTCACCCAGAACAAACCCGGCCTGGCCGACAATCCGGCTGCCAAGAAAGGCGCCAAGATCATTTCGATCGAGGATATCCGCTGGGGCCGTCGTGACATCAAAACCGTGCAGCTGCTGTACCCGTCGATGGGCAAGATGATGGCCAAGAAAGCTGGCTGTGATGATGCCTGGCTGATCGAAGATGGTCACGTCACCGAAGGCACGTCCAACAACGCCTATTTCGTCAAAGATGGCACCATTGTCACCCGTCCGCTGTCCACCGACATTTTGCACGGCATCACCCGCAAGGCAGTGCTGCGCATGGCGGCTGAGGCTCAGCTGAAGATCGAAGAACGCCTGTTTACCATCGACGAGGCGAAAGAGGCGGATGAAGCATTCACCACTTCGGCCAGTGCCTTTGTGATGCCGGTGGTTGAGATCGACGGTGTTGCGCTGGGCGGCGGAACCCCGGGCCCAATCGCCAAACGTCTGCGTGAGATCTATCTGGACGAAAGCCGCAAAGCGGCGATCTGATCCACCAGAGCAATGTACAGTTAGAGCCGCCCCAGTGGGGCGGCTTTTTTGTGGGCGGGATCTTGCGGATATAGTTACGGGCTGCGTGATTGGTCGTGCATCGGGCTGACGCATGTGGTTCATGTGCGGCCATGGATTTACTTGAACGTTTTATCACCCTGTGGGTTGTCATCGATCCGATTGGCACCATTCCCGTCTTTATTGCTGTAACTGCAGGCATGGCAGCGCCGGATCGACGTAAAACGGCGTTGCTGGCCACCGTGGTCAGTATTGCCGTGCTGTTGTTCTTCCTGATGTTTGGTCAGCTGTTGATTGACGCATTGGGCATTAGTTTGCTGTCGTTCCAGGTGGCAGGGGGGATCGTATTGTTCCTGTTTGCCCTGACAATGATTTTTGGCGACTCCAAACCCGCAAGTGACAGACGATCTGTCGAGGATGAAGAACAGGCGCAAGACTCTGCGCCATCCCCTGCAATTTTTCCACTGGCGGTGCCTTCGCTGGCCTCTCCCGGTGCGATGCTGGCCATTGTTATGCTGACGGATAACGCCCAATACGGGGTTGGTGATCAGGCAATAACTGGTGTGGTTATGGCAGGTGTCTTGGCTGTCGCGTGCCTGTTCATGGTACTGGCTGACCCAATCATTCGGGTGATCGGCAACTCGGGTGCTGCCATTGTTAGCCGGGTCATGGGCATGATCCTGGCCTCTGTTGCAGCAGATGCAGTGCTGTCTGCACTGGTCGAGATTTCCCAAACCGGTTCACTTTGACTCTCTGGCAGAGCAGGTGAGGCGACAATCTGAGTGCTTTCTAATCCGATGACCGGGCAGTCCCATTTTGGGGCGGCATTTTTTGTCGTTTCAAGAATCGTGTGAACAGCAAAGTTGACACCAGGGGGGGCAATAGTGTCGCCTGAAAGACGTTATTGTCGTTTGTACTGGTCAAAAAGGGCGTTTTTTATGCGGATATTGTTTCAAGCTATTAGATGTGTGGCTGTGGCTGTGGTTGGGGCGGCAGTTTCCGCAACTATTGCAGCGGCGCAAAACGACAAGCCCAATATCCTGGTGATCTGGGGTGACGATATCGGGATGTACAATATCAGTGCCTACAATCACGGAATGATGGGCTATCAGACCCCGAACATTGACCGGTTGGCGGCTGAGGGCGGTATGTTCACTGACGCCTATGCGCAGCAGACCTGTACGGCGGGGCGGGCGTCTTTTATCACCGGTCAGCATCCGTTCCGGACGGGGCTTTTGACTATTGGGATGCCGGGGTCGGAACATGGAATTCCGGATTGGACGCCGACCATCGCTGATCTGCTCAAGGATCAAGGTTATGCTACTGGGCAGTTCGGCAAGAACCATTTGGGCGATCAGGACAATCACCTGCCGACAAACCATGGCTTTGATGAATTCTTTGGCAATCTTTATCACCTGAATGCCGAGGAAGAGCCAGAAACCTATTACTACCCAAAGGACCCCGAATTTCGCGAAAAATATGGCCCACGCGGGGTGATCCGGTCGTCGGCAGATGGGCAGATCGAAGACACTGGTCCGATGACCCAAAAACGGATGGAAACCGCGGATGAGGAGTTTCTGGCGGCTGGACTGGACTTTATGGAGCGATCTGTGGCGCAGGATAAGCCGTTCTTTATGTGGTTCAACGCAACCCGGATGCATGTCTGGACCCGGCTAAAGCCCGAAGCCGTCGGTCGCACAGGTATTGGCCTGTACCCGGATGGCATGGTGGAACATGACGACCACGTAGGGCTGTTGCTGGACAAGCTCGAAGAGCTGGGCATCGATGACAATACCATCGTGGTGTACTCAACTGACAACGGGGCTGAGAAGTTCACCTGGCCGGATGGCGGTATAACGCCATTCCATGGTGAAAAGGGTACGACCTGGGAAGGCGGTTTCCGTGTGCCGCAACTGATCCGCTGGCCGGGAGTTGTGAAACAAGGTGCCAAGTTCAATGGGATCTTCAGCCAGGAAGACTGGATGCCAACCCTGCTGGCTGCGGCTGGTGTTCCTGATGTTGTTGAGAAGCTGAAAGATGGTTTCACCGCTAACAGCAAAGAGTGGAAAGTTCACCTGGATGGCTATGACCAGTCCGCCTATCTGGCCGGTGAAGGCGAAAGCGAGCGGGATCAGATTTTCTATTTCTCCGCAGATGGTGAATTGAACGCCGTGCGGTGGAACGATTGGAAAGTTCATTTTGCATATTACGAAGGCAAGAATATCGCCGAGGCGGTGCGGGTAGAGACCCTTTGGCCAACGATCATCAACCTACGGGCCGATCCGTTTGAAGAAATGTGGGAAGAATCCGGCATGTACTTGCGCTGGTATGGTGACCAGATGTGGCTGTTTGTGCCCATTCAGGAAGTGGTGCAAAAATTCCTGACCACCATGCAAGGCTACCCCTTCCAAGAGGGCGCGACGCTGAATGCTTCGGGGATCAACTATCAGTCGCTGAGGGCGGCTCAGATCCTGAACCAGATCCGCGAAAAGGGTATTATTGAACCTGCTTGGCAGTAGGGAAGTTTCGACAAATATGGCGGTGGTTTGATCGCGCCGCCATGTGAGTTGATAGGTTGAGTCGGTCCATTTGGGCTGTCTCCTTGGCCTGGGATTTAGCTCTTATCAGTCACGTTCTCTTTGAATGCGACTTCGAACTCGGCTTGCTTTTGTGGGCGGGATCTTGCGGGTATAGTTGCGCGCTGTGGAATTGATCGTGCATCGGGCTGGCGCATGTGGTTCATGTGCGGCCATGGATTTATTTGAACGTTTCATTACCTTGTGGGTTGTCATCGACCCGATTGGCACAATTCCCGTCTTTATTGCTGTCACGGCCGGCATGGCGGCATCAGATCGACGAAAAACGGCGTTACTGGCCACCGTGGTTAGTATTGCCGTACTGCTGTTCTTTCTGATGTTTGGTCAGCTGTTGATTGACGCATTGGGCATTAGCCTGCTGTCGTTCCAGGTGGCAGGGGGGATCGTATTGTTCCTGTTTGCCCTGACAATGATTTTTGGCGAGTCTAAGCCGGCAAGTGACAAACAATCTGTCGAGGTGGATGAGCAGGCGCAAGACTCTGCGCCATCCCCTGCAATTTTCCCACTGGCGGTGCCTTCGCTGGCCTCTCCCGGTGCGATGCTGGCCATCGTAATGCTGACGGACAACGCCCAATACGGGGTCGGAGATCAGGCAATAACTGGTGTGGTTATGGCAGGTGTCTTGGCTGTCGCGTGCCTGTTCATGGTGCTTGCTGACCCAATCATTCGGGTGATCGGAAACTCGGGCGCTGCCATTGTTAGCCGGGTCATGGGCATGATCCTGGCCTCTGTTGCAGCAGATGCAGTCCTGTCCGCACTGGTCGAGATCTCCCAAACCGGCTCACTTTGAATCTTTGACAGAGCAGGTGAGACGACGATCTAGTGCTGAACAGACGAGTGATTGAAAAAATATTCAAAAAGTCTGTCACACATTTAGTCGCGCGAGTGTCTAACCTATTAGACAACAGCAAAGGACAGCCGAATGGGTCAGAGTATCAACAGCATTGTCGCGCAGGCGCAGCAGGGGGATGCAGCCGCGCTGGAGCAGCTGGTTAAACACATACAAGACCGGGTGCACCATTTGGCGCTCAGAATGGTGGGGGATGCCAGTCTGGCGCAGGATGCGACGCAGGAAATTCTGATCCGGGTGGTGACAAAACTGTCGACGTTCAAGGGCGACAGCAAGTTTGAAACCTGGGTCTACCGGGTTGCGTCGAACTATCTTTTGACCGCCAAGAAAATGCTGGCCCGTGATCCGGGGCTGAGCTTTGAGGTGTTTGCAGAAGATCTGCTGGACGGGTTGGCAGATGACTCTGCCGCCGCCCCCGAGGACCATGTGATGCTGAACGAGTTGCGGGTGCGCTGCACTATGGCGATGCTGCTGTGTCTGGATGCAAACCACCGCGCGGCCTATGTCCTTGGAGACATTCTTGAGATGGATCATCGCGAGGCGGCGAATGCCTTGGATGTCCCATCTGCCACTTATCGCCAGCGACTGTCGCGGGCGCGGTCCAAGCTTCTGGCCTTCACCGCCAGAAGCTGCGGCCTAGCCAATTCTGATGCGCCGTGTTCCTGTCCGCGCCGCCTGCCAGCAGCGCTGGCATCAGGGCGGATTGGCGATAGCCCCTCCGCACTATTGCAGGATGCACCGAGCTATCGGGATGTCCGTCAAGTCGCGGCCAAGACCGAAGCTGCCCTGGTGGCGCAGAAATTACAGCAAGCCACCGGCCCCTTGGCGGCAACGGATAATCTGGCAGCCAAGGTGCTGCAGATTGTGAACCCACCGGACCCTAAATAACCCCTCCACCCTAAACTCAAACCAAAGGAATACTCTTATGAAACATGCATTTGCATGGCTGATGGCGCTTGTCTTGTCGGCCCCAATCACACTGGCAGCAGAAGGAAAGCCAATGACCACTGAACAACAAAAAGTACTGGAAACTATCACCACGATGAGCAGTGCCTTTATGGCCAAGGATATCGACGGGGTGATGGCAACCTACGAAGACACTGCAACGGTGATGTTTGAACCCGGACAACCGGTGTCGGATCCAGATACATTGCGGGCCATGTTCACCGGGATGTCAGCAGTGGACCCAGTTTTCGAATTTGGTGAACATGAGGTCTTTATCGCGGGGGACACTGCCCTGCACATCACGCCATGGCAGATGTCAGGTCGTGCGCCGGACGGAACAGAGATTGGGCAGTCAGGGCTGTCAGTCGCAGTGTTGCGTCGTCAACCAGACGGGACATGGCTCATGGTGATTGATAACCCGCATGGCGCGCAATTACTGGCGTCGCAGGGAAGCTGAGGCCATAGGAGAGCGGAGTTTAACCTCCGCTCTCCTACATTATCGCTTAGCTTTTGTCGGTTACGTTTTCTTTGAACGCGACTTCGAATTCGGCCTGCTTTTTGGGGCTGGCGTCGGTCTGATAGTTGGCTTTCCACTCGTCCATGGTCATGCCGTAGAAAATCTCACGAGCTTCGTTCTTGTCCATCTCGATGCCACGCTCGTTCGCGGCTTCCTGATACCAGCGTGACAGGCAGTTGCGGCAGAAGCCGGCAAGGTTCATCATGTCGATGTTCTGCGCGTCGGTGCGGTCTTCCATCAGGTGTTTCTGCAGGCGGCGGAATGCGGCGGCCTGGAGTTCAATCTCGGTCTGCGGATCCATCGATGCGCTCCTTCAAAACAAATACGTCCGCCTGCGTGACTAGCAAACGGACGTCAGTCGTTCAATGCGGGTTGGTTTGCCGGATTACATCAGCTTTAGCGCGATGTAGGGCACCAGACAGAACACCAGCGTCAGGATTTTGTAGTTGGCGATGTACTTGAAGTAGACCTTTTTCACATCGCTGGCTTCCATGTTGAACATGCCTGCATGTAGGGCCGATAACTTTTCGCGTCCGACGAGCAGCATAATGGCGGTGATAGCCAGTAAGCCGATGTTGAGGACAGTCATCCAACCAAAGAATGTGGTCATAGTAGCAAGGGTCATGACACCCTCCTTTCTAAAAGGGGACTTGAAGTTCCTTCCCTCCAAATATGGGGGGGCGCCCTCCTTCTCACAATGATGTGCGGTTGAAAATCGTTAAAGTTGACGTTGGGTAAGGTTGTGGCGGCGGCAAACGTCGGAAACTGCCTAAATAGTGGGCAGATTGAGGAATTATCGTCATTGGCCTGTCATCTTGATGGTCAAAACTATAGGGGAGTTGCAGCAAATGGGGATTTGCACGATAAGGTCCCCGACTACTGTTTGCGATCACAATACAAATAATCCGAAGGAGCCGCCCCTATGAGACGCCAGCGCAATGTAAAGATTGTAGCCACCCTGGGGCCCGCATCGGAGACCTACTCGGCCATCAAGGCGCTGCATGAAGCGGGCGCTGATGTGTTTCGTTTGAACATGTCACACGGCACTCATGACGAGATCGCTGAAAAGCACGCCATTATCCGCCGAGTTGAAGAAGAGCTGGACAGCCCGATCTGTATCCTCGCTGATCTACAGGGCCCGAAATTGCGTGTTGGTGTATTTGCCAATGGCTCGGAAGAGCTGGTAATTGGTGCCAAGTTCCGCATGGATCTGGACGAGGCCGAGGGCGACCTGAACCGCGTTTGCCTGCCGCACCCCGAGATTTTCCAAGCCCTGGAAATTGGCGCGCACCTGCTGGTCAATGACGGTAAGATCCGTTTGGTTGTCGACTCTTGCGGCGATGGCTTTGCCGACTGTACCGTCGAAATTGGCGGCACCATATCCAACCGTAAAGGCGTGAATGTACCAGATGTTGAGCTGCCTCTGGCCGCTCTGTCTGAAAAGGACCGCAAGGATCTGGAGTTCGTCTGTAACCTCGGCGTAGATTGGCTGGCCCTTTCGTTTGTACAGCGCGCCAAAGATGTGTTCGAAGCCCGCGCGCTGGCCGATGGCCGGGCGGCTATCCTGAGCAAGATCGAAAAACCATTGGCTGTCGATAGCTTTGCTGAAATCCTAGATGCCTCGGATGGTATCATGGTGGCGCGTGGTGATCTGGGCGTTGAATTGCCTGTGTCTGCGGTTCCTCCAATCCAGAAACGTCTGGTGCGCAAGTGTCGTGCAGCGGCCAAGCCGGTGATTGTGGCCACTCAGATGCTAGAGAGCATGATCGAAAGCCCAATGCCGACCCGTGCCGAAGTGTCGGACGTTGCTACGGCGATCTATGAGGGCGCCGATGCGGTGATGCTGAGCGCGGAATCTGCGGCAGGCGATTATCCGATCGAAGCTGTGCAGACAATGAACAACGTCGCCATCGAGGTCGAGGCAGACCCGACCTACGCCGATATCATCGCGGCCTCTCGCACGGCCAAGGGCAACACGATCGCTGATGGTATTGTGGCGGCAGCACGTGAGATTGCGGAAAAGACTGACGTCAAGGCGATCTGCTGTTTCACCCAGAGCGGCACCACAGCGCTGTTGACAGCGCGTGAACGTCCTAGCGTGCCGATCCTGGCGCTGACCTCGGTCCCGCGCACCGCACGCCGTCTGGCGCTTAGCTGGGGCTGTAACTGCGTCATGACGTTGGAGCTGAACCGGTTCAAAGGCGCCGTTGTTAGCGCGGCTCGGTCGGCACGGGCAGGTGGCTTTGCGACTGAAACGGATCAGATCGTTGTGACTGCGGGTGTGCCGTTCAACGTGCCGGGCACCACAAACATTCTGCGGGTTGCCCCCTGTGATGAACGTTTGATTTACAGCACCGACCCGGAATAAGCTGATCCTCATTTATATGAGGTAAACTATAATGGATACCGATTTAGCCCTGATTTTGGGCTTGGTGATCGGCGGGCTTTCAATCCCGTCGATCCTATCTGCACTCAGCGACCGAAGACCTCCACGGGCTTCGGCGCTGACGGTCCTTATTGCGTTTGGGTTGTTGCTCTTTGCAATGACAACCAAACCCGGCGGTTATCAGATTGATCAGATCCCGGACGTATTTTTCTCGGTTATTGGGCGATATCTATAAGAATCATCTTGCCCTTGTTGTCAGGCTTTCGTAAAGGGCAGTTCTTATCGCGCGACCGGCCGGAAGTGGCATGCCGTGTTGTGTGAAAACCGAACCCGAACCATAGGAGCCGGAAATGCCCAAAATGAAGACAAAATCGAGCGCTAAGAAGCGCTTTAAGGTCAGTGCGACCGGTAAAGTGATCGCTAGCCAAGCTGGTAAACAGCACGGCATGATCAAACGCACAAAGAAATTCATCCGTAATGCACGCGGCACAACCGCTCTCTCAGCCCCAGATGCGAAAATCATCAAGGGCTTCATGCCCTACGACCGTTAAGAGGAGCACGTAATATGTCCCGCGTAAAAGGTGGTGTTAAAACCCACGCCCGTCATCGGAAAATCGTCAAGGCAGCCAAAGGTTACTACGGCCGTCGTAAAAGTGTCTTCAAGGTAGCTACACAGGCTGTCGACAAGGCCAACCAATACGCAACACGCGACCGGAAGCAGCGTAAGCGCAATTTCCGCGCTCTGTGGATCCAGCGTATCAACGCTGCTGTTCGTAGCCACGACGAAGCTCTGACATACAGCCGCTTCATCAACGGTCTGAACCTGGCCGGCATCGAAGTCGACCGTAAGGTTCTGGCTGACCTGGCCGTACACGAGCCCGAAGCATTTGGTGCCATCGTGCGCCAGGCTCAGTCTGCTCTGGCCGCTTAAGCGCCAGCTGCACACTGACAGATTAAAGGCCGCTCCATCCGGGGCGGCCTTTTTCGTTCTTTGCATTGACGTGTTTTGAGTGGCTTGGCCTATTTGAGGCTTATTCCGGTCGTGACAGAGTTTTCCGCACGAATGCGGCCACCAGCAAGCCTCCGGCGGGCCACAATACCCACAGATAGCCAGTCCAGCTAAAGATATTCACCAGCGTGAGCGAGGCAATGATGATCACATGACGCGCTGGGACAAGTCGGCTGATTTTCTCGGGGACCAAAGTGTCAGCCATGTTTAGGGCTGCGATTGATGC
This sequence comes from Parasedimentitalea denitrificans, assembly GCF_011813015.1. Lineage (GTDB taxonomy): Bacteria > Pseudomonadota > Alphaproteobacteria > Rhodobacterales > Rhodobacteraceae > Parasedimentitalea > Parasedimentitalea denitrificans. The sequence continues at coordinate 106,746 of NZ_QHLQ01000006.1, read as the reverse complement.
CGCTACCAGAATTGCCCAGTGCGCCCAGACTCCGCCGCCACTTACCAGATTGATCAGAACAAGGGCTCCGCTAATCATCGCTGTCAGTCTGACAGTGCGTGAAAGGTCGGGATGCTTAGGTGAGGAACCACCGGCGCTTTGCTTTGGTGTCGACTTATAGGCTTGGGTAAACGGTATTGGGTTCACACGGTGGGGATTGGCAGATTGCGACATCGCGATGCGGTAGATCGGAATATCATCCGGCAGATCGCGCGGGCGCTTTTCGCCTAGGTATTCAAACCCGATTGTCAGTTTGCTGTGCACTTGGTCATAAACCTGCTGCGAGATCAGCACACCGCCGGGTTCCGCCATGCTCTGCAATCTGGCGGCAAGGTTGACGCCTTCGCCGATCAGATCTTCGCCGTCTACAATCACATCGCCTAGGTGAACGCCGATCCTGAACTTTAGTGCGGCGTCTTGCGAGACCAGCTCGTTCTGCACCTCAATCGCGCATTGGGCGGCCTCAACAGCCGAGGGAAAATCAGCGATTAGCCCGTCGCCGGCTGTATTGGCGATACGGCCTCCATGGCGGGTGATCAGCTTGCCAAACACCTCGCGTGCAGCGTGCAGGGCTGCATAGGTGCCCACCTCGTCGGCGTCCATTGCCCGGCTAAAACCCGCGGCATCGGCTGCCAGAATAGTTGTCAGTTTCCGCTTGACCTTATCAGACACAATACTCCCTTCCTCTCGCTGCAGGGGCAACATGGGCCGTTGGTGTCACGGATACAAGCCTGTCAGGCAAGCGAATTTACTCGACTGAGGCATTCTCTGCAAACAATCAACATCTGGCAGATATAGGGCTTAACTTTGCACGCCGTGGGGGCCATGTCGAAGGATTGACCACTGCCCGTAGGTGTCGCTCAGATCAAACGTAATGGCGCCCGACGCGGAACTGGAAGAACTGCCGATTTCGGCCAGTGTGAATTCAATACCATTGGGGATGTCGATCCTGACCCGGTGCTCGCCTCCACCATGTGGCGCCTGAATGGGGCGCCCTGATGATTTCAGCACGCCGGGAATTGCGACATGTGCTTTGCGGGATTCGATATCGACCTCAAAGTTGATGCGTTTTGTCAGGGTGTCGTGAACTGTGCTGCACATGGCGCGGTAGACCCACCAGTGGGAGGCTTCTGGGTCGGTTTCCTCACCTTGAAGAACCCGGTTTAGCGCGTCGTGTTGGTCTGGGGTTGCACCGTCATCAATGATGACCTGCATCGCCCCATTGCCTTCGTATATTGGGCCCGGCCAAGCGTATAGCAGCGCGATTTTTTGACCGCTCAGATCGATGTCACCAAAGTGTCCCTTGTCGATATGCAACACCTCGAACCCGGTGCAGTGACCGTGGGTGGGTAGATCTTCGAACTGGCAGGGGCAGCCATAGTTACAATTGCAGCCCCCAAAGCTCCGACCTTCGATGTACCAATCTACATGTGCCATGGATCCGCCCCCTTGCGTTTTCCTCTGTCAGTGAGAGTAGCACAAATGCTGGCAGTTTCCTGATTGATCAGAGATCCGGCGTAGGTTGGAGCGGATACCTCACCACATCCGAGGCTTGGCGTATTCGGCATAGCCCTTGTCATAGGCTTCGCCCTCAAAGTCTTCCTTTTGTTCTTTGATGAACTGACCAGCTGTTGGGATGCTTTTGCTCTCGTCTTCACCGTTCCAGATTTTGGACCGCATGATCGCCTTGGCGCATTGGAAATACATCTCGCCAATGGTGATGACGGCGACGGTGGCGGGCAGGATGTTCTTGCGTTTGAAGTGCTCTCGGGCTTGCTCATCAGCAGTCAGGTAGGCGGTGCCATTGATACGAACCACGTTATTGCAGCCGGGCACCATGAACATCAGGCTGACCCGATTGTCGCGCACGATGTTGCGCAGGCAGTCGATCCGGTTATTGCCGCGCCAGTCGGGCAGCCACAGAGTTTTGTCATCGGCAACATGCACCACCGAGCCATCATCGCCACGCGGGCTGGCATCGGTGCCTTCGGGGCCCACTGTGGAAAGAACGGTGAACCGAGACTGATCTATCCACTGTCGATACATTGGCGTCATGGCCTGTACGACCTTGGTTTTTGAGGCCGGAACCGCCTCTCCGTAGTGGCTGTGCAGGGTATCGAGATCAGTGATTGGCGTCATGCTGGGTCCTCCTGCGCGAAACCTGCTTTTATTGTGCGGATTTGGCAAGGGCAGGGGCACATATCGGGCACAGTGTCACAATGACGTATCTGGGATACTTGCTTTCACCGGCGGCTGTGATAGCAGGGCCTAAGCGAAATTCAGGGGACCGTCATGGACGATCTTAAGTCAAAATATCTAAGCCAAATTGCCGATGCCGCCGATGAGAACGCGCTAGAGACCATTCGGGTCGCTGCCGTGGGCAAAAAGGGCGAAGTGGCGCTGAAGATGCGTGAGCTGGGCAAGATGACGCCCGAGGAACGCCAAGTGGCCGGTCCGGCGCTGAACGCGCTGAAGAACGAGATAAACTCGGCGCTGGCAGCCAAAAAAGCCGGTCTGGCCGATGCCGCACTGGACGAACGTCTGCGCACCGAATGGCTGGATGTCACCCTGCCTACCCGTGCCAGCCGCGTTGGTACGTTGCACCCGGTTAGTCAGGCACAGGAAGAGCTGACGGCGATCTTTGCCGAGCTGGGTTTTTCCGTTGCCGAAGGGCCGCGCATTGATACCGACTGGTATAACTTTGACGCGCTGAACATCCCCAGCCACCACCCTGCGCGGGCCGAGATGGACACGTTCTATATGCACCGCGCCGAGGGCGACGACCGCCCACCGCACGTGCTGCGCACCCACACGTCTCCGGTGCAGATCCGCTCGATGGAGAAGATGGGCGCGCCGCTGCGTATCATCTGTCCGGGCGGCGTCTACCGCGCCGACTATGACCAAACCCACACGCCGATGTTCCACCAGGTCGAAGGTCTAGCGCTGGACACCGACATTTCGATGGCGAACCTGAAATGGACGCTTGAGGAATTCGTGAAGTCGTTCTTTGAGGTAGATGACGTTGAGCTTCGCTTCCGCGCCAGTCACTTCCCGTTCACCGAGCCATCGGCCGAGGTTGATATTCGTTGCTCGTGGAAAGACGGCACGCTGAAGATCGGCGAAGGCGACGACTGGATGGAGATCCTTGGCTCTGGCATGGTGCACCCCAAGGTGATCGCTGCCGGTGGCATCGACCCGGATGTCTATCAGGGCTTTGCGTTCGGTATCGGCATCGACCGTCTGGCGATGCTGAAATACGGCATTCCAGATCTGCGCGCGTTCTTTGATTCCGACCTGCGCTGGCTGCGCCACTATGGCTTCCAGTGTCTGGATATGCCTAGTTTGCATGGTGGTTTGAGCCGCTAACTCATACGTTTTGGGCAACAGCCCCGCTTTGCGCCCGTCTGTAAAAGGCGGGCGTTTTGCGTTTCATGTCACTGGTTCTGTTTCGCCCGGCGGCACGCCGGGCCGCGCCTGACCTTCCCCCCGGGAAGGCGCTTTGCTCCTCCCCAAGGTCAGGCACTGCCCTTAGTATTGGGGCGATTGCGTCTACCTTGCTGTGAGCGCTATGCTCTCCTCAAAATTGCATTTGGTTTGAGGGATTGAGGGAATGGCTTCTGTTGAAGTGATGACGGTTTGTGAGAATGTTTGTCGGGATTTTGGGTGGGTTGGACCTGTAGCATCTGTCTTAGGTGATTTGGGTACTTTTGTGATTGGAATTAGCGTCATTGCTGCTTTTCGTCAGTTGAGCCTGTGGCGGACGGAAGCTCGTGAGCTTCGGCGCTCCACCGTTGCTGAGGAATTGGTCGCTCTGGCACATAATGCTGATGATGCTTTGCGTGACATACGTAATCCTATGGATTCTATTCCGAAGGATAAAATCGGCGACAGAATCTACCCTTATCAGCGTCGATATGAACGGATCGCGAAATACAACGAATTGTTCAAAGACCTACGAAACGCACAAATTCGAGTTCGAGCAGTCATAGGAAATGAGAATGTTGACCAGGCCGTAGAGGAGCTATTCAAAGTCAGAAATCGAGTTGCGATATCAATTGAACTGTTAGCGGATTATGCTCGTAGTGAAAATTCAGAGCGTTCGCAGGAAGATCGAAATCACAAGATGAAGCTTAAGCGTGACCTGTACGGAAGTCTTTCTAAGGAGGACGAATTGGGTCAGAAGATTAGCTCGTCGGTTAAAACTATCGAAGAACAGTTGAACCCAATCTCCAGACTGGAGGCTAACAAGTAAATTCAGATGGCATGGTTCCATCGGGCAACGAAACAAGCTTTTAAGCCGCATTCCCGGCTATCCTTGCCCCGCACCGCGACCAAGTCTTGCACCCCGGCGCAATCTTTGCCATTGCCTGCGGGTAACACGTATGGCTTGCCAAGGGATCCTTGACCGATGAAATTCACTCTTTCCTGGCTGAAAGATCACCTCGACACTGACGCATCAGTGGACGAAATCGCCGAGACTCTGACCGATCTGGGTCTGGAAGTCGAAGAGATCAGCAACCCGGCTGAGCGGCTCAAGGATTTTACCCTGGGCTATGTCAAACACGCTGAAAAACACCCCGACGCCGACAAGCTGCGAGTGTGCAAGGTCGATACGGATGAGGGCGAGATGCAGATCATCTGTGGCGCGCCCAATGCCCGTGAAGGTATCACTGTGGTGGTCTGTAAGCCGGGCATGTATATTCCGGGCCTCGATATCACCATCGGCGTCGGCAAAATCCGTGGTGTCGAATCCTATGGCATGATGGCCTCCGAGCGTGAGCTGGAGCTGTCAGACGAGCACGACGGTATCATTGAGCTGCCTTCGGGTGCGGTGGGTGACAAGTTCATCGACTGGCTGGCTGAAAATGACCCGTCCAAGGTGGATACGGTGATCGAGATTGCGATCACGCCGAACCGCCCAGATGCGCTGGGGATCTACGGTATTGCCCGCGATCTGGCCGCCCGTGGTCTGGGCACTCTGAAGACCAAGGATTACGCGCCGGTCGAAGGCAGCTTTGCCAGCCCGATCAACGTCACCATCGACGAAGACACGCTGGACGGCTGCCCGCTGTTCACCGGTCGTCTGATCAAGGGTGTGCAGAACGGCCCCAGCCCGCAGTGGTTGCAGGACCGTTTGACTGCGATTGGCCTGCGTCCGATCTCGAAACTGGTGGATATCACCAACTTCTTTACCTACGACCAGAACCGTCCGCTGCACGTTTTTGATGCGGCCAAGGTGCAGGGCGATCTGCGGGTGCACCGCGCGACAGGCGGCGAGACGCTGATGGCGCTGGACGACAAGGAATACACCTTCTCTGCCGGTCAGATGGTGATTTCGGATAACAACGGCCCCGAGAGTGTTGCCGGTATTATGGGTGGTCTAGAGACCGGCTGTACCGAGGACACGGTTGACGTGTTTCTGGAAAGCGCGTTCTGGGATCATGTGCAGATTGCCCTGACCGGTCGTGCACTGAAAATCAACTCGGATGCGCGCTATCGGTTTGAACGTGGTGTAGACCCCGAGTTCACCATGGAAGGGCTGGAGCTGGCGACGCAGATGATCTTGGATCTGTGTGGCGGTGAGGCGTCCGAGGTTGTGGTTGCTGGCGACGTGCCAAACCATGCGCGGTCCTACACGCTGGATGCGGCGCGGGTGCAGTCGCTGGTGGGCATGGATATTCCTGAATCCGAGCAGCGTCAGACATTGACCCGTCTTGGCTTTCGCCTAGAGGGCAACTTGGCACATGTGCCCAGCTGGCGCCCTGACGTACAGGGCTCGGCTGATCTGGTCGAGGAAGTGGCGCGGATTGCATCGCTGACCAAGCTGGAAGGCAAGCCATTGCCGCGTATCACCGATGGTATTCCCAAGCCGGTGATGACACCGCAGCAGCGCCGCCAGCAGATGGCACGCCGTACCTGTGCTGCGCTGGGTTATAACGAGGTTGTCAGCTACACCTTCATCGACCAGCCTTCGGCTGAGTTGTTTGGCGGAGGCACCGACGCCACCATGCTGGCGAACCCGATTTCGTCCGAGATGTCGCATCTGCGTCCGGCGCTGTTGCCTGGCCTGTTGCAGGCTGCGGCGCGCAATCAGGCGCGTGGATACACCGATCTGGCCCTGTTCGAAGTTGGCCCTGCCTTCCACGGTGGCGAGCCGGGTGAGCAGCACAATCTGATCACCGGGTTGCTGGTTGGCCGTAATGGCCCCAAAGACGTGCATGGTGAATCCCGTGCTGTGGATGTGTTTGATGCTAAGGCGGATATCGAAGCGGTACTGGCGGCGATCGGTGCACCTGCCAAGGTACAGATCCTGCGCGGTGCAGATAACTGTTGGCATCCGGGTCGCCACGGCAAGATTTGCCTGGGCCCGAAAAAGGTCATGGGCATCTTTGGCGAGGTGCACCCCAAGGTGCTGTCAGAAATGGGTATCAAGGGTGATGCAGTTGCATTCACCATCTGGCCGGATGAGATCCCGATGCCGCGCAAAACTGGTGCATCGCGTGGCGCATTGAACCAGAGTGATCTGCAGGCGGTTGAGCGTGACTTTGCCTTTGTGGTGGATGACAGCGTTGAGGCGCTGACATTGGTCAATGCTGCAGGTGGAGCCGACAAGGCGCTGATCACCAATGTGCGTGTGTTCGATGAATTCATCGGTGGTAGCTTGGGCGAGGGCAAGAAATCGCTGGCGATCACTGTACGTCTGCAACCCAAGGACAAGACGCTGAAGGAAAAGGAAATTGAGGCAGTGAGCGAGAAGATCGTGGCCAAGGTGACCAAGGCAACCGGCGGTACGTTGCGCGGGTAATCTAAGCCTGAGCTGAGAATAGAGAGCGCGTCCCATTGGGGCGCGTTTTTTGTATTGGTAATGTCTATCCACAAAAGGGCCGCGCCTGACCTTGGGGAGGTGCAAAGCGCCTTCCCGTGGGGAAGGTCAGGCGCGGCCCGGCGTTGCCGGGCTTTGGTTCAGTTTTCTGACAAGAACTCAGCCAGTGTATCAAATACCAACCGGATACTGCGGCTGCTGTGCAGCTCGCGGTGAGTGACCAGCCAGATCGGGATCATAAACGGCTCTGCATCGGGCAGGACCCGCACCATCTCGGGGCTTTTATCGCCAAGAATGGTGCTCATCGGGATGATGCCAAGGCCCCGTTTCGCCAGTTCCCAGCCAACCAATCCGCTTTCCGAGCCGCAGGGGAAATTCCGTTCTGTTACGGACATACCCAGCGGGGCAAGGGCCTCGATCATTCGTTCAGCAGAGCCAAAGCTGATAAGATCGTGCCGGGACATGTCTGCCAGCGTCAATGGTGTGCCATGTTGGGCCAGATAGTCATGACTGGCGTAGAAATGGGCGGGCAGGTCGTTCAGTTTTCGGGCAATCAGATCAGGTTGTTCCGGCTGCACGTGGCGAATGGCAATGTCTGCCTCGCGGCGCATCAAATCCCGGATATCATTGGCGGCGATGATCTCGACCTGTAGGTCAGGTGCCTTGTGCCGCAGTACATGCACCACGTCGGGTAGGCGGTGGGCCGAGAAGACATCGCTGGCGGTGATTTTGACCTGTCCAGCGATGCTTTGCGATTGGCCGGAAGCGGTGAGCGCGACCTGTTCTGCCGCCGCTTGCATCGGGCGCAGGTGTTCCAGCAGGTCCAACCCGGCTTGTGTCACTTCCAGCTGCTTGCCGATACGTTCGAACAGCAGCATGTCCAGCTCAGCCTCTAGTGCGGCGACCTGACGGCTGAGGGTGGGTTGCGTCTGGCCCAGTTGAAGGGCGGCTGCCGACAGGGACCCTGCATCAGCCGTGGTCAGAAAGGCGCGCAGGTGGTTCCAGTTCAGGTCATTCGGAAGGATGCTCATACAATAATGTATAAGCAACCTGCGATTTTCGGCAATTCCCGTATGGATGATTAAGGGGTAGTTTCCGCCCAAAGGAGACAGTCATGCAACAGAGTGCTCAGTTCTGGGACAATGCCGCGGCCAAATACGCGAAATCCAAGATCGGTGATCCCGAGGCCTATGAGATCACGTTGGCGCGGACACGATCCTATCTAAAGGCGGACGATAACGCGCTGGAACTGGGGGCAGGGACCGGCACCACGGCGCTACATCTGGCGGGGTCGGTGGCGCGTTACACGGTGAGCGATGGGTCTTCGGCAATGATCGACATCGCGCGCGAAAAGGTTTGGGACGCCGGGGCCTCGAACCTTGAGTTTGCGGTTTGTGATATTGCGGGTGCGCCGGATGGACCGTTTGATGTGGTTCTGGCGTTTAACCTGCTGCATCTGGTTGAGGATCTGGATGGTGCGCTGAGCCGCGTCCAGGCGTTGGTAAAACCCGGCGGGTTGTTCATTTCCAAGAGCATTTGCGAACCAGAGAATGGCGCCAGCTGGAAGTTCCGTTTGTTGCGGATGGTTGTTCCGCTGATGCAGATGATGGGCAAGGCACCGTTTGTTGCCTTTCGGCGGATGGATGATTTCGAACGCCAAATCACAGACGCGGGTTTTGAGATCATCGAGACTGGCGACTACCCGGCCAAACCACCTAGTCACTTTGTTGTCGCACGGCGTCTCTGACTGGTGATCTTTGCCCGCTTTGCGCTAGGTCGCAGGGCGGGGGAGACATGTTTGAAGACCGCACATCCGCTGGTGAGGAACTGGCGCAGAGGTTGTTAGAAATACCACTGGTCAAGCCGGTGGTATTGGCGTTGCCGCGTGGGGGCGTTCCGGTGGCTGTGCCGATCGCCAAGGCGCTGCAGGCCCCGCTGGATCTGATCTTGGTGCGCAAGATCGGCATGCCGGGCAATCCTGAATTGGCGGCAGGGGCCGTGGTCGAGGGTGCCGCGCCGGTATTCAACAAGTCACTGATTGCGGCGCTAAAGCTGGCAATGACCGACTTTGATGCGACGCTGGAGAGTAAACGGGCTGAAATTGCCAAGCGCCGAGAGATGTATCTGGGCGCGCGAGAGGCCGTTGATCTAACGGGCCGTACTGCCGTCGTCGTCGATGACGGCATTGCCACCGGCGCGACGGTACGCGCCGCGCTGGTGGGTTTGAAATCGCGCGCGCCCGAACGGATTGTCCTGGCGGTGCCGGTGGCGGCACCAGAGGTGGTGGACGAATTGTCCGAGCTGGTGGATACTGTGATCTGCCTGCTTCGTCCAAAGCCACTTTGGTCGGTTGGCGCGCATTACAGAGATTTTCGGCAGGTTGACGACAGCGAGGTTGCAGTCCTGCTAGCAGAGGCCAACGGGCCAGATACAACAAGGGGCTAAATACATGACATTGAATGTTTATCTTTCGGGTGAGATCCACTCTGACTGGCGCGAACAGATCACTGAGGGCGCGGCATCACTGGATGTCACGTTCAACAGCCCTGTCACCGACCACGATTCAAGCGATGACTGCGGCGTGGCTATTCTGGGGGCCGAGAGCAACAAATACTGGCACGACCACAAGGGCGCGATGGTCAATGCCATTCGCACACGCAAGGGCATTGAGGATGCAGATGTGGTGGTGGTGCGCTTTGGTGAAAAATACAAACAGTGGAATGCTGCCTTTGACGCTGGCTATGCCGCAGCACTGGGTAAGTCGATCATCGTGTTGAACCCACCCGAGCATCAGCATGCGTTGAAAGAGGTTCACGCTGCAGCGCTGGCCGTGGCCGAGGAGCCCCGTCAGGTGGTTGAGATCCTGACCTATGTGCTGAGTGGTAAACTGCCAGCATGAGCGCGCCAATATTAGAGACTGAACGTCTGATCCTCCGCCCGCATCGGGTGGAGGATTTTGACGATGTGGCCGCGATGTGGGCGGATCCGAAGGTCGTGGAGTTTATCACCGGAAAGCCTTCAACCGCTTCAGATTCGTGGTCTCGCTTGCTGCGCTACATTGGGCATTGGCAGGCGCTTGGGTTTGGCTATTGGGCGGTCACCGACAAGGAAACCGGAGAGTTTCTGGGCGAGGTCGGGTTTGCCGACTTCAAGCGGGATATGACGCCTTCGTTGGATGGCGTGCCAGAAGCCGGTTGGGTGATTGCAACAGCGGCTCATGGGCGTGGGCTGGCGACCGAAGCGGTGGCGCGAATTCATCAATGGGCGGATGCGGAGCGGGACTGGCCAAAGACGGCATGTATCTTTGACCCGGACCATACTGCCTCTCATAATGTGGCGCGAAAAATTGGCTATGAAGTTAGCGGGGAGGCTGATTTTAACGGCCTGCCAACCCTGGTTATGCATCGGGTAAAGTGAAGTTGGGCGCCAGCATTGGCGCCTGATCAACCGTTCCTTAACTGGGATTGGGGTATTCTGTGCGTCTAATGAACGTCTGCCTCCCTTAGGGTGAGGCGGCCCTACTATGACCCGGAGCTGAATACTTGATACAGAATCGCCGTGCCCCAGCCACATCGATCACCCCAGTCAGAGAGGATTCCGGTCTTTTCAAAAAGGGTGTTGTGCCGTTTGATATCGAGTTGGTTCCGCACAAGGCGCGCTCTAGTCGTGGTGATTTGGTGATCAAAGGGTTCTTTCAGAAAGACACCCAGATTGATGTGATCTTTGCCGGCCGTCGGGCGGTGGAAACTGCGCCGCTTGAAATGTGTCTGGAGCGGACGTTTTCAAATGCTGTCCGTGACGCAAGCAGAAATCAGCAGCAGATCAATATCGACAACATCCGTTTCCCGGTTCATGTCGAGGGAACGTGGCGGCCGCATTTCCTGCGCGATATGTCTGGGTGGGAAACCCGCAGCTATCAGTTCCTGGTGGCGCAGTGGTCGTTTACTGATGAGACCGGTGCCATGGTTGAGTTTGGCGAGCTGCCAAGCGGCCAACAAGGCAAGTTGTAGTACGCCCCCACACTGTGGCGAGGGCGCTTTGCTTTAGGCTTGTTTCTGGATTTCCACAGAGTGCGGATATGGGATCGAGATGCCTTCGGCGTCAAAGGCTTCTTTGACGGCCAGTGTGATGGCAAATTTCAGTTCCCAGTAGTCAGCAGCGTCACACCAGATTCGTGTCGTCAGGTCGACGGAACTATCGCCCAAATTGGTAACACGTACCCAAGGCTCTGGATCTTTGAGGACTCGTGTATCAGCGGCAACTTGCTTTAGGATGATCTCCTTGGCTTTGTTGGCGTCATCACCGTAATCAATGCCGAACACCATATCTACACGGCGCGTTTCGTGGTGAGAGAAGTTGGTGATGACCGAACCCCAGGCCTGACCATTGGGAATGATGATTTGCACGTTGTCAGGAGTCGCCAGTTCTGTGACGAACAGGTTCAGATCTTTGACGGTGCCGGACGTACCGCCGATGTCGACAAACTGACCCAGCTTATATGGGCGAAACAGAACCAGCATAAAGCCAGCAGCTAGATCACTCAGCGTGCCCTGTAGAGCAAGACCGATAGCCAGAGTGGCAGCGCCCATCATGGCGACAAGGCTGGTAGCCTCGATACCGAACAGGCCAAGAACTGCGATCAGAACAACAGCAATCAACGCCCAGCGGATCATGCTGGCGACGAAATTCCCTAGGGTGGGGTCAATTTCAGGGGTCGCGTTGATGCGTTTGCGAATAGCGCCTGAAATCATGCCGGCAGCCATCCAACCAACGATTAGGACGACAAGGGCCTTAACGGCGTTCAATACCATGGGCCAATATGCGAAACCCTGTTCTACTAAATCTTCCATCGAAATCTCTCCGTCTATCAATTTTAGGTGCTTGGAAGCATCCGCGCTCCCTAATGCAGGCTTTTTAATCGGTAAAGGTAATTTTAGCTAATTTTCAGAGACCGTTGTTCGGATGACGATCTTTGTTGGCCCATTTCGGTCGTGATTGCGCGTTGCAAAGTGATGTCGCGAGAATGTTGTAAAAGAAACGGCCCCCGCTTGGATCAAGCGGGGGCCGGGTAATGGATTTTGATTGTTTACTGTTTGACTGCGATGCTGGGTGACACAACATCAATGCCCAGTGCTTTGCCCACAGCGTAGTATGTCAGCTGACCAGCGTGCACGTTCAACCCGTTCAGCAGGTGCGCATCGTCGGCACAGGCCTGACGCCAGCCTTTGTTGGCCAAGGCCAGCATGAACGGCATGGTGGCGTTGCCCAAGGCGATGGTCGAGGTGCGTGCAACGGCACCCGGCATGTTAGCAACACAGTAGTGCATGATGCCGTCGACATCATAGATTGGGTCGCCGTGTGTGGTCGCCTTGGAGGTTTCAAAACAACCGCCTTGGTCGATGGCTACGTCAACGATGGCTGCGCCGGGCTTCATTTCTGACAGCTGTGTGCGGGTGATCAGTTTTGGTGCAGCCGCACCTGGGATCAGAACCGCACCGATTACCATGTCGGCCTGACGGACCAGATCCAGTGTAGCACCTGCGGTAGCGTACTGGTTTTTGAAGTCACGGCCAAATACGTCGTCGAGGTACTTCAGACGGTTCAGGGAACGGTCCAGAACAGTGACATCTGCGCCCATGCCAGCAGCAACCTTGGCTGCGTGGGTGCCAACAACACCGCCACCGATGACGACGACCTTGGCCGGGGCAACACCAGGAACGCCGCCCATCAGAACGCCGCGGCCGCCGTTGGCCTTTTGCAGGGTCCAAGCACCAACCTGTGGAGCCAGACGACCGGCAACTTCTGACATTGGCGCCAGCAGAGGCAACCCGCCACGGTCATCGGTCACTGTTTCATAGGCAATCGCAGTACAGCCGCTTGCCAGCAGATCGTGTGTCTGCTCTGGATCTGGGGCCAGGTGCAGGTATGTGAACAACAGCTGGTCTGGGCGCAGCATTTTGCGCTCGACAGCCTGCGGTTCCTTGACCTTTACGATCATGTCCGCAGTGGCAAAGATTTCTTCGGCAGTGGCGATGATTGTTGCGCCAGCTTCAATGTAATCTGTGTCAGGGAAGCCCGAGCCCAAGCCGGCGCCTTCCTGAATAACGACGTCGTGGCCATGGTTGACCGCTTCGCGGGCGGCGTCAGGTGTCATACCTACGCGGAATTCTTGTGGTTTAATCTCTGTGGGGCAGCCGATTTTCATGAGTCTTTCCTCCAAAAACTTGCCCTGATATTAGGAGGAGTATAACAGAAAATGCTGCTTTTTTGGGCAAAATAAAAACCTATCATTCGAAGATTCTTCGCTTATAAGGGGATGTTCATGCAAGGATCTTCGCTAAAATGTCACTTGATCAGACGGATCGCCGGATTTTAACAATGTTGCAAAAGCAGGGGCGAATTTCCAACGCCGACCTGAGTGAACGGGTGAATCTGTCAGCCTCGGCCTGTCATCGGCGGGTGCAGCGATTGGAAAGTGATGGATACATTCGTGATTATGTGGCGTTGCTGGATGCCCGGAAAATGCAGGTACCCAGCACAGTGTTTGTCGAGATTACACTGTCTGGTCAAGCCGATGAGGTGCTGGATGCGTTCGAGAAGGCGGTGTCGCGTATTCCGGATGTGCTGGAGTGCCACCTGATGGCAGGGACTGCGGACTATCTGTTAAAGGTGGTGTCTGAAAACACAGATGATTTTGCCCGAATCCACCGCCAGTATTTGGCGCGGTTGCCCGGAGTGGCGCAGATGCAAAGCTCGTTTGCACTGAGGACGGTATTCAAGACCACGGCGTTGCCTGTTTAAGGTCGTGGTCGTTAGGCAAAGAGATCCAGCAATGTATCTGCCGGGATCGGGCCAAAGGCATCGTTAGGGGCGTTGGGGTCGTCAATGACGGTGTCGTACCCCATGTCCTCGAGTGCGGCGATTGTCATGTTGGACATGTAGTTTGGGTTATCAATGTATCCTGTCATGATCTCGTTGTTAAATAAGTCTTCGTCCCAGTGGCCCCCAGCAGTGCCGGGGCTGCCGTCAGTTTCGATAGGTACCCCATTGGCTGAGCCGTTGTCTGATGCGGCCTCGGCTATCAGTTCTGTGTTGTAATACGAGGTGGCGAGTGCGCCGGTAAAACGCATGTCGCCGCCGCTGACTGACCCGGAAGTCAGCCCCATTAGGTCCCACATGGTGCCAAATCCCAGGGTGTGCATCATTTCGTGCAGGACAATGGCAGTCCACTGTCCTTGGCTTGCAAAAGTTGCTGCATCGGCAATATCAAACTCCATGATCCCGGCAGCTGGCAGATAGTTTGCTGTGCGATACACAGTTGGGCCTGCCTGGCCTAAAATTATGCCAGGGCCGTCAATTTCAATCAATGCGGCCGATATGGTGATGTCGTCGGTGGCGTAGGGGCCGCGTCGGATGTCGGTAATATCGCCAAGGATAATACTGCTGAGATAGTCTGCGGCCTCGATAAAGGCCCCCTGCAAGTCAGCTGTCCATGTGCCTGAGAACTCGACTTCGACGTTGAAACTCTTCTTGGCGCTGCCACCGCTGACATAGCGGTCCAGAACACCGGTATCGCCATCCCCATCGCCGCCGCCGTTGTTACCGTTCCCATTTCCGTTGCCGCCACCTACACCCTCCGGCTTGGCGTTGGCCCAGTTGTCGGGCAATGTTTCAGTTTGTTGACCTGTGCGGTTTCCATTGGACAGCGCAAAAATCAAGTCGTCGGATAACGCGGAGACATCGCTTTGCAATGTGGCGTCTAAGTACGCGTTGTTGTGGGGTTGGTTCGTGGCGGGATGAGGCGCGTCTTCCTGTTGGGAAAAGACAAAATGCTCAGCATTATCCAGTTGCGGGTCAGGCTCTGCCGAGGAGACTGAGTTAAGGTCTTTCAAGGATTGTAAGCCAAGGTCACCAGGGAAAAATGTCGAAATTTGCATGATCGCCTTTCAGCCATATTGAGCGCGGCACAGGGTGTAACATTCACCATTCAATGTAGCCTGATCGTAAGGGCGGCCAAGAAAACGCCGCCGAAGCATCGCAGGTTATGAAATTGGGTTGGTCACTGCAAAACTGCATCTGTTGTCTTGTTAATGGATGTGCTCTGATGCTGAAAAATGGCGGAGGCAGGCATGGACTGGGACTATATCGTTGTGGGCGCGGGGAGCGCGGGTTGTGTGCTGGCCAAACGGCTGAGCGAGGCGGGCCACCGGGTGCTGCTGCTAGAGGCCGGCGGCAAGGATAACTACCACTGGGTGCATATCCCGATGGGCTATCTGTACTGCATCGGCAATCCGCGCACTGACTGGATGTACAAGACGGCCGAGGAGCCTGGGTTGAACGGCCGGTCGTTGATTTATCCACGTGGTAAGGTGCTGGGCGGGTGTTCGTCGATCAACGGGATGCTGTACCTGCGCGGACAAGCGGCGGATTATGATGGTTGGCGTCAACGGGGCAATCCAGGTTGGGGCTGGGACGATGTGCTGCCCTATTTCAAGAAATCCGAGGATTACGTCGAAGGCCCATCCGAGATGCACGGGGAAGGCGGTGAATGGCGGGTCGAGAACCAGCGCCTGCACTGGGACGTGCTGGATCACTGGTCCGAGGCGGCGCAGGCATGGGGGCTGCCACATGTCACTGATTTCAACACCGGCAATAACGAAGGCGTTGGCTATTTCCGTGTGAACCAACGTGGCGGCTGGCGGATGAACACGGCCAAGGCGTTCTTGCGCACCACGACGGGTGAGAACCTGAAGGTCGAGACACAGGCGCATACACGCCGGATTGTGATCGAACAGGGCCGCGCCGTTGGGGTTGAGTATGAACAGGGCGGGCAGGTGAAACAGGCCCGTGCCAAGGGCGAGGTGATCCTCTCGGCTGGGGCGGTGAATTCGCCGCAGATCTTGCAACTATCCGGGTTGGGGCCAGCAGAATTGCTGCAAGAGCATGGGGTTGAAGTGTTGCGGGACATGCCTGCGATTGGCGGCAACCTGCAGGACCATTTGCAACTGCGTTGTGCTTGGCGGCTAACCGGGGCAAAGACGCTGAATACCTTGGCGAACTCGCTGTGGGGTAAGGCCAAGATCGGCATGGAATATGCGTTCAAGCGATCCGGGCCGATGTCTATGGCGCCAAGCCAGTTGGGGGCGTTCTCCCGGTCTCGGCCTGACCTGGAAACGCCTGATCTGGAATACCACGTGCAGCCTCTGACACTGGAGGCCTTTGGTCAGCCGTTGCATGATTTCCCCGGCCTGACCGCCAGCATTTGCAACCTGCGACCAGAGAGCCGGGGAACGGTGCAGATTACCTCGGCCGATCCGAAGGATGCGCCGCGCATTGCGCCGAACTATCTGTCGACCGAGGGTGACAGGCAGGTGGCTGTGGCAGCGATCCGGCAGGCGCGCCAGATCATCAAACAGGGGCCAATGCAGCGTTATGCGCCTGAAGAGATGAAACCCGGTGTTGCCTCGGACGCTGAGGCGGATCTGGTCAAGGCGGCGGGGGATGTGGGGACCACGATTTTCCACCCAACTTGTACCGTGCATATGGGGCCTGACGCTACGGCACCGCTGGATCCTGAGCTGCGCCTGCGAGGGGTAACCGGGCTGCGGGTGGTGGATGCCAGCGTGATGCCGACGATCACCAGCGGCAACACCAATGCGCCGACCATAATGATTGCGGAAAAGGCCGCAGATATGATCCTTGCAGCGGCCAGATAGCGGGGAATTCCCGCTTTCGGGTTGAACCTCGGGCGATTTGGGGTTTCCCTATAGGGACAGCCCAATTTCGAATTGAATTTACTGTTGCGCCGTCGGGCGTTGTAGGCAGTTTTTGTTACCAAAGGAGATATCTGTGACTCGTGAAGATGACAGCACCACACTGGACTGGCTAGAAGAAGAGCTTCAGGACATGCTGGACGAAGCGATCGAGTTCGAGACTGCCGAGCCAATGCTGACGATGGAGCTGCGCAAGATCTATCGCGCGCAGCATCCCGAGATGTTGGAACGGAGTGTCTATTTCCGCAATTTGCTGCGGTTGCAGGCTGAATTGATCAAGCTGCAGGATTGGGTGGTGAAAACCGGGTCAAAGGTGCTGGTGATCATGGAAGGTCGCGATGCCGCCGGTAAGGGCGGTGTGATCAAGCGGATCACTCAGCGACTGGACCCTCGCGTGGCGCGGGTTGTGGCGCTGCCAGCGCCCAGCCGTCGTGAGCAAAGCCAGTGGTATTTCCAACGCTATGTGCCCTATCTGCCATCGGGCGGTGAGATCGTGCTGTTTGACCGGTCTTGGTACAACCGGGCCGGTGTGGAACGGGTGATGGGATTTGCGGACGAGGATCAGGTCGAGACCTTTTTCAAGGATGTTCCCGAATTTGAACGAATGCTGGTGCGGTCCAATACCATCGTGCTGAAATACTGGTTCTCGATCACCGACGAAGAACAGCAGTTGCGGTTTATGATGCGGATCCACGATCCGATGAAGCAGTGGAAGCTGTCGCCGATGGATCTGGAAAGCCGTATCCGTTGGGAGCAATACACCAAGGCCAAGGAAGACATGCTGGCGCGGACCAACATCCCCGAGGCGCCGTGGTATGTAGTTGAAGGTAATGATAAAAAGCGCGAGCGGCTGAACTGCATCGAACATTTGCTGTCGCAGATCCCCTATACCGAGGTTTCCAGCGAGAAGGTGGACCTGCCGGATCGGGAGTATAACCCGAATTACGAACGGCAGGTTCTGCCGGATGAGCTGTACGTGCCGAAGGTGTATTGAGGTGGGCGTTACGCTTCAGGTCACTGGATACAAAGACTATGTCAATCTGAGCACTCCGGACCATGATGGCTGGGAGATGACAAAAGCACTACTAGAGTATCTGGAAAAAGAACGAAACCGAGTACGTCGTGAAGGCCTTTCTGCCTTGGTGGCAGAGGCTAAGGAAACCGGAATTACACCGGATGCATCGAAGATCGATATTTGGGAGGACTTAAGGGCACGGGTGCCGACGGAGTTTTACCCCGATCGGCTTGTTCTCAGGAAAGGTTCCACGCTACTGGATTACGACAGTAGCGATGTGGGAATTGTCGTCAGCCAGGCGTTTCGCGATTTGGTCAAGGAATTTGATCCCGGCGTACATCACTTTGTGCCAACTGCGGTCGAAAGCCACGATGGAACGCTGCTGGCGACCTATTATTTCATGCGCATCCTAAGGCCCATTAATGCGATCCGTACTGAAGACAGCAATTTGCAGTTGGTGGGTTTGAATAGTTCACGCGGCGAACTGGCGTCACTTCAGGTCGGCTCCTATTCGAAGTTTTCGGTCTACGCGGATCGGATCAAAGGATTTGGGGCCTGGAGAGATATGAGGTCAACGCAACATTCCTTTTTCTCGGAAGAGCTGTGGCAGCGATTACAAGCGGCGGGATTAACCGGGTTCGAAGCTAGGATTCGCTTCGACGAACACTGATATTCAACACTTAGATTAACAATTTTCAACAAGGTGAATGATGGCGATAATTGGTACTTTTCTGGGATAAACCACCCAAACACGGAGGATGTTACTTTCTGCTCAATTGCATCCGAAGCGCTTCACGAAGCGTTCAAAGCCCACGGGGTGACCGGGTATCAGGCTCAGGAGTGCCGGTTCGTTCTGGAACACTGAAATTAAGAAGAGGGTTTTGGAGACAAAGCATGGTTTATGGATTTGATACTCCTTCAACCTACGGAAAATTTTTTCCAGAAGCTGAAATGCCTGATTATTGGGAGCATCTTGAACAACGTTTCAACGATATGTCGGCCGATGGGGCGACGGCACATGAGTTCTTTTCGCAGTTCAAGTCCGATTTCACTCGTGATTGTCTACATGGGTTGCAGGCCATAGACGAGGACTTGTTGCCAAAAGGCTTTGTCTTGGCAAAACCATATAAGGCCTTGGGCGATGTCGTTCTTCTTGGCTTGGGCGTTGCCGTCACAGCACGGTTTCGTGAGTTGATCGAGAAACTGGAACCTGGGCGGCATCAGTTTCGACCGATCAAGATCATACAACGCTCGGGAGAAACGTATTCCAGCGAGTACTTTACTCTCCGGGTTCTCACGGCGTTGGACGCTTGGGATCGGGAAAGAAGCGACCCGGGGAGTTGGAAAAAATCGGTTCGAATTGCAAAAATGCGTGCCCCTTTAGGGGATCACGCACATGGTATCGCATTGTCGCGAAGCGTTATTGGCGATCACCACATCTGGCGGGGCTTTGTCTCGCAGGAGACCGGCATTTCGGGGTTCGATTATTATGTCTCGGACAGTTTGAAAGCCGCCATTGACCAAGCAGGGCTGAAAACGCCGCCAATGTATCAGTTGAAGGAAGTGTAAAAGCCGCAAAAACCTGATCGGCTTGAGCAAACACACCGGCGTTCTTTTGAAAGAGATTTGAGATGCTTAAGAGGATTGGGCAACAGTATGGCGGTAAAATTTGGGTCAGTGAGTTTTTGCGACGACCTTCGTCTCATTTTTACTATGGCTACCCGAAAGACCAAGTCCCACACGAGATGGGACAACAGATTGCTGTGTCTGTGGTCGCAGGGCGAAAGTTCGATGCTTCCAGACTTCCACATATCAAGATTGCTCATGATGTTGACGGCGCCAAACGCAAACTGCGGAAATTGCTGAGTATTGACGGGCTATACGTGGATGAGACAGCAAAACTGGTCATGGAACAATTCAACCTCGGCGATACGATCCTGCACCGAGTGGAGCTGTTTGATGAAACCGGGAAGGCAAAAAAACATGACGGGTTTTATTACCATGTCATAACCCGGGAACAGCGTCCGGTGGTGAACCGGGAATTGGGATTGGAGCAAGCTTGGATCAAACCGGCGCTGTTTGAGTTAGGCACGATTCAAGGGCGACTTCGCTTAGAGTTGGATGCGATAGCCAACCCCCAGACGCCGGGGTTCTCCACATCGTTGGATTTCTGGGCGGATGCACATGTGACCCACCTGTTGTTTTTCTCTGATCCGTTGAAGAAGGCTTTGGTAAAAGCGGGTTATGGGAAGTTATTTGATTTTCAAGAGTTTGCTTCTTGATGTGTTTTGTCGGCACATATCGCAATCCGGCTTGGCAGAGATGATTACGACCAATTGCGCTGATAGCTCTTTTAGCCTGGCACCTTGTCCTACCGGCATTGCAAAACGCTTTCACGGGCGGTTAGGCGCTGGACCTCTTGCCGTTCGGCTGGGGACAAGGGGATTTGCCCGGCTGATAATCCGACCCTGCAGCCTACGTTAGAAAATGCCTGACGGCCGCGTGCGCCCTGAAAACAATAGCCGTTTCTGGCGAAAATGGCGTTTCGTTGCAGCCAGAGACTATCGCAGGTTTCCTGCGGTTGCGTACTGCGGGCACCGGTGAAGCGGATCCAGTTCGAGTGTGCCCATCCTTGGGCTCCGGAAAGGGTCCGAACGTTGAACCATGCTCCGTTCTGGCCCAAGACCTGAAGGGGCGTGCCTTCGGGCATTTTCATCAATCGGGTTGCATTAGAGGTGGTGCCGGACCGAAGGGCAAGAAACCCGTCTCCGTTTGGGTCAAGGCCAGCGACCTGATGGTTGAAGCCCTGCGGAGCAATCGGCTGTGATGGTACAGGGATCGGCATAGGCGCAGGTACCGGGGCTGGTGTGGCAATTGGCTGAGAAGTGGCCGCAGGCGGGGCAAGGCCTGCAATGTAGATCCGGTCGATGAGAGAGGAGTTCTCCCATGGGATTTGTGTGCCATTGGTTTTTTGCACCACATCGCGGCGCACTTTTCGCATGACCTCGTGCAGGTCATCGCTTTGGGATGGGAGGTGCTTCAGCAGTGCCTCGGTAAAGGGGCTGTTACGGCCAGTGCCATCCAAGGCGACGTTGCCGGGCTGGGTCGAAAAGGCAATGAAAGAGCCAACGCCAGCGTCAATCTTGGCCAGTCCGCGGGTCTGCCCACCGATGGATCGCCCGGTATTGGGCAGGACGAAGGGGTTATTACGGCAAGCATCCAGAATGATGATGTTGCGATCTGCTCTGCTCTCCATTTCGGCAAGAACCGTTTGCAGTTTTACGGATCGCTTTCGGATCGTTTCCTCGTCAGAGCCGTAAGCATCCACCGGGATCAAAAAGTTCTCGGACCCCAGCTGGATCGCATGACCGGCAAAGTAGAACAATGCGACGTCATCTGGTGAGAGGGATCTTTGGACGTCCTGGGCCAGTGTCAGGAGTTGGGCTCGGGTGACATCAATCCCAGTGATGACGCGAAAGCCCAAGTTCTGAAGGGTGCGGGATATGTCCAAGGCGTCCTGAGCGGAATTGGGAAGGTCATTGATCTGTGGGTCGATGTATTCAGAATTTCCAATGACAAGCGCGACGCGATCAGCAGCAAAGGATGCCCCTGCAAGCAGAAGTCCGACCACAATGAAGATCACTCGGTGAAGCATTCTTGCCCCCTTGTCATTTTGCCGCACGAAATAGAAGCGGTAACGGTCCAATATGCCATAGTTTGGTTTATCAGTTTGCAGGTGTGCCCGCGTCTTGGGTGGGCCGAGAATTGTTGGTTTAATCATGCCCAATTCAAAATGAATTTCTACTTTTTATAATTTTGGGCGGTAGAGTGCTCCCGAAACGGTCACGGTTTTGATCAAAAATCAAGGGGGGAAGTCTCTGCCAGAGTGACCGCTTCAGGATGTGCGGAGGCTGACTATTGGTGCCAGCCACCATGGACAGTTGAGGGCAGGGGATGCCGTCTACTGTTTATAGATTTACTATATCGAATTATGAGCGCTTTGTACACCTGCTTGCGAGCACTTGTGAAGGCTCCGGATCCGAGTTTAAGGTTTCTAGATGGCCCATATTTGCGCTCGCTTAAGCGAGGACGTTGTCGGCCGTTGCAGGCACAAAACAAAACGTACACGGCAATAGCCACCCTCCTATGGGTGGGGCCACGGGGGGAACTCGGGTGTTACTATGGACAATTGCCGGTCACCCAAAATTGTCGCACTTTAAAGAGCCAGTCAAAGCCGGATTGGGTGATTTACATCATTCCTTCGCGCTGTGCTTTCTTTCGTGCCAGTTTGCGGGCACGGCGGACAGCTTCGGCTTTTTCACGGGCCTTCTTCTCGGACGGTTTCTCAAACTGTTGTTTGAGCTTCATTTCGCGGAAGACGCCTTCACGCTGCAGCTTTTTCTTCAGGGCACGAAGCGCCTGATCAACATTGTTGTCGCGAACGCTAACCTGCATGTGGTTTTCACCACCTTTCTAAGTTGAGTTGCAAGGCCTTGCAGGTAGAGGAGCTATAGCAAAACAGGGCCTTTTTGTCTAGTATTGGGGCAGGTAGGGTGTGAGCAGAATAAGCGGGGAGATCCGGGATGAAGACCGAGCACAAACAGGCGCAAAACGCCACCACGGATGCGTTGTTGGATGCGGCGCTGATGCATGTGCCGTTTGACGGATGGACCGAGGCGACGTTCACCGCGGCGTGTAAGGATGCCGATGTGGATGCGGTTTTGGCACGGGCGATCTGTCCGCGTGGGGCGGTGGATCTGGCGCTGGCCTATCATGCGCGGGGTGACGCATTGATGTTGCAACGCTTGAAGTCAGAGGACCTGACAGGGCTGCGGTTTCGCGACAAGATTGCCGCCGCCATTCGGTACCGGCTGGAAGCTGTGGATGATAAAGAGGCTGTTCGACGTGGCACCACTATGCTGACGTTGCCACAATATGCCGCTGACGGTGCTAAGGCGATCTGGGGCACTGTGGATGCGATCTGGAATGCGCTGGGCGATGGGTCAGATGACATCAACTGGTACACCAAGCGCGCATCGCTATCCGCAGTCTATACCGCGACGGTGTTGTACTGGCTGGGAGATGACAGTCTGGAGCATCAAGCCAGCTGGGATTTCCTGAACCGTCGGATTGATAACGTCATGCAGTTTGAGAAGCTGAAGGCAGAGGTACAGGCTAATCCACTTTTGAAGCCGTTTCTGGCGGGGCCGAACTGGTTGGCTGACCAGATCAAGCGTCCGCAAGTGGCAGAGGACCTGCCAGGATCACTGCCCCCGCGCCGGTAACGGCTTTTCCAGTCCAATATATCCGGGGCTCCCGCCCGTTGTCGGGCATTATCATGCCCTTCACCCGTTGGGCATGGCGCCGCGCAAGCGCGGCGCGGTCCCGCATGACTCTTAACTGGGCGATCTGTCACAGCGGTAGAACCGTTTGCAGCTGTGCGCAGGGGTGCTAGGCATAGGGCAAAGGAAAGGAACCCGGATGAGTGAGATGATGCGCGCTGTTGAGATTTCCACCCCAGGTGGCCCGGATGTGTTGCAACTGACCGAAAGGCCGGTTCCCGAACCAGGGCATGGTCAAGTGGTGATCAAGGTGGCCTATGCCGGGGTCAACCGGCCGGACGCCCTGCAACGGGCAGGGGCCTATGCGCCACCACCCGGTGCCAGTGATCTTCCGGGGCTTGAGGCTTCGGGTGAGGTCGTGGCTGTTGGGGCTGGTGTCAGCGGGTTAGCGCTGGGCGATCTGGTTTGTGGGTTGTTGCCCGGTGGGGGCTATGCCGAATATGTGACGACCCCGGCGGCGCATTGCCTGCCGGTGCCCAAGGGGCTGGATCTAAAGCAGGCGGCTTGCCTGCCTGAGACGTTCTTTACCGTGTGGTCGAATGTGTTCACGCGCGGTGGGTTGCAGGCTGGTGAGCGGTTTCTGGTGCATGGTGGGTCCAGCGGCATTGGCACGACGGCGATTCAGCTGGCCAACGTTCTTGGCGCGCGGGTGTTTACCACGGCCGGGTTAGACGAGAAATGTCAGGCCTGTCTGGATCTGGGCGCCGAACGGGCGATCAACTACCGCGATGAGGATTTTGTTGAGGTTTTGCAGGCTGAGGGCGGCGCAGATCTGATCTTGGACATGGTGGGCGGCGATTACATCCCGCGCAACATCAAGACACTGGCCAATGACGGACGGCTGGTGCAGATCGCGTTCCTGACCGGTCCCAAGGTCGAGCTGAACTTTGCTCAGATCATGATGCGGCGATTGACGGTGACGGGATCAACCCTGCGGCCGCAGAGCGACTTGGCCAAAGCGCGGATTGCTGAGGATTTGAGCGAGGTGGTTTGGCCCCTGATCGAATCTGGACAGGTCGCGCCGGTGATGGATAGCGAGTTTACACTGGAGGACGCCGCAGCTGCGCATGCCCGAATGGAAAGCTCGGGTCATATCGGCAAAATTGTGCTGAAGGTGGCGGGGTAGAGGTACTTGGTGGCCAAGCACAGACTTTTGGCCGCACCGCAGCGGCCAAAAGTCATGTGTTGCTATCGGCTGGCTATTCCACGGCGCGGCGATAGAGGTGCCAAGTTGCATGGCCGAAAATCGGCACTACAACTACCAACCCTAGTAAAAGCGGAATTGAGGCGATCACCAAGCTGGTGCCGATCAATGCGCCCCATGCCAATGTGACTACGGGACTGGCGCGGAGCACCCGGACCGAGGTGATGACGGCGACTGGTAGCCCGACGTGGCGGTCTAGCAGTAACGGGAAGGACACGACGCTGATGGCCAACGCGGCCAGCGCAAAGAGGGCGCCAAGACCGCTTCCAACAATAATCATCACCCAACCTGCAGGGGTCGTGAAAGTGTCGGTTGCGAAGGCGGCCAGCGAACTGGGGGCTTCGGGTCCTAATGTCCATGTGTAGACGGAATTGGCGCAGATCAGCCAGCCAACGAAGAGCACTGTGAGATAAAGGCCGAGCATCAGAATCGCGCCAAAAGATGGTGAGCGAATCACGTCAAAAGCATCCATCCATTTGGGCTCGAACCCTGCCTCGCGGCGGCTGGACATTTCATATAAGCCAACTGCGGCCAGCGGGCCGATAATGGCAAAACCCATGATCATTGGCACCAGCAGTGGAAGCAGATTCATCGAAAATCCAGTAACAGCCATCACTAGTCCGATGAGAGGATAGAGCAGAACCAGGAACATTGCATCACTGCGGCAGGCGGCAAAATCGTCGGCCCCGGCTTTGAGTGCGTACTTCAGGTCTGACAGTTCAAGTCGCCGGACCTTGGGCATTTCGCGGGTCAGTTCGCTGCCCATTTGCTCGACTGATGCAGAGATGTGGTGACTGGTGGTTTCGGCATGCTGAAACAGCCAGCTAAGCGGGTTGCCAATTGTTCTTGCCATGAGCGGGCTCCTTACACTGTCTGGGACGGAAGGTGCCGTATTGGCAGGGCCGGTACGGCATATGTGTAATACTAGCCTAAAGGGGGCGTGTTTCCGTTTTAGTGCCGGGAATGTGACTCTACCTGAGAGAGTTTTTCCCATTGATGAACAACGTGTAGAGGCATCAGGTCGTCAATCAAACAGGCTGAAGCAACATGACCCGACAGTCGCGAAGGTCAAGTAATATCCACGATCGGGGGCACTTCGGCCCGCTCAATGAACTAAAATTGGTGCGCGGGCCTACCTTTTGGTGTGCTGATGCAATCGGATAGGGGTAAAACGCGCGTTTTTTAAACGACAATCCTGAATCACGTCCCGGCCACAGGGCACCGGATCCAGATCACGCGACAGGCAAACACGGGCCTCTTGGATGTAACCGTCGCGGCATGTCACCGTGAACATGTCTTTCTCCAAGTCTGGGTTGGCCTTTAGAAAGGCTTCTTCGATCAATGATGCAGGCAGGGAGACTTCTTTTTCTAGTTTCCGGAAAATGGCAGGGCGTTCAACACGGCTATAGGCCTCGCGCATCAGGTCGTAGTAGCTTTGCGCCTGCAGGCCGGCGCAGGTGCCGTGTTTCTTCCATTGGTGCCAGGCAAGACCGGCGCTGCCCATGATGTCGGTCATCTCGCCGCTCATCCGACGTGTGGGCGGCGCGACTGTGGTGCGGCAGTAGCTGGGCCAGCCCCGGTGAAATTGGGGCCATAACCCGTGCAGGGTCCAGCCATAATCGTGGCGGGGATCGCATTGGTCAGAATCACGCGCGTCACCTTCGAGGGCACACCAGTTGGGGGACCAGCTGAGAGCAAGGACGTAATAGTCGAACTCTCCCGCCTTTTCACCGTCGGCGTTTGCGGCCCCGATGCCCATGGCCCAAAGGGCAAATCCAACTGTCAAAATCATCCTGTGCATTCGGCTCTTCCCAAATTGAAATATCGCGACTATATAGGGTTCAAATTCCCCGACAATGGAAACCAGACCCCTAAGGCGGGGCAGCCTATTTCAGGCGGCGGGGAAGATGTGTTGTAAATGGAGATGAGCACATGGCAAAACCGTTGATGGCCAAAGCAACCGCTGTGTGGCTGGTGGACAATACCACCATCAGCTTTAAACAGATTGCGGACTTTGTTGATCTGCACGAGCTGGAAGTACAGGGTATCGCTGATGGCGATGTTGCCCAAGGTGTGAAGGGTTTTGACCCGGTCGCCAACAACCAGCTGACTCAGGAAGAGATCACTGCAGCCGAGGGAAACCCGCTGCACAAGCTGAAGCTCAAGTTTTACGCTGCAGCTTCGGGTGAAGAAAAGCGCCGTGGTCCGCGTTACACACCGCTTTCCAAGCGTCAGGACCGCCCGGCCTCGATCTATTGGTTGGTTAAGTTTCACCCGGAATTGGCTGACAGCCAGATCTCGAAACTGGTGGGTACAACCAAGCCAACTATCCAGGCGATCCGTGAACGCACCCACTGGAACATTGCAAACATTCAGCCGGTTGATCCGGTGGCGCTAGGCCTGTGTAAACAGTCTGAGCTGGACCAGGCCGTGCAAAAAGCCGTGGCCAAGAAGGCTGCCGAAGGTGGCGTGATGAGCGATGACGAGCGTCGCAAGCTGGTCAGCACCGAGCAGTCGCTGGAAATGGAAGCCGAGCCTAAGATCCCAAGTGGTATGGAAGGCCTTGAGGCCTTTACATTGGGTGGTTCGGAAGACGACGCGCCAAGCAGAGAAGCTCCGGTTGACGCTGACAGCTTCTTTAACCTGCCAGCCGGTGGCGGTGATGAAGACGAGGATGATGACAGCGACGATCCGCGCGGCTGATCGCGTTTGGAGTATCTGAATCACGGCATTAGCTTCGGGTTCGACAGAATAAGTTTTGCAGGCCTTCCGTTATTCGGGAGGCCTGTTTCTTTGTCGCACTCATACGTATCGATGCATTTGAACGTTGAGTCGCGGGCATTCAACTGCCGAAAGTGGCCCGTTCTCTTAGGCGCAACTTGATGAAACGAGCATGGAAGCCTACTGAAAGGGTATGAAACAGTTTCTGCCTTTGCTTGCTGCTCTTACGCTCGGCCCCAATGGGGCCAGTGCACACCCGCATATTTTTGTTGATATGGCTCTGAAGGTTGTCGTTTCGGAACCCGGACAGCTGCAAGCCGTAGAGGTGACATGGGCCTATGACGAGTTCTATTCGCTGCTGATCTTTGAGGATCTGGGGTTGGATTCGGACTTTGATGGGGAGCTGACAGCAGACGAGTTGGAGAAACTAAAGGGGTTTGACCTGCAGTGGAGCGAAGGGTTCGACGGTGACACCTATTTAACGCGAAACGGAGAGGCACTGGCGATTGGCGACGGGGTGCATCTGGAAACCACCGTTTCTGACGGACGTATCACCACTCGCCACCGCCGAGAACTGATAGATCCGGTTGCAGCGAATGGCGTCGTATTCAAGGCCTACGACCCAACCTACTATACTGCTTATACCCTGAATCGCGGCTTAGAGGTCACCGGTGGATGTGTGGGTGAAGTAACTCCACCAGATCTGAACTCCGCCTACGACATGGTCGAAGAGCTGTTGTACTCCAAGCCGACGGGTCAGGCAGAGGAGGCCTACCCCGAAGTCGGAGAGGCCTTTGCCGATACCGTACGGCTAAGCTGCGGCGCATAAGATGCGCGGCAATACTCCCTTGTTTGCTGCAGTCGTTGCCATTGTTGCATTTGCGATCTGGCTTTGGGCCTTTGGTGGTTCCGAAGCAGTGCTCATCTGGGCAGCTGAGGGGCAGCGGGAAGTTCAGAATGCCTTGGCCAGAGGCCTGCGGGCGCTTCGCGCTGGAGAGCCGGGGGCATTTGCGACGCTGCTGACCTTGTGTTTTGCCTACGGGTTTTTCCATGCGGCTGGGCCAGGCCACGGCAAGCTGGTGATCGGAGGCTATGGCATCGGTAAACCTGTGCCACTGCTGAGGTTGGCAGGTTTGTCAGTGGCGGCATCGCTGGCACAGGCTGCTATGGCGGTGCTGTTAGTGGCTGGGGGGCTACTGCTGTTGGACTGGAGCAGAGAACAGTTGACCAGCGCGGCGGATGACGTTCTGGCACCCTTGTCTTACGGGCTGATCTCACTTGTCGGCCTGTGGCTGCTGATACGGGGCTTAAGACGGCTGCTTTCTAGCCGGGCGTCGGCGCAGCATAACCATGACGCTCATGACCACGAACACCACGGTGCACATGATGGCGAAACCTGCCCATCCTGTGGCCACCGGCATGGACCGACGGCAGAAGAGGCTGCAAATGTGTCATCCCTTCGAGACGCGCTGGCTATTATTGGTGCAGTGGCCGTTCGGCCGTGTACTGGGGCCCTGTTTTTGTTGCTTATGACCTGGCGCATGGGAATTTTGTGGGCAGGGATCGCCGGCACCTTTGCCATGGGGCTCGGCACCGCCATGCTCACAGTTGCGGTGGCGGTCGCCGCGGTGACAGTGCGCAAAGGGGCGTTGACGAAAGTTCAGGGCGCAGGAGCTGTGCGGGCGGCTGCGATGCTAGAGATTCTTGCCGGGGCTGTGGTTGCTGTGCTTGCAGGTCAAATATTATTGCGGGCGCTGTAAACAGCGCAGGTCTAATCCCAAGCCATTTGAAAAAGTGGGGCTTGTTCAGATTTCTTTACGGGCCCGCATTGCGGCGGTGATGGTTCCGTCGTCCAGATAATCCAGCTCACCACCAATGGGCACACCCTGCGCCAGGGTGGTCAGCTTGACCTGATCCTGTAGCTGGTCGGCGATGTAATGGGCGGTGGTCTGGCCGTCGATGGTGGCATTCAGGGCAAGGATCACTTCGCTGACGGCCTCGGCTGTGACACGGTCCACCAGTCGCGGAATGCGCAGTTCTTCGGGGCCGATGGCGTCTAGTGCGGACAGGGTGCCACCCAGCACGTGATAGCGGCCTTTGAACACCCCTGCGCGCTCCATCGCCCAAAGGTCACCGACGTCTTCGACCACACAAAGCTCGCCGTTGGCGCGTTTCTCGTCTTCGCAGATGTCGCAGATTTCAGAGGTGCCGACGTTGCCGCAGTTCAGGCATTCGCGGGCGCTGATAGCGACCTGGCTCATAGAATCGGCCAGTGGGGTCAGCAGTAACGCGCGCTTGCGGATCAGGTGGAGGACCGCGCGCCGGGCCGAACGTGGTCCAAGGCCAGGTAGTTTGGCCATCAGATCAATCAGGATCTCGATGTCATCTGTAGAATTGCTCATTCCTGGCTTGCTCCGGCAGGGGTGTCCGGAGTTTCGCCGGGCAGGGGGATGCGGGAAACGGTATAGCCCGCCTGTCGCAGTAGTTCGATCATGCCCTGTTCGCCGGGCAAATGGAATGATCCGATTGCCATGAATACACCGCCCTGTTGCAGGTCATGTTTGGCAGTTTGCAGGAATGCTTGGTTGCGTTGGTCCAGTAGATACGCGTCTGCTCGGCGTTGGTATAGCTGAGCCAGATCAGGTCCGTAGACGCCGTTCAGGATGGCTTTTTCCCAGGCGCGCTCCAGCGCCAACTCACCTTGCAGATACAGCGCGAAACTCGTTGGCCGGTTGGCTGTACTTGTTTCTGGGTCAAGATAGGCACCGTATACGGCCAGAATGGACAGGGCTGTCCCCTGATTTTGGGGCTCACTCAGGTGGTCGGTTAGAGCGCTCGGGGTTTCCAGGCCTAGAATACTTCCGCCACCAATCATGCCTAGGGTCTGGATCATGCTGTCCTGATCAGGCAACACACCCACCGCAAAGTCATTGCAGGGATCCGTCAGAATACTCTCTACAACAACGGGTAAGGTCAGATAATCCGCAGCGTCGCGGCCCCAGCCCAACCCGTCAAGGCGGGTGTGTATCCACTCGACTATCAGCGGATCTAGTCCAGAGTCGTCGAAGTTGTAGGTGCTGTTTTCCGGACGAAACAACTCTTGTTTCTGATGATCCCTGATGGCCTTACGAGAGGTAAACACGGGATCGAATTCCATGGCTATGACACGGGCGTCCGTAATCCGTTTCTGCACGATAACTGGCAGATCCAGAACCAGTGGGTCATTTGAATGCATGGTGCCCCATAGGTGCGACACGGCACCGTCCGGGGATTGGATGCGCCAGAACCGCCCAATCGGATTGGGCATTTTGGCGGCGTCTGCTCGAAGTGTGGCAAGCAGCGTTTCAGGCAGAACCTGCGGGTCGATCTCGGCCGAGGTGACCGCGCAGGCCTCACGCGTCGCCCAATCCTGGGCCTGCGCAGCGGCAGGCACCAGAAACGACAGGGCGAACACAAGGGGTTTTAAGACATACATACCTTAGAACGGCAGCTTGATGTCCTTGGGCAGGCCCATGCTCTCGGTCAGGCGCGCCATTTCTTCCTGCGCTTTTTCGGTCGCTTTAGCTTGGGCGTCTTTGACGGCAGCCAGGATCAGGTCCTCGACCACTTCCTTGTCGTCGCCGTTAAAGATCGAAGGGTCAATGTCCAGCGCCTTCAGCTCGCCTTTGGCGCTGGCGGTTGCCTTGACCAGTCCAGCACCGGATTCGCCGATGACCATGACGTTGTGCAATTCGTCCTGCATCTCGGTCATTTTGGATTGCAGGTCTTGTGCAGATTTCATCATCTTGGCCATATCACCAAGACCGCCGAGGCCTTTGAGCATTAGATCTCTCCTATAGGATGGTTTTGCCTGTTAAATACGGTTGCCACCCCTGCCATTCAAGGGGAAAGCGGGGGTCAGTCAGCTATGGATCGATGTTGGGGCCGGATATGGAACCGGCGTCGATAGGCACCGGGGCTAAGGCCGGTTCGAGCCTTGAAAACGCGGGAAAAGGCCGACAGATCCTGATAGCCGACGCTCCAGGCGATTTCACTGACACTGTCACCGCCACGTTCCAGTGCAGCGCGGGCTTTCTCTATCCGCAGGGCCTGCAGGTAGGTGGCAGGCGGATAGCCGGTGGCTGACTGAAACCGGCGCATGAAGGTCCGCAGGGACATACCCGCCAGCTCGGCCAGTTGCTCGGCCTGCATTTGCTCTTGAACCTGCCGCTCCATGTGGCGTTGCGCTGTCAGAATTTGCACATCGCCATGGCTGCGGTTGGGGCGAAAGCTAGAGTAGTGCCGTTGCTCGCGTCCAGCTGGGTCGATGAGCAAATGCCGCGCTAGGCGTGAAACAGCATCGCTGCCATACCAGCGCCCGGTCAGGTGTAGGCCCAGATCGAGCCAGGCCATCAACCCTCCGGCAGTTATGATGTCATGATCGTCGATCAGAATGTGTTCGGCGCGCAGGTCCGCTTTGGGAAAAGCGGCTCTAAATTCGGCTTCTAAGGCCCAATGGGTGGTGGCCGGGCGTCCGTTCAGCAGTTCGGCATGACCCAACCAAAACGCACCAGCGCAAACGGAGCAGGCCAGTGCGCCAGCGTGATGCTGGGTGACTGCCCAGTCCAGCAACTGCGGTGCATCGATGCCCCGACTGCCATCTATTGAGGGCGGGAAAACAAAGGCGTCACAGGGGCGTGGGTCCGGATTAGTAGAGTCTATAACACGGATTTCGGGGCCGGATTGGTCGTCCTGCAAGCTGGGCAATAGGGCAAACATATCCGCTAGCCCCCACAGGGCTGAACGTTGGACGCCGCGATAGTCTACTAGGGCAATAATCGGATTTGGCGCAACTGGCATATTTATTGTCATATCTGCCAATCGCGCTGCAGGTCAACCTTGGTCAAAAAGACTGTGAAACAGCATCAAGGAGAAAACGATGCCCAAGACTACTCTGATTATTGTGGATATCCAGAACGACTATTTCGACGGTGGGGATTGGCCGCTGCACCAGATGGAACGCGTTTCAACCAACGCCGCTGGCCTGTTGGCCAATGCACGGGAAAAAGATAATTTGGTGGTTCATATCCGGCATGAAAATGACTCACCCGAGGCGCCGTTTTTTCGGCCCGGAACGGTGGGAGCCGAGATCCATGCCTCGGTGGCGCCGAAAGCGGGGGAGGTGGTGCTAACCAAAGCGCGTGCCAACAGTTTCCATGACACTGGTCTGTTGGGCCTGCTGCACGAGGCCGGGATCGAAGCCGTCACCATATGCGGCGCGATGAGCCAGATGTGCATTGATGCCACCGCACGTGCGGCGGCGGACTATGGGTTCCAAGTCACTGTGGTCGAGGACGCCTGCGGTGCCAAAGAAATGGCGTTTGGCAGTGTTGAGGTAAACGCCGAGCAGGTGCATGCAGCGTTTATGGCCCCACTGGCGATGGGGTA
The DNA here is from genome assembly GCF_011813015.1 of Parasedimentitalea denitrificans. Taxonomy (GTDB): domain Bacteria; phylum Pseudomonadota; class Alphaproteobacteria; order Rhodobacterales; family Rhodobacteraceae; genus Parasedimentitalea; species Parasedimentitalea denitrificans. The sequence goes on along the minus strand of NZ_QHLQ01000006.1, from coordinate 74,402 downwards.
TGCCAAAGTCGCAACAACAGCCGATTTGCTCAGTTGATCTGATTGAAATCTGGGGACGGCTGGTTAGCCGTCCTCAAACGGATCCCATTCGTCCTCGACCTCTGGCAGAGCATCAGCGGCAATCTCTGCCTGAAGTTCCTCGGCGGTGCGGATGCGGGTGATCTTGGCCTTGGGAAAACTCTCCAGCACCGCCTGCACCAGCGGGTGCGCTGTGGCCTCGGCGCGCAGTGCGTTTTCGGCGGCGTCGTTCTTTTCCGCGATGGTCTGGGCGTCGCCGCCTGACGTAATCACAACGGCCCAGCGGCTACCGGTCCAGTTTTGCAGGCTGGATCCCAATCGCGAAGCCAGGCTTGATGGAGCGTTGTCCGTCGGCGTGAACTCGATCCGTCCGGGCTGGTAAGACACCAGTCGCACGCCGGTCTCGACGTCGACCAGTAGTTTCACATCCCGGTGGGTGCGGACCAATTCGACTACGTGTTCAAAGCTGGGATAGCGGGCCAGCGCGGCATCCGCTTGCGGTGCAAGGGCCAGCGTTGTTCCGTTGCCCCCAGACGCAACAGGGCCGCCGGCGCCGGATTGACCGTTGTTATAGGCACTGCCCATGGCGGCGCCGCCATCGGGTGCCATGCCTCCACCGGGCCCGGATGGTGGGGCTGCGGGCGGCGGAGTTGGCATGTCCTGCAATTTGCGGATCAGTTCTTCGGGGCTGGGCAGGTCGGCGACATGGGTCAGCCGGATCACTGCCATCTCGGCCGCCATCATCGAATTGGGGGCTGCGGCGACTTCTTCCAGCGCCTTGAGCAACATCTGCCACATCCGGGTCAGCACCCGCATTGGCAGGGCTTCGGCCATTTTGCTGCCACGGGCGCGTTCATCGGGTGATATCGTTGGGTCTTCTGCCGCATCCGGGGTGATTTTCACCACCGATACCCAGTGAGTGATCTCGGCTAAATCCCGCAACACAGCCAGGGGGTCAGCCCCTTCGGCGTATTGCGCGCCCAGCTCGGTCAGGGCGGCGGCGGCATCACCGCGCAGGATCATGTCGATCAGATCCAGCACACGGCCGCGATCGGCAAGGCCCAGCATAGCGCGCACTTGATCGGCGGATGTTTCGCCTGCCCCGTGGGAAATGGCCTGATCCAACAGCGAGGTCGCATCGCGGGCCGAGCCTTCGGCGGCGCGGGTGATCAGGGCGAGGGCATCGTCAGAAATCTGCGCACCTTCGGCACTGGCGATCTTGCTGATCAGCGCAATCATCACCTCGGGTTCAATCCGACGCAGGTCAAACCGTTGGCAGCGCGACAGGACAGTGACTGGCACCTTGCGGATTTCGGTGGTGGCAAAGATGAATTTCACATGTGATGGCGGTTCTTCCAGCGTCTTTAGCAGCGCGTTGAACGCGCTGGTCGACAGCATGTGGACCTCATCGATGATGTAAATCTTGTAGCGGGCCGAGGCGGCGCGATAGGCAACTGAATCAATGATCTCGCGGATATCGCCAACGCCGGTGCGGCTGGCAGCATCCATTTCCATCACGTCAACATGGCGGCCTTCCATGATGGCGACGCAGTGTTCGCATACTCCACAAGGTTCTGTTGTTGGGGTGCCTGTACCATCGGGGCCGATACAGTTCATACCCTTGGCAATGATCCGCGCGGTGGTGGTTTTACCGGTGCCGCGAATGCCGGTCATGATGAACGCTTGGGCGATCCGGTCTGCCTCAAACGCGTTTTTCAGCGTCCGCACCATGGCGTCCTGACCGACGAGGTCGGCAAAGGTTTCAGGGCGATATTTGCGGGCCAGAACCTGATATTGGCTTGATCCGGCGTCGTTGCCTGCGTCGTTGGGTGTGTCGCTCATAAGTACTCGTGCCGGATTCGGGGTCATTCTGGTTTTGCGCAGGGTAAGCAAGCTGGCCGGTTTCGTCCACCGCTGTTGCGGAGGTGAGGGCGGGCACAATCCTGTTTTGAGGTCTGAAATGGCGATTTTCGGTCTTTGCAGGCCAAGAATGAACGCAGTTCTGCGTAAAACGTTTTTGCGCAACCGTAAGTCGAGGCTACAGTTGGGCGGACTAACGAATTCAGCAGGTGCGACAAGGATAACAATACTGGCGCAAGCCAGCAGGGAGAGACGATGCAATCTAAGGAGATCGAGCAGAATAGCGGCGCGTTGGTGATTCATGCGCTTTCAGTGGCGGACGGCATTCTGGCGCTTTGTCCGTTGCCCGGTGCCAGTGGCGATTATCGCGGCGATCTGGAGCATATTCACGATTGGAAACCCGGTTTGGTTATTTCCATGACGACCGAGGCCGAGCACGTGGCCGTTGGCGGTAGTACGCTGGGGACTGATATTCAAAGTCTGGCCAGTCGATGGGTTCACTTGCCCATTGAGGATTTCGGCGTGCCAACGCCGGAAATTTTGACGAAGTGGCCTTTGGTTAGCCATATGGCGCGCAAGGCCTTGGTTGGGGGCGGTCGGGTGCTGGTGCATTGCCGTGGCGGCTGTGGTCGTTCTGGTATGGTGGTGCTGCGGCTGATGATTGAATGTGGCGAGAGACCAGAGCTGGCGTTGGCCAGACTGCGTGCCCTGCGGCCCTGCGCGGTAGAGACGTTAGAGCAGATGCAGTGGGCCTATGGTCCGCGTCGTCAGGTGCACGACTGAGTTTATGTGTCAGAGCAGGCTTCGCCGGGTGCGGCAGGCTTGTAGTGCAAAAGCGCGGGCAGGGCGCGGATGACCTGCGAATCACGGCGCACACGAGCCAGTTGCCATCCGCCTTGCAGCAAGATGTAGAAGTTCTGCGCTGCCATTGCCGCCCTTTCTTTGGGCAGGCCTAGACGTTGAGCGTGATAATCTACTTCGGTTATCCAACCTTCGAATAGATGTGCCGCATGGCTGTGAAACTCGGCATTATCCGGGCCTTCGAACAACGTTGATGAAATCGGGCAGCCACACCATTTGCCGGTCACTTCAAACAGATCCGCTAGTTTATGGCACAGCGTTGTGGCCCCCTCGACAAAACTGTCTGAGGGTTCAAACGAGGCTGCAATCAGCAGCAGGATCTGATCTGACGCCCATGTGGCAGAGGCCATCGCCAGATCGGATTTTCCATTCGGAAAGTGGTGGTACATCGAGCCCTTGGGGGCCTGCGCCTCGGCCAAGATCTCGGCCAAACCAACCCCGTGATAACCGCGATTGCTAAACAGCTGTGCTGCCGCACGGATCAACCGATCCTTGGTTGGGCGCGGTTTGGAGGCTTTTTGAGGGGCTGCAATATCATTCATTTCGACAGCTTGACATGTCTAGACCGATTGGTCCAGATGTGTCGTGTGGACCAATCGGTCTAGGAGGATGCTACGTGCTAGATGCTGTCAATTTCGATCCAGATGCCCAAGTTAGGGTCGATTCAGTAAAGTTTGACGCCGTAGGGATGCCGTTGGCAGGGCAGCTATATCGCCCCAACGGCCGCCCGCGTGCGGCGGTGGTTTTGAATGGTGCAACGGGTGTACCGCAAAGCTTCTATCGTCACTTTGCCCGCTGGCTGGCGGCAGAGCGTGGGATGGCCTGCTTGACCTATGACTACAGTGACTTTGGCGCCTCGGCTGAGCGGTCCATGCGTAAGTCAGACGCCACGATGGCCCGTTGGGCAATGGTAGAACAGCCTGCCGCACGGGATGAAATGCGGAGACATTATCCGGACGTCCCGCTTTGGGTGGTTGGGCATTCGCTGGGGGGCATGCTGATGCCGCTGCAAGATGGCATTGAAGATATCGACCGAATGATTGTGGTGGCAGGCGGGCTGGTACATCACAACGATCACCCCTGGCCGTACAGAGCGCTGGCGCTTAGCTTTTGGTTTGGGCACGTGCCACTGTTGGTCAAGTTGATGGGTTACTTGCCAGCCAAGGCGCTAAGGCTGGGGGAGGACCTTCCAGCCAGTGTGTACTGGCAGTGGCGTAAATGGTGCACCACGCCGGGGAGCTATTTGTCAGAGGTGGGCGACGAGTTGCCGTTGCCGGACTGGCAGAGTTGGGACGTGCCAGTCGATCTGTTTGCGCTGAGTGATGATGACCTGATCCCACCGGACTGTGTTTGGCGGTTGGGGGGCGTCTACGGGGATGTGGAGCAAACCCGAACAGAGCTAAAGCCAAGTGATTTTGGCCTGAAAAAGGTGGGGCATCTGGGGGCATTTGCGCGGAGAAATTCCGTGCTGTGGCCAACGCTGGTGCCGGAACAAGGCGCGCCCTAGTGGGCACGCCTTTGGGCAGGGGTTAGTACCCCTTGCGCCCTTTGTGATCGCGCTTCATGGACTTGATCATCTTGCCGAGCCCCTTGTCGCGGCGGCGTGACTGCACAAGGGTTTCGGTGTTTCGCTCTTCATCGCGCTGAAGTTTCTGCCAGCGTTCAACACGGGCGAGTTCAAGCGTACCAGATTTGACCGCAGCTGTGACTGCGCAGCCTGGCTCGCCGTTATGGGAGCAGTCGTTGAACCGGCAACTTTGGGCGATTTCCATCAAGTCAGAGAAGACTTCCTCGACCCCTTCGTCGGCGTCCTTGATGCGAAGGGCGCGCATGCCGGGGGTGTCGATCAGCCAGCCACCGTTGACCATGCGGCGCAGGTAGCGTGCGGTGGTGGTGTGGCGACCCTTGGAGTCGTCCTCGCGAATGTCGCGCACGGCGTCCTTGCTGCCGGTCAATCCATTCGTCAAGGTTGTTTTGCCAACGCCGGATGATCCGACCAATGCAGCCGTTTGGCTGGGTTTCACCCAGGCCAATAGCTGCGTGACGTCGTCGGGGTTCTTGGCATCCAAAGTCAGCACGGTCAGCGACGCCGCCAGCGATTCCGCCTGCTTGCGATACACACTGGCATCTTCGCAGACATCAGCCTTGGTTAGTACCACCACCGGATAACAGCCTGACTGGTGCGCCAGCGCCAGATAGCGTTCCAAACGTGCGAGGTTGAAATCAGCGTTGCAGGAGGTGGTGATGAACAGCACATCGACATTTGCGGCGATCAGTTGCTCGCGGGCGTCGGTTCCGGCGGCACGGCGGCTTAGTTCGGTTTGGCGCTCCAGCCGCTCGCAGACTTGGTCTGCTGCATTGGCCAGCACCCAGTCGCCAACGGCAAATTCACCGGTCAAGCGATCAGGCAGCAATTGGATTTCACCGTTGGGTGACAGGCCGGTCAGCTTGTCACGATGCACGGCCGAAATGCGATAGGGCGTCAGGTCGACGTCCACGTCTTGTTGGGATTGAAAAAAGTTAGACCATCCAAGGTCTGAATAGGTAAGCGTCATGGCTCTGCCTGTATTTGAACGTAGAAAGACCCTTGCGATGGCGAACGCGCATCACAACAGGAGGGGAGTTCAGGCAGGGAGTTGGCCGTGGGCCGAATCAGGACTGCGCTGCCTGAAGGGTCGGTACTGCTACAATCATCAGGCCCTCCATTCAGGCTGTGGGAGCGATGCTCCGTTGGGTATGGGCCTGCACTGCAAGCCGAAATAAGGTGAGAGGCTGGACATCGACCCAAGCGGGGCTCGTTGTGGCTGCTTCCTTCCGGATCTGACCAGGTTGGCGAGGCGCTTGCCCGCGCCAACCTCTCGAATCCCGATATAGGCGGCTGCGAGGCGAAAGACAAGCCGTGCGTGGTGTCGACTTACAATGGAATTTTCAGTTGCAGGAACCCGTCCGGGGTGGGCTCGGGTAGCGGGAGGTTCATGTGGGATAGTTCTTCCAGGTAACGCCGGGCCGCAGGGCCAGTATAGACAAGGGCATGTGACCCTGGCATGGGCGCCAAACGCCACGGAGGTGAAGCCGCTGCCAAAGGATCGGTTGGCAGTGTGCCGTTCAAATAGTCGTAGACAATATCCTGTATCGAACACCGGGGCAGTGGGATCTGGGTTGCCTGCTGAACCATTGGGAAATTGCCGCCACCCGCCGCGCGGTGGCTGTTGACCGCCACGACAAACTGCTGGTCAGGATCAATTGGCTTGCCATTCCAGAGCGGGTCGCGAATTCGGTGTGCCTGAGGGTCTGCCAGTTTGCCCGAGGCATGAAAGCGTGCGGGGACGGATAGGTCAATTTGATAGTCCAACCCGTGTAGGACATCAAAATTATGGCCAGCCCGATCGAAATCAATCAACGGGGTGCTATCGGTGCCAGGGGTGATCTGATTGAACATGCCTGCCAACATTTCCAACCACTCAAGCACCATTGCGCCGGAAATCGAGACGGCATTCAGATAGTTCGGAAATATATGCAGATCTGCTACATGGCGGCGGCTAAGGGGGCCGGCTGGTACATCAGTAAAGTGACCGGGGCCTGTTCGAGCACCGAACTTACAGGGGGAAACTGCTGATAATAGCGGTAGTTCGCAGGCTGGTGTGTTTTTTAACTGCTCGCGTAGCTCAGCCGCCTGAGCGCAGGCGACCAATGCAAGGGCGCGATCAGGGGCAAAGAATGTGAAGTATGAATGTAGAGAGTGTTCGATCTGGCCGACTGGCGCATTTATGCGCTCTACAGTGGCTGCATGATCTTCTGCCAGTGCCGAAACCAAGGCGGCGTCCTCGGTCACGAGTGGTGCTAGCTCTCCGGTTGTGGTGCGTTGGGAAATGGGGCGCAGGCCGCAATCCCAAGCATCCAGTTTCCAGCCGTCGTCGCCATGTTTCAGTCGCAGATCGATCACCCCAAGGTGAGAGCCAAAGGCCCCCGGCATCACAACGGGCTTGGAGAACGGCGTGGCAGGATCGGGCAAACGCAGGTGGGTGTGCCCGCCGATCAGGGCGTCGATGTCATCGATTTGCACTAGGTGTTGCAATGCGTTTTCGGAATTGTCGGGGTCTGTTTCATGCCCGAGACCCGTATGCGCAAGGGCGATGACGATGTCACATCCGGCGGCACGCAGGGCTGCACTGGTGGTGCGGGCTGACTGCACAATGTTCATCATCTGAACGCGGTCTTGTAGCAGATGCGCGTCCCATTGCACGGTTTGCTCTGGCAGCACTGACAACAGGCCGATGCGGACAGGCGGCGCATCAGGATGATCCAACATTTGCCGTTCCAAGATCGCGGAGGCGACGAAAGGCAATTTTGTCTCAGGTGAGGCTGCCTTCATATTTGAGCATATGACAGGGCATGGGGCAGTCTTCAGGATGTGCTCGAGCGTATCTAGTCCGAAGTTGAAGTCATGATTTCCCAAGCCAATGGCATCATAGCTCAACACCTGAAAGGCCTTCATCAGCGGATGCGGCGAGCGGGCATCGGGCTGTTCGCCTAAAGGAGTGCCCTGCATGGAGTCGCCATTGTCCAGCAACAAGGTAACCGCGCCTAAGCGGGTCGCTTCGTCGCGAGCGCCAGCAATCAAAGATGCAGTATGCGCAAGGCCCACGCTAGGGTCTGCTTGGTCGCGATAGTAATCATAGCCAAGCAGGTTCATGTGCAGATCAGTAGTCGCCATAACACGCAGGCTGACCTGGTGCTTTGGGTTGGATCGTTCGGTTTCTCTCAACGTTCTGTGTTCGATGCGTCTGACGCCAGTCTTGTCTTTGCGGCGCCTTGTTGGGCGCTTTTTCTTTGGTGCGTTGAAACCAGTGATTAAGGCTTCTGCCTAGTCACAATTACATACATATTTAACCATAAAGCCGGTACGGCGGCCCCGTGTCCTAGCTAGCGTGCTTCGGGCTTGGACTTTTAACTTTATGTGTGGCAGTCCAAGGGCCGACCTGCAAGATGCACGACGTCAGTTGATTGTTAAAAATGCACGTAGCGTGTTTTTTAGGCAGGTTGGCCAGATGTGGTGTGATAAATTTTAGGCGTAAAGAGAGGGGCTTAGGGTGAAGCGAGCAGAACAAGTGACCTTTGGCGGTGGTGGTCTGGATCGGGCCGCACATCTACGGGATGACGCGGATGCCTTGGCTGCGGCCTGGGGTGATCCGCAGGCCTCTGTCTTGTTGGTTTGGCAGGGGAAGCCACTGTCTGAGCGCAGCGGTCGCGGATCTTCTCCGGATCAGTTGGTGATGATCACAACGGATCACCCATTGGCAGAGAAGTATCATCAAAGTTCCATTTTTCTGGGTTTGACGCCCGCTGGGGTGCCGCAGTTTGCCGGTGACATGAGCGACTGGACACCAGATGCGCTGGATCAGGCCATGTTGGCCAGCTTTGCCGACGCCAGTGAACAGCAACACCCGGATTTACCTACGGGTCATGTATTTACCGAATTACGCCGAATGATGGCATTTCTGACGCCACTAGAGGCCGAGCTGGCCGCAACGGCCAATGCGGTGCTTTCTTGGCATAAAAGCCACCAGTTCTGTGCCCGGTGTGGTCAACCAAGTCAGGTTGCGCAGGCTGGATGGCAGCGAAATTGCGATGCCTGCAACACCTCGCACTTTCCGCGGACAGACCCGGTGGTGATCATGCTGATCACCCATGGCGATTCAGTTCTGATGGGACGGTCACCGGGGTGGCCCGAGGGAATGTATTCCTTGCTGGCAGGATTTGTTGAACCCGGCGAAACGCTAGAGGCGGCAGTCCGTCGTGAAGTTCTGGAAGAGGCAGGGGTGAAAGTCGGTGAGGTGTCCTACCTTTCTAGCCAGCCTTGGCCGTTCCCCATGTCGCTGATGTTTGGCTGTGCGGGAACCGCGTTGGGTCGCGATCTGACCATTGATCACACCGAGATTGAAGATGCACTATGGGTTAGCCGCGCTGATATGATGACTGTGTTCTCTGGCGAACACCCTGACATTAAACCATCTCGGAAAGGTGCAATTGCACACTTTTTGTTGCAAAACTGGCTTGCAGATACGCTGGATTGAAGTGAGTAATGACACCACATCTGATACATCGGTGTACATAAGCACTTGAAGGGGGCAAAAATGAAGTTTGTCAGCAAAGAAGATATTGAGGCCCCAATTGCAGAGGTTTTCTCGGTTCTGAGTGAATTTGAAGGCTTTGAACGCTCGGCAATCCGCCGTGGTGTGGAAGTACACAGGATTGGGGATGTCGCGGCGCCGAGCAGTGGTTTGGCGTGGGACGTGACGTTCTCTTTTCGCGGCAAGTCCCGCGATATGCATCTGGTCCTGACGGAGTACGATCCAGTAACCGGAATGCACCTGTCCGCTGATGGCGGTGGTGTTGAGGGTGGTCTGAATGTTGAACTGCTGGCCCTGTCCCCGGGCCGGACCCGGATGGTGGTTACACTGGACCTTAGCCCCAAAACGCTGTCTGGGCGGCTGTTGGTGCAATCTTTGAAACTGGCCAAGTCTAAACTGACCAAGCGGTTCAAGAAGCGTGTAGCAGAATTCGCTAAGTTGACCGAGGAACGCCTGAGCCGGATCGCCTAAGTCGTTTCAGGGTGCATATGACCACGCACCCTGACACTGTTCTTGGTAGATCAGAACCTTCCGTTATCGGCTGGGAAAACCCCTAGGATTTCGATGTTGGTGGTGAAATAAGCCAATTCGTCCAGCGCCAGTTGGACGTTTGCATCATCTGGATGCCCATCAATATCAGCGTAAAACTGTGTCGCGGTGAACGAGCCATCGACCATATAGCTTTCCAGCTTGGTCATGTTGACACCATTGGTCGCAAAACCACCCATCGCCTTGTACAGCGCTGCCGGAATGTTGCGGACCTGGAACACAAAGCTGGTGATCATACCATGGGCACCACGCCGGGTGGTGTTGAGTTCTGGCGACATGATGACAAAACGCGTGGTGTTGTTGCCCTCGTCCTCAATATGGCGGGCCAGTACATCCAATCCATAGATCTCGCCGGCCAGTTCGCTTGCCAAAGCAGCATGTTGGACATCGCCGCGTTCAGCAACTTCACGGGCGGCACGGGCGTTGTCGGGGCTGACACGGCCGCGAATCTCATGTTCGCGTAGGAAACTCGCACATTGGGGCAGTAGCACCAGATGTGAGTGTGCCTCTTGAATATCTTCTAGCGTCGCACCGGGCACGGCCAGCAGGTTGATGTGAACCCGCACAAAAGCTTCGTCTACGATGTGTAATCCGCTATGCGGCAGGAGGCGGTGGATATCAGCAACCCGCCCATAGGTAGAATTTTCGACCGGAAGCATGGCTTGTTCGGCCGTTCCGTTACGTACAGCGTCAATAGCGTCTTCAAATGTACGGCAGGGTAGAACCTCTAATCCGGGCCGCGCATTGCGACAGGCCTCGTGACTGTAAGAGCCGAGCTCCCCTTGGATGGCAATTTTACCGGTCATTTTTGTGAATTCCGTGCAAAAGATCTGATAATGGGCATTTCACCGCACTGTCTATACCTTGCCAGTTGGCAGGGGAAGCCTTAGACACGCCTTCAGTTATATGAAACGGAAGCGCAACCATGTTTGACACAATGACCATTACCAAAGCGGCCGCAGCATTGTGCGGCGCGTTGTTGGTTCTCCTTTTGGGCAAATGGGCAGCAGAAGGACTTTATCACGTGGAGTCTCACGGAGAGGCAGCCTATGTGATTGAAATTGAAGAGGCCGGCGAGCAAGAAGCTGTGGCTGAAGTTAGCTTTGATGAGCTGATGGCCTCGGCTGACGTTGGCAAGGGTGCCAAAGTCTTCAAGAAATGTTCGGCCTGCCACAAGCTGGACGACGGAAATAACTCAACTGGCCCGTTCCTTTATGGTGTTGTCGGTCGTCCGATCGCATCAGCTGATGGATTTGGCTACTCGGGTGCCTTGTCAGGCATGTCCGACGGTACTTGGACCGCAGAAGAGCTGGACGCCTTCCTGACCAAGCCTAGCAGCTATGCCAGCGGTACCTCGATGAGCTTCTCTGGTCTGAAAAAGCAAAAAGACCGGGTTAACCTGATCGCTTATCTGGACAGCCTGGACGATTGATCCACGGATCATTTCTGAATTAAAAGGTCGCTGCCAAGTGCAGCGGCCTTTTTCTATTTTGGGGTGTATTATGCGGGATTGTTGTTCCTGTAATAATCCCAGGCAACAACCTCGCGGCCATCTGGCAGGATGCAGACCCCAATTTGCCCACCTTTGCCATCCCGAATGACGTGCTGCCCGCCGGTTTCCTCACAATAGACTGCGGCAGGGTTGGCCATGGCCACGGGCTCTTCTTCTTGCTGAGCGCAGGCGGCAACCAACCCTGTGGTGCCCAAAATGACACCAGTCAGGCCGCGAGAAAGAGTTTTGCGTAAAATCATAGTTCATTCTCCAGAATACAATGTGTGGTCGAAAGTGGCATGGCGCACTATGTGATACAACAATGTTACCGATAGTCGGCGCTGAACTGCTGAATGCCGCATCCACAAGCAAAGAAACACGGAATCGCAACTTGAATGTTACCACCCCCGAGCTTTAGCTTGGTATTTACACACCAGATCGAAAAGATCCGGGAATGGGAGGACTGGCAGATGAACAAACCCCGCAGCGCTGTACGAGCTCGCGTGATTAATCAAACGGAGAGGCTCCGTGCCTTGGCTGTTCTGGCAATGGGATTAATCCTGGCGATTGGCTTTGCCACTTTGGCGCGCGCTGAGGAAAAAATAATCACCAGCCACGGGTTTTCGGAATTTGGTGATTTAAAGTATCCTGCGGGCTTCGCTCATTTTGACTATGTGAACCCGGATGCCCCACGCGGCGGCGAACTGTCCTATGGTGCGCAGGGGACATTCGACAGTTTCAACCCCTACACCCGCAAGGGCCGTGGCGCGGCACGTTCGACCGAGCATTTTGAATCGTTGCTAACCCCGTCATACGACGAACCTGCATCCTACTATGGGCTGGTTGCAGAAAGTCTTGAGTACCCGGAAAGCCAGGACTGGGTCATTTTCAACATGCGCCCCGAAGCGACATTCTCTGACGGTTCGCCAGTAACTGCAGATGATGTGGTGTTTTCCCATAATATCCTTCTGGATCAGGGCCTGAAATCTTATGCCGAGGCGGTGCGGAAACGTATCCCCAAAGCAGAGGCGCTGAGCCCGCACCGGGTCAAATTCTATTTCTCGCCAGATTTTCCGCGTCGTGGGATGATCAGCCAAGTTGGCGGCACCCCGATTTATTCAAAAGCGTGGTTCGAGGCCGATCCCGAAAACCGTCGTCTGGACGAACCGCGGCTAGATCCGGGTATCGGATCCGGGCCCTATGCGCTGGATAGTTATGACATTAACCGGCGCGTGGTTTACAAACGCAACCCGGACTATTGGGGTGACCATCTGAACGTGAACATCGGCCGTCATAACTATGACAGCATCCGGATCGAATACTTTACCGACGCTATTGCCGCGATGGAGGGATTCAAGTCCGGCGCCTTTACGCTGCGCCAGGAAAATAACTCAAAAAGCTGGGCCACGGCATATGACTTCCCTGCATTGCATGCAGGTGATGTCATCAAAGGTGATTTCTTTGATGGTGATGTGCCAAACGCCAGTGGGTTTGTCTTCAACCTTGATCGGCCACAGTTTCAGGACATTCAGGTCCGCGCCGCCCTGCAATTGGGCTATAATTTCGAGTGGACCAACGAGAGCCTGCAATATGGCTTGTTCCAACAGCGCCATTCGTTCTGGCAAGGTACTGACCTTCAGGCTAAGGGGCTACCCGAGGGACGCGAGCTAGAAATATTGCAGAGCCTAGGTGATGCACTGGATCCAAAGATCCTGAGCACAGAGGTTGTTGTCGCGCATGAATCCAGCGGGAAACGCCAGAACGACCGCCGCAACCTGCGCAAGGCGATGAAACTGCTTGATGCAGCCGGATGGGCGGTTGGTGATGACGGTATTCGTCGAAACGCCGCAGGTGAGACACTGCGGGTAGAGTTTCTGTCTGATCAGCCAACACTGGACCGGATCATTCAACCTTATGTCGACAATCTGGTGATCATGGGCGTCGATGCCCGTTATAACCGGATCGACAATGCGCAGTTCACTGCACGCCGTCGGGACCGGGATTTCGACATGATGCTGGCGGGCTATCGCAGCTCTCTGCAGCCTTCGACCGGGTTGTACCAGATGTTCGGCGAGGAAGATGCGGCCTATTCACTGTTTAACCCAACGGGTGTTCATGGGCCGGACATCCAGCCGCTGATCGACAATATCGTTGGAGCCACAACCACCGAAGAGTTGCAGGCCAATGCACGGGCGTTGGACCGAGTGCTGTTGTCAAAACGGATCATGGTGCCGACATGGTATCTGGGTAAATACTGGGTGGCTTATTGGGATATGTATAAATTCCCGGAAAATCTGCCACCTTATGCACTGGGATTTGATGACCTTTGGTGGATCGACCAAGATAACGCCGCGGCTCTGATTTCCTCTGGCGCGTTGCGGTAGGCGCGCGTCATGGCTGCATATATCCTCCGCCGGTTTTTGCTGATCATCCCAACTTTGCTGGGCATTATGGTTATTAACTTTGCCCTTGTGCAATTTGTCCCCGGTGGCCCCGTGGAACAGATCATTGCCGAGATGCAGGGCGGGGGAGATGTGTTCGAAGGCTTTGCCGGTGGTGGGTCAGACGTCGAAACCATGGGCGAAAGTTCCAGTGAGCAATATGTTGGGTCGCGTGGACTGCCAGACGAGTTCATCAAAGAGCTGGAGGAGCAGTTCGGCCTGGATAAGCCGCCGTTGCAGCGGTTCTTTATCATGTTGGGGAACTACGCCCGGCTGGACTTTGGTGAGAGCTATTTCCGCAAAATTGGTGTGCTGGATTTGGTGATGGAGAAAATGCCGGTATCGATTTCGCTAGGCCTGTGGTCGACGATTATTGCCTATCTGGTGTCGATTCCACTGGGTATCCGCAAGGCGATCCGTGATGGCAGCAAGTTTGACACATGGACCAGTGGCATGATCATTGCGGCTTACTCGATCCCGGGTTTCTTGTTTGCCATCCTGCTGCTGGTGCTGTTTGCTGGTGGATCCTATTGGCAGATTTTTCCTCTGCGAGGTCTGACTTCGGACAATTGGGACCAGCTAAGCCTAGGTGCCAAAATCGTTGACTATGTCTGGCACATCGCGCTGCCGGTGCTGGCCTCGACCATCGCGGCCTTTGCCACCATGACGCTGCTGACCAAGAACTCGTTCCTGGATGAAATCAAGAAGCAATACGTAATCACCGCCCGCGCCAAGGGGTTGTCTGAATCCGGCGTGTTGTATGGCCATGTGTTCCGCAACGCGATGTTGATCGTGATTGCTGGTTTCCCAGCCGTGTTCATCGGTATCTTCTTCTCAGGCTCGCTGATCATCGAGACTATCTTCTCGCTGGATGGGTTGGGCCGGATGGGGTTTGAGGCCGCAGTAGCACGGGACTATCCGGTGATCTTTGGCACACTGTTTGTGTTTGGCTTGATGAGCCTGGTGGTCGGGATCATCTCCGACTTGATGTATGTGCTGGTTGATCCGCGCATCGACTTTGAAAAGAGGGAGGGGTAAAATGGCTATGTCTCCTCTTAATCAACGCCGCTGGCGCAATTTCCGTCGTAACACCCGTGCCTTTTGGTCGATGATCATCTTTGCTGTGTTGTTCGGCATTACGCTATTTGCCGAATTCATCGCCAACGACAAACCGATCTTGGTCAGTTATCGCGGCGAGCTCTTTATGCCGGTGTTCAACTTCTACCCTGAAACCGCCTTTGGTGGTGATTTCCAGACCGAGGCAATCTATCGCGACCCCGAGGTCGAATGTCTGATCGTTTCGGGTGGCATCGAGGATTGCTTTGATGAGCCTGAAGAAATCATCGCGGAAATTGGTTCGGGTTCATACGAGGCTGAGGGCTTTGAGAAGGGCTGGACCCTGTGGCCGCTGATCCCTTATTCCTACAACACCACTGTCGACCGCCCCGGTGCCGCGCCACTGCCACCCAATGCGCAGAACTGGTTGGGCACTGACGACACCAAACGTGATGTGCTAGCGCGGGTGATCCACGGGTTCCGCCTGTCGATCGTGTTTACCCTGATAGTCACCGGTGCTGCCTCGGTTCTGGGAATTCTAGCGGGTGCCGTTCAGGGGTATTTCGGCGGCTGGACCGATCTGGTGTTCCAGCGGGTGATCGAGATCTGGAGCGCAACACCGCAGCTGTATGTGATCATCATTCTGTTCGCCATTCTGGGCCGCAGTTTCTGGCTGTTGGTCGGGCTTATGATCCTGTTCGGCTGGACCGGTCTGGTGGGCGTGGTGCGAGCAGAATTCCTGCGCGCGCGTAACTTGGAATATGTCCGCGCAGCCAAGGCGCTTGGGGTTAGCAATGTGACCATCATGTTCCGCCACATGCTGCCGAATGCAATGGTGGCAACGCTGACATTCATGCCGTTTATCGTCACCGGCACCATCGGAACACTAGCCGGGCTCGACTTCTTGGGCTTTGGTCTGCCGTCATCTGCCCCCTCATTAGGAGAGTTGACCCTGCAGGCCAAACAGAACCTAGAAGCCCCCTGGCTAGCCTTCACCGCGTTCTTTACCTTTGCCATCATGCTGTCGCTGCTGGTCTTCATATTCGAAGGCGTGCGGGATGCATTTGACCCCCGAAAGACCTTCTCATGAGCGCGCTTTTGCAAGTGAACGACCTGCGTGTTTCTTTTCGTCAGGACGGTAAGACATCAATGGCGGTAAAGGGCGTGTCCTTTACCGTGGATCGCGGGGAAACCGTGGCCCTCGTGGGCGAGTCGGGGTCGGGTAAGTCGGTGACTGCACTGTCCACAGTCTCGCTATTGGGTGATAGCGCGATCGTCGAAGGTTCAGTCCTGTACGACGGTCAAGAAATGATCGGCGCCGATGCTGACCGGTTGATGGACGTGCGCGGCAATGACATCAGTTTCATTTTCCAAGAGCCGATGACCTCGCTGAACCCGCTACACACCATTGAAAAGCAATTGGCGGAATCACTGGCATTACATCAGGGGCTGTCGGGGGCAGGGGCTCGGGCCCGTATTCTGGAGCTGCTGAATAAAGTTGGCATTCGTGACGCCGAAGATCGTCTGGGATCTTATCCGCACCAGCTTTCTGGCGGGCAACGGCAACGCATCATGATCGCCATGGCCCTGGCCAACAAACCTGACGTTCTGATCGCAGATGAGCCGACAACGGCGCTGGATGTAACCATTCAAGCGCAGATCCTAGACCTGTTGGCCGAGTTGAAGGCCAGCGAAGGCATGGGACTGTTGTTCATTACCCATGATCTGAACATCGTGCGCCGAATTGCCGACAAGGTCTGCGTGATGAAGGACGGTGAGATTGTAGAGACTGGCCCCACGGTCGAGATTTTCGACAATCCACAGCACCCTTATACGCAAATGTTGTTGGCGGCTGAACCTGCAGGGCATCCAGAGCCGGTGCCGGCGAACTCTCAGGAATTGATCCGTACCGATGATCTAAAAGTCTGGTTTCCGATCCAACGTGGATTACTGAAACGCACTGTCGGTCACATAAAGGCGGTAAACCCCTCGTCGATTTCCGTCCGCGCGGGTGAAACGCTGGGAATTGTTGGCGAAAGTGGATCAGGCAAGACCACAATGGCGCTGGCCATCATGCGGCTGATTGCTTCTGAGGGCGAGGTCAACTTTCATGGCGACGATCTGCGCAAGTATTCGACCAAGGACCTGCGGCAGCTTCGCAAGGACATGCAGATTGTGTTTCAGGACCCGTTTGGGTCGCTATCACCTCGGATGACCTGTGCGCAGATCATTGCCGAGGGTGTCGCAATCCACAAGATTGACCCTGACCGTGATCCACGTGATCTGGTGGCGGATATCATGACCGAGGTGGGATTAGACCCAATCGCCATGGACCGTTACCCGCATGAGTTTTCTGGTGGCCAACGTCAGCGCATCGCCATCGCCCGCGCTATGGTACTACGCCCAAAACTGGTGGTTCTGGACGAGCCGACCTCGGCGCTGGATATGACGGTGCAGGTGCAAATCGTTGATCTGTTGCGCGATTTGCAACGCCGTTACGGGCTGGCCTATCTGTTCATTTCCCATGACCTGAACGTGGTGCGCGCCATGTCCCACAAGGTCATTGTGATGAAACAGGGGGATGTCGTCGAAGCAGGGGTCGCCGAGGACATCTTTGTCAATCCGCAGCACGAGTATACCCGTACGCTGTTGGCTGCGGCTCGGTAAACTGTTTTGTTATCCTTCGATCAAATCGCCGCAGAATGCTTGGCCTGACTGGTTTCGTCATAGGCATCGAAACCACGGGCAATCATCCGTGTGAGGGGGCGGGCGTGCTCGGGGATATAAAGCCCATCCGGCAGAACCTGCAGCGCATCAGGGAAGTCATTGGCAACCTTGGTGAACATCTGGTGCAACGCGGTAGATGTGATGTCGAAGTCAGCGGTGATTTCGTTTGTGTTGATCCGGAAATCGCACATCAACGACTCGATCAGGCGGGCGCGCAATTTGTCTTCGCCTTGGAACGTGTGACCGCGAGTAACCGAGAACGAGCCTTCGCGGATCGCTTTGGTATGGGCCGAGGTTCCAGGTGCGTTTTGGGCAAAACCCTGCGGGAAGCGCGAGATCGAAGACGCCCCAAGGCCGATCAGAACTTCGGACTGATCATCGGTGTAGCCTTGGAAATTGCGTTTCAGCTTACCAGCCTTTTGCGCGGTGGTCAGCCCGTCAGTCTGAGTGGCAAAGTGGTCAATTCCGATTTCGGCATATTGATCCCACAGGAACAGCTTGCGTGCGGTTTCGAATAGTCCCAGCCGCTCTTGTGGTGTAGGCAATGCATCTGTTGGAATCATCTGCTGTCGTTTGGCCACCCAGGGAACATGGGCATAGCCATATAGCGCAACCCGGTCGGGGTTCAGCGACAGCAGCTTTTGAACGCTTTCTGTCATCCGTTCCTGGTTTTGATGCGGCAGCCCGTACAGGATGTCGGCGTTTAGGCTGTGGATGCCGCGGGCGCGGATCATCTCAATGGCGTTGCGAGTGAGTTCGTAGCTTTGAATACGGCCAATTGTTTGTTGGATCTCAGGGTCAAAATCCTGAACCCCAACAGAGGCACGGTTCATACCTGCGGCGGCCAGTGCATCCAGGCGCCGTTCGTCAATCTCGTTAGGATCAATTTCTACCGAGAACTCTGCGTCAGGGGCAAAAGGCGCAATTTCAGCCACGGCCCCGGCCAGTTCAGTCATCATATCTGGTGTTAGCAGGGTCGGCGTGCCACCGCCCCAATGCAACCGGGACAGGTTCACACCTTCGGGCAGGATTCGGCCCAGCATTGCGATTTCAGCCTTCAGAACCTCAAGATAGGCGCGGACTGGAGAATCGCTTTGGGTGCCCTGAGTTCGGCAGGCGCAGAACCAACACAGCCTGCGGCAGAACGGCACATGGATGTATAGCGAGATCGAGCTGTTTGGCTTGATCTTTGATATCCAATCAGAAAACCGCGTCGGATCAACGTCGTTACGGAATTGTGGAGCTGTTGGATAGCTGGTGTAGCGCGGCACTTTGGCGTCGAATAAACCGAGCTTGGCCAATTGTGATTCCTGTGTCATTTGGGTAATGTAGTCGAGGTCTAACAGGACTAACCTTGACCCAGATCAATTGGGACGATTGATGAGCACCCCGAATATTACTTCAGTTAACTGTGAAAGTTGCCCTATCCGCCACCGCGCCGTTTGCGCGCGTTGCAATGCTGATGAGCTGGTGGAACTGGACGCTATCAAATACTACCGAACCTACGAGGCTGGCCAGACCGTAATTTGGTCTGGAGACTTAATGGGCTTCGTTGGCTCTGTCGTGTCAGGAGTCGCAACTCTGACACAGACCATGGAAGATGGGCGGACCCAAATGGTTGGCCTTCTTCTGCCCAGCGATTTTGTTGGTCGCCCCGGGCGAGACGGTGCGGCATATAATGTGGTCGCCACCACCGATGTTGTGATGTGCTGCTTTCGAAAGAAACCTTTCGAAGAATTGATGGAACGCACCCCGCATGTTGCGCAACGGCTCTTGGAAATGACCCTGGATGAGCTGGACGCAGCGCGTGAGTGGATGCTGGTTCTAGGCCGCAAAACCGCGCGTGAGAAAATCGCTAGCCTGCTGTCCATAATTGTGCGCCGCGACGCTTCGCTGGCATCAAATGGCATTGGCAAAAACATCGTGTTTGATTTGCCGCTAACGCGTGAGGCAATGGCCGACTATCTGGGTCTGACCCTAGAAACAGTTAGCCGTCAGATGTCAGCGCTGAAACGCGATGATGTGATCAAGCTAGAGGGCAAACGTCATATTACCGTGCCGAACATGGAGCGCCTGCTAAGTGAAGCAGGTGACGATGGTGATGGCGGGTTTATCGGCTGATACCCTTTGCCGGTCATTTAGGGGGCGAGCAAGCGCGCCCCCTAAATCTGTCATTAGTGCGCCATGAAAACAGGGACTGTGGCCTGTTCCAGCATATTGCGAGTTGCGCCACCGAGTATGGCCTCGCGGAAACGGGAATGCCCGTAAGCCCCCATTACAATCATTTCGGACGCGGTGTCGACGGCGTGGCGGTTCAGGATGTCAGACACGCGACTTAGTGATTTGCTGAGCACGTCGATTTCGCATTTTACCCCATGACGCGCCAGCATCTGACTTAGCATGCCGCCAGGATCCGATCGCTCTGGCCCATGCTGAGGGGGGGCAATTACCACGACCCGAACCAAGTCAGCCTTCACCAAAAACGGTAACGCTTTGCGGATCGCAGTCAGGGCCTCAACGCTTTCGTTCCAGGCCACCATAACTGTCTTTGGTTGCGTCACCACGTTGGCTTTGTCAGGGACCATAAGAACCGGAGCATGGCCTTCGAACAGAGCGGCCTCGACAATGGGCTCTGCTTCGACATTGCGGTCACGACCATAGGGTTTGCCTAGCACCACAAGATCCGAGAACCGGGCGCGCTGAGCCACATGTCGACCCAAATCAGCGATTTGAGCGACGCCGGATTCCGCAGACCAGTTAACACCGGATTTTGCCAGCACCGTTTCAGCGTGGTCTTGCACCCGCGTCGCCTCTTCCTTGGCCCGAGACAGGGATTCCTGCAGCACCATGGCATTGGCGCCAGCGTAGTAATACCCCGTCTGCGTTCGGTCGACGCCCAGACAGAGAGCCTCGGCGTGGCCATCAAAATGACCAGCCAGAGTCGCAAGCTGGTTTAACGGTGTTTTTGCGGTTTCGGTCGCAGTTAGTACTGTAAGCAACGATTTATAGGACATTTCTACCTCATGCGCAGTGCAACTTACCAAAATACGGCTGCACTAATTGCTTTCTGTGGAGAGGCTACACATAGATCGTCATAGTATGTCTTGATGTAGATCAAAGCAGTAGGTGCTTTCATTTTGCATCAAGCGCTCAGTCTAAATCCGTCTGGCGCGGCACAAGAATCGCGCGGGGCAAGATAAAGGGACATAGTATGTCTAATTATATCAAGCTAATAGCGCTTGGTTTGGTTGTGCTTTTTGCGATGCTTGCGACCAATTATGCGCGGGATATAGCTTATTTGGTGCATGCGATCATTATTATGGTCGTTGCTGCTGGGCTGTTTATCCACGTTCTTCGCAACACCGACGAGCCGCAAGTCATGGCCGGGTCAGTGGAAAATGAATATTTCGACAGTGTCGTACGCGCTGGTGTGATCGCCACCGCCCTTTGGGGTGTGGTTGGCTTTCTGGCTGGTGTTTTTATCGCATTTCAGCTGGCCTTTCCGGCGCTGAACTTTGAATGGGCCGAAGGATACGCCAACTTTGGCCGCCTGCGCCCGTTGCACACCTCGGCGGTGATTTTTGCCTTTGGTGGTAATGCTCTGATCGCCACATCGTTCTATGTGGTTCAGCGCACCTGTGCTGCGCGCCTTTGGGGCGGCAACACAGCATGGTTCGTGTTCTGGGGATATCAGTTGTTCATCGTTCTGGCGGCGACTGGCTACCTGTTGGGCGGTACGCAGTCGAAAGAATACGCAGAACCCGAATGGTATGTGGACATCTGGCTGACTGTGGTCTGGCTTGCTTATCTGGCTGTGTTCCTAGGCACGCTGATCAAACGCAAAGAGCCGCACATCTATGTGGCAAACTGGTTCTACCTTGCCTTTATCATCACCGTTGCCATGCTTCACGTGGTCAACAACCTGTCGATCCCGGTTTCGATCTGGGGTTCCAAGTCGGTGCAGGTCTTCTCTGGTGTGCAGGATGCCATGGTTCAATGGTGGTACGGCCACAACGCTGTGGGCTTCTTCCTGACCGCCGGTTTCCTTGGCATGATGTACTACTTTATCCCGAAACAGGCCGAACGTCCTGTGTTCTCGTACAAGCTGTCGATCATCCACTTCTGGGCGCTGATCTTCCTGTATATCTGGGCTGGTCCACACCACCTGCACTACACAGCGCTGCCTGACTGGGCGACAACGCTGGGCATGGTGTTCTCGATTGTGCTGTGGATGCCGTCTTGGGGTGGCATGATCAACGGTCTGATGACCCTGTCTGGTGCATGGGACAAGCTGCGCACCGACCCGGTTATCCGGATGATGGTGATCTCGCTTGGCTTTTACGGCATGTCGACCTTTGAAGGTCCGATGATGTCGATCCGCGCTGTGAACGCGCTGAGCCATTACACTGACTGGACCATTGGCCACGTGCACTCGGGAGCCTTGGGCTGGAACGGTATGATCACCTTTGGTGCGCTGTACTATCTGGTTCCGGTTCTGTGGAAGCGTGAGCGCCTTTATAGCCTTAGCCTGGTGTCCTGGCACTTCTGGCTCGCCACGATCGGTATCGTTCTGTACGCCGCGTCGATGTGGGTCACCGGTATCATGGAAGGCCTGATGTGGCGTGAAGTAGATGCCAACGGCTTCCTGGTGAACTCGTTCGCTGACACCGTTGCTGCCAAAACTCCAATGAACATCGTGCGTGGATTGGGCGGACTTATGTTCCTCTCTGGCGCTGTGGTCATGTGTTACAACCTGTGGATGACCGTTCGTCGGGCACCGGCCAAAGAGGCCAGCCTTACTGTCGCGGTTCCAGCTGAATAAGGAGGACTGAAACAATGTCATTTCTCGACAAACACAAGGTCCTCGAGACCAACGCGACCCTGCTGCTGGTTTGCAGCCTGCTCGTCGTGTCCATCGGCGGTTTGGTGCAAATCGCACCACTGTTCTGGCTGGAAAACACCATCGAAGATGTAGAGGGCATGCGCCCCTACACTCCGCTGGAGCTGACTGGGCGGGATATCTACGTTCGTGAAGGGTGCTACACCTGCCACAGCCAGATGATCCGTCCAATGCGCGATGAAGTAGAGCGCTACGGCCACTACTCACTGGCGGCAGAGTCCAAATACGACCACCCACACCAGTGGGGGTCCAAGCGGACGGGGCCAGATTTGGCCCGGGTCGGCGGGCGTTACTCGGATGAGTGGCATGTCGATCACCTGCGTGATCCGCAGTCAGTGGTGCCGGAATCTGTGATGCCAAAATATGGCTTCCTGGAGGACACGATTATCGACGGTAAATATGTCGCTGACCTGATCGCCACCAACGCAATGGTCGGTGTGCCGTATACAGATGAGATGATCGCCAGTGCTCAGGCTGACTTTAGGGTCCAAGCGGATCCGGACAGCGACTATGACGGTCTGATCGAACGCTATGGTGACAAAGTGAGCGTGCGTAACTTTGACGGTCGTGCAGAGCTGACTGAAATGGATGCGCTTGTGGCCTATCTGCAGATGCTGGGTACTTTGGTTGATTTCTCGACCTTTACCCCCGTTGCTAGCCGCTAAGGGAGGGACAGATGGATATCTACACTTTCCTTAGGGAATTCGCCGATAGCTGGATGCTGCTGTTCCTGTTTGCTGTTTTTGTAACGGTTATCATCTGGGCGTTTCGCCCCGGCAGCACCAAGATATACGACGATGTTGCCAACATCCCGTTTCGCCACGTTGACGCACCTGCGCCCCAGATGGGCGCAGATAAACCCGCCGCATCCAAGGAGGCGAGGACATGACAAAAAAGTCTAAGAAGTTCGAGGGCGATCCAAACACCACCGGTCACGTGTGGGACGGGATCGAAGAGTTTGATAACCCGATGCCACGCTGGTGGTTGTGGTGTCTGTATCTGACCATCATCTGGGGTATCGGTTATACGATTGCCTACCCAGCATGGCCAATGATCAATCAGGCCACCTCTGGGGTGCTGGGATGGTCAACCCGCGCTAACGTCGCAAACGAGATTGCTGCAGTCGAAGAGGGCAACGCTGCCATCAACGCACAGCTGGCCTCGGCTGATCTGACGGCGATTGCCGGTGATGCGGAGCTGAACGGTTATGCAACTTCGGCTGGGAATGCGGTCTTCATGACCTGGTGTGCACAGTGCCACGGTTCTGGCGCGGCTGGTGCAAAGGGTTATCCTAACCTGCTGGACGACAGCTGGCTGTGGGGCGGTGACATGGAAGCCATCCATACCACCATCACTCATGGTATCCGCAACGAAGACAGCGACGAAGCGCGCTACTCTGAGATGCCTGCCTTTGGCCGTGATGAGTTGCTGGAACCGGCTGAGATCGACCAGGTTGTGAACTTTGTCATGTCTCTGTCAGGCGAAGCGCAGGATGCATCCAAGGTAGAAGCCGGTGCCGTTGTCTTTGAAGACAACTGTTCGTCGTGCCACGCCGAAGACGGCACTGGTGATCGTGATCAGGGTGCACCGAACCTGGCGGATGCGATCTGGCTGTACGGTGGTGACTATTCCACTTTGAGCGAGACCGTGAACAATTCACGATATGGCGTTATGCCAGCGTGGAACACACGTCTGACCGAATGGCAGATCCGTGCTGTTACCGCCTATGTTCACCAGCTTGGCGGCGGTGAATAAGTCAGAGTTTTGGCTTCCTGAGGGGGCTTCAAAGTTCCGAAAATTGGGGGCTCTAGTTGCCCCTCACGAACGCAGCGCTACACAGCGCTGCGTTTCGCATTTGGAGATTGGTCAGCGTGATCAGTGTGTTCTGTCTTTATCCCATATAAGTATTTGAGCGTCGAACACTGGCGCGCGCGGCATCACTCCAGCCGCTCCACATGGCAATGGCGCCCCAACTTATGACGTAGACGACGCCAATGGCGATCACCAATTCGCCGGGTAACGGACCAACGTCAGCCCGCGAAATGCCTTGCTGAACTGACGTGATGGGGCTGGGGTGGACCAGAATTTTACCAGCATAGGCAAGGGATTGGATTAAAAGAATCCACAGATAGTTATGGCGAATACGGCGCCCTACGGACGTCATGTAATTGACGTGGTATTCTGGCTGCAGATAGTCGGTCGCAAGCACCTTTTGCCAGTTTTCTTCCATATGCAAATCGCCGTCATACAGCAGCGGCGCGTAGAAATGCCGTTCAAGCCAGCGCGCACGGGCACGAAAGACGTTGAAATAGCGATATCGTCTCGCCTCGAGTAACAGAAAGAAAATGATCAGGATGCCAACCAGGATTAATGGGAGTGGTGATGCATCGGGGGAAGAAAAGGTAATCGACAGGGCCACGCCCAACGTCACAACCGCCCAGTTTGTGGTCGTGTCCAGTCGAGTGCGCCAGATGGTGCTTCGGTAGACCTCGGCGCGATACAGGTGTGCAACAGCACCAATTTCGGCATCGGCAAGGGTCATGCGCTCTTTGGTTTGCGGCCTCATGTCGACGTCCCCCACCATCTTGTCAGTAAAGGGTAGGTTTTGTGTGCAAAGGGTCAAATAATGCTGCGAGTTTGATCCGCGTCAAACACAACCGGTGGAATCAGTGATTTAAGGTATGCAACGACTGCTCGCGGCCTTTGTACCTCCCCCTTATGTGGGCCCGTGGCAGTCCGGTATACCTGTCTCGGCTGCTTGCAGTGGGGTAGGCTAAAGCGTCGGTTTTCCGATCTGTTCGCGCGTTTCCTGGAAAGCCGACGCTCCTTTTTTGCCCTTCATTGGTTCAAATTCCACCGCACCATGCGGCGGGGTGACAGGTGCAGCCACTTAAAGGTTCTTCAGGTCAGTGGACTTGGGAGTCTGGTTCCACCACCGGCTGCGTTTTTGCGGAGACTTAGTTTTTCCCCGCACGTCGCTAATGGTGTGGTCCTGAATCCGGGTGGCGGTGAGCATACTGTTTGCAAAAATATTCAACATGATTTTCTCCTTAATGTAAGTTTTCCTTGCCTCACTCTTGCGAAAAACGACCTGTTATGCGAATCAATTGGAATTTTATCCTGTAAGGTGGGCTTACATATGAACTGGCTTGAGTTCCCTCCGTTAGCTTCACTCCGGGCGTTTGCTGCCTTTGCGCAGACCGGAAATGTCTCGCTTGCGGGTGATGCGCTAAATGTAAGTCACGCTGCCATCAGCCAGCAATTACGCGCACTAGAGACCCATCTCGGGGCGTCCTTGTTGGACCGTTCGGGCCGTTCGCTTTCCTTGACAGTTGAGGGAGATCAATTGGCCCGCGCACTAGACCTTGGTTTTGGGGCAATCGACGCTGCCATTCAGGACCTGAAAGGTGCTGATGCAAACCGCCCCTTGCATGTCTCGTGCACCTCTTCCTTTGCCTCATCTTGGCTGATGCCACGTCTGGCTGGTTTCCGTGCGTTGCATCCCGAGATCAATTTGATGTTGGACCCTTCACCTAACCTTGTGACCCTGAAGCCCGGTGGAATTGATTTGGCCATTCGTTATGGCAAAGGCGACTGGCCTGGGCATGAAGTTGAAATGTTGCTCGCCTCTCCGATGGTTATTGTTGCTGCGCCGGGGTTGTTAAAGACAGAAGGCAAAATCACCCCAGCAGAATTAGTGGATTATCCTTGGCTGGACGAGTTGGGAACAACGGAGTCCACCAACTGGGCCGAGGCATACGGAGTGAAGCCGACAGAATTAAAAAGCCGAATTCACGTGCCGGGTAACCTATTGCTAGACGGCGTGCGGTCAGGGCAAGGGGTGGTGGTCACCGTACGCATGTTCGTCGAAGATGATCTGAAATCAGGTCGCTTGGTCGAATTGTTCTGCGAGGACGATAGCCGCGGTTATCATATCGTCACACGGCCCGGTGTTCTGCGGCCCACTGCGCGAAAATTTGTTCAGTGGCTGCGGCGACAATGACGTAGGTGAAAAACATGTTTTCACGATACGCCTTTGATCCATGTCAAAGTTGACCTGATAGTCTTCTGAGACAAGACTGGAATTAGCCAACAGTCGGAGAGTTGCCGTGAGCGATTCCAATTCCCCCCCCAGCCTTTACGCCGCTAGGGAGCCCATTTTTCCAAAAAGAGTTTCCGGTAAATTCCGGAATCTAAAGTGGATAATAATGGCTGTGACATTGGGGATCTACTATTTGGTTCCATGGATTCGCTGGGATCGCGGGCCTAGCCTGCCGGATCAGGCGGTATTGTTGGATCTGGGTGGCCGACGTTTTTACTTCTTCTGGATCGAAATCTGGCCACACGAGTTCTATTTTGTTGCCGGTTTGTTGATTATGGCAGGGTTGGGGTTGTTCTTGTTCACCTCAGCCTTAGGCCGGGTCTGGTGTGGCTATGCATGTCCGCAGACCGTTTGGACTGACCTGTATATCTTGGTCGAGCGCTGGATCGAGGGGGACCGAAATGCCCGCTTGCGATTGTATCACCAGAAAAAACTGGACTTTCGAAAGGTCCGTTTACGGGTCACAAAGTGGACGGCGTGGTTGCTGATTGGTTTGGCTACAGGCGGGGCGTGGGTATTTTACTTTGCCGACGCGCCAACCCTGCTGGTTGATCTGGTCACGGGTAACGCCCATCCGATTGCCTATTCGACAATGGCCATCCTGACACTAACCACCTTCTTCTTTGGTGGTTTCGCCCGTGAACAGATCTGCATCTATGCCTGCCCATGGCCGCGTATTCAGGCTGCGATGATGGACGAAGACACTCTGGTTGTCGGATATCGCGACTGGCGTGGTGAACCCCGTGGCAAGCTCAAGAAAAAAGGTCCAGAACCGGCCGAGCCTCAGGGAGACTGTATCGACTGCATGGCCTGTGTGAATGTCTGCCCGGTCGGGATCGACATTCGCGACGGCCAGCAAATGGAGTGCATAACCTGTGCGCTGTGTATTGATGCCTGCGATGAGATTATGGAAAAAGTCGGCAGGCCACGTGGCTTGATCGACTACATGGCGGTCAGCGATGAGAGCAACGAACGTGCTGGGCGACCTGCCGTAAATATCTGGAAGCATATACTGCGGCCCAGAACTATCATGTATACGACGCTGTGGACCCTGGTGGGCGTTGGGCTTGTTTTTGCCTTGTTCATTCGCGCCGATATAGAGTTGACAGTGGCCCCGGTCCGCAATCCAACGTTTGTGACAATGTCCGACGGCTCGATCCGCAATACCTATGACGTACAGCTACGCAACAAGCATGGAGAGCAGCGCCAGTTTAAGCTTTCTGTTTCCGGCGATCCTACGTTGCACATCCAGATCGAAGGTACGCCTTATGCGTCGGTTCCAGTAGAGGCCAACGCTGCGCACCAGCAGCGGGTCTATGTGATCAGCCCCAAGGGCTCGGCGCCCTCGACCCAGGATGCGACACCGTTTAGGATCTGGGTTGAAGACAACGCCAATGGTGAACGCGCCTACAAAGACACCACCTTTAACGGCAAGGGGAACTAAGCGATGACATCGGAAAAGCCGCAGCGGGAATTTACAGGACGCCATGCGCTGATGGTCTTTGGTGGCGCCTTTGCTGTGATCATTGGCGTCAACATCACTCTGGCTGTGAATGCAGTGAAAACCTTTCCCGGGCTTGAGGTGAAAAACTCGTATGTCGCCAGTCAAGAGTTTGACAGCCGCCGCAGCGCACAGACTGCGCTTGGCTGGTCTGTCTATGCTTCGGCAAGCGATGATCAGGTAAAGCTAGAGATCACCGATGCCGACGGGAACCCGGTAGAGGTGGTCAAGCTGACCGCCACATTAGGCCGCGCCACCCACGTCCAGGATGACCAAAACCCTGACTTCAAATTCGATGGCAAGGCCTATGTCGCACCGGCACAACTGGGTGCCGGGAACTGGAATATCCGCATGGTGGCGCGGGCCAAAAATGGCACCGAGTTTAGCCAGCGAGTCATTTTGCACGTGAAAGGCTGATCGGAAATGACAGCCCAGGTAAATCCCTCACTGGCAGCCTGTCCAGGCTGTCTGGTTGTGCCCCGTGATGCGGCTGATGAGGCCCAAGAAGCCGCACGTTTAGCGCTGTCGCTGCCGGGTATCCACTGTCAGGCCTGCATAACGACGGTAGAGAAGGGGCTGAATGCAGTCCCCGGTGTGAACTCAGCCCGCGTTAATCTGACCTTGAAGCGTGCGCTGATCGAGGCTGCCCCCAACATCCATGCCACCGATCTGATCCCGGAGCTGACCAAGCTTGGATTTGAGGCGCATGAACTGGATCTGGGGGTGCTGTCTGCAACCCAAAGCGACAAGGCCGGGCGTGATCTGTTGATGCGTCTTGCTGTGGCTGGGTTTGCGTCGATGAACGTGATGCTTCTGTCTGTTTCGGTTTGGGCAGGGGCCTCGGATGCGACGCGGGACATGTTCCACTGGATCTCGGCGGCGATCACCCTGCCGGCAATCGCGTTTTCTGCACAACCTTTCTTCAAACACGCATGGACAGCGCTGCGGGTGCGGCGGCTGAACATGGATGTGCCGATCGTGCTGGCGCTGGTGCTGGCGCTGGTTACATCGCTGTGGGAAACCTCGCTCTCTGGCGAGCATGCGTACTTTGATGCGGCTCTAACACTGACCTTTTTCCTTCTGGCTGGGCGGTATCTGGATTTCCGCACCCGAGCTGTGGCGCGATCCGCAGCTGAGGAACTGGCGGCGCTAGAGGTGCCCCGTGCCATCCTGCTGCGCGACGGAGTTGAAGCCGAAGTTGCGGTTGGGGATCTGTCGATTGGTGATCTGATCTTGGTTCGCCCCGGTGGTCGTATGCCGGTGGACGGCGAAGTTGTGTCCGGTCAGTCCGAGCTGGATCGTTCGCTGTTGACAGGTGAAACGCTGCCAGTGTTTGCGGGGCAGGGCACAGTGATTTCTGCAGGAGAGGTCAACCTGACCGGGCCGCTGACCATCCGCGCCACTGCGGTGGGCAAGGACACGTCGTTGCACCGGATGGGCGATCTGGTAGCTATCGCCGAGTCTGGCCGGTCGCGGTATACCTCACTGGCCGACAACGCAGCCAAACTATATGCCCCCGGCGTGCACATCCTGTCGGCGCTTAGCTTTGCTGGCTGGTATTTGTACACTTGGGATCTGCGCACGGCGTTGAACATCGCTGCTGCCGTACTGATCATTACATGCCCCTGTGCATTGGGCCTAGCCGTACCTGCGGTTACCACTGCGGCGTCGGGGCGCTTGTTCCGCAAGGGGATGCTGATCAAGGACGCCACGGCGTTGGAACGGCTGGCGCAGGTGGATACGGTGGTCTTTGACAAAACCGGAACCCTGACAGCCGGCACCCCACAGCTGACCAACCTGGATGATTTCTACCGAGCAGACTTGGAACTGGCGCTGGCTCTGGCCGAGGCCTCGGCGCATCCGCTGTCACGTAGCTTGGCCCAAGCCGCACGGGACGCAGGTGTTTCTGCGGCAGAAGTCACAGATATCCGCGAGGTGCCGGGCTTTGGCACTGAGGCGCAATATCAGGGGACCCGCGTGCGTCTGGGTCGTGCGGCTTGGGTTGATGCGCCTTCTAATGCTTGTACCACTGCTTGGCTGGATGCTGGGGATGGTGCCGCGCCGCGTGGCTTTGAATTCACCGACGCGCTGCGCCCTGGCGCTGCCGAAGCCGTGCAGGGACTACTGGATGCTGGCAAACAAGTATTCCTGCTTTCCGGGGATTCCAGTGAAGCAGTAGAAGGTGTGGCGACACGGCTTGGTGTTTCTGATTGGGTGGCCGAAGCCTTGCCAGAAGACAAAGTGGACTTGATTCAGACTCTGTTTGATCAGGGGCAAAAGGTGCTGATGGTTGGCGATGGGCTGAATGACACGGCTGCACTAACGGCTGCACATGTTTCGATCTCACCTGCATCAGCGCTGGATGCTGCGCGTGTTGCCTCGGATATTGTGCTGTTAGGGCAGGATCTTACCCCCATAGCCGAAGCTTGTGATGTTGCCAAACGTGCCACCAAACGCATCCGCGAGAACTTCCAACTCGCCACATTGTACAATGTGATTGCGGTGCCATTGGCGGTGGCCGGCCTGGCGACACCACTGATCGCTGCCTTGGCGATGTCGACGTCGTCGATTACAGTGTCCCTGAACGCACTACGCCTGAGGTAAAGAATGCAGGTCCTGACATTTCTGATCCCGATTTCCCTGATCCTCGGTGGGCTAGGGCTGGCCGGGTTCCTGTATACCGTGCGCAGCAATCAGTACGACGACCCCGAAGGGGATTCGCGTCGCATTCTGAGTGACGAGTGGGACGATCAGCCCAAACCCTAAGCTCTGGTGATTGCTGAACGGTGTGTAGCAGAACGCACTGTTCAGCCAGAGGTTTTAGGACGGCCCAATAGGGTTGCAGGTAATATTGCGGGCGCTCAGGCGACGGCAGGCCAAATCGGCGCCTTCCTGGGTCATCCCAAGGAAGTTTGCCTCAAATCCACGACTGGATTTTGCAACCTTCCGCAGGGAACCGTCCAGAGTCGACATTTCAGCCAAGGCGGTCCGCAAAAGCACCTTTTCAGCCTGGTAGCGTGTGTTGAAGAGGCCAACGTTGATGCCCCAATGACGCCCACCTGACGTGGACAAACGGGTCACAACAACTGGTTCGGCAGCAGCAACTTCGGATGTTCGCAAATTAGCGGGGCGGGCGACTGGGCGCAGTCCGGTATATACAGCGGGTACAGCAACGGGCTCCGGGGCTGAGACAACGACCGCATTGGCAACTTGCACGGCTGCTTCGTCGACTTGGGCAGGTTCCGCCACGGCGACAGTTGCTTCTGGTGTTTCATCAATCTCGGCCAAGGCGGCCTGAATACCGGCTTGCAGAAGGTTCTGATCGGTTTCCGAAACCTCGGGCGTATTTGGCGCAGGCGCGGTTCCAGCTTCTGCTAGCTGCACGACTTCCTCGGTGGTTTCGGCGCTTGGACGGGTCTTGGGGCGTAGGCTGGTGGTGACCAACCCATTGGGTCGTACAGTTTTACCAACGCCACCTGCGACCACTGGTGCTTCGACATTGCCGACGTATTGCGGCAGTGCCGGACGGCGCAGTCTGGCCTGTGACGGTGCCTGGCGGAAGCCAAGGTTCAGCAGCTCGGCAACCTTGGCGTTCCGAGAAGCGCTGGATTTGCCGCCGAATACAGTGGCGATAACACGTTCGTTGCCGCGTTTGGCCGAGGCAACAAGGTTAAAGCCAGCAGCATTGGTATATCCGGTCTTGATACCATCCGCGCCGCGGTACGACCCCAGCAGTCGGCGGTTGGTGTTGTTCACATGCTTGACACCTGCATCGGTCGATTTGCGCGAGAACAGGTTATAATACTCAGGATAATCATACAGGATATGACGCCCCAAAATGGTCATGTCGCGGGCCGTGGACAGGTGCCCTGACTGCGTCAGACCATGTGCGTTTCGGAATGTCGTCCGGGTCATGCCCAGCGATTTGGCGGTGCGTGTCATACGACGGGCAAACGCCGCTTCGGAACCCGAGATAGCCTCGCCCAGAGCAGTAGCTGCATCATTTGCGGATTTCACGGCGGCAGCACGGATCAGATAACGCAAGGCGATCTTCTGTCCGGTTCTAAGACCCAGTTTTGAGGGCGGCTCTGCCGTTGCATTGCGGCTGATCTTGATCTTGGTGTCCAGTGAGATTTCACCGTTCCGAACCGCTTCAAAGACGATGTACAGCGTCATCATCTTGGTCAACGACGCCGGATGAAGCCGGGTGTCAGCGTTTCGAGAGTGAAGAACCTTACCCGTGCGGGCATCCATCACCATCGCCGCATAAGGCGCGGCGCTAGCGGCCAAGGGCATCAGAATGCCCAGCCAGAATGCTGTTAGAATACCCAAACCCAAACGGGCCGGAAGGATGCACCGAACCTGCGCGATATTTGCCATGTCTGCCTCATGCCGCCGGTTTTCCGGCTGACTTTTTTTGCCTGATCAGAGGTTAACACATCACCAGTTTAGAAGATACACGCGCTTTGGAGCTATCAGTGGCATCCTTTAGTGTATCGGCAATATACGGTAGGTTAGTGCAGGTCGGTACGCTAGATAGGGCGTTCGTTAAGGAAGTGTTACCCTTTTTGCGGGCATTTTATTGCTATCTGATGCTATCGAGCCACAAGTTTCATCGCCTTAGTTTGATGGGATGTGTGGGCCTGCGGAGTAGTAAGCGGACAAGAGCTCAAGCTCTACAGAGACGTAACAGGCCTCGGGAATCATCGCCTTAATCCGCGTTTCCAGCTTACTGAGCAAAGCCTTAAAGAAGGCTTCGTCGCGATGGGGCTTCGCCAGTACAGCAATAGAAATATGGACATGACTGTGATAGTAGTGGCTGGTCGGATAGCCGCGTCCTTTACAGTCACCTGCGCCGCTGTCGTGGTCCAAAATCACAGATTCGATTGCAGCCAATATCGCTGGGGCATCAACGGTAAGGTTGGTGGAGTATTTGATTTCTGCGTGCGGCATTGCGGTTCCCCAGTCAAATTTTCAGGGCAACATAATGCGTTTGGCGAAGGGGGGGAACTAATTCCGGGCCAGTTTTTCGCAAAGAAAACTGTAATTGACACCTGACGTCGTTGTTCAGTGCAGGTCCTAGCCGAGCTTAGCCAGCAGCCCTGCCAATTCAGACAGGTCTTGGATTTGGTTGAAATGTGGTTCGTCCTTGGGGGGTGTTTCGTGTTCATATTTCCAAGTCAAATTGTGAGGTACATAAGTCCCCCAGCCTCCGGCTTCAATCATTGGGGAAACGTCTGAACGGACCGAATTTCCGACCATCATCGTGTGGGCAACGCCGCCGGGATGATTGGCGAAAATCTCTTGATATATCGCGGGTGTTTTCTCGGATACGATTTCGACTGCATCAAACAGGTCGCCTAAACCAGATTGGGCCAGCTTGCGTTCCTGATCCAGCAGATCCCCCTTGGTGACCAGTACCACGCGATAATCGTCGGCCAGTGCCGTAACCGCCTCTCGCGCATGGGGAAGCAGTTCTATGGGAAAGGCCAGCATCATTTGCCCGGCCTCTATCAACTCATGAATGACAGTTGCAGGAACCCGCGCATCGGTCACTTCGATTGCGGTTTCGATCATCGAAAGGGTGAACCCTTTGACGCCGTAGCCATAGCGCCCAAGGTTGCGTTTTTCGGCGGCCAACAAACGGTCATTTAGGCGCTCTGGGTCCAAATCCACGGGCGTATGATCGGCAAGTAATTCAGCGAATCTTTGTTGTGTAATCCGAAAGAATCGCTCGTTATGCCAAAGCGTATCATCAGCGTCGAAACCGATAGTAGTTAAAGTGCGTGCCATAGTCTTGCTCGCTTTCTCTTTTCCTTGCCGACATAGAGGTTATATAAGCGGGACAAGAACGTATTTGCCTGACCCGGATAGAACCTCAAATGACATTGCTGCCCATTACCATGTCGGACCAGTCAGATGACTCTACGGACACCGGAGTCATTACGAAGACAAAACCGAAGACCCAGCGCCCTCCACGATATAAGGTGTTGTTGCTAAATGACGACTATACACCCATGGAATTTGTGGTGATGGTACTGGAACGGTTCTTTGGTATGACCCACGCCGAGTCGTTTGAAATCATGTTGGTGGTCCACAAAAAGGGCCTGGCGGTCGTGGGTGTTTACAGCCATGAAATTGCCGAAACCAAAGTTAGCCAGGTGATGGATTTCGCCCGTCGGCAGCAGCATCCGCTGCAATGTACCATGGAAAAAGAAGAATAAGAGGCTCTCCGCATGTCCATCCGTCTGTCCCTGGCGATCACGTCAGGTGGTTTTGCCGTGCCTGCAACGGGCAAGATTGCTGTTTTCCTTCCTCGCGCTGAACATGATCTGTCGGACCTGCCACGCGATCAGGTGCTGGTGGTTCAACCCATGCGCCCGGATCACGACGGTTTTGTCGAACGCGGTTATGACTGTGTTGCAGCGCTGGAACCGGGCACCGAAGTTTCCGCTGCTGTAGTCTTTTTGCCCAGATCCAAGGCGCTGGCGCGGCACTTGGTTGCCCAAGCCGTTGCGGCCAGCAGTGGTCCAGTGCTGATCGATGGAGCCAAAACGGATGGAATCGATTCGCTCTATAAGGCGGCCCGCAGGATAGCCGAGCCGTCTGCTGCGATCTCCAAGGCGCATGGTAAAGCGTTTTGGGTCGCCGCTGACGGGCAGGTTTTTGCCGATTGGCTGGCCGAAGATTTCAGCGAAGTCGACGGTTTCGTCACCGCTCCGGGCGTCTTCTCGGCGGATGGTATTGACCCTGCTTCGCGTTTGTTGGCTGACTCACTGCCTGCCAAGTTGGGGCGCAATCTGGTAGATTTTGGTTCTGGTTGGGGATACCTGTCAGCACAGCTGTTGCAGCGCGATACCGTTATCGAAAACCTGCATCTGGTTGAGGCCGATCACAACGCGGTGTCCTGCGCCAAACGTAACGTGACAGACCCGCGCGCTCAGTTTTACTGGGAAGACGCACGGGGGTGGAAGCCATCACATCTGTTGGATGGCGTTATCATGAACCCACCGTTTCACACCGGTCGCAAGGCTGAGCCGTCGCTGGGGCAGGCCTTTATCGCCACTGCTGCACGGGTGCTGACACCCTCGGGTAGCCTGTGGATGGTCGCGAACCGGCATCTGCCATATGAGACAACCCTGTCTGAACTGTTTGTGCAGGTGTCTGAGATTGCGGGTGATAACCGTTTCAAGGTGTTGCACGCTTTCCGCCCCAAACGCTCGCGCCGGTAACCAGGTTATCGGTAACAGTTCCCAAGCAGGCAAATGCGGTCTAGTCTGACGTTTGCACAATCCTGACGGAGCCCAATAATATGTCCTTTTCCATTTCCGGTAAGACGGCCATCGTGACGGGTGCAGCCAATGGTATTGGCCTAGCGATCGGCAAGCAGTTTGCCGCTGCCGGTGCGAATGTGATGTTTGCCGATGCGGACGAGGCAGCACTGATCCGCGAAGTGGGAGAGCAACCCGAGGACAGCAGTACTCGCTACTTTGCTGGTGACTTGCGCGAACGACTGACCATCGCGAACTTACTGTCTGCCACCATTGATGCCTTTGATCAGGTTGATATCCTAGTCAACGGCGCGCGTCAGGTGCTGACCAGTGATCCGCTCGACCCCGATGATGACTCGACACATATGCTGCTAACACAGAATCTGCTGCCGACACTGCGTCTGTCTCAGCAGGTGGCAAAGCGGATGATAAAGCAGGGCGAAGGTCGTGAAGACAACGGCCCGCTTGGGTCGATCATCAATCTGTCGTCAATCGCGGCCCGTCGTACCCACCCCGAATTGATGGCCTATTCAGTGTCCTCGGCGGCGATGGATCAGATGACGCGGTCATTGTCAGTGGCCTTGGCCCCGCATCGCATTCGGGTCAATAGCATTGCCTTTGGGTCGGTGATGAGCGGCTCGCTCAAGGCGGTGCTGAAAGAAAACCGCGCTTACCGCGAGGATATCGAACAGCACACACCGCTGGGCCGCATCGCTTCTCCGACGGAATTGACCGAAACGGCACAGTTTCTAGCGTCAGAGGCATCCAGTTTTGTGACTGGGCAAGTGATGACACTGGACGGTGGGCGCACGCTGCTTGATCCGGTGGCGGCTCCTGTCCACTAAAATACCTTCGCTCTATTACAACATTGGAAGACACAAGCATGAGTGCTGAAATGAAGGCCGAAAGAACCGAGGCCGCTGCATGGTTTCGTACACTGCGTGATCAGATCGTTGCTGCGTTTGATACATTGGAGGATAGCCACGATACAGGGCCGCTCTCTGATCAGGCTCCGGGCCGGTTCGAGGTTTCAGAGACCAAGCGCGCGGCCGACGATGGTGCGGATGCTGGCGGCGGGTTGATGAGCGTCATGCGTGGCGGCCGGGTGTTTGAAAAGGTCGGCGTCAACGTGTCCGAGGTTTATGGTACTTTGGGCGAGCGGGCACAAAACGCGATGGCCGCGCGTAAGGGCATTCCGGGAATGAAGGACGATCCACGGTTCTGGGCATCCGGTATTTCCTTGGTCGCGCACATGCAGAACCCTCATGCGCCAGCAGTACACATGAATACCCGGATGTTCTGGACCCCACACGCATGGTGGTTTGGCGGAGGATCCGACCTGAACCCCTGTATCGAATATGATGAAGACACCGCGCATTTCCACAATCAGCAAAAAACGCATTTGGATCCGCATGGAGAGTCGCTCTATCCAGAGCTAAAGGCTTGGGCAGATGAGTACTTTTACATCCCTCACCGTAATCGCGCCCGTGGCGTTGGCGGTATCTTCATGGATGATCGCAACAGTGGTGATTGGCAGAAAGATTTTGCCCTGACACAAGACATCGGCCGTGCGTTTCTGCCTGCCTTTGTGCCACTCGTGGAAAAACGCCGGGTGCAGAATTGGTCTGACGCCGACAAAGACGCCCAGCTGGTGCATCGCGGGCTCTATGCTGAATACAATCTGGTCTATGATCGGGGAACCAAGTTTGGTCTTGAAACCGGCCATGATGCCAACGCAGTGCTGATGAGCCTGCCGCCACTGGCCAAGTGGGTATAGGCCTCTCTAAATTCTGAACAGGCTGGCCTTGTTCCTATGCTCGCAGTCCGGTCACAGGCGACTGTATCGTAAAAGATCTCAGCAACCGCTCAAACCTCTAGGCTTGGGCGGTTCTGACGTTATTCTGGATGCAGTTGTTGGCAAGTGTCGCCGGATTAGGGCGAAGGGGTCATGGGCAAGTTCATTTGGTTGATAGTGGTAGGAGCCGTTCTGGCAGGGTGTAGTCGACAGTCTGCGTCCACACCAAAACCCGAGCTTGTGCAAGCCGTGCCGAACCCATCAGCCGTAGCCGTCGCCAGATTGGTCACGTACCCGCGATTTGGCGATAGCGACCCTTATGATTGGGAACGGCGCAAACCGACGTCCTATCCTATTCACGGTATAGATGTGTCACGTTGGCAGGGAGACATCGACTGGCGCAAAGTCCGGTCTGGCGGAGTGTCCTTTGCCTACATCAAGGCGACTGAGGGCGGTGATGTCATAGATCCCAAGTTCCGCGACTATTGGACCGGTGCACAGCGGGCAGGAGTGGCGCGTGGGGCCTATCACTATTTCTATTTTTGCCGACCGGCGGCCCAGCAGGCGCGCTGGTTTATCAAACATGTGCCACGCACCCAAAATGGGTTGCCGCACGTGCTGGACATGGAGTGGACGCCGCATTCCCCGACCTGCACCAAGCGCCCGGACGGTGCAACGGTGCGTCGAGAGGCCAAACGTTTCCTCGATATGCTAGAGGCGCATTATGGCCGTCGACCTGTGGTCTATACGACGGTTGATTTCTATCAGGATACGGGGATTGGACGTCTGGCGGGAACCGAGTTCTGGCTAAGGTCGGTCGCGGGCCATCCTGCACAGGTATATCCCGGAGCGTCCTGGCAGTTCTGGCAATACAGCGGCACCGGTAAGGTACCCGGTATTGCAGGGGATGTGGATCTGAATGTGTTCAGGGGCAACCCTGAGAGTTGGTTACGCTGGAGCAATCAGCTCTCTGCGTCGTAGGCAAACAGCTAAGATAGGCAACCGCCCCGAGGCTACATAAGCCCTAGGGCGGAAAACTGATTTATCGCCAGTCAAAGAAACCTTCGCCGGCGCGTTTCAACAGGTTTTCAGCCATCTCTCGGCCCAGATCTGCGCCATCTTCAACGGCGCAAGTCTCGTCCGCTGCAATGGCTTCACTGCCGTCAGGGCGCAGAACCTCGCCACGTAGTCGCAGGGTATTGCCATCCAGTTCAGCCAATCCGGCAATCGGCGTTTCGCAGGAGCCATCCAGCGCAGCAAGAAAGGCGCGTTCGGCAGCTAGACGTTGGCCTGTTTCAGTGTGATGCAGCGCGGCCAGCATCTCTGCGGTATTGTTGTCATTGCCACGACGCTCAATCCC
Organism: Parasedimentitalea denitrificans; assembly: GCF_011813015.1. Lineage (GTDB taxonomy): Bacteria > Pseudomonadota > Alphaproteobacteria > Rhodobacterales > Rhodobacteraceae > Parasedimentitalea > Parasedimentitalea denitrificans. The sequence goes on along the minus strand of NZ_QHLQ01000006.1, from coordinate 36,338 downwards.
AATGGCACCCTGCGCTACGGCGGGTAGCATGTCCTCGACACTGATTGCGGAGGCTGGAACGTCATCCATGTTCAACCGGTTCAGGCCTGCCATCGCAAGGAACGTGCATTCGGCCACGCCATCGCTCAGCTTTTTCAGCCGGGTCTGCACGTTACCGCGGAATTCCACCACTTTCAGATCTGGCCGACGGTTCAGCAACTGAGCGCGGCGGCGCAGTGACGAAGTGCCAACCACCGCCCCGGTGGAAAGCTGGTCCAGCCCTGATGCCCCCGGCGAAACAAATGCATCCCGCACGTCTTCGCGCGGCAGGTAAGTGTCCAGCAGTAACCCATCGGGTTGGGCGACTGGCATGTCCTTCATCGAATGCACCGCGATGTCGATCGCGCCGGACAGCAGGTCTTCTTCGATTTCTTTGGTGAACAGGCCTTTGCCACCCAGCTCTTTCAGCGGCTTGTCGGCCGCAATCAGCGCCTGATTGTCGCCTGACGTCTTGATGATGACGATTTCAAACGCCGCTTCGGGCAAATCAAACGCAGCAACCAGACGGCGGCGGGTTTCATAGGCCTGAGCCAGAGCCAGCGGCGAACCACGGGTGCCGATTTTCAGGGGCGAAGCGGGGGAGGGCAGCATCAATGTCATGGCGTCAGCCTTAATGTACTTTTCGGTCCAGTGGAAACTTCTATTGCATTTGCCGCACTGGTTATTTGTTCGCTTTGATGTAGGACAAAGAAAAGACGTATAGGGAAGGCTTATTTCGCGTCACATGGCCTCATATAGTTGCTAATCGCGGCTTGGCCTTGACAAAACACCGCTAAGGCCTGACCTCAGTCGGCAAGCGAGAGATGAGGAATGACATGGCCGAGACTAAAAAATTGCTGCGTTCACTGGCGGGTGAAACTCAGGATGTGCCGCCGATTTGGATGATGCGGCAAGCTGGGCGTTATCTGCCCGAGTATCGCGCCACCCGCGCGCAGGCCGGCGATTTCCTTAAGCTGTGTTACAATCCTGAATTGGCCGCCGAGGTCACGCTGCAACCGATCCGTCGCTATGGCTTTGATGCGGCGATTCTGTTTGCAGATATCCTATTGGTGCCACAGGCGCTGGGCGCCGATCTGTGGTTTGTCACTGGCGAAGGCCCGCGTCTGTCTACCGCGACCACACAGGCCGATTTCGACAAGTTGGGGCCGGTCAGCGATATTCACGAAGTCCTGAACCCGATCTACGAAACGGTCAAGATCCTGTCGCGCGAACTGCCGTCCGAAACTACCTTGATCGGTTTTGCTGGTGCGCCATGGACCGTGGCGACCTATATGATCGCCGGTCGTGGCACCCCGGATCAGGGGCCTGCGCACCTGCTGCGTGAAGAAAACAATGCCCTGTTCGAGGCACTGCTGGCGCGGATTACTGCGGCGACCATCGAATACCTGTCTTGCCAGATCGAGGCAGGTGCCGAAGTGGTCAAGATATTCGACAGCTGGGCTGGGTCACTCAAGGGCGATGCGTTTCAAAAATATGCGCTAGAGCCTGCACGTGAGATCACCGCCGCTCTAAAAGCGCGCCACCCGGGCATTCCTATCATCGGTTTCCCACGTGAAGCGGGTGAGCAGTATATCGGCTTTGCCAAAGCTACGGGTGTCGACTGTGTAGCACTAGATAACTCGGTCTCGCCGACCTGGGCTGCGCAAAACGTGCAAGTCGACGGCTGTGTTCAGGGCAATCTGGCCTCGCGCCATATGGTCACTGGCGGTCAGGATCTGGTAGATGAAACCCGTGCTATTGTTCAGGCGTTCAAAGGCGGAGCACATATCTTTAATCTGGGTCATGGCATTACACCGGATGCAGATCCGGACAACGTGCAGCTGATGATCGACACGGTTCGCGAAGGCTGATCTGTTGAGGGCGAGGGGCAAGCCCCTCGTTGGGCTCTGCCCGCTCACAGGCGAAACTGTCCACTGGACAGTTTCCAAGATGCCTGCTCGCCCCCGGGATATTTAGGGCCAGATGAAGCTGGATCCGGTCTTTGCCTTGTTGTGGCGCGCAGTTTCAGGCATGAGCGCGGCAACGAGTACCAGCTGAAAGGGTATGATCATGGATTACGGGAAAACCGGTGGGCCCCAAAAGGCGGGCAATAACGTACCTCGGCACAAAGAGCACAACGCCAAAGGGTCAAAGAAAAACCCGTTTGGCAAAAATGCATCCAAGGCAGAGCTGCTTGCGCGGATGAAGGCGGCAGCAGCTGCCAAGAAGCAGGACTGATCCTTAGTCGGTTATACCCAATTCAGACAGAATTTCAGCAGTGTGTTGGCCGCGTAACGGGCTGGGTGGTGCCGTCCAGTCTGGTTGGCCGGAAAATCGCGGGGCAGGGGCAGCTTGTAATGCGCCCTGCGCCGTAACCCATGTGGCGCGGTTGTTCATCGGATGGCTCATTGCCTCTTCGGGGTTCAACACCGGCGCAACGCAGGCATCACTGCCGTCGAACAGCCTAGCCCAGTGATCGCGCGGCTGGCTGGCAAATAGTCCTATCAGGCGGTCGGTCAGAGTAGGCCAGCTTTCGCGGTCATATTGCTTTTGAAATCCGGGGTCTTCGCTTAGCTCCAGCAGGCGCAGGAACTCGGCGTAGAATTTGGGCTCCAGACTTTGCACAGAAATAAACCCGCCATCCCCACATCGGTAAGTACGGCTCCAGTGTGGCCCATCGAGCAGGTTTTGCCCGCGCGTGATGCCAAAATTTCCGGTTTGGCGCATGGTCAGAAGCAGGTTCATCATATGGGCCGAGCCATCATAGATCGCCGCATCGACTTCGCAACCCTGACCCGTGGCTTTGGCCTTTAGGATCGCAGCCAGCATGCCCACCGCCAGGTACATGGCACCGCCACCAATATCGCCAACCAAAGTTGGCGGTGTTAGCGGCACATCGCCGGGGGCAGAACTGTACCACAGCGCCCCAGACAGCGAGATGTAATTGAGATCATGACCGGCCGTATGCGACAGCGCGCTATCCTGCCCCCAGCCAGTCATGCGACCAAACACCAGTGCTGGGTTCAGCGCCTGGCAGATATCTGGCCCTAACCCTAGCTTTTCCATCACGCCGGGGCGAAACCCTTCGATCAATCCGTCTGCTGTGGCTACCAGCGATTTGAAGGTCTGAACGTCATCGGCGTCTTTCAGGTTCAACTCGATGGATCGTTTGCCGCGATCCAGAATGGACCGTTCGGGCATCCCGGGCGTGACAGCGCCGCCCTTACGATGCACGCAGATGACGTCAGCGCCAAGGTCAGCCAGTAGCATGGCGGCAAAGGGTCCGGGGCCCAGGCCCTCGACCTCGATAATTCGAATGCCGTTCAGCATGTCTTAGTATCTCCCTCGGGCGCCTGTGCGGGCAATCTGGCGGGCTTTTTGCTGTTCGCGCAAGAATACAAACAAGCCAGCCCCCATGATCAGTAGCATGCCCAACCAAACTTCCCATTCTGGTAGCTCTGCCCAGAACAGCCAGCCCCACATCACCGCGAGGGGCAACCCGATGTATTCGAACGGGGCAACCGTGGCAGCGTCTGCCAGTCGATAGGCCTGGCTAAGGCAATACCCGATGATGGCAGCGTTAAAGCCTAGACCGATGAGCAAATAGCAATCGCTTGCACTAGGCCAGATCCAAGCCCGCAATAGGAACTGCAGCGAAGGATCGGCAACGCCTTGGGCATAACGGCCATCTCCAGCCACCGTGTAGAACCCAATAGACACTAGAATGAACGCGCCCTGCACATAAACCGCCAGCGCTGCCGCTTTGGTCGTGGCGCCCAGTTTTCGGGTGAATACCTGGTTCAGCGCATATGTCAGTGCCGCTAGCAATGGCATCAGCAATACAATGCGATCAATATCCGCAGTGTCACTTCCCTCCCACGGACGTTGCATAATGATAACGCCTATAAAGCCAACTACCACGGCGCCCATACGCATTACTCCGACCTTCTCGCCCAACAATGGGATCGACAGAAGTGTGATAAACAGCGGTGCCGCAAAAAACAGTGCTGTGACATTGGCTAGGGGCATCACCGATAATGCGACAAAAAACGACATGTTTGAAATCACCAGCATCAGACCTCGGATGCCATGAAGGACCGGATTTCGGGTCTTCAGAATCGAAAACCCACCTTCGACGTGAACCAGAACCAAAGTGAAAACCAGCGCGATAGAGGCGCGGGCAAAAACGATCTGGTGCAGTGCATAACCGCCAGATAATTGTTTTATAAGCACATCATTCAACGAAATCGCGGCCATCCCGGCAAGGATGAACAGAATTCCCTTGCGGGCTTCGATGGTGATTGTCTGGCTCATGATGGTGCTCCTCTCACGTGCTTGGCTATCACGCCAAGTGGTAAATGCGCGCGCAGTAGCGACACGCAAAGTCGATATGATCAATCGCTCGGTCGAGACTTGGCAGACGGGTAGCGGCAGGGGTAGGGTCGGGGGTAACGCAATGTCAGAAAGGACCAGCTATGCATATGAGTGACCAGAAACAGATCGCTGCTGATCCGGCCACTGTCTATGCTGCGCTGCTTAACTCAGAGGTCTTGATGGCCTGCGTGCCTGGTGCCAAAGAGGTGACCGGTTCACCTGACGACGGGTTCGAGGCGACGGTCACGCAGAAGGTTGGTCCGGTTAAGGCGACGTTCAAAGGCCATGTGACACTGTCCGATTTGGTTGAAAATGAAACGCTGACCATTGCGGGCGAAGGTAAGGGCGGCGCGGCAGGCTTTGCCAAGGGAGGCGCAGTGGTAACCCTGAGTGCCAGCGAGGTCGGTACCCTGCTGACCTATGATGTCGACGCCCGCGTCGGCGGAAAGCTAGCGCAATTGGGCAGCCGGTTAATCGACGGTTTTGCCAAAAAGATGGCCGATCAGTTCTTTACCAACCTGCAACAGGTCTTGTCCCCGGATGAAGACGCCGCAGAGAATGACACAGCCCCAGACGCTGGGAAAAAGAACGGCTGGTTAAAGAAAGTTATTGCCCGCAGCTAACCCCTGCACAGATGCACACCTACTTGCGCATCATTTTTTTGGCATGCCCCTCTGGTCGCTGAGGGTTCCAATGTTTACCTAGTTCCAAACTGATCAGTTCAGAACGGGAGCGTCATGCCTGCAATCCTTACCATCCGCGACTTGCGGAAATCATACTCTGGCGGGTTTGAGGCGCTGAAAGGCGTGACCCTGGACATCGAAGAAGGTGAAATCCTGGCGTTGCTTGGCCCTAACGGTGCAGGCAAGACAACTCTGATTTCGACGATTTGCGGAATCATCACGCCTAGCTCAGGTAGTGTGACAGTTGGCGGCCATGACATCATCAATGACTTCCGCGCTGCGCGGTCTCTGATCGGGCTGGTGCCACAGGAAATCAACCTGGAACCCTTTGAGACAGTCTGGAACACGGTTCGCTTTTCGCGTGGGCTGTTTGGCAAGTCGCGCAATGATGCGCTGATCGAGGACATCCTGCGTAAGCTATCGCTGTGGGACAAGCGCAAGAACCGGATTATGGAACTGTCTGGCGGCATGAAACGCCGGGTGCTGATCGCCAAGGCGCTAAGCCACGAGCCACGTGTGCTGTTCTTGGATGAACCCACCGCCGGCGTGGATGTCGAGCTGCGCAAGGATATGTGGAACATCGTCGCCGAGCTAAAGGCGACGGGCGTCACCATCATCCTCACCACGCACTACATCGAAGAGGCCGAGGCAATTGCCGATCGGGTTGGTGTAATCAATGCTGGTGCCCTGTTGCTGGTCGAGGAAAAAGAAAACCTGATGACCCGCATGGGCAAAAAGCAACTGGAAGTGCAACTGTCTGCTCCGGTCGCCGCCCTGCCAGAGGAACTGGCACACCACGATCTGCAACTGGCGAACGGCGGTGGTGCACTGATTTACACCTATGACACACGCGGGGAACGCACTGGCATTACCGCTTTGCTGAACGACGTTGCTCAGGCTGGCCTTGTGCTGGCAGATGTGCAAACCCGTCAATCCAGCCTAGAAGATATCTTTGTCGACCTCGTTTCAGGAGATGCCGCATGAACTGGACAGCAGTAGCATCCATCTACCGGTTTGAAATGGCCCGGTTCTTTCGCACCTTGATGCAGAGCTTTATGTCGCCTGTGCTGTCGACATCGTTATATTTCGTGGTTTTCGGCGCTGCCATCGGCAGCCGGATTGATCAGGTCGAGGGCATCGACTACGGCGCATTTATCGTGCCGGGCTTGATCATGCTCAGCGTGATGACACAGGCTATTTCCAACGCCTCGTTTGGGATCTACTTCCCCAAATTCATCGGGACTATCTATGAGTTGTTGTCGGCTCCGGTCAATTTTCTGGAGATCGTGCTGGGCTATGTCGGGGCAGCCGCAACCAAGGCCTTGTTTATCGGTGTGGTAATCTTGGCCACTGCGTCCCTGTTCGTGGATCTGACCATAGCCCATCCAATTGCGATGGTGCTGTTTATGCTGCTGACTTGCCTTAGCTTTGCGCTTCTGGGTTTCATCATAGGTATCTGGGCCGGTAATTTTGAACAGTTGCAGCTGGTTCCGCTGATGATTGTGACGCCATTGGTTTTCCTGGGCGGTTCGTTCTACTCGATCTCAATGCTGCCACCGATCTGGCAGAAGATCACTCTGTTCAATCCAGTGGTCTACCTTATCTCGGGGTTCCGCTGGGCGTTCTTCGATACAGCTGATGTGCCGGTGGGGCTTAGCTTGATGGCGATCGGTGGGTTTACGGTTGCCTGTATGGCCGTGATCTGGTGGATCTTCAAAACCGGCTGGCGCATTCGTTCCTAAAACAAGGTCTCCCGCCCGTCGCAGATGCATCTCTGATGCATTGCTCCCGTTGGGTGTAGCGCCACGCTATCGCGTGGCGCAGGGCGCGAAGCACCGTCCCGCGCGCTGACCTGTGTAACCAAGTCCGACCCGCACGCGTCAGCGTGCCATGCCCGCCCGTCTCAGGCATCCATTGGATGCCTGAGACGGGCGGGAGATCTTGTTTCACTGTGCCGCATAGGTGAACGTGCTGACTGAATGTTAACCAGCGCCTAAATGCGTTGCAAATTTACCCGCTCGTGTGTTGTTTTTTCACGCCGTGACGTTTCGCAGGCCGCCGATACCTTGTTTCGGGCGGGGGGGCGATCTACATCGGCTTAATGACATTACGCCTCCCCTTTCTCAAGAAACCGCCACTGGTCGCTGTCGTGCGTCTTTCTGGTGCAATCGGAATGCCTGGCCGTGGCGCGCTAAGTGACGCCGCTTTGGCCCCAGTATTCCACCGCGCATTTCGCAAGGGCAAACCTGCTGCCGTTGCGCTAGAGATCAATTCGCCCGGTGGCTCACCTGTGCAAAGCTCGCTGATCGGTGCCCGTATTCGCCGACTTTCTACCGAACTGAATGTGCCGGTTTACGCCTTTGTCGAGGACGTTGCCGCCTCGGGTGGGTATTGGCTGGCAGCTGCGGCGGACGAAATCTGGGCTGACGACAGTTCTGTTCTGGGTTCGATCGGGGTTATTTCGTCCGGTTTCGGCGCCCATGAACTCTTGGCTCGCCAAGGGGTAGAGCGGCGGGTCTATACCGCAGGTGAAAGCAAATCGATGCTAGATCCGTTCCGCCCTGAAAACGCCGAAGACGTGGCGCGGCTGAAGGTGCTACTGGGTGACATCCACCAAAACTTTATCAAGCATGTGACCACGCGCCGCGAGGGCAAGCTGACCGAAGAACAAAACCTGTTCACTGGCGAGATTTGGCTGGCGCGCCGGGCAGCGGAATTGGGATTGATCGACGGCATCGCCCATCTCAAACCCAAAATGCAGGACATATTTGGCGAGAAAGTTCGCTTTCGTCGCTACGGTATGAAAAAGCCGTTGCTCAGCCGGTTTGGTGTGTCGATGGCGCAAGAGGCGCTAGGCAGCATTGAGGAACGCGCGGCTTTTGCGCGTTTTGGCCTCTGAAATGATCTTCAAGATTGTTTCTCTGTTTCTGGTGGGAATGGCTGTGCTGGCAATGTTCGGCAAGCTCAGGTTCCCCGGACAAAAGCGGCTGCAATCAGCCCGGTGCCCCAAATGTGGGCGCTTTAAGATAGGTAAAGGGCCCTGTGCCTGCGGAAAAGGACGTCGCGGATGATGATGCCATGGCTGATGTCAGGCTTGGGCTTGGTAATCTTGTTGCTAGCCGGGGATGCGCTGGTGCGCGGGGCAGTAAACCTAAGCCTCCGGCTGGGTGTGCCAGCATTGATAGTAAGTTTGACAATCGTTGCCTTTGGCACCTCTGCCCCAGAGCTGTTGATCGCCATCCAAGCGGTGGCAGAGCATGCCCCAAGTATCGCACTTGGTAATGTTGTAGGGTCAAACACGGCCAACATCTTGCTGGTCTTGGGTGTACCTGCAATTCTAACTGGCCTACACACCAGCGAATGCGATAGCCGGAAAAATTACATTTACATGCTGATCGCGTCGGTCCTGTTCATCGGACTTGCGTTCTGCGGCGTGTTTACAATCTGGTCGGGACTGGTGCTGTTGGCCGCTTTGGCCATAGTTCTGGGCATGGCTTTCCGCGAGGCGCGGGATCATCGTCGGTGCTGTGATGATGGCGCAGATGACCTAGAGGACATCGAGGAAGCAGACCCCAATATGCCCTATTGGCGGGTTGGGGTATATCTGGTTCTGGGCCTAATTGGCCTGCCGCTGGGGGCTCATATTCTGGTCGACAATGGAACCGAGATCGCCCGCACATACCATGTCAGCGAACGGGTGATCGGCCTGACGCTGATTGCCATAGGTACTTCGTTGCCCGAATTGGCCACAACTGTAATGGCCGCATTGCGACGTCAGGCGGATGTAGCTCTGGGCAATGTGATCGGCTCGAACATGTTCAATCTGTTGGCTATCGTTGGTGTTGCTACATTTATCGGGCCAATTCCGGTCAAATCTGCGTTTCTGACGTTTGACCTGTGGGTTATGCTAGGGGCGTCGCTATTGCTGGTTCCATTTGTGTTCCTTAAGCAAGACATCACCCGAGCCTGGGGTTTCGTCTTGTCGGGGCTTTATCTAGCTTACATGGCGATGGTTCTGTAGAGCAGGTGCCGTTGGGCAAAGGTGAATTGATCGTGCGAATTGGTTGCAGACTCGGTTAGCGTCTGCGCTGGGGCTGACATAAACAAGGCTGGGATACGCTCTGGACGTCAGCAATCGCCAATGGGCAGGGGGCGGTGCGCAGTGTGGCGCGGAGGCTGATTAAGTTGCCGAGAGGCCAGTCAATACGCTGGATGGATCGGTGGCTTCTGGGCGGTTGATTTGGGGCGATGGCAGCAGTATTTGGGCTGGAAAACCTCTGATAGGGTTGATTGCGAGTAGACTGTTTCTGTGCTGTAATCGCGCAAACTGCAAAAAGTTTTGCACCGGCAGTAATTTCTTCGAGGAAATGTAACGAAAATGTGTTATTTTTCAATGTGTTACTAAACCTTAAAAAGATAGTCTAATAATTTCAATCGCTTATAATCGTGCCTAATAATTGAGCAGAATTGTATATTCACCCGTTTCCAACGAAAACTGCCGCTTAAACAAAAGATATCTCCACAGTTATCCACAGGATCGGTGGATTTGTTAGCGCTTGAACTGCGCGGTTGAACGTTGCAGCGCAGGGCAGGGAATCATATCTCTGGTAACATGACTGATTCACCCACCTCTGAGCCACTTAAGCCAACCACCGGATATGCCGTTGTGTTGGGGTACCTGAAGACTTTGGATGGGTCTCCCGGCGTGTATCGGATGCTCGATGCCGAGAACCGAGTGCTCTATGTAGGCAAGGCACGCAACCTGCGTGCGCGGGTGTCCAATTACAGCCGCCCCGGCAACAGTCCGCGTATCGAGCGGATGATTGCTCTGACCACGTCGATGATGTTCCTGACCACGCGCACTGAAACCGAAGCGCTGTTGCTGGAACAGAACCTGATTAAGCAGCTCAAGCCGAAATACAACGTGCTGCTGCGCGACGACAAAAGCTTTCCGAATATCCTGCTGGGAAAAACGCACGACTACCCGCAAATCAAAAAACACCGCGGCGCGCGCAAGGAAAAGGGCAGCTATTTTGGCCCCTTTGCCAGCGCCGGGGCCGTGAACCGAACCCTGAACCAGCTGCAAAAGGCATTTCTACTGCGCAATTGTACTGACCCGATGTTTGAGAGCCGCACTAGGCCGTGCCTGCAATATCAGATCAAACGGTGCTCGGCGCCCTGTACCGGCGAAATCAGCCAAGAAGACTATGCCGACAGCGTGCGTGATGCCGAACGTTTCTTGTCAGGACGTTCAACCAAAGTGCAGGAAGATCTGGCGGAGCAAATGATGGCGGCATCCGAAGCTATGGAATTTGAACGCGCTGCTGCCTTGCGTGACCGTATCAAGGCTTTGACACAGGTTCAGACGGCGCAGGGTATCAACCCACGAGGCGTGGCCGAGGCGGATATCATTGGGCTTCACATGGATGGCGGTCAGGCCTGCGTGCAGGTCTTCTTTGTCCGTGCCAATCAGAACTGGGGAAATCAAGATTTCTACCCACGGGTCGGCGCGGACGTTAGCCCGGCTGAGGTGATGGAGGCCTTCATTGGTCAGTTCTACGATAACAAAGAACCACCACGGCAATTGATCCTGTCGGACGGTATCGAAAATGAAGACCTGATGATTGAAGCGCTAAGCGGCAAGGTCTCGCACAAGGTTGAGATCATCACCCCGCAGCGCGGTGAAAAGGCTGAACTGATCGCCTTTGCCGTCCGCAATGCCCGCGAATCTCTGGCCCGTCGCATGTCTGAAAGCGCCACCCAGGCCAAGCTATTGCGCGGCTTGGCTGAAGCCTTTGACCTGGAAGGCCCTCCCAATCGGATAGAGGTCTACGACAACTCACATATTCAGGGCACCAATGCAGTAGGGGGCATGATTGTGGCCGGCCCCGAAGGGTTCATGAAAAACGCCTACCGCAAATTCAACATCAAGGGCGACGATCTGGTCCCCGGTGATGACTTTGGCATGATGAAGGAAGTGCTGCACCGCCGCTTCTCGCGCCTGCAAAAGGAAGACCCGGACCGCAGCAAAGGCCATTGGCCTGACCTGCTGTTGATCGACGGCGGCGCCGGGCAGGTCTCGGCGGTCGAAGAAATCATGCAAGAACACGGCGTTGGCGACATCCCAATGGTGGGTGTTGCCAAGGGGGTCGACCGTGACCACGGCAAGGAAGAATTCCACCGTACCGGCCAGCGCCCTTTTGCCCTGCAACGCAACGATCCCGTACTCTATTTCGTGCAGCGCATGCGAGACGAGGCCCACCGCTTTGCCATCGGCACTCACCGTGCCAAACGCGCCAAGGCCATTGGCGCCACACCACTCGATGATGTGCCGGGTGTTGGCGCCAGTCGCAAGCGCGCCTTGCTGGCGCATTTCGGCAGTGCCAAGGCCGTAAGCCGCGCTAATCTGTCTGATCTTAAGGTGGTCGATGGTGTTTCGGTTGCGCTGGCGCAGCGAATATATGACTTCTTTCAGGATAAATGATGCCGCAACGTTCTGAAAATAGGACAAGATCCGACCTTCATCTGGCCCTAAATATCCCCGCCGGAGGCATCTGTCCCTTTCGGGACAGATTTTGTCTGCATCGGCTTTCCACTCGTGCGCGGGCAAGCTAAGGTCCGCCCATGACATGGACTGTACCTAATATTCTGACTTTGCTTCGTCTGGTGGCCGCTCCTGGTCTTGCTGTGATGTTCCTTTATTTCAGTCGGCCCTATGCAGATTGGTTTGCATTGATGTTGTTCGTCGTTGCAGCGCTGACCGACTGGGTCGATGGGTATCTTGCCCGAACATGGAAGCAGGAAACCAAACTGGGTGCCATGCTGGATCCGATCGCGGACAAGGCGATGGTGGTGATCGCCCTGATGGTGATAGTTGGCTATTCTTCGATGTCGCCCTGGCTGGTGCTACCCGCCACCTTTATCCTGTTTCGCGAGGTTTTCGTCTCGGGCCTGCGTGAATTCCTTGGGGACACAGCCGGCACGTTGAAAGTAACCCAGCTGGCTAAGTGGAAGACGACCGCTCAGATGGTGGCGATTGCTGTGCTTTTCGCTCAGGGGATTTTTGAACATTACCTGGGCATGGCAGCCTGGGGAATGGACCAGCCTTTGGTCGATCAAATCATGCTGGGCGAGGTCGAAGACTTGCAAGGTATTCGTTGGAAATTTGAGGCTATGGTTTGGACGGGCCGAGTTGGTTTGTGGTTGCTCTGGATTGCTGCTGCGCTGACACTGATTACCGGTGCCGACTACCTGCGTAAGGCCTTCCCACATCTGAAAGAAAGCACCTGATGAACGTTCTCTATTTTGCTTGGGTTCGCGAACGCATCGGCCTGCCACGTGAACGTGTTGAAACCAATGCCACCACAGTCGCGGCATTGGTAGAGGAGCTACGCGCCCGTGAGGACCGCTATGCTGCTGCCTTTTCCGACCTGTCGGCCCTGCGGGTGGCCTTGGATCAAGAGCTGAGTGATTTTGACGCTTCGCTGGATGGCGTGCGCGAAGTGGCATTCTTCCCTCCGATGACAGGCGGCTGATCCAATGCGGGTATCAGTACAGGAAGAAATCTTTGACTTGGGTGTTGAGGCCGAGACCTTTGCCCAAGCCAACAATGGTTCAGGCGCCATAGTCACCTTTACTGGAATTGTCCGAGATGCGGATCAGGGCGGATTGGTGGCGATGGAAATCGAACACTATCCCGGCATGACGCTCAAAGCGTTGACTGAAATCGCGCAGACTGCCAAAGACCGCTGGTCGCTGGGTGACGCGCTGGTCATTCACAGGTATGGCCGTCTGGAACTGGGTGAACAGATCATGATGGTCGCGACCGCCTCACGGCATCGCAAGGATGCGTTTGAAGCGGCTGAGTATTTGATGGATTATCTGAAGTCCCGAGCTCCGTTCTGGAAAAAGGAAATTTTGCACGACGGGGCGGCAGATTGGGTTGCATCCAAGGACGAAGACGAGGACGCATTGACCCGCTGGTAGCGGCTCCCGCCCGTCGTACGATCACTACATGATCTACTCCCGTTGGGCCGCGCGCGGACTGCGTCCGCGCGACATCGCCCCGGTTGAGATCGACATTCTATCAGGCGGCTGAGGACTTTGGTGTCTTTGTCGTCACCATAGGCTCTGACGCGGATGCTTCGGGAACGTCCAGATGTGTTGGGCTTTGCCCGGATATGTGCCGATCAAAGGCCATGTCTAAGCCCAGTTCCAGCGATCGGGTGATTTTCTGAGTATCAAACAGCGGTGCCCGTCGCCCAAGGGTTTTCAGCTTGCTGCGCAGCGACAGGAGACTGTCGGGGGATGTCGCGAGATCCATGGCGCAGGATTCGTAATCTGCCGTGGTCTGAGTGATGAGTTCTGGCAGACCGACTGCATCCAGCAGGCTTGCACCGACACGAGCGGCAAACTGCTGCCCAGCGAGGGTCAAAACTGGCAAGCCAGCCCAGAGTGCATCACTGGCCGTTCGATGGGCGTTGCAGGTGAATGTATCAAGGTACAAGTCTGCGATCTTGTGCCGCGCAAGGTGTTCCGGTTTTGGCATCCTGTCTGCGAAAATCAACCGCGCCGGGTCGATACCCTGTTCGGAGGCTTCGCGCTGAAGGTTGGACATGGATTGGTCGCAGCTTCGCATCAGCCACAGAACGCTGCCTTCGACCTGTGACAGCAATCGCATCCAGATGCCGAATTCCTGCGAGGTGATTTTGTGGTTGCTGCCAAAGTTGCAAAACACAAACGCGTCGTCGGGTAGGTCGCAGGCCTGCCGGGTAAGCTGTCGGCTAGAGATCAGACGTTGATCGTCATTGAGCTGAAAGCTGTCCGGCATGCGGATCAGATGCTCGCAGTAGAAACGTTCGCTTCCTGGCGGGCAAACGGTGTGATCGCCAATCAGATAGTCAAAGGCGGTGTTCCCCATGGTTCCGGGGTGGCCCAAATAGGACATATGCAAAGAAGCCAGCGGGCTGGCAAAAATCGAGCTGCGGCTGTCCTGAGTGTAACCGCTTAGGTCCACAGCAATGTCGAGTTTGTCTGCCTGTGCAATTGCAATGATCTCGGCATTGCTGTTGCCTTGCACATTGCGGAACCGGGCTAGGTTCTCGGACATGCGAACAGGCAGATCTACCTGTCGGCTGGTTCCATAGGAATAGGCGAAGGCCTCAAACCGGTTCATGTCATGATTTTCAATCAGGCCATTCAACTGGTTCCGGTCGACCTGAGCCCCAATGTCTGATGCAAAGTAACCGATCCGAAGGCGGTTTGGCCGCTGGGACACCCGGGCCGGCGGGCGAGGGGTGATAGGGCCAAATTCCTGCGCGGCAAAGGCATGGGTGCGCAGCCGTAGCAGGTCCGGATTGTCTTCGAGTGTGATGAGGGAAAGCGGATCACAACCGATGCCGTGCAGGCCAAGGAGCTTGCGGTGCTCCTGATACTCTGTTGACCAGCTCCAGTCGTTGATATGTGCCATCTGGTTCATCTTAAGAACGCGGGCTGCATCGTTATTTGGGTCGTTTTCCAGAACCTCGCTGAAATTCCTGATAGCGGCGGCGTGGTTGCCTTGCTCGGCGTTGATTTGACCTAGGCCGAATTGAGCGTCAGCAAAGCCTGGATCAATCGAGATTGCAGACATGTAGCCCTGTTTTGCGGCATCTAGCTGCCCCAATTGGTAAAGGGCCTCGGCGCGGCTAAAGTGAAGTACCGGGTCCTTTGGTTCTAGGCTAATTGCTGCTGACAGGTGTTTGTCCGCAGCAGAAAACTGTCCCAAGGACGCAAGAAGTGTTCCCAAGTTTGAACGTGCAGTCAGATGCTTGGGCGCTAGCTCAACCGCCTTGCGGTACTGGGTGGCAGCCTCGTCGATTTTGTTATCTTTCTCGGACGCTTCACCGAGCAATGACCATAGCTCACCCAGTTGTGGCGCAACGGCAGTGGCGCGGGTCAGGCAGATCGCCGACTTTTCGAAGGCGCCCAGTTCCAGATAGCATCGTCCCAATAGTGCCCAAAGGAACAGAGATTTCTGCCGGGAACGCACCATTTCGGCGGCCCCGTTGGCGGTGGCACGAAGCCGTCCCGCAATAAAACCGTTGGATAGTCTTACCAGTTCCGAAACTGGCGGTTCGGCTGGCTTCTTTAGGAGGGTGGGCAATGTCGCCAGCGGCGCCATTTCCGGGCTTGCCGTTGAGTTGCACCGAAGAACATTGCGGAGTGTTTCAGTTACACCGTTCAGGTCGTCGATTTGGTTCAGCTGATTGGTTGTGTTTGAAGACTGGGCGAGAGCCATGGATTTCTACCTCACTGATCACGCTATACCCATTAAAGACCCTTCTGAGGTCGGGTAGGATTGCCCCCTACATAGGTGAGTAGAATTAACATTGAATTGACTGCAATCGGCTCTGGCCCAACGCACTATGGGGCTTGGCGCGGATAGCAGGGCTGCGGGCATCGAACAGGGCTTGAATTCCGTGGTGCCACGAGCTAAGTCGTTTGCTGATTGTTAGCAGAGAGAACCAGCCAAATGGCCACTATTAATCCAGTTCAGTTCATCCAGCAGGTTCGGGCCGAGGTCTCCAAAATCGTCTGGCCGACCCGCCGTGAAGTTCTGCTGACCACCGTAATGGTCTTTATCATGGCTGCGCTGACGGCTGTGTTCTTTGCTCTGGTCGATATCATTATCCGCTTTGGGCTGTCTGGCGTGCTGGATATGTTCAAGTAGGCCATGCTGACGGATGGGGCGTTGATGCTTCATCGAAAAGAAGGCGTACCTCTTGATCTCGTCTCGATTGGCGGGTAGGTGGGCCATGTCTAAAACAGAGGCGTGCGGCGATTCGTGTTGCGCGCCGATTTTTGTTAAGATGCAGCAAGCGGCTGCAACGGAAATTCAAGCGACGGCAAGGCAATGGTGCCAACCCGACAGAACAAGGACGGTCAGTTTCATGGCGAAACGGTGGTATACGGTCAGCGTGCTTTCGAACTTCGAAAAGAAGATCGCAGAACAGATTCGCACGACGGCTGAAGAAACTGGTCTGGATGGTGACATCGACGAGGTTCTGGTGCCTACCGAAGAAGTGATCGAAGTCCGTCGCGGTAAAAAGGTGACCACCGAGCGTCGCTTTATGCCGGGTTATGTTCTGGTCCACATGGAAATGAGCGACCACGGATACCACCTGATCAACTCGATCAACCGCGTTACTGGCTTCTTGGGTCCGCAGGGCCGTCCGATGCCAATGCGTGACGCCGAGGTGAACCAGATTCTGAACCGCGTGCAGGAAGGCGAAGAAGCGCCTCGTACACTTATCCACTTTGAAGTGGGTGAGAAGGTCAAGGTCAACGAAGGTCCGTTCGAAGACTTCGACGGTATGGTTGAGGAAGTTGACGAAGATAACCAGCGCCTCAAGGTTACTGTTTCGATCTTTGGTCGGGAAACCCCGGTCGAATTGGAATTCACTCAGGTTACTAAACAGGGCTGAGTTAGCCAAATGGTGAAGTGATTGCACGCCCCGAGGGATATCCTTCGGGGCTTTTTTGTTGGGTGGAAGTGCCAGTCGTTATTGTGCCTGTAACGCTCACCTTGCCCGAATCTCGCATTCAGCTAGCATGGGGACATTAACGTCACCAATCCACTATGATGGCCGGGGAATTTTTTGGCGCACTCATTTGAGCAATACGTCCCTTCCGAAGAAGGCGGTGTTCCAGCATCAAAGTCGGTTAATGCGACAGCTCGCGAACGTGCCTTGCAAGAGATTTTGGAGGTCATCAGCCAATCTCGCGATGACGACCAGCCGGTGTTCGAGGCTATTCTCGACCACGCTCAGGCGCTTTGTAATGCGCCGATGTCTGCATTGATCTTGGCGCAGGCCGGTGACGACCACCAAGTTCTTGCGGCCTATCGTGGCCTGTTTCCCAAAGCCGTTGAGCTGTTTGAGACCGGGCAAATGGTGTTGGATGTGTCAGTGTCCTATGCGGCAAAATCCATCATTGAGGAGCGCTTGGTTGTTTTGCCTGATATGCGGGACAGCGACCTCTATAAGGCCAATAGTCCGGTGGTGCGATCCATGGTCGATCATTCTTCGATACGAAGCGTGGTGTTTGTACCGTTGCTCCAGAATGGCAAGGCTATCGGAAACATCACCCTGTTTCGTCAGGAGGTATGCCCATTCAGCGAACAAGAGGTTGCTCTGGTACAGGCTTTCGCATCTCAGGCTGTGATTGCGATTGAGAATGCGCGCCAGTTCAAGGCCTTGGAGCAGCTCAATGCTGAGTTGGAGGGAAGGGTGCAGGCGCAGGTGGGGGAAATTGAGCGGATAGGCAAGCTCAAGCGGTTTCTTCCGCCAGCGGTTGCTGACGCCATTATTCAATCCGGTTCCGAGAAAGTGTTGTCCAGCCATCGCGTGCTGTTGGGGGTGTTGTTTTGTGACATCCGCGGATTTACGGCGTTTTGTGAAACGGCGGAACCAGAGGAAACCATAGACGTCCTGCAAACCTATCACGAAGAGATGGGGCGACTGATCAATGTCCATGGCGCCGGTGTGGACCATAGGATGGGGGACGGCATCATGGCTTTGTTCAACGATCCGCTGAAATGTGACGACCCGGCAGGGGATGCGGTTAGGTTGGCTGTCGCAATGTGCGAGCGGATGAAAGAGCTCTGCGCGCAATGGCAGCGCCTTGGGTATCGTCTCGGGTTTGGGGTTGGCGTGTCGTTAGGTTATGCCACGGTGGGGATCGTTGGCTTCGAAGACAGGTTTGACTACACAGCATCGGGCACCGCGATCAATTTGGCTGCTCGATTGTGTGATGAGGCAAAGGACGGAGAGATTCTGCTGAGTCCAAAGGCTGGTATCGCGGTTGAGACGCAGTTTGAAGTTGCGTCCAGAGGGGCGCAGACTTTTAAAGGAATTCGGGAGCCGGTAGAGGTTTTTCAGCTTTTGCATCCGGTTTGAGGGGCTGAGCGGCGCTTCCACAGATCATTGTCGGTTTGATTTGTCAGCTCCCCTTGTCAATATCTCAAAACAGGCGTACACGCCGCCATTATCGTCTTCGGGCGAGATTCTCTCGTGGGAGGTTGCAGGCATCGCGATGTCGGACTGGACCACGCAACACAAACCGGGCGGAACGCGTTTCGCTCACGTTGAAAGGAAAACCAAATGGCTAAGAAGCTTGCTGGTACAATGAAGCTGCAGGTTCCTGCAGGTAAAGCGAACCCCTCGCCACCAGTTGGTCCGGCGCTGGGTCAGCGCGGCATTAACATCATGGAATTCTGTAAGGCGTTCAACGCTAAAACTGCAGATCTGGAGCCCGGTGCGCCGTGCCCAACCGTGATCACCTACTACCAGGACAAGTCCTTCACTATGGACATCAAGACGCCACCTGCGTCTTACTTCCTGAAGAAGGCTGCCAAGGTTAAGTCCGGTGCTAAAACACCGTCGCGCGAAACCGTCGGTACTGTGACCGCGGCTCAGGTGAAAGAAATCGCCGAAGCCAAGATGAAAGATCTGAACGCCAACGATATCGAAGGCGCTATGCAGATCATCCTGGGCTCTGCCCGCTCTATGGGCATCGAGGTGAAGTAATATGGCTAAGCTTGGAAAACGTACTCGCGCTGCGCGCGAAGCATTCGCTGGCAAAGTAGATGTGTCGGTTGAAGAAGCTGTTGCTCTGATCAAGGCCAATGCCAATGCTAAGTTCGATGAAACCATCGAAATCGCAATGAACCTGGGTGTTGACACACGTCACGCTGACCAGATGGTTCGTGGTGTTATCGGCCTGCCAAACGGCACTGGTAAATCCATGCGCGTTGCTGTTTTTGCACGTGGCCCCAAGGCTGACGAAGCCAAGGCTGCTGGCGCTGACATCATTGGTGCAGAAGACCTGATGGAAACCATTCAGGGCGGCACAATCGATTTCGATCGTTGCATCGCGACACCTGACATGATGCCAATCGTTGGTCGTCTGGGTAAAGTTCTGGGCCCACGTAACCTGATGCCAAACCCAAAGGTTGGCACTGTGACTATGGATGTGAAAGCAGCCGTAGAAGCAGCCAAAGGTGGCGAAGTTCAGTTCAAAGCTGAAAAAGGTGGCGTGGTGCACGCTGGTGTTGGCAAAGCATCGTTTGACGAAGCTAAGCTGGTAGAAAACATCCGCGCATTTGTTTCTGCTGTTGCCAAGGCTAAGCCAGCAGGCGCCAAAGGTGCCTACATGCAGAAAATCGCTCTGTCCTCGACTATGGGCCCAGGCGTGACTGTTAATGTAGACAACGCTGCTGCTGAGTAAGATCGGCGTAGACTGTTAAATTAGAGGCCCGGATCTGCTGCCGCAGTTCCGGGCCTTTTCACATAGACAGGCCGTGCCAATGGGCCGACTAGGCGTTCTCCCGTGTCGGTTTTCCAATGTTCAGCCAGCTGTATTTGCATCCTAACATCTGATCCGAATATCGATGGTGGTACCACCAGAGCGGAGACGGACGGGGACTTTATCTCCCGTGCGTAAATGCATTCCTGTAGCGCCCCGTTTACAACCGGGGTCCTGAACCTGTGCCGGGGTGTGAGGCCGGCGGTAATCGCGCGATTGCAAGCACTCTGACGGGTAAATCAAAACTTCGCATAAAGAGACCGTGCGCAGACCTGACATTGGTGCAACAGTTGGACAGTCTGATGATATCGCCGAAACCTGCATTTTCTGCTTGGAAAGCCCTTAAAATCCTCTTAGGTGTGACCGCGAAGTGAAGCGTGCGATTCGTCGTGCGCTTTGTTTCGTTTCGTCCAAGATGGTGGGTGGCCCTTTCTAAGGGTCTTAATTTCCCTCCTGAGACGGGAAAAGACAAAAAAGATCGAGGACTTTCAAACCCTCGGGCGATTTTTGGCTCACCCCGTAACTACGGACCTGAACGCTGGGTTTTTCGAAGCCTGGCAAACTTGAGCCGGGATGTCTGACATCCCAAATTTGGAGAGAACTGTGGATAGAGCCCAGAAAGAGAAATTGGTCGACGAACTCGGCCAGATCTTCGAAAGCTCTGGCGTTGTTGTGGTATCACACTACGTCGGTCTGACAGTTGCTGATATGCAAGATCTACGGGGCCGCGCTCGCGAAGCCGGCGGATCTGTGCGTGTTGCCAAAAACAGGCTCGCCAAAATCGCCCTCGAGGGAAAGTCATGTGCAAGCATTTCTGACCTGCTGACAGGGATGACCGTTCTAACCTATTCTGAGGATCCAGTGGCTGCGGCCAAGGTTGCTCAGGAATTCGCCAAGGAGAACAAAAAGTTCGTTATCCTTGGTGGTGCAATGGGTGAGAATGCTCTGGATGTTGCTGGCGTTGAAGCCGTGTCGAAAATGCCTTCCCGCGAGGAGCTTATTGCTTCCATCGCTGGCTGCATCGGCGCACCTGCTTCCAACATCGCTGGCGCAATTGGCGCACCTGCAAGCAATATCGCAAGCATCCTTTCGACCATCGAAGAGAAGGCGGAAGCTGCGTAAGCGGTTGGCACTGAATGACTGGCGTGGGGCATGTGCCCTGACGTTGGAAAAACACACTGATAAACGGAAAGAGCTGATAAAATGGCTGATCTGAAAGCACTCGCAGAAAGCATCGTGGGCCTGACCCTGCTGGAAGCACAAGAACTGAAAACCATCCTCAAAGATGAGTATGGCATCGAGCCTGCCGCTGGTGGCGCTGTTGTAATGGCTGCTGGTGGCGACGCCGGTGCAGCTGAAGAAGAAAAGACTGAATTTGACGTGATCCTGAAGAGCCCAGGCGCTTCTAAGATCAACGTGATCAAAGAAGTCCGCGGCATCACTGGTCTGGGTCTGAAAGAAGCTAAGACTCTGGTCGAAGCTGGCGGCAAGATCAAAGAAGGCGTGTCGAAAGACGAAGCTGAAGACGTTAAAGGCAAGCTGGAAGCAGCTGGCGCCGAAGTCGAAGTGGCCTAAGCTTAGGTTGCTTGAGGGTGGCTCGCTCTGCGGGCTGCTTTCGAAATTTGGCTGGATCCGGACAATATCCGGGTCCAGCCGAACCTGTCTTAGAAAGGGCCTGATGAAGTCAGGCGTTTTCTAAGGCGAGGTTATATGGATCGGGAGGCCGCCATTCGGGACGGTGGCCATGAATTGATCCGACCAAGCTGTCTCGTATGGGCAAGGTGCTGGAACCCGGCGGCATCCTTGACCGGTGAGAATTTAAAAAGGTGACATCTGACATGGCTCAATCGTTCCTTGGCCAGAAACGTCTTCGTACATATTACGGCAAAATCCGTGAAGTTCTGGAGATGCCGAACCTCATTGAGGTGCAGAAATCTTCTTATGATCTTTTCTTGCGCTCCGGTGATGAACCCCAGCCGTTGGACGGCGAAGGCATCAATGGCGTGTTCCAGTCGGTTTTCCCGATTAAGGATTTCAACGAAACTTCCATTCTGGAATTCGTGAAATACGATCTTGAAAAGCCTAAGTATGACGTCGAAGAGTGTATGCAGCGCGACATGACCTATGCGGCTCCGCTGAAGGTTACACTGCGTCTGATCGTATTCGATATCGATGAAGATACCGGTGCGAAATCGGTTAAAGACATCAAAGAACAAGACGTCTTCATGGGCGACATGCCACTGATGACACCGAACGGCACATTTGTTGTGAACGGCACCGAGCGGGTAATCGTTTCGCAGATGCACCGTTCGCCTGGTGTGTTCTTTGATCACGACAAAGGCAAAACCCACTCTTCAGGTAAACTGCTGTTTGCTTGCCGCATCATCCCGTACCGCGGCTCGTGGCTGGACTTTGAATTCGACGCCAAAGACATCGTCTTTGCGCGTATCGACCGTCGCCGCAAACTGCCTGTCACAACCCTGCTTTACGCTCTGGGTCTGGACCAGGAAGGCATCATGGATGCCTACTATGACACCGTTAGCTACACTCTGGAGCAAGGCCGTGGTTGGGTTACCCCGTTCTTCCCTGAGCGCGTGCGCGGCACCCGTCCTACCTATGATCTGGTTGACGCCAAGACTGGCGAAATCATTGCTGAAACCGGCAAGAAAATCACTCCTCGCGCAGCTAAGAAGCTGATCGACGAGGGGTCTGTTTCGGATCTGCTTGTTCCGTTTGATCACATCTTGGGCAAATTCGTCGCCAAGGATATCATCAACGAAGAAAACGGCGCCATCTATGTCGAGGCCGGCGACGAGCTGACCATGGAATACGACAAGTCCGGTGAGCTCATTGGCGGCTCGCTCAAGGACCTGATGGACGCGGGCATCACCGAGATTCCTGTACTGGACATCGATAACATCAATGTCGGCCCATACATGCGCAACACTATGGCGGCAGACAAGAACATGGGTCGCGACACCGCGCTCATGGACATCTACCGCGTTATGCGTCCGGGTGAGCCACCCACCGTCGAAGCAGCTTCGGCGCTGTTCGACACCCTGTTCTTCGATAGCGAGCGTTATGATCTGTCGGCCGTTGGTCGTGTGAAAATGAACATGCGTCTGGCTTTGGATGCTGACGATACTCAGCGGACACTGCGCAAAGAAGATATCATTTCTTGCATCAAAGCGCTGGTTGACCTGCGTGATGGTCGCGGCGGCGTTGACGACATTGACCACTTGGGCAACCGTCGTGTGCGTTCCGTTGGCGAGTTGATGGAAAACCAGTACCGCGTTGGTCTGCTGCGCATGGAGCGCGCGATCAAAGAGCGTATGTCTTCGGTCGAAATCGACACTGTGATGCCGCAGGACCTGATCAACGCCAAGCCAGCTGCTGCTGCGGTGCGTGAATTCTTCGGTTCCTCGCAGCTGTCTCAGTTCATGGACCAAACCAACCCGCTGTCCGAAGTGACACACAAACGCCGTCTCTCGGCGCTTGGACCTGGCGGTTTGACCCGCGAACGTGCTGGCTTTGAAGTACGCGACGTTCACCCGACCCACTATGGTCGGATGTGCCCGATTGAAACGCCTGAAGGCCCGAACATTGGTCTGATCAACTCGCTGGCTACTTATGCCCGCGTGAACAAATACGGCTTCATCGAAACACCTTATCGTGTGGTAACCGACGGTCACGTGACCGACGAAGTTCACTACATGTCAGCAACCGAAGAAATGCGTCACACTGTGGCGCAGGCCAACGCGACGCTGGACGAGAACGGCAACTTCATCAACGAACTGGTGTCTACACGCCAGTCCGGTGACTACACACTGGCGCAGCGTGAAAACGTTGACCTGATCGATGTGTCGCCCAAGCAGTTGGTATCTGTTGCTGCCTCGCTGATCCCGTTCCTAGAAAACGACGATGCGAACCGGGCCCTGATGGGTTCGAACATGATGCGTCAGGCGGTTCCACTGCTGCGTGCCGAAGCTCCGCTGGTCGGAACCGGTATCGAAGAAGTTGTTGCCCGTGACTCTGGTGCGGCCTACATGGCCAAGCGCGCTGGTATCGTTGACCAGGTTGACGCTCAGCGTATCGTTATCCGCGCGACAGCTGATCTCGAACTGGGTGATGCAGGCGTTGATATCTATCGCATGCGCAAGTTCCAGCGTTCGAACCAGAACACTTGCATCAACCAGCGTCCGCTGGTGAAGGTGGGTGACACTGTTCGTAAGGGCGAAGTTATTGCTGACGGTCCGTCTACGGATCTTGGTGAACTGGCTCTGGGTAAAAACGTGGTCGTCGCGTTTATGCCTTGGAACGGCTACAACTACGAAGACTCCATCCTGATCTCTGAGCGCATCGCGCGTGATGACGTATTCACATCGGTTCACATCGAAGAATTCGAAGTCGCAGCCCGTGATACAAAGCTTGGCCCAGAAGAAATCACCCGCGACATTCCAAACGTCGGCGAGGAAGCCCTGCGCAACCTTGACGAAGCTGGTATTGTTTACATCGGCGCCGATGTAGAGCCGGGCGACATTCTGGTTGGTAAGATCACACCAAAGGGCGAAAGCCCAATGACGCCAGAAGAAAAACTGCTGCGCGCCATCTTTGGTGAGAAAGCCTCGGACGTTCGCGATACATCGCTGCGCGTCAAGCCAGGTGACTTTGGTACAGTCGTAGAAGTTCGCGTCTTTAACCGCCACGGTGTGGAAAAAGACGAACGTGCGATCCAGATCGAGCGTGAAGAAGTTGAACGTCTGGCCCGTGACCGCGACGATGAGCTGACAATCCTGGACCGCAACATCTATGCCCGCCTAAAAGGCATGGTGCTGGGTCAGACAGCTGTCAAAGGTCCACGCGGTATCCGCGGTGGTACCGTGATCACCGAGGAAATGCTGACCTCAATGATCCGCAGTCAGTGGTGGATGTTGGCTCTGGAAGACGAGAAGGGCGCTCAGGCTGTTGAGGCTCTGAACGAGCAGTACGAAGTGCAAAAGCGCGCTTTGGATGCCCGTTTTGAGGACAAAGTCGAGAAAGTCCGTCGTGGCGACGATCTGCCGCCAGGTGTGATGAAGATGGTCAAAGTATTCATCGCGGTGAAGCGTAAGCTGCAGCCGGGTGATAAAATGGCCGGTCGTCACGGGAACAAAGGTGTTATTTCCAAGGTTGTACCTATGGA
Organism: Parasedimentitalea denitrificans; assembly: GCF_011813015.1. GTDB lineage: Bacteria > Pseudomonadota > Alphaproteobacteria > Rhodobacterales > Rhodobacteraceae > Parasedimentitalea > Parasedimentitalea denitrificans. The sequence continues at coordinate 11,735 of NZ_QHLQ01000006.1, read as the reverse complement.
AGACATGCCGTTCCTGGCCGATGGTACGCCGGTTGACTTCTGTCTGAACCCCCTGGGTGTGCCTTCGCGTATGAACGTTGGTCAGATCCTTGAAACTCACATGGGTTGGGCCGCTCGCGGTCTGGGTATCAACATCGACGAAGCATTGGGTGAGTACCGTCGTTCCGGCGACCTGACCCCAGTTCGCGATGCGATGCAGCACGCCTATGGCGACCAGGTCTATGCCGATGGTCTGGCAGACATGACCGAGGAAGAGCTGGTTGAAGCGGCTGGTAACGTTACCAGCGGTGTTCCGATCGCTACTCCGGTATTCGATGGTGCCAAAGAAGCAGACGTCAATGACGCTCTGGTTCGCGCTGGCTTCTCGGAAAGCGGTCAGTCGGTATTGTTTGATGGTCGTACAGGTGAGCAGTTTGCCCGCCCTGTTACCGTCGGCATGAAGTACCTGCTGAAACTGCACCACCTGGTGGATGACAAAATCCACGCACGTTCGACCGGACCATACTCGCTTGTTACTCAGCAGCCGCTGGGTGGTAAGGCGCAGTTCGGTGGTCAGCGTTTCGGGGAAATGGAAGTCTGGGCTCTCGAAGCTTACGGCGCTGCCTATACCCTGCAGGAAATGCTCACCGTTAAGTCGGATGACGTGGCAGGCCGGACCAAGGTCTATGAAAGCATCGTCAAGGGCGAGGACAACTACGAAGCAGGCGTCCCAGAATCGTTTAACGTTCTGGTGAAAGAAGTTCGTGGCCTTGGCCTGAATATGGAACTCCTGGATGCGGAGGTGGACGAGTAAGGGTCTCGCGCCCTTACCCCCACAACCCTTCCGCACGAATTTGAGGATTCAAAAATGAACCAGGAACTGACGAACAACCCGTTCAACCCGCTGACACCACCAAAGGTGTTCGACGAGATCAAAGTCTCGCTGGCCTCGCCAGAGCGGATCCTGTCGTGGTCGTATGGCGAAATCAAAAAGCCAGAAACCATCAACTACCGTACGTTCAAGCCAGAGCGTGATGGCCTGTTCTGCGCACGTATCTTTGGCCCTATCAAAGACTACGAATGTCTGTGCGGCAAATATAAGCGCATGAAATATCGCGGCGTTGTCTGCGAAAAATGTGGTGTTGAAGTTACGCTGCAAAAGGTACGCCGCGAGCGTATGGGCCACATCGAGCTGGCTTCGCCAGTAGCACACATCTGGTTCCTCAAGTCGCTGCCATCGCGCATCGGCCTGATGCTGGACATGACACTGCGTGATCTGGAACGTGTTCTGTACTTCGAAAACTACGTTGTGATCGAACCCGGTCTGACTGATCTGACTTACGGTCAGATGATGACCGAAGAAGAGTTCATGGACGCTCAGGATGCCTATGGCATGGACGCCTTCACCGCCAACATCGGCGCCGAAGCGATCCGTGAAATGCTTTCGGCTATCGATCTGGAAGCCGAAGCTGACCAGCTGCGTGCTGATCTGGCCGAAGCCACTGGTGAGCTGAAGCCTAAGAAGATCATCAAGCGCCTGAAGGTTGTCGAAAGCTTCCTGGAATCCGGCAACCGCCCTGAGTGGATGGTTCTGACTGTGATCCCAGTGATCCCGCCAGAACTGCGCCCGCTGGTGCCTCTGGATGGCGGTCGTTTCGCGACGTCGGATCTGAACGATCTGTATCGCCGCGTTATTAACCGGAACAACCGTCTGAAGCGCCTGATCGAACTGCGCGCACCTGACATCATCGTCCGTAACGAAAAGCGGATGTTGCAGGAATCGGTTGATGCTCTTTTCGACAACGGCCGTCGTGGTCGCGTAATCACTGGCGCCAACAAGCGTCCGCTGAAATCGCTGTCCGACATGCTGAAAGGTAAGCAAGGTCGCTTCCGTCAAAACCTTTTGGGTAAGCGCGTCGACTTCTCAGGTCGTTCGGTCATTGTGACTGGTCCGGAGCTGAAGCTGCACCAATGTGGTCTGCCGAAAAAGATGGCATTGGAGCTGTTCAAGCCGTTCATCTATTCGCGTCTTGAGGCCAAAGGTCTGTCTTCCACAGTGAAGCAAGCCAAGAAGCTGGTTGAAAAAGAGCGTCCAGAAGTTTGGGATATCCTGGACGAAGTGATCCGCGAACACCCAGTCATGCTGAACCGTGCGCCTACACTGCACCGTCTTGGTATTCAGGCATTCGAACCCACGCTGATCGAAGGTAAGGCTATCCAGCTGCACCCACTGGTCTGTTCGGCGTTCAACGCTGACTTTGATGGTGACCAGATGGCGGTCCACGTTCCACTGAGCCTTGAGGCCCAGTTGGAAGCACGTGTTCTGATGATGTCGACCAACAACGTTCTGTCACCTGCAAACGGTGCTCCGATCATTGTTCCGTCGCAGGATATGATCTTGGGTCTCTACTATGTGACCCTGGAGCGTGAAGGCATGCCGGGTGAAGGCTCGGTGTTCTCGTCACTGGAAGAAGTTCAGCACGCGCTGGATGCCAAGCAGGTTCACCTGCATTCCAAGATCACTGCACGGATGACGCAGATCGACGAAGAAGGTAACGAAGTGCAAGAGCGCTTTGAAACCACTCCGGGCCGTATGATCCTGGGTTCTTTGTTGCCAATGAACGCCAAGGCGCCGTTCAAGCTGGTCAACCGCCTGCTGCGTAAGAAAGAAGTCCAGACTGTTATTGATACGGTCTACCGTTACTGCGGTCAGAAAGAGTCGGTCATCTTCTGTGACCAGATCATGACCATGGGCTTTAAAGAGGCGTTCAAGGCCGGTATCTCGTTCGGTAAAGACGACATGCTGATCCCGGACACCAAGTGGCCACTGGTTGATGAAACCCGTGAGATGGTCAAGGATTTTGAACAGCAGTACATGGACGGCCTGATCACACAGGGCGAAAAGTACAACAAAGTTGTTGATGCCTGGGCCAAGTGTAACGACAAAGTCACCGACGCGATGATGGGTGCCATTTCGGCATCCAAGCGCAACGAGGCTGGTGCTGAAATGGAGCCGAACTCGGTTTACATGATGGCCCACTCTGGTGCGCGTGGTTCGGTTACTCAGATGAAACAGCTGGGTGGTATGCGTGGTCTGATGGCCAAGCCAAACGGCGACATCATCGAGACACCGATTATCTCGAACTTTAAAGAAGGTCTGACCGTGTTGGAGTACTTCAACTCTACACACGGTGCCCGTAAGGGTCTGTCGGATACGGCTTTGAAAACTGCGAACTCGGGGTATCTGACCCGTCGTCTGGTGGACGTTGCTCAGGATTGTATCGTTCGCGATCATGACTGTGGCACCGATGCTGCGATCACTGCTGTGGCAGCGGTCAACGATGGTGAGGTTGTTGCAACTCTGGGCGAACGTGTTCTGGGTCGTGTTGCAGCCGAAGACATCAAGAAGCCAGGTACCGAGGATGTGCTTGTTGCTCATGGTCAGCTGATTGACGAACGTATGGCTGACGCCATCGAAGAGGCTGGCGTTCGCTCTGCCCGTCTGCGTAGCCCGCTGACCTGTGAGGCCGAAGAAGGCGTCTGCGTCATGTGCTACGGCCGTGACTTGGCGCGCGGTACCATGGTGAACACTGGCGAAGCCGTCGGTATCATCGCGGCGCAGTCGATTGGTGAACCTGGTACACAGCTGACTATGCGTACATTCCACATTGGTGGTGTTGCGCAGGCTGGTCAGCAGTCGTTCCAGGAAGCCTCGGTTGACGGTAAGATTGTCTTTGAGAACGCACAGACACTGACGAACGCCAGCGGCGAAGTCATGGTTCTGGGCCGCAGCATGAAGCTGATCATCCAGGATGAGCACGGTGAAGAGCGCTCCAGCCACAAACTGGCCTATGGTTCCAAGCTGTTCGTATCCGAAGGTCAGGAAGTGATCCGCGGTGACAAGATGTACGAATGGGATCCCTACACTCTGCCAATCCTGGCCGAGAAAGCGGGTACTATTAAATACGTCGATCTGGCGAACGGTATCGCACTGCGCGAAGAAACCGATGAAGCCACCGGTATGACACAGAAGATCGTGATCGACTGGCGTACGGCTCCAAAGGGTGGCGAGCTGAAGCCGGAACTTATTCTGGTGGACAAAGATGGCGAACCTGTCCGCAATGATCTGGGACACCCGGTTCACTATGGCATGTCGGTTGACGCGGTTCTGTCGATTGAAGACGGTGACGAAGTCCAGGCCGGTGACGTTATTGCGCGTATCCCGCGTGAAGGCGCCAAGACCAAGGATATTACCGGTGGTCTGCCACGGGTTGCGGAACTGTTCGAAGCACGTCGTCCAAAAGATCACGCGATCATCGCCGAAATCGATGGTTACGTCCGCTTTGGCCGCGACTACAAGAACAAGCGTCGCGTCTCGATTGAACCAGCTGACGAGTCAATGGAAACCGTGGAATACATGGTGCCCAAGGGCAAGCACATCCCGGTTCAAGAAGGTGACTTCATCGCTAAGGGTGAATACCTGATGGACGGTAACCCAGCTCCGCACGATATTCTTGCGGTTATGGGCGTCGAAGCGCTGGCTGACTACATGATCGACGAAGTGCAGGACGTTTATCGTCTGCAGGGCGTGAAGATCAACGATAAGCACATCGAGGTTATCGTTCGTCAGATGCTGCAGAAGTGGGAAGTTTTGGACAGCGGTGACACCACCCTGCTCAAGGGCGAACACGTCGATAAGCACGAGTTCGACTTGGCCTGTGCCAAAGCTGACTCCAAGGGTGGTCGTTTGGCCCGTGGCGAACCGATCCTGCTTGGGATCACCAAGGCTTCGTTGCAGACCCGTTCGTTCATCTCGGCTGCTTCGTTCCAGGAAACCACACGAGTTCTGACCGAAGCATCGGTACAGGGTAAGCGCGACAAACTGGTTGGTCTGAAAGAGAACGTCATTGTTGGTCGTCTGATCCCAGCCGGTACTGGTGGTGCTACCGATCGTGTGCGCAATATTGCTCAGGGTCGCGACAATGTCGTGCTCGAAGCGCGCCGCGAAGAGGCCGAAGCTGCTGCAGCCCTGGCTGCCCCTGTGATGGAAGAAGACATCATTGGTGGCGACACTTTCGACAATCTGGTGGAAACGCCGGAAAGCCGCGATTGATCGCTTGATCACATGAATTGAAGAGCCCCCGCGCAGAGATGCGCGGGGGCTTTTTTCATGGTGCAACTTCCAGCACCTCAAAATACCAATTTGGCTGCATTCCCTTTATTACAGATGGCAGAGGCATCGGGCGTGCTGGAAACCGTCGAAATTTCTCTTTTCTTTCCCTGTTCATGATGATTGGGTCGGCAAAACAAGCAAAAGCTCCGGGGCGAACTATGGAATTGAGTGTCAAAATGGTTGGACTGTTGCGCTTTTCAGTACTCAGCCCGACCTATTATTCCGAGCGGTTCAAGACGATTGAGGAAACTGCCGCGCATCTGTTTTCAGAAGAGCGGATGGAGCTTCGATTTCGGATCTTTGAAACCCTGTGCTTGCCGTCGTTGGTTCGGCAAAGCGACAAAGACTTTACTCTGGTGGTTCTGACCGCCGAATCCATGCCCGCCCCATATATGGCCCACCTTCTTGATGTGTTGGAGCCGTACCCCAATGTGGTCGTTCGCCCTGTGGGTACTGGCAATCACTACAACCTGTTAAAGCAAGCCTATGCTTCGGTGCCGCTGGACGGTGCCAGCCACCAGATCCTGTTTCGGCTGGATGATGATGACGCCGTGGATTTTGACTTTGTGCGTCGGGCCAAACATTTGGCGCTGGGAATGATCCCCTTGCAAGGGTCGGGCACACCCTTTGTTCTTGCTAACAACCGTGGCTTTTACGCACACAAGACTGATGATGGCGTCGAGATATATGACGCTTGCGAAAGGGCACCTTTATCGACGGGAACCGCATTGGTGGCGCCTGCTGGCCATGGTTCCAATCCCTATCGCTATAACCACCGAAAGTTTGCCCAGCACTTCAACACATTCTCGGATATTTCGGTGCCGTCCTTTGTGCGCACTATTCATGGCGACAACAAATCCCAGCCAACGCAGATGGGCCTGACCCGTAATTGGAGCAAAGATCAGATCGACGAAAAGTTGAAGCAGCACTTTGGTCTGTCGGTAGACACTTTGCAGGATCTGCTTCAGTGACCGGCAACCAGCTTGGTGCGCTGCTGATGATGGGCAGTATGGCGGGGTTCACCTTTAATGATGCGCTGGTGAAATCTGTCGGGGCCGCGATGCCATTGTCGCAGATCCTGACCCTGCGCGGTGCAGTTGCCAGCATCCTGATTTATGTACTAGCACGGCGGATGGGGTCGCTCCGGTGGAACTTGCCTCGGCGCGACTGGGGGCTCATTGCTGCTCGTTGTGCAGCCGAAGTCACTGCCACCTATCTGTTCCTGACCGCCCTGATGGTGACACCCCTAGCCAATCTTACCGCAATCCTTCAAAGTTTGCCGCTGACCATCACGCTTGGGGCCGCCGTGTTCTTTGGCGAGCCTGTTGGCTGGCGTAGGTTGTCCGCCATTTTGGTTGGGTTTTGCGGCGTTCTGTTGATCATTCGCCCCGGTGTTGATGGGTTCGGTGAAGGGACGCTTTATGCGTTGGCAGCGGTTTTAGCCATTACCGCGCGCGATCTGGTGACCCGGCGCATGTCGGCCGAGGTTCCGTCTATGGTGGTGACTTTGATGGCCTCGCTCACAGTTCTGTTGTGCGCGATCGTGGCGTCTACACAGGTCACATGGGAGCCGGTTTCAGTGCATAGCCTAACTGCAGTTGTCGGCGCGGCCTTGTTCATTTTCGCCGGCTATCTTTGTTCGGTCATGACAATGCGGGTTGGAGACGTCGCCTTTATCTCGCCGTTCCGCTACACTGGGTTGCTCTGGGCCTTGCTGTTGGGTTGGTTGGTGTTTGGCGATTGGCCAGACGTGCTGACACTGTTGGGGGCCATGATTGTCGTCGCCACCGGTCTGTTCACGCTTTACCGCGAACGGAAGATTTCAGCCGGGTGAAAACACTCGCCGAATATGATCGCTGTCCATTGCGAACCGGGCGAGAAACTCACCTTCCTGTTCCGGAGTAAGAGTCTCGACCGGAATGGCCTTTACTGGCTTTTGTCGTGAGTCGTTAAATGTATTATGGGTGCGGACGAACATTGGGTCGTCAGTGATTGTTACGGTGGGCATGAACCGGTGAATTTTCTCATGGGCAAAGTTCATGATGGTTAGGTGACAGTTACCTTCCACATACATGCCTAGGGACGCTACATAGTATGGGCGGTGGATTTCGGTCGCTGTTATGCCGTTGGCACCGACTTTCGCCGCGTAGCCGCGATTAAAGTCAAAGGCGATGGTGCGGTTCTTGGCGACAAGACCCGAGCAATCTGACACCGTGCCCCGCAGCCGTTCAATAAAGTTCACCGAAACGGCATCATCGTCATCATGGCGGAACTGAAGGCAGGGTTGTGATGGATCCCGGCGCGCCGCGTTCAGGATCTCTTTCATCACCGCCCGTTGTTTCCTTGGCGGCTCGGAATGAATTCGGATCTGTGGGATGCCCACACAGAGATCACGTAGTCGATCAAGATGGTGTTTAGGCAAGCTGTCGCCGATCACGATGATCAGTTCAAAATCCTGATCTGTCTGTTCTTTCAGGCAGGGCAGGGCGACGGTTTCCATCAGTTGAAAACGTTCTTCCATACGTTGCTCACCATAAAGATAGGCGATCCGTTCTTCTATCGTATCATGTTCTACTTGGAACCCACCATAAGCAGGGTATGAGAACCGGCACAGTCCAATGATTTGCATGAAATTCAACCTCGATCGCAAAATGGAAACGTATAGAGCACTATGGCGCGGCCAATGACTGTCGACAAGTTGTTCCACGGGCCGTTTCAGCGGGGAATGGAGCAGGCAGATAAGGCTGACTTGGCCCCTGTTGACATCATCAGCGACTCCCCATATACGCGCGTTATCCGGCATTTGGGGGTCTCCTCATAAGCCGATATCAAAACTGTAGTGGACCAAGATTCAAGCACCTATCGCTTGCTTCCTCTGTAAACCCACCGCGTCGTTCACCTCGGAATGGGAGCGATTGCGGTTTTTGCGCTTGTGATATCATAGCGTGAAAGAATTGAGCCGCACGCCTAGGCGTGCATGACCATGAGTTGCAAAACGGGGAATGAACCGGAATGCCAACGATTCAACAGCTGATCCGCAAACCGCGGCAGCCGAAAGTAAAACGCTCGAAGTCCATGCACATGCAAGGCTGCCCGCAAAAGCGCGGCGTCTGCACACGCGTGTACACGACCACTCCTAAGAAACCTAACTCCGCGATGCGGAAAGTTGCCAAGGTTCGCCTGACCAACGGTTTCGAAGTGATCTCCTACATCCCAGGTGAAAGCCACAACCTTCAGGAGCACTCTGTGGTTCTGATCCGTGGCGGCCGGGTAAAGGATCTTCCAGGCGTTCGTTACCACATCCTGCGCGGTGTTCTGGATACCCAGGGCGTTAAAGACCGTAAACAACGTCGTTCGAAGTACGGCGCGAAGCGTCCTAAGTAAGAGGAATATTCGATGTCACGTCGTCACGCCGCTGAGAAGCGCGAAATTCTACCCGACGCCAAATTCGGCGATCGCGTATTGAGCAAATTCATGAACAACCTGATGATCGACGGTAAGAAGTCGGTCGCAGAGCGGATCGTTTACAACGCGATGGATCGCGTTGAAAGCAAGATCAAGCGTTCGCCTGTTGAAGTCTTCCACGAAGCCCTCGACAACATCAAACCTTCGGTCGAAGTTCGTTCGCGCCGTGTTGGTGGTGCTACTTACCAGGTTCCTGTTGAAGTACGCCCTGAGCGCCGCGAAGCTCTGGCCATCCGCTGGTTGATCAACGCTTCCCGTGCCCGCAACGAGAACACCATGGAAGAGCGCCTTGCAGGCGAGCTTATGGACGCTGTCCAGTCCCGTGGTTCCGCCGTTAAAAAGCGCGAAGACACCCATAAGATGGCCGATGCTAACAAAGCATTCAGCCATTATCGCTGGTAACCTCTAAGGATTAGGACGAGAACAATGGCTCGCGAATATCCCCTCGACCGCTACCGTAATTTCGGGATCATGGCGCACATCGATGCAGGTAAAACTACCTGCTCCGAGCGCATCCTGTTTTATACTGGTAAGTCACACAACATCGGCGAAGTTCACGACGGCGCTGCTACCATGGATCACATGGAGCAGGAGCAGGAACGTGGCATCACCATCACTTCGGCTGCGACAACCACATTCTGGGAACGCACCGAAGACGGCGTTTCTGCGGATTCTGAAAAGCACCGCATGAACATCATCGACACCCCTGGCCACGTTGACTTCACTATTGAAGTTGAGCGTTCGCTAGCGGTTCTCGATGGTGCTGTCTGTGTTCTTGACGCCAACGCTGGTGTTGAGCCTCAGACTGAAACCGTTTGGCGTCAGGCTGACCGCTACAAAGTTCCGCGTATGGTTTTTGTCAACAAGATGGACAAGATCGGCGCTGACTTCTTCAACTGTGTAAACATGATTGAAGAGCGTACCGGTACACGTGCTGTTCCAGTGGCTATTCCTATCGGTGCAGAAACCGAGCTGGAAGGTCTGCTGGACCTCGTAACCATGGAAGAATGGTTGTGGGAAGGTGAAGACCTTGGCGCATCTTGGGTCAAAGCTCCTATTCGTGAAAGCCTGCAAGACATGGCTGACGAATGGCGCGGCAAAATGATCGAAGCGGCCGTCGAAATGGACGACGACGCAATGGAAGCTTACCTGGAAGGTGAAGAGCCTGACGTAGCCACGCTGCGCAGCCTGATCCGCAAAGGTACACTGGCTATGGAATTCGTTCCTGTGCTTGGTGGCTCCGCGTTCAAAAACAAAGGTGTTCAGCCTCTATTGAACGCTGTAATCGACTATCTGCCCAGCCCGCTGGACGTTGTTGATTACATGGGTTTTGCTCCCGGTGACGAAGAAGAAGTCCGTAACATCGCCCGCCGTGCGGATGATGACATGGCGTTCTCGGCGCTGGCATTCAAAATCTGGAATGACCCCTTTGTTGGCTCGCTGACCTTCACTCGTATTTACTCCGGTAAACTCGAAAAGGGCGACAGCTTCCTGAACTCGACCAAAGGTAAAAAAGAGCGCGTTGGCCGCATGATGATCATGCACTCCAACGACCGTGATGAAATCAGCGAAGCATTCGCTGGCGACATTATCGCTCTGGGCGGTCTGAAGGACACAACAACCGGTGACACACTCTGTGCTGTCAACGAACCTGTTGTTCTGGAAACAATGACCTTCCCTGATCCGGTTATCGAGATTGCGGTTGAGCCTAAGACTAAAGGCGACCAGGAAAAGATGTCGACTGGCCTTCAGCGCCTGGCGGCAGAAGATCCTTCCTTCCGTGTTGAGACCGACATCGAATCCGGTCAGACAATCATGAAAGGCATGGGCGAACTTCACCTGGATATTCTGGTTGATCGTCTGCGTCGTGAATTCAAGGTTGAAGCCAACATCGGTGCCCCTCAGGTTGCTTACCGCGAGACCATCGGTCACGAAGTCGAGCACACCTACACCCACAAGAAACAGTCGGGTGGTTCGGGTCAGTACGGCGAAGTGAAACTGCTGATCTCTCCAACAGAAGCGGGCGAAGGTTTCTCCTTCGAATCCAAAATTGTTGGTGGTGCGGTGCCTAAGGAATACATCCCTGGCGTTGAAAAAGGCATCAAGTCTGTCATGGACTCTGGCCCTCTGGCTGGCTTCCCTGTGATCGACTTTAAGGTTCAGCTGCTTGACGGTAAGTTCCACGACGTTGACTCCAGCATCCTGGCCTTCGAAATCGCATCCCGGATGTGTATGCGTGAAGGTATGCGCCTTGCCGGTGCGAAGATGCTTGAGCCAATCATGAAGGTCGAAGTGATCACACCTGAAGAATACACAGGTGGTATCATTGGTGATCTGACATCCCGTCGTGGTCAGGTAACTGGCCAAGAGCCTCGCGGTCACGCGATTGCTATCGACGCCATGGTGCCTCTGGCCAACATGTTCGGCTACATCAACACTCTGCGTTCGATGAGCTCGGGCCGCGCCCAGTTCTCCATGCAGTTTGACCACTACGATCCGGTTCCGAATGCAATTTCGGAAGAGATCCAGGCGAAATACGCATAAGCGTCAAATATTTAGCGAGTGCGCGATTGTCGCGCACTCGCCTCAAACAAATAGGAGGCCATTATGGCTAAGGAAAAGTTCGAACGTAACAAACCACACGTCAACATCGGCACCATCGGCCACGTTGACCACGGCAAAACCACGCTGACAGCAGCGATCACCAAGTACTTTGGTGACTTCCAGGCCTACGACCAGATCGATGGCGCACCGGAAGAAAAAGCACGTGGTATCACCATTTCGACAGCTCACGTTGAGTACGAAACAGAGACCCGTCACTACGCTCACGTTGACTGCCCAGGTCACGCTGACTACGTGAAAAACATGATCACTGGTGCGGCTCAGATGGACGGCGCTATCCTGGTTGTTAACGCTGCTGATGGCCCAATGCCTCAGACACGTGAGCACATCCTGTTGGGTCGCCAGGTTGGCATCCCTTACATGGTTGTCTACATGAACAAAGTTGACCAGGTAGACGATGAAGAGCTGCTGGAACTGGTGGAAATGGAAATCCGCGAGCTGCTGTCTTCTTACGAATACCCTGGCGACGACATTCCTGTGATTCCTGGTTCGGCTC
>NZ_QHLQ01000055.1 GCF_011813015.1 Parasedimentitalea denitrificans | reverse complement strand
TTTGACAATGAGCAAGATAGAAGATCCATGGCACTCCCGCCCCATAGACGTTCATAGGTGGTCTGAGCATCCTGAGGTGAAGGAGTTCGTGGGGAGGTATTAAGTCGCAATCCCGTGTTAGTGCGCTATTTACGAACAGCAAGTTACCCTGCAAGACTAAATATTGGAGAGAGCAATGAAGGGTATGGTTTTCGTAGAACTCTTCCGCATGGCTGAGACGGTCATGAGCGAAGACGAATTGGACGACATCATTGACAAGGCTGATCTCCAAAGCGACGGAGCATACACTTCAGTGGGGAATTACCCTTGTGGTGAACTAATCCAGCTCGTCGTAGCTATTGGCGAGAGGCTTGACGTGCCAATTGCAGCTTTACAGACCCAGTTTGGACACTGGATGTTCGATCGGTTTGTCAAAGGGTATCCAGAATTTTTCGAAGGTAAGAAAGACGCCTTTGAGATGCTGGAAGCCATTGACGGAGAAGTTCATGTCGAGGTGCGAAAACTTTATCCAGATGCAGAGTTGCCCGTTTTTCAGACTGAACGCTATGCTGAAGGTGAAGGTCTAAAAATGACCTACGCCTCGGATCGCCCTTTAAACCACTTCTGCCTAGGCCTGATTGAAGGCTGTATCGAACATTTTAAGAGCCCTGCCGACATCAAGATGCACGACATAACAAGTGACAATCGATGTCAGGCAGAATTCTTGATAGAAAGAACCAACTAGTGGCTATCGAAAAGCCCATTTCCAACAATCCACGTAGTCCGCGTTCCGACCGAGTTTCTAGGCGCCGGTACGATCGAGAAACGCGGGCACGGCAAGAAGCTGAGCAACTTTTAGAGGCAAAAAGTCGTGAACTTTATGACGCCAACCAGGCCTTACAAAAGCAAGCGGTCGGGCTGGAAGATGCGGTCGCGAAACGCACGACTGAACTAGAAGCAGCCCGGAATGAGGCTGAAACTGCTAATGCTGCTAAATCCATTTTTCTGGCAGCGATGAGCCACGAAATTCGTACCCCGCTAAACGGCGTTCTGGGTTTAGCAACTGCCCTGTCTGAAAGCGACCTGACAGCCGAACAACAGCAGATGCTCGGTTTGATTTCCGACAGTGGCAACCTTTTACTGTGCGTAATCAACGATATCTTAGATTTATCAAAAGTTGAGGCCGGTAAGTTGGAAATCGAGAATATTCCGGCATCTCTCAATGATTTTCTCGATAGTGTTTGCGCGCGCTTTGCCCCGATAGCCCGCGACAAAGGGCTAAGGTTCACATCACTTTATGGTGGCCTGTTGTCCTCCAACCAAGTGTGGGCCGAATTTGACCAAACTCGCTTGGGGCAGGTTCTTGGCAATCTTCTATCGAACGCGATAAAATTCACATCCAATGGGGCCGTTGCCTTTACTGCTAACGTTGTGATGTTAAAAACCGGAAAGCTTCAGGTGAACCTTATCATTCGCGATACTGGCATCGGAATTCCCGAAGACAAAAGCGAACGCATATTTCAACCGTTTGTGCAAGCTGATGAGAGCATCACTCGGAAATTTGGCGGCACTGGCCTGGGGTTAGTTATCGCACGCGATATTTGCAGAATGATGGGCGGAAGCCTGACGTTTTTGAGTGCAGATGGTGACGGGACCGAGTTCACCGCATCTATTCAATTGTCGCCGAGCAAAAAAGCCGCAAGAAACAAGGATCTTCAAACAGAAGATCACGAAGAAATCCTCAAGTATCGAAAGTGGCGCATCCTGATCGCTGAGGACAATAAGACCAATCAGTTGGTGCTCAAGCACATGCTCAAGCGTTTTGACCTCGAGTTAACAATGGTGACAGATGGCCAAAAAGCAGTATCGGCCTGGCGCACTCAGGAGGTTGACCTCATACTAATGGATGTCAATATGCCTGAAATGGATGGTGTCTCTTCCACTGAAGCAATTCGTGCCGAAGAAACAGCCAGCAATCAAAAACCGGTACCTATCCTTGGAATTTCGGCTAATGCAATGGTACATCAGGTTTCACGTTATTTAGAAAGCGGCATGACCGACCACGTCTCAAAACCAATTCGTAAACCTGAATTGATAAGAACCATGGCTTTGGCGCTAAGCCAGCAGACCAGAAGTTCCCAATAAAGCAACTGATCCGCTCAGGTCCCCTTAGCCTCGATGTGGAGAACGACTGACTGCTACTAGCTTAAACTGAAGCCTCAGTTACACGACCCTAGCAGATTTGGCCCAACCCCTTAACCTCAGACCACTAATCCAGTCCCTCCGGCCATGGTTCCTCGCCGTAAGGTCCAATACTCCGGCCAGTCTTAGCCATATATGCTAGCACCCTCTCTACGTATCCTTCGCAAGCTGGCTCTACACGTTCATGGGCAGCCCACTCTAGTTCGTGAATGTGTTTCTTCAGAGCTGCCTCATCAACAGGTTCGAACTCCTCACGTCCAGGAATATTCACAGAAGACTTCAGTGGGCGACCTACCACTGCTTCGGATGCATCTGCCATGACACGCCTTAGCTCGCCAACATGGTTACAGTCCACGATGTAGCTGTCATGAACAGACAGAACGGGAATGCCCTTCTTAGTGAAGTGGTTGTGGATGAAGGCCGTTATGTCGCTGTCCTTGCGCATTAGGCAGATGCCCTGATCGGTGAACAGATAGTCGCTCAGGCTGGGGTTCCTAGCCAGGATCGCTTCCAGCAGTTCATCTAGGTATTTATTCGTCATATTCTTGCCAGCATGACCTTCGGGGAATTCACCCCGAAATGCCTTGTAAGCGGATGATTTTTCCTTTGCGTTTATTGCAGTTAGCACCAGCTGCTTGGCCAATGTCCTGACTAATTTTGGTGGAAAGGATAGATTTTTATACTGGGGCAATAAATATGGGTCATGAGTAAGCTCTTTGCCTGCTTCAGCATACAGCATGGCAACGTGTAGACCTTGATAGTCAGCTTCGATCGTTGGCTCGGTATCAATAGTGATCTTGGCCCGCCAGATGCTGTTGATCTGCTGCCACCATCCACCATAGAACCGCCCATTCATGTCCCAGTTGCTACGGCTGAAAGTACGGTGTGTGCGACCTGAATTGAGCCTAACCTTTTTTGATTCACCAGACTTTGCGGTTTCAATGACTGGATCCTGTAGCGATGGAATGTCGATAAATGACCCAGTTATCAGCTTATTGTAGGCCTGAAGATCTTCTCGCATTCGGTTGGTGTCCGGCGAGTCCGCATACTCGATCTGTTTTTTACTATCGTCCTTCATGAAAATAACTTCTTCATTCTCGGCTCGACCTACATCATCACGCCCGAACTTGGCCTCAGCGAACCATTCCTGTAATCCCTCTGATGCCCTAATACGAGTTGTCCTATTTCCCCTGGCTCCCTCGCTGCCATGGCTGCCCTTGGCCAAGTCAATTAGACCAGCTTCGCACAAAGCATAGATAATCGGGATCATCTTTTTAGACAGGTGCAGAGCGTTGTACCGGGAGCCTGTTTTCCACGCATTTACGTCCAATTTCACCCCGATACAGAGCTCAGGATCATCCAGCCAAGCCACATACAGATCCAGGATCAACACCCTCAGCTGCTTACGGAACGCCATCTTAGGCTTCGGCCCAGACTTCCCCACCACTTCCGCAGGCAAGTACTTGTCCCAGATCCTCCCCACGAACTCCTTCACCTCAGGATGCTCAGACCACCTATGAACGTCTATGGGGCGGGAGTGCCATGGATCTTCTATCTTGCTCATTGTCAAA
>NZ_QHLQ01000054.1 GCF_011813015.1 Parasedimentitalea denitrificans | reverse complement strand
TTTCTTGTTCATCTTCACTCCTTGACGGTTACGATGAACCAGAAATCCTCCTGATGCTAAACCTTCCCAAATACCCACAGGTGCTGACGTCAGACATATCTGGATGGCGTCGAAGTTGGTCATCTGCAGATCGGCGGGTATGGCCACACTCTGGGCGCTGCGGTTGGTATTGGTTTTGTATCTCTGGATGAGCCGGTGTCTCCTATCCTAGTGCAAAACGGGAACTGGCTGATTGATGTGGCTGGTCAGGCTATCCCGGCGAGTGCTTCCATCAAACCAATGCTCGACCCGTCTATGGAGAGAATCAAAAGTTGAGAGAGAGATTGTTGTAATCGATGGCAATGAGGTGATTACGTCCGATCCGTGGCCTTGGCAGCTCAGACTTTGCAAAGGTCACTTTCTGCGCATTGCTGCCATTGGCGCTCATCGCAGCGAAGGTCCGGAAACCGCTCCTCCTGTCGACGCGCTACCTCATGCTGCACCATGCACGAAGGTCTTGGAAGGGCTGCGAGCGGCCTGATGCGATTGCAGCAAAAAGGTCGGGGTATGGCGTCTGCAAAGGGCTCAGTGCGGTCGTACCGGCCCCTGCAGTACGACGACCGCTCCGAACAGCCGAATGTCCGAGCATCGGGCCACGCCATTGAATTGGGTGGAATATCTGTGTTTCGGGAATGGCGGCTTCCGGGACACGGTTCAAACTCAACCCGCTGCATCGCCGCAAGTCCGCTTCGAGACCTCTCTCCCGATATTCTGTAACGCAGCAAAAGTCCGCTTCCGGGAAAGCGAAATTTGAAGCGCTGCAGAGCCGGCCCAAACCTGCAATCAATTGAACCGCTGATCGCGCGGTGCGGCGTTTTCTCACCTGCTGTTCGTGCATCGCGTAGCATTTTCTAGAACCAGCGAGGAATTCGCCCAGTTGGTTGGATCGAAAACACTCTAAAAGCCGCTTACACCGTTCATGACATCCGGCAGCTCGCGGCGTAGAAACGCGGCAAGGGCGTCGACCTGTGGTGGGTTACCCCTCCGCCCGTGCATCAACAGGCTGATCTCCGGCAAACCGGCATTCCATTCCGGCAAGAGACGGCTCAGCCGCCCTGCGGCGACGTCCTCGGTACAGGTGTAAACTGGCAGGGCCACCACACCGAGCCCGGCCGCTGCCGCCAGTTTCAACATGACCATGTCATCGCTGCGCATGCGCGTTGCAAAGGGAACCGAGGCGCTGGCCCCGTCCGGCCCCTGTAACGACCAGCTGTTGCCGCCGGGCCGCCAGCCAAGCGTTAGCCCGGGCAAACCGTCGAGATCAGCAGGTGAGCCCGATGGACCGATTTGCTTCGCAATGCCGGGTGAGCCGAACAGGTGCCAGGGAACTTCGGTAAGCCGCCGGTGGATCAGTCCCGAGTCGGGGAGCAACTTGGAATGCCCCCGGATGGCGAGATCGATGCCATCGCTGATCAGATCGGAGAAGTCGTTGGACGCCTGTATTTGCAGAATGACGCGAGGGTTCTCAGCCAGGAAACGCGGCAGAATCCGGCCAAGCGCGAACTGCGCAACCCCGACTGAACAGGACAGTGTGACGGTGCCCTCTAGCGCGTCCTTATCTCTACGCACCGCCGTTTCTGCTGCCGCCATGCATTCCAGCGCCATCTTGGCATGACGATAGTAGGCCTCGCCCGCCTCCGTCAGGGACATGCGCCTTGAATCCCGGTTCAAGAGCCGCGTGCCAAGGGTTTCTTCCAGGGCCTTCACCTGCCGGCTGATCCGCGATTTGGGAATACCCAGCGTTCGCGCTGCCGCCGAGAACCCGTGCTTATCAACGACATGCACTAGATAGTAGGCTTGATTGAGGTCCAAGGTCTGGTCTTCTTCTTTTAATACCGTCCCAAATATAGAACGAAGAGTTCTGAAATCAACGGATTTTCCGGTTATCGTCCCGAGTGTAGGTTTATATTCAACACAGGAGACGAATATGACCGTTCAATACGCAGATCAAACCCACATGTCCCAAGCCGCGATCATCAGGTCCCAACAAGGCGAGAATATGACTCGAGGCGACGGCTTCGAAGCACTCAGCTTCGTCCACCGTCAGCTCGACGGGCTGATGGACCCGCTGATCATGGTCGATCACTTCACCATGACAGAACCGACCTTCGGAGCCCATGCCCACGCCGGCATCTCGGCGGTGAGCGTGCTCTTCGAGGACAGCACCGGCAGTTTTCGCAACAGGGATTCTCTGGGCAACGACATCGAACTGGCCCCGGGCGATCTTTATTGGCTGAAGGCCGCCCGCGGCGCAGTGCACGACGAGGCGCCCACCCCGGGTTCACGCACTCATGCGTTGCAGATCTTTGTCAACTTGCCGACAGCCCAAAAGCTCGACGAGCCCAGCGCACGACATGTGCCCGCCGCAGAGATGCCTGTGATCGAAAATTCGGGCCATCGGGTAAGAGTGATGACCGGCAAAAGCAATGGCGTCGTCGGCGCCACCCCGCCCGCTTTGCCCTTCACCATCCTCGATATTTCCCTGCAGGCAAGCGGCAGCTTCACCCATCGCCCCGATCCCGGAGACGCCGCCTGGCTGCACGTCATCCGCGGTGAGATCGAGGCCGAGATTGACGGCGTCCGCCATCGGCTCAGCACTGACGCAGCGCTGGCCACCCACGGCGCCGACGAAATCCGGTTGCTGAGCGGTGAAGGGGGGCAAGCTGTGCTCCTGTCCGGTGCCCCCCTGCGCGAGCCCTTCGTGCAAAAGGGCCCCTTCGCGATGCGTGACGTCGACCAACTGGCCGCGGTGATTGCCGCCCATGCGGCTGGCGAATTGGGCACCATCGACTGAGCCACTGTCCGTGAGTCGCTCTGGCCTGAAACGCCAGACGACCACTTCGGTCAAAAAATCAAGAATTGGCCTGCCTTAATCCCCGACCAACGCCAGTGCGGTCCAAGGGCAGGAAAACTTTGAAAACCTATGAAACGGAAATTGGAGAAACCCATGAAAATCCTGACATTCGGTGCAAGCAACACCAAGAACTCCATCAACAAAGCGCTCGCGCGGTTTACCGCGACGCTGGTCCCCGGCGCTGAGGTCGAGGTACTGGACCTGAGTGACTACGATCTGCCGATCTTTAGCGAAGATCTGGAGAAAGAGATCGGTCAACACCCGACGGCCAAGGCGTTTTTCGAGAAGATCGGCGCAGCCGACGGGGTGATCGTATCCTTCGCGGAACACAATGGATCCTATACCGCTGCCTACAAGAACCTCTTCGACTGGGCGAGCCGGATTGATCAGAAAGTGTTTCAGGACAAGCCAACGGTCTACCTTTCGACCTCACCTGGGCCCGGGGGCGCAGCAAGCGTGTTGGCTTCCGCAAAAGGCTCGGCCCAGTTTTTCGGGGTGGACCTGAAGGCGGCTGTTTCCGTTCCCAGCTTTTACGATGTCTTTGATGCCGAAACCGGGCGCATCAATGAACCGAACGCGTTGGCAGACCTGACCGCCGCGGCCAAGACCTTGGCCCTGAGAGAGGCCGCTTGATATGATACGTCATGGGCGGCTACAGCGGTTCTCAGGCTCATTGGTCATGTCGTCTTTCATGTCCATGGCTCTGTCGGGGGTGTTTAGCCTCTTGGAGTTCGGAATCTCGTGGTCGTGGCTGCAAGCCTGGGGGCAAAGCATCCTGATTGCACTGCCGATCGCGTTCTCGCTGGATATGATTTTCGGAGACAGACTCCGATTTCTGTCGGGCAAACTGGCGGACAAGGCCGCAAGCGTTTGGCTCTGAAAGCTGACGCTCGCGAGGCCGATGGCCTCTCCACTCCTTTCACACCGGCGTAACGCGAATCAGTCACCCGTTTCGAGCGCGACCAACAGAACTCAATCAAACGGAACATTTCATGAGGCACCACCCTTCCCGGTCCGAGCTGTCCACGACGCGTTTCGCCGGACTGCTCTACCTTGTCATCATCCTCTTCGGCATCAGCACGGAACGGTGCTGTGTGTGTCTGACGTCAGCGCTTATGGGTCCAAATAGCGGTATTTGCTAAGAGAGGGTTTGTTGCTCATCAGTAACCACTGAGGAGTGGACGATGAGAAA
>NZ_QHLQ01000053.1 GCF_011813015.1 Parasedimentitalea denitrificans | reverse complement strand
GCCGCAGCGTGAAACAGAGGCGGGAACACATTGTCCCGTTATACGGACACGCGAAAACTTCGAGTTTTTCAACAACATTCGCCCGAACCAGACCTTCGCACTAGGCACGGTAAAACGTATGCCGTGAGTGCGATGTAGTTGATTGGTTTTATGGATAGCAGCCATTCAGCGAGCGGTCAGCACCATCGCAGATGCTGCCTAGAAGCAGATACCATTTTGGAAATAGGACCTAGCCAATACTACCTGGCCACAATCTCAAAAAATGGCCAACCCAGTTTTCTCAATGGACGTCTTTAGCCTGTCAAAGGAAAAATCTAGGAACGTACGCACTTTGGGTGCGATAAGCTTGCTTTGGGGATAAACAAGGTGAACCGGCTCCGGAGGAGGCAAAAATTCGAGTAGCACCGGCACCAATTCGCCAGTACGCAATTGATCTGCGACCATGTAGGACAGCGCCATGGTGATGCCTTCACCTGCCACTGCCGCTGCCAGCGCTGTTGAGGCGTCGTTTACTTCGAAACGTGGGTGCAAAAGCACGTGTCCGCGTGTTTTATCTGATTTGTAGTGCCAGTCGTGGCTGACCATAATTCCGGTAAACCCAATGATCGAGTGCAATTTCAGATCGGCAGGTTCTACGGGCAGGCCGCGACGCTGCAGATAATCGGGACTGGCAACAAACATGCGCCGCACTTCCCCTAGGCGTTTGGCCATCAGGTTCGAGTCTGGAAGCTTTCCAATTCTAATCGCAACATCAATGCCTTCCTCGACAAGGTTGGCGACCCGGTCTAGGCTGATCAACGAGACCGTTATTTTTGGATGCGCTGCGATAAATGCCCGTGCGACCGGTGCTGCAATCATTCGGCTGAAGGTCACTGATGCTGAGATTGTCAAATGCCCCTGAGCGACCCCAACTTCGCCAACGGCTTGTTTTTCTGCGTCTTCGATTTCCAAGAGCAGCCGACGAGAAGCCTCCAGGAACCTGATGCCAGCATCCGTCAACGAGAGCTGTCGTGTTGACCGGGTCAAAAGCTGTACGCCCAGCCGTTCCTCAAGTGCATTCATCGCCCGGGTCACCGCAGGTGGTGACATTCTGAGACGATGTGCAGCCTGAACGAAGCTTCTGCTGTCATTGATAGCAGCAAAGACTTCCATCTGAAGAATGCGGTCCATTATTCCACCTTTTGCAATAATGTATTCACAGTTATCAGAATTCTTTCAAATCGGAAAGGTGGCTATTTCTGTGTTCATCAGCCGCAACGTCCAACTTGGCACCAAGCGGCGCAACATGAAGGACACTGACCATGACGACGAATTCAATCAAACCGCTCTTGCAAGCTGGCCTGATTTCATTGGGGCTTACAGCCGCTGCCGCAGCCGATGAGCCGCCAGTGCCATTTGCAGACCTCAGCGAAACGGCCGTGAAATACAACACTGTCGAAGTTGGCGGGCAAGAGATTTTCTATCGTGAGGCCGGAAACGCCGATGCGCCAGCTTTGCTCCTGTTGCATGGTTTTCCTACGTCGTCACAGCAGTATCGTGATCTGATCCCGGAGCTATCTGACGATTATCACGTCATTGCCCCTGACTACCCAGGTTTTGGCCGCAGTTCGATGCCGGACCGTAACGAGTTCGACTATACTTTTGCCAACTATGCAGAGCTGATGTCCGAGTTCACTGATACGCTGGAACTGAATTCCTATTCTCTTTACGTGATGGATTACGGTGCCCCGGTTGGCTATCGCCTAGCACTGAAAAACCCCGAAGCAATCGACGCTCTTATCATCCAAAACGGAAACGCCTACGAAGAAGGTCTGCTTGAATTCTGGGATGTGTTCCGCAGTTATTGGACAGCGCCATCGACTGAAACCCGGGAACCATTGCGTGGATTTCTGAATGTAGAAGCCACTGAATGGCAATATACACACGGTGTTCCAGAAACCAATGTTGGCCGGGTCAGCCCAGATGCGTGGATGCTTGACCAAGCATACCTGGATCGTCCGGGAAATCAGGAAATTCAACTGGACCTGTTTTATGACTATCGGACCAACGTTGATCTGTATCCGGACTTTCAAGAGTTCTTCCGCACACACCAGCCGCCAACACTGATCGTCTGGGGTGAAAACGACCATATCTTCCCGGCTGAAGGAGCATCGCCCTATCTGCGAGATCTGCCAAACGCGGAAATGCACCTCATCGATGCTGGCCACTTCATTCTGGAATCTCACGGGCCCGAAGTTGCCGGACTGATCCGCAGTTTTCTTGCTGATAGCCTGACCAACTAACCTAGCATGGTGCGGGGGTATTCCCCGCACCTCTTCAATATATGGAGGTTACAATGTCCGTACGCCCACCTTTGCCGCCTTTTACCAAAGAGACAGCAATCCAAAAGGTTCGGATGGCCGAAGATGCTTGGAATTCCCGAGACCCCGAAAAGGTGTCGCTGGCCTACACTGAGGATAGCAAATGGAGAAACCGGGCTGAGTTTCCCACTGGGCGACAGGAGATCCGGGGTTTTCTGAGCCAGAAGTGGATAAGGGAAGTAGAGTATCGCCTGATCAAGGAGCTCTGGGTTCATAGTGCAAACAGAATTGCAGTTAGATTTGCCTATGAATGGCGGAATCAGGACGGCGCTTGGTTCCGATCACTAGGCAACGAGAACTGGGCGTTCGATTCAAATGGTCTAATGCAGAGCCGCCATGCGAGCATTAACGATCTCTCGATCACCGCAGATGACCGCCTGTTTAAATGGCCGCAGGGGCCCCGGCCTGTCGATCATCCGGGGCTGTCTGACCTAGGCCTTTGAAACTCAAATCTTTTAGGAGACCCGAAGATGGGACATAAATTTGCAGAGCTGGCTTTTACCGATACCGTCAAAAGCATTCAGACGACCGAAGGAACCCGTAACGCCTATGCGCGGATGGAGGCTGGTGCCGACTATAATGATACGCTTGGCCCCAACGAAGCCCATTTCATAGCTGCGCGAGATAGCTTTTACATGGCAACAATCGGCGAAACCGGATGGCCCTATGTCCAGCACCGGGGCGGCCCAGTCGGCTTTGTTAAAATCCTAGACGAAAATAAGCTTGGCTTTGCAGATTATCGCGGCAATCGACAATACGTAAGCGTGGGCAATCTGAGCAACGAGGACCGGGTGTCTCTGTTTTTCATGGATTACCCAAACAAGACGCGACTAAAACTGCTGGGTCGGGCGCGCATTATTGATCCGTCCGAGGATGACCTTCTGCAAAAATTGTCACCGGCCGAGGGTTATAGGGCGCGGGTTGAAAGGGGGCTGTTGATTACGGTTGAAGCATTCGACTGGAATTGCCCACAACATATCACCCCTCGCTATACGCTGACTGAAATCAAAGTGAAGGATTGCTGATCACGGAAACGGTGTGAGCTTGGCTTTTTTGAAAGGCGCTGATGCAAAGGGAAAGCTTGGGAAGTTATTCCCAATTGAGAAATAGCTGGGCGGGAGCGGACCTAGCGGCAAGGGCAGGTAAGTGCGCACAGCGAACGGATGACGTCAATTCATGGTGCGCCCGCAACGAGCGGCAGCTTCGGATCGTGGCGGAGCGGAGTGAAGTTTCTCCAGAGGGGAGGAAAGCGTAAACTTTGCAAAGATCACTTCCTGTGCATTGCCGCCATTGGTGTGGTCGGAACTGCACGGCTGGTTCGCAACGTCAGCAGCCCTAAATGGAAATGCCAATCTACTGATCACGAGCCGTTGCTACACAATCCGCTAGTCCAGCCCCTCCGGCCACGGTTCCTTGTCGAAAGGCCCAATATTCCGGCCAGTCTTAGCCTCATACGCTAGCACTCTCTCTACGTAGCCCTCGCAAGAAGGCTCTTCGCGCCCATAGGCTGCCCACTTTAGCTCGTGAATGTGCTTTTTCAGCGCTTTCTGATCAACAGGTTCGAACTCCTCTCGTCCGGGAATATTCACAGAAGACTTCAGTGGGCGACCTACCACCGCTTCGGATGCATCTGCCATGACCTGCCTGAGTTCACCGACATGGTTACAGTCCACGATGTAGCTGTAGATATGCCGTTACTCGCGGGACATTTCCTTTAACCTCCCAGATTTGGGAAGAAGGAGATGTTCATGAACAAGGATCAACGCGAGATTCGACGTAAGCTGCGGATACTGCGATACGCAGACGAGATTGGTCATGTTGCTAAAGCCTGCCGTTATTTCGGGATCGGGCGATCCAGCTTTTACCGATGG
>NZ_QHLQ01000052.1:2773-4382 GCF_011813015.1 Parasedimentitalea denitrificans | reverse complement strand
ATGTAAAGTATAGTGTGTTATACTTTACATGGAAGTTGACCGAAAACAGGTACACCTTTGTACCCGAAAAATTGGGGCTGATATAGATGAGTTTTGCTATCTGCAGGATGCAAAAAATGAAATCACATGACTTAAAAGGAATCCAATTTCACAATCAAAGAGAACGTGAAAGTAAAACGAATTCCGATATTGATAAAGAGCGTTCACATAAAAATTATGATTTTGTAAACGATGAAAATATTGATTATAACGAGCGAGTAAAAGAGATTATTGAATCGCAAAAAACAGGGTCGAGAAAAACTCGAAAAGATGCGGTACTGGTAAATGAGTTGCTCGTAACGTCGGACCGAGATTTTTTTGAGCGACTAGATCCAGTTGAGCAAAAACGATTTTTTGAAGAAAGTTTTAAATTATTTTCAGAGCGATATGGTGAGCAAAATATTGCTTATGCGACTGTTCATAATGACGAAAAAACGCCCCATTTACATATCGGAGTTGTACCAATGCGTGACGGCAAACTTCAAGGGAAAAACGTTTTTAATCGTGCTGAATTACTTTGGATGCAGGATAAATTTCCAGAGCATATGCAGAAACTTGGTTTTGATTTGGAACGTGGGGAAAAAGGTTCTGACCGTCAACATATCGAAACCACCAAATATAAAAAGCAGACATTGGAAAAAGAAATTGATTTTCTAGAAAAAAATATTGTAACCAAAAAAGATGAATTGACTGCATTCATCGGGAAAGTGGAATCTGATTTAACCGTGCCAGCGAAGCGGCAAACGAAAAATGTTGAAGTGCCAACTGGTGAAAAAAATTTATTTGGCAAGGAAAAAACAAAAACGGTAAAAAAACCAACTGAAAATGTCATTATTTCGCGAACTGATTATAAAAAATTGGTCGCTGCTGCACAGGATAATGAAAAGTTGAAAATCCATTTAAAACAGGTACTGAATACTGATATGGCTAAAGAAAATAGGGAGTTACGTGAAAATTATGAAGTGCTGAGAGGAAAACACAATGATCTTGTTCACCGATTCAATGGAATGGTGGAGGATCATAACGAGTTGGTTCAAGAAAATAAATCGTTAAAAGCCCGTGTGAGCGATTTGAAGCGAGAAATCGGTTTTGTATATAAAAGTGCCAAAGATTTTTTAGAAGAGCGTATAAGAGGTCTGAGCGCCTTCAGAAGCGCTTTTAAAGATTTAGTAGATAAAGTAAAGGAGAAAACTCCTGGAAGCGAATTTGAGCGGTTACACAAGCGTGAGCGACGTCTTGAACAGAATCGGGAAATGGAAAGATGAAAAATGCCTGTAAAGGTGTTTTTCATCTTTTTGTTTTGGGTTTTATTTTTGGGTTTTTAGGTCTTGGTTTTTGGGTGGGAGCGGAAAAAAGGGGGGACTACTACGACCCCCCCTTTAAGTGCCGAGTGCCAATTTCAGCGAAAAAGCCGCACGAAGCCAGGCGGGGCAAGGGTTTGCGTCGGCGAGTTTTCGGCGAGTTTTCGGCGAGTTTTTGGGCGAGTTCTTGGGTTTTGTATGATTTTTGTTGCATTCAATGCGTAGTTTAGCTACACTCAAACTAAGCGATTGTTAGGAGGTTATGAAAT
>NZ_QHLQ01000052.1:1002-2763 GCF_011813015.1 Parasedimentitalea denitrificans | reverse complement strand
AAAAAAAGAAAAAAAGATTAACGATTACTTTGGCGGAATCTGTACTAGATGACCTAGAAAAAATGGCTAAAGAAAAAGGTCTATCTAAATCCGCATTAATCACGATTGCTCTAGGAGAATACAAGAAAGGGCAAAAATGGGCATAAAAAAAGAGCGCCTCGGGAAAAGGTACGCTCAATCTACAACTCATTTTTGTAAGGTGAATATATCATTATGGCTAAAGACAAAGCAAGATACTTTACTTTTTTGTTATACCCTGAATCTATTCCAGAAGATTGGGAAATGAAGCTAGAATCAATTGGTCTTCCGATTGCAATTAGTCCTCTTCATGATAAAGATCTAAGTGAAGTTGAAGGGCAAAAATATAAAAAGGCTCACTATCACGTTATTTATGTGGCGAAAAATCCAGTAACCGCAGATAGTGTACGCTATAAAATTAAACAAATTTTGGGCCCAAAAAGCGTTGCTATGGTTCAAATTGTAGTTCAGAGCATGGAAAATATATACCTGTATTTAACACATGAATCAAAAGATGCTATCGCTAAAAATAAGCGTGTATACGATAAGCGAGACATTAAGCTGCTGAACAACT
The DNA here is from genome assembly GCF_011813015.1 of Parasedimentitalea denitrificans. Classification (GTDB taxonomy): domain Bacteria; phylum Pseudomonadota; class Alphaproteobacteria; order Rhodobacterales; family Rhodobacteraceae; genus Parasedimentitalea; species Parasedimentitalea denitrificans. Next base: position 2,171 of record NZ_QHLQ01000052.1, on the reverse strand, counting down.
TTGATATTGATCGATACATAACGCTTGATGTTGAAGATAAAGACGACATGTTGAACGATGTCTGTGATTTGATTGATGAACATGGACTAGCAAACATTCGTGAGTTAAGGAGATTTGTCAGAGCTCGTGGGGCTGAACATAATTTGCCTAGCATGAAAATAATAAACTCTGTTTTGCGGTCGCATACTGGATTGATTAGGTTGTATTTCGATGCTGTTTATCAAGAACGGAAATATGGTCGAAGCGATTTCGACAAAGAAACAGGCGAATTAAAATGACAAAAAAGGAGGTAAACTGAATGATTACTAGAGAAGATGAAGCAAACTTCCCCGATTTTAAAACGGCGTTAGAAGCAAAACAATATTTTAGAAAACGTTATGGCAAAAGCTATCGTGAAGGTAGCCGTGAGCAATTAGACGAAAATCATATTTGCTATTTTGACGAAGTTGATTATCAACCTGTTCAAATTTCTGTTTTTGATGATGGATCGGTTTTAGTTCATGTGGTTTATTGAGATACAAAAGATATTCAACAAACGGGCCAGATTATTTAGAAATAGTTAGTGGGTTAAAATGGATATTGTGAAAAAATGTACTTAAGCTATCCAGCAGTTTAGCTTTATAAGAAAAAAGTGCTTTCCAAATCAGAAAACACTTTTATAAATCATTTTTTATTCCATTTTATTACTGGCAATGATTGTGGATTCATTTACTTTTTCATTATTACTTGCTTCACCGTGCCCTGGACCAAATAGATTCAATATTACAACACCTATAAGAATTAATGCGATTCCTGTAACACTGGCAGCATTGACTTTCTCTTTCCAAATTAGAACGGAAATAATGGTTGTAGCAACGATTCCTATTCCAGACCAAATGGCATAGGCGGTATTAAGTGGAATAGTCTTCATTGCTAGTGATAAAAAGAAAAATGCGCTTATAAAAGCAATTATTACACCAATAGTAGGATAGAGTTTTGAAAATCCTTCAGAAGCTTTGAGCATAGACGAACCAATAAGTTCTCCTATTATGGCTAGTGTTAAATATAAATACGACATATTATTTTTTCTCCTTAGTCAGATGATTTAATTCGTTTATAACATCGTTTTTAAGTTTTTCGTCTAGTGGCGATAGCTCAAATATTTCTGAAAACCAAAATCCATCTATTGC
>NZ_QHLQ01000052.1:445-970 GCF_011813015.1 Parasedimentitalea denitrificans | reverse complement strand
TATTAATGTAACTTTGATTGGGTCTATATTATCGCTCATTAGTTTACCAAGTAAGGTGTTATATTCTTTTTTGTATTCTTCCAGTAAGCTTGGATTAGTAAACATTGCTGCTATTAGAGCAGAAGATAGGCGTTTGTCATTGTTTAAATCGGATAATGTTGATTTGATATAAGCATTAGTCCAATTGCCAACTTTACTATTGGTATTATTCTTAACTAAAGTTTCAATACCATTAAAATAATTGTAAGTCCAGTCTTGTACCATTCCTTTAATTAATGCTTCTTTACTTGAATAGTGATAAAGCAAGCCGCCTTTGCTTAGGTCGGCTTTTTTTGCGACAGCTTCTAAAGTGAGTTTTGCAACACCTTCTTCCTTAACAATATCAGCAGCAGCGATTAGTATGCTTTTCTTTTTATCTTTAGAATTTGAAGTAGACATATAAATCCTCCATTTTTTACTTGTTACATTAACTATACCGTCTAGACGGTATAGTTGTCAATTTAGGAAATTATAAAATGCAGTGAT
>NZ_QHLQ01000052.1:0-435 GCF_011813015.1 Parasedimentitalea denitrificans | reverse complement strand
TGTCCTTTTTTATTTTTTTCTTCGGCCAAAAGTGAAACGTGCTGCAGAAGAAAACATGTGGCAATTGTCAACGGTAAATGTCTGACTGGAGCGACAGCGGAAGGAATTTAAGGAGTTGATAATTTTGCTGCACCAGAACCCTCTTGGCTCGTCAAAAGGCAACACCTTTTGACCTGCCAACCGGCGAGGGAGCCCCCTCAAAAATTGAGGGGGTTGGGGGAGCTTTTTGGAGGGGGTCAAGGGAGAACTTCTCCCTTGCGGTGTGGCAGCGCCACGGTCTTTTTTCATGCGTAAGCATGCGGCGATAGCCGAAACAGCTCCCGGCAGGGCACACCTTTACGCATGTAAAGTATAGTGTGTTATACTTTACATGGAAGTTGACCGAAAACAGGTACACCTTTGTACCCGAAAAATTGGGGCTGATATAGATGAGTT
>NZ_QHLQ01000051.1 GCF_011813015.1 Parasedimentitalea denitrificans | reverse complement strand
CGTGGAAGAACTGACCAAGATTGCCCTTTGCCATCAGATCCTCACGGAGCAAGCCCGCAGCTTCACCAGCTCGCATACCAGACAGCACGCAGAGCAGCAGAACAGAACCTATCTCTCTGTCATGTGAGCCAAGTAGCTGCCGGACCTCAGCATCCGTCGGCACCGCATATGGGTTGTGCTTCACCTTCTGCTCAAACCGGACGGATTGGAACGGGTTCGTCTCCAGTTCGCCCTCATAGACGCACCAATCAAGCCAGTGATTGACCTGCGACCAGATACGACGCTGAGTGCGTCCGGTGATCTTGACTGAGCCGTTGGTAGACCAGTTTACCGATGCCTCCAGCGACAGCCCCCTCGTGCGCTCAGATTTGCCGATATACGGGCTAAGCTGGGCAATCAGTGACAGGAACTCCCGGCCTTGTTCACGGGTAAGCTGCGATACCTTGAACTCACCATACTTGGACTGGAACAGTTCGACCGAGTAGCGGACACTCTTGAACCCACCGGGGCGCAGTTCATGCTGACGAAGCATCAGGTAACGCCGGGCTGCCGTACTGACCGTGAGCTTGGGCTCAGCCGCTTGCTGGTAACTGACAGGCTCAGAGTGCTCCAGGGTGGCACGTAGGCGAGCAAGGGCAAGGTTGGATGAGGAGGCCCAGTCGGACCCCGCTCCACGCCCCCCAGCACTCCCCTGAGGCAAGGCTTCTGCACCAGACACCACCTGCTGGACGGTGTCCTCGTATCCGGCATTCACCTCAGCAGCCCTAAGTCGGGCTACCTTGGCATCACTGGTCTTCAGCGACTGTTTCAGGGCTTGTTGACCAAGGAGTGCAGCAACGTCCTTAGGGTAGTTACGACGGTAAAGCCACGTTTGGCCCTTCAGATAGGCATAGCGAATTCGAGCAGACATGATCTGTTCCTTTCGTGCTGAATTGTTGGGTTGGTTTAGTCGATGACTCGAAGGATCATTTCGAAGTCAGGCTCGCCGTATTCACCCGCTAGCGGCCCGGTCAGGGAGTATCCGCCAACACAGTCGTCGAAGACCTCTGTGATCTTGAACTCATGCTCTGGTATGTCGTCGAAGGCGGCGATGACCACGTGTTGACCACAGGCAAGCTGGAGTGGGGGTCTAGTTGGGTCTCCCATGACTACTTCCTCCGCAGGAAAAGATCAGGCAGCACTACCCCAAGGGTGAAACTGAGGGGCAGCGGGTAGGCAAAGGGCTTGAGCAGGTCAGGCAGCCCAGCCAGCACGATAAGCGCACCGGCAAGGATCTGAGGAACGGTCAGGCTAAGGCCCCAACGATTACTCAGACCCCAATTTAAGGCGCACCTAAGGGCCAGACCGACTGCGGCAAGCAGTGGGAAAGAAGTAAGCATTTATACATCTCCAAGAAGTTTTATTTGTTTAGATGCCTGATTTTTCTCAACTTTACAGAGCGCAATCATAATGGGATTATTGTCGCTTGCGTACAATTCAGAGGTGAACTAAAATTTCTTAGTGGGTTAATATCATTGAAAAATTGGAGCGATTGACGTGAATATCATTAAATCTGTCTGGAAGCTGGCAATGGTCCTGTTTCTGGTGCTCTCCCTGATGCTGAATGTAGCGATGCTCTTGGGCGGGTCACTTTATAACATGACTTCCAAGGCATTTAGCTCAGTAACCGGAATGCGGACAGTTGCAGTCCAACATGCCAGTGAAGTAGCGGAACTTGGGTCTGATTTGGCTGATGAACGCAGGCTGAGCCGCGAACTGAGGGGCGAGGTAGCAGAACTATCCGGAGATCTCGCAGCAGAACGTATTGCATCAAAAAAGATCCGCTCCCAGCTATCTGAAGCGACTTCAGGTTTTGTGATCTACCGTGGGAGGCGAATGGCGATCAATGAAGCAGTAGAAATGACCGCGAATGACATTTCCCAGCGTGCAGTCAAGAGTTCTAGCCGTTCAATCAGTTCGATGGCTGGCGAGGCGATCCCGTACGTGGGAGCCGCCGTCATAGTTGGTGTTACGACGCTGGAACTGAAGGATCTTTGCGACACCGTGAAGGATATGAACGAACTCAAACGTGCGTTCGATCCTGAACTACAGCCCAGCGAAGATGACACGACCGTATGTTCAATGAAGGTTCCAACGAGAGAAGAGCTCTGGGAACTAGCCAAAGCGTCCCCTGGTCAAGCTTGGGCTGCCGCAAAAAAAGTAACTCCTACTTTGGAAGATCTTAAGGACTATGAGTTTCCTGATATCGACTGGACTGGAGCTTGGAACACGTCAGCGGCCGGGGCAGGAAAAGCATGGACTGCCACTTTGAACGGTGTAGGTGTTGCTTTGGATGCAACCTCAGAAACAACTGGCGGCTGGGTCGATCGTGCAACCAAATATTGGGCCGATGAAGATAATCCAGTTCAGTCCGACTAAGCCTTATGGCAGTGGTTTGCTGAATGTCTGCTTACGGTACAAGACCCTGCACCAGTTTAAGAAAAATATCACTGTACTGTACGAACCTAACCTAAACGACTTAGCCAAACCAAACGCAACATTAGGTTGCTAACCAGAGTTGCCGTGCAATTGACTTGGCTTGTGTACCATGCGCCAATGACTAGAGAGCGATTTAAAAAAGGCATTAGAGTTGACTAGTCTTGATAGGGTCTTCGATTTGGAAAACCTGCGGCGCGCCTATCGTTGGACAATGTCCAACCCAGACGCTGCATATAAAACCCACTTCCGTGACTCCTATGATGCTTTCGCTATTGCTTCTGACACTCATCTCAAATGGATCAGAAAAGAGGGCCTGAAGGATCGCTACGAAGGGTTTCACGCCTCGAAAGTGTTGGTACCCAAGCCTTCCGGTGTCCTCAGGCCGATAACTTTGCTGAAGGTCGAGGACCAGATCGTCTATCAGGCAATTGTCAATCTAATCGCGGAAGAGTTGAAGAAGCGCACGAAACGACGTTATGAAACGCGCGTTTTTGCGCATCTCTATGCAGGGAAGTCCTCGAAATTTTTCAATATCAAGTGGCAGAGAAGCTATCTAAAATTTGCTGACCGTCTGAGGCACAGCCATTCACGCGGCTATGAGCATGTCGCAAACTTCGACCTGGCGTCTTTTTATGATTCAATTGATCATCATGTTTTGGTCCACTTTCTGAGAGAGCTCAAGATTGAGGAAGACACCATTGAGTATCTTAGGCAGCTCCTTAAAAAATGGACTTCTGCTACATGGAGCAACGGCCCTGCGAACATATACCATGAACATGGAATACCGCAGGGTCCGTTACCCTCAGGCATGCTCTCCGAGGCCGTTCTGCAACATCTGGATCAGGCTGGAGAGCAGGGCGGGCGGCGCACCATTTATTTGCGATACGTCGATGATATCAAGATTCTCGCAAAGACAGAAAAAGATCTTCGAGCCAAGCTAATAGAACTGGACATAGCTTCTAAGGAGATAGGGCTTTTTCCGCAGACTGCCAAGATCAATATACGCAAGGTTAGCGATCCTGAAGAAGAGATCAAATCAGTCAGTCGCCCTCCTGAGCCTTCGGTCATACCTGCCATAGATCAAAAAAAGCTCACAGCGCGTATTCTCGAACTTTGTCGCCGCGGACGTGTCGCCTCAACAGACACCACGCGGTTCAAATATCTGCTGGCCAAGGTGAACCCGAACCACCGGCTAAACACACGGCTCATCAAGGTTCTACATTCTCATCCCGAATATGCGCCCCAGATCGCATCTTACATTTACAGATACGTGAAAATTCCTCCGGGCATGGCCTCAGACATCAAGGCATATCTCGACGGCCAAGAACTCTACCATTCCGTCCTTGCGGTCATTCTTGATGCCTGTCTGGGACGGCTACCGCCGCCTTTTGACCATGACATTGGGCAGGCTGCTTCTGATCGCCTCTTGCGTCCCAAGGCGGGAGCAATGCCACTTCAGCCGACATACAAGGCGTCCCTGATTTCTTGGGCACTCTCTGCACGCAAGCTCACTTTTGCAGAGTATGAAGGGCTAGTCATGGTAGAGGCTAACTGGTGGATCAAGAAGCGCTCAGTCATGGCTCTGACTTCTGATATTTACGGCGTGCCGAGTTACGAATCATTTCTCAATGCGCGCATGCGCGAAGATGGATCCGAAGTAGCTAGAATTTGCGCCTCCAGACTGATCGAAGGGTCCCACAAACTGGCGAAACCCATCGGGAACATCGAGACAACTGCTAAGCAAGTACTCAAGGCAGCAAAACTCATTCGTGTTGTGGGGGCACCGGACTGCCGTATCCCCGAGATCATTGCTGATATACTAAATCGAAAGAGTACCGCCTTTGACTGGAAAATTCTGTTTGGCTCTGAGCATAAGCAGGCAGAGCGCATGATGATCCTGCTAAAACGGGATAAAGAGGCCAACATTGAGATGTTCCTCGTGCACCTTGATAGTTGGTGCGACCTTCTGCTCTCGAAACTGTATGGGCGCCTGAAACCCACCAAGAAGTATGGCTATGGTAAAGCATTGAACGACCCCAGTATTGTCGCAGCTCTGCCCACAGCCGTACCAGCCTTAAAGGCCCTTCATGCGTTACGGCTTGAATCTAGCGTGGCGCACCCCCGAAATTTGGCGACCGGCCAGCCCACCAGACGCCTCAAACACCGCGATTTTTACAAGATACGAAAGCGGCTCGTGTCAGCATTTGATGAAATTGAACGGATTATAACTCCATAGAGATATTCGCACTCACCTTGAAGTGGCTCTAGTTTTTTTACCGGTTCTGCTCTGCGTGCTGTCTGGTATGCGAGCTGGTGAAGCTGCGGGCTTGCTCCGTGAGGATCTGATGGCAAAGGGCAATCTTGGTCAGTTCTTCCACG
>NZ_QHLQ01000050.1 GCF_011813015.1 Parasedimentitalea denitrificans | reverse complement strand
CTTTCTCATCGTCCACTCCTCAGTGGTTACTGATGAGCAACAAACCCTCTCTTAGCAAATACCGCTATTTGGACCCATAAGCGCTGACGTCAGACAGTCCAGGCTCTTTCCGGATCAATGTTGATAACGGCCTTTGGGCGGACTTCGCGACACCGGACAGAGGCGGCGACCCGATCAGCTTGTTCGCCTATCTCAATGGCCTCTCCCAGAAACAGGCCGCGTTGGAACTGAAACGGCAATTGGGGGTGAGCGCATGAAACACGAATTTTTCTCCTTGGCGCATCCGACCAAGGGCGTTGCGTCCCAACAATTCATTTACCGGGATGCGGCAGGTAATTCGGTACTTATCGCGAACAGATACAATCTGCCCGACGGGGGGAAATACTTCCTCCCCTACGATGTGGCGCAGGGGAAATGGAAGGCGCTGGACCTGCGCCCAATCTACAACCTGGACAAAGTCGTGAGCGCTGCCCCTTCGACCCCAATCATCTTGGTTGAAGGCGAGAAATGCGCCGACGCGCTGACCTCGCTTGGATACCTGGCAACAACCACATTCGGTGGCAGCAATGGCTGGAAGAAAGCTGACCTCTCTCCCCTACACGGGCGCCGCGTATACGCGTGGGGAGACCAAGACGAAGCAGGACAGAAATACATCCTTGATCTGGCCCATACCCTAGCGCCCTACCCTACCCCTACGCCGGGTAGGGTAGGGAATTCCGAGGTCTGCCCAATCCCAATCTCCGCATCTACCCTACACGAGATCACCGGGACACAGATCGACCTGGTGAAAGGTTGGGATGTAGTCGATTTCTTGGAGCTGGGTTTTGGGCGGACAGAAATAGACGCCCTTCTGGAATTGGCGGCACCCAAAGACTTCGACGGTGGACAGGTAAATATCTCCCCATCGCAGAAACAGGTAGCTGCCCCTCCGAACGTCCTCGATGGAATGGAGCTTTGGAGAACCCCGCAGGATGAGACTTATGCGACGCTGCGAAGGGACGGCCATTTTGAACATTGGTCGACGGAATCCAGGACTTTTCGAAGACACTTAGCGCATGCGCATTTCCAGACCGAGGGAAAGGCCCCATCGGCGACGACCCTAGAAGATCAGCGGCGAATGCTGGAGGGAGAAGCGTTGTTTGGGGGTGAAACACACCCCGTCTTCGCGCGGATCGCCGCTATTGGTCGAACGATCTATCTCGACCTAGGAGATGAGAATTGGCAAGCTGTCGCAATTACTGCAGAGGGCTGGCAGGTGGTCACCCATCCTATGGCCCGGTTTCGACGGTCACCATCTATAGATGCGCTCCCAGTGCCAGAACGGCACAGCGGCGGCATCGACCTTCTGCGCCCCTTTCTCAATGTCAAAGATGACGATGATTTCCGGATGCTGGTGGCTTGGGTGGTCGGTTGTTTCCATCCCAAAGGCCCCTACCCCATCCTGATCCTATCGGGTGAACAGGGCAGCGCCAAAAGCACGACCGCACAGATCTTGCGCAGCCTGATTGATCCAGCCAACCCCAGCACCCGCAGCACGCCCTCGACCGAACAGGATTTGGTGATCGCAGCAAAGCACAACCATGTTTTGTCTTTCGACAATCTATCGAACATCCGCCCGATGATGGCAGATGCTTTTTGCCGGATCGCCACTGGTGGTGGCTTTGGCACCAGGAAACTGCATACGGACACAGACGAAGTCTTGTTCAACGCGACCCGACCCTGTCTGCTGAACGGCATACCCGATCTGGCTGCACGCCCTGACTTGGCCGACCGCTCAATTGGTATCACCCTGCCGGTAATATCATCACGTGAACGGCGAACACTTGGTAGTTTCAACCGCGATTTCGCCAAAGCGGCCCCCTTCATTCTTGGAGCACTTCTGGATGCCGTTTCCTGCGCCCTAGCCCGAATTGACTCTGTGAGCCTCTCAGAAGCCCCCTGAATGGCGGACTTCGCAAAATGGGTGGTAGCGGCCGCACCGGCTTTAGGATGGCCTGAGGGGGCGCCTATGGACTCCTACGCGGCAAATCGAGAGACCAGCGACCAATCTGCAATCGAAAACAACCCGGTAGCCCTGGCAATCTTGCGCTTCACGGACGCTCAGAAGCACTGGGAAGGCACTGCGACCGATCTCAAGCCAACCCTACGCCACCGCTTTCCAGCACTCACGGATGACCCATACGGCTTTCCACGGCAGGAAAACAAACTCAGCGCCGCGCTTCGTCGTGTGCAACCTCCCCTTCGCAGGCGGGGCATTGCCCTCAGCTTTGAACGTCGCGGAAAATCAGGAGAGCGGCTTATTCAGATCACAAGCGTTTAGTTTATCGTCAGCATCGTCAGCCAAGCACGGGATCTCAGTCGGCTGACGATGCTGACGATGCTGACGATAGAATTCGGGGTACCGTTATGTTCCGGCCATGGCTGACCTTCGTTTGGATCACAGCTAATGGTAGGAACGAGCCCATTGGGGTCAATGCTGCGGCCGCAGAAATTTGTCAGTGAGGGCGGAAAGAAGACTTTCGCTGCTGTTTGAACCAAGGTCAGCAATGCGCTGATCGCATATTTTGTACATTTTAAAAAATCCGATTACAATCAATCACCGATTGCCTCCGAGACGACCACTTGTGTGCTCAGATTATGGATACGATCGATGTGCGGCTAACCAGATTTGGTGTTTGAAGTCACGCCTTCAGTAACAGCCCAGAAAAACTGGTTCTTTCCACTGTTTTTGGCTTCGTACATCGCTTCGTCAGCTGCCCGCACTAAGTTGCGTGCGACGGTGCCATCCTTCGGAAAGCGCGCTAAGCCAACGCTAAGGCTGATACGAAACTCGTTGTTGGGTACAGCAAAAGAACTTTGACAGGATTCAAGTATTTTTTGGGCATAACGTTCGCAGTCATCAGTGGTATCGCATTCTGGCAGAACAAACAAAAATTCATCACCACCCAAGCGACCAACGATATCACGTCCCTGCAAAAGGTTCTGGAAGCGGTTACTGAGCTCCATCAAAACCTGGTCACCGACATCATGACCCAGTGTGTCGTTGACCGCTTTAAAGCCATCCAAATCTGCAAGCATTATCGCAAACGGGGTTTTTCTCTCGGTGAATTCCCGGATCGTTTCTGCGAGAAAACTGATTGCAAAACCGCGGTTGGGAAGCCCCGTCAAGCTATCATGCTGAGACATGTGGCTTAGTTCCTTTTGAAGCCTGTCACGTTCAACGGCAAAGGCCTTGAACTCCGTCAACGCGCTTGCCATCTGCCCAATTTCATCTTTGCGCGTCACGACGGGCACATTGACTCCTAAATCGTTCATAGCGAGGCGTTTCATCACATTGGTCATCGTAACGATTGGTTGGGATAAATCCGTTGCGAGATAAAATCCAATTGTCGCAATTGCGGTGGCGATGGCGATTCCGCTAATGGAAAGATAGACATTCATCTGCTTGACTGGCGAAAGTACTTCCTGTTCGTCCATTTCCGCCAAGATCACCCAAGTTATTCCCAAAATGTCGATGGGTGCGTAGGCGGATAGCACTGGTACTCCTCGGTAGTCGTCGACTAACTGTACGCCATCAAAACCAGTCAAAGCCTGGGCAACGGACACTGTGTCGACTGACTTACTAAGCAGACTGTTGCCAAGAAACCGTGAGTCACTTCGCATCATGGTATCAGGTCCGACCAAATAGGTCTCGCCGGTTTCTCCCATGCCAGCTGTGACTTGCATAATCGCATTGATCGGCTCAATTGAGATCTGAAATGCTAAGAGACCAAGTAATTTGGCCTCTGCGTCAAAGACCGGAGCTGCGACGAAACCTGCGATTTTCCGGTCACTCGGCGTATAGGACACAAAATCGGAGAACCCTGTTTTAATCCATCGTTGTCCAAGCCTGCCACCTGAATGAACCAGTTGATCAAATAGATTTCCAAGCGCTGCAGTATCTGGATTAGTCGTTACGTTAGTTGCAAAATCGCTTTCTTTCAGAGCCGAATACACGATGTCGCCTTTTGCCGAGATGAGAAAACTGTCGTAGTAATTTGTTGTGTGTATCAAGCTCAAAAATGATGAATGAAAACGTCGATGGACCTCGCTGTATACCGAGCCATCTTCAGCAGCTAGCAGACTGAATTCCTGCCCTATCGTAATTGGGTCACGGTCGACATAATGGGTTTTAAGATAATGTTGTTTATTTTCGCCAAGGGTGTCCCATGCGGCTGAAAACTCCTTAAGAGCCCGGGTCACCAAATCACTTTGCACATGAAACAACAGGTCATTTTCAATGTCGCCAAAGTGGCGCCGAAGAGAAGCGGCACGTGATTCCAGCAAGGATATTAGCTTGTTACTCACCGCTCCTTCGATCGCCGAAGTAGCCTGGCGATACGCCACCCCCCCTGTCACAATTGCAGACAACAAGGCAAAACATATCATAACTAACGGAAATTTATAGTGTATCTTAAGATCACGTAGCAAGCGAACACCTCATTATCGTCGCTTTGGAGTGCCACACTTATCAACTAGGCGGATCGCTCTTATGTTCAAGCGTGTCTAAGTGATCGGTCCGCTTGGAGCTTGACCTGCTATTAGACTTTTCCCTTACTAACGATGGCTCTGGGCCGTTCGCCATACGCGAAGGTTGGTTTGACACTATAGACGTTATGTCTGCACCGAGCCGCTGGGTTTGGCTTCAGCAAACAAATTGGAAATATGGGTTAAACATGGTTTAAGCGGGTCAAGCCAGAAAGGATCCATCGCATCAATAAGCTCGCCCCACAAACGCCATCTATCGCGCATCAAGACGTGGTCAAAAACACGCGTCGATGGCTTGATCAAATGGTCGTAGGATTAAATCTTTGCCCATTTTCCTCGAGCGTCATAACCCGAGACCAAGTCCGTTACGCTATTTGTGATGCCACCACCGATGCGGACCTAAAGCAGTTCTTTGTGGATGAATTGCAGCACTTGCTCGGGGCCAACGAAAATGACGTTGCCACGAGCTTGCTCATGTTTACCCAAGGAGTGGAAGACTTCGATGATTACCTCGATTTGCTCGAATGGTTTCAGCAGCTGTTGGAGAAAGCAGAACTGATAGAGCACGTTCAATTAGCCTCATTTCATCCTCAATATCAATTTGAGGGTGTGGCTGTAGACGATCTTAGCCACTTTACCAATCGCTCCCCCTATCCAACCATACATCTTCTGCGTCAGGAGCAGATGACCAAAGTACTCGCTCACGTTTCGGACCCCGAGAAAATTTATTTGGACAACATAAAATCACTGAATGACCTTGGTCGCCGACAAGTGGAAGCTCTCTGCCCCTGGGGGAAATAAACTATCTGCATTGGCTCTTAACAACGTACATCTTCAGGTTTTCCGGGTCCAAGCATTGCCAAAACTAAGAGAGCGTTTTGGCTCGTCTGGTTCGTGGCATTGCTATGGTCTAACCTTGTGAAAAGAGGCAGCATTGCCTGAGAGGCAGATTTTGGACGATCCAAAATGCCGAGCCGATGCTCTAATGTCTGGTTTGGGGAAGCTGCATCGCAGCCATTTTTGGATCGATAAAGGGCGGCATTGGGCCGTTCGTTCCAGGAATCGCTCAACGCGACCTGTCTCCACGTTACTGTTCTTTGCTGCACGGCGTAGCACCACTGTAGCACCGGTCGGGATAACCCCAACGCAAACGTCCACCCGGAGGTGGCGTTAAGCATCTGTGTTTGTGGTAT
>NZ_QHLQ01000049.1 GCF_011813015.1 Parasedimentitalea denitrificans | reverse complement strand
TTCCCTCATCACATCATGGATCGGTTGGCCAGTCCTCTCGCCCGTAAACTCAATATATGTCGGCTTGGTTCTCGGAGCACCACTCACATACTGGTTCCTAAACACATACAAAAACTCATGAAGGGATAGGGAGCGAAGCCAGTACGACTATGGGCAGTTCTGGGGCTTATGTAGCGTCCCACGGCGGGACATAGAATGAGGCTTTGATACGGTCCATCACAACTGTGGTCTTGAACCCTTTAATGTCAGGATTATCGTACAGGAAATTCCGAGTGAATTCCTCATATTCCTTCATATCCCGGACCGCTACAATCAACACAAAATCAGTGTCGCCGGTTACATAATATGCGCTCATGACTGTGGGCTCATTTCGAACTGATTTCTTGAAATGGTCTATGATGTCAGACCGTTCCCGTTCCAGCTGAACTGCAACCATCATGGTCATCGGACGCCCAACGGCCTCGTTGGAGACAATCGAAACATCACCTTCAATGATTTTGTCCCGGCGCAACCGGTTCAATCTGCGCTGCGTTGACGTCGGAGACAGCCCAACCTTTTCCGACAACTGAGCCGAGGTCAGTTGATTGTTCAGCTGCACTTCATGCAGAATCTTTCTGTCTAGTTCATCTAGGTTGGTCATCAGCGTCACCTCTCCGGTAAATCTGCAGAAAAAATGCGAGGCTGGGCCAAATACGCGTAAATACTGCACTGTCGGTGGCTACTATGGCATTGGGGAAAAGACCAGCACTCGCGGCGGCGAAAGCCACCACTCACGGAACAACGGAGCGACCTATATGAACGCAGCAGACCTACCTTTTTCGGTCGAGGAATATGATGACCGAATTGCCCGGGTCCGGGCTGCGATGGAGCAGAAGGGTATTGATCTGCTTGTGGTAACGGATCCGGCCAATATGGCTTGGCTCACAGGCTATGAAGGTTGGTCTTTTTATGTGCATCAGGCGGTTCTGATCGGCCCGTCTGGCGCGCCTATCTGGTGGGGCCGCGCGATGGATGCCCTTGGCGCCAAACGCACCGTGTTCATGGATGCCGATGATATCCACGGGTATCAGGACGACTACGTTCAAAATCCAGACAAGCACCCTATGCAGGATCTGGCGCAGTTGATCAGTGCCAAGGGCTGGCAAGGCGCACGCATCGGTCTGGAAATGGACAATTACTATTTCACAGCAGCCGCTTACATGTCCTTGGTGCAGTCCTTGCCGCAGGCGAAATGGGTGGATGCCAATGTTCTGGTTAATTGGCAGCGCGCCGTCAAAAGCGAGGCCGAGATCACCTATATGCGCCGCGCTGCACGTATTGTGGAACACATGCATGCAACTATTCTGGAGCGTGCCGAGCCGGGCATGAAAAAGAACGAGCTGGTGGCCGATATCTATCACGCCGGTATTTCGGGGGCAGATGGCCACTGGGGTGACTATCCGTCGATCGTACCGCTGGCACCATCAGGTCAGGATGCCACCGCGCCGCATCTGACATGGGATGACAGCGCGTTAAAGGCAGGCGAGGCGACATTCTTTGAAATCGCAGGCGTTTATCGCCGCTATCACGCTCCCCAGTCGCGCACCCTTTTCTTTGGTGAACCACCAGCCAAGTACCGTCAGGCCGAGGATGCCGTGCTCGAAGCCGTTGCGGCAGGCATGGAACAAGCCAAGCCCGGCAACCATGCCCAGGATATCGCCAACGCATTCAACGCTACCCTGAACCGTCTCGGGTTCGAAAAGGACAGCCGCTGTGGCTATCCAATCGGCTTGTCTTATCCACCAGATTGGGGTGAACACACCTTCTCGCTGCGCCGTGACGACATGACGGTGCTGCAACCGGGGATGACCTTCCACTTTATGCCCGCACTGTGGCTGGATGACGGTGGCATTGAAATTACCGAGCCAGTTCTGATCACAGAAAATGGCGCAGAAAACCTGTGTAATACCCCGCGTGGGCTGGTGGTAAAGGGCTGATCATGCGAAACAACCCAATCACGCCCACCGTCGACTTTGAGGTTGACGGCGTCCATCACGGCCACCTGCGGCTACCCTATAGCCGCGATGACAGCGCTTGGGGTTCGGTGATGATCCCGATCACTGTTGCCAAAAACGGCGACGGCCCCACGGCCTTGCTGACCGGCGCTAACCATGGCGACGAATACGAGGGGCCACTGGCGCTGGTTGATCTGGCCGCAACCCTCAGGGCCGAGGACATCTCGGGCCGCGTCATCATTGTTCCCTTCATGAACGAACCTGCTTTTGCGGTTGGGCGACGGACCTCGCCCATTGATGGCGGCAACATGAACCGTGCCTTTCCGGGACTTCCCGACGGCACCGTGACCGCGAAGATCGCCGACTATTTCCAGCGCACTTTGCTGCCCATGGCCGATGTCGTGCTCGACTTCCATTCAGGTGGCAAAACGCTTGAATTCCTGCCCTATGCGGCGTCGCATGTGTTGGACGACAAAGAGCAAGAGGCCCGCTGCTGCGCCGCACGCGACGCCTTTAACGCTCCGTTTTCCATGCAAATGCTCGAGATCGACTCGATGGGTATGTACGACGACGCGGCCGAGGGGATGGGCAAGACCTTTGTCACCACCGAACTGGGCGGCGCTGGCACATCAAGCGTCGAAACCGTCGAGATCGCCCGCAAGGGCGTGCGCAATCTTCTGATCCATGCGGGCATTCTGAAAGGGGAGATTGAGCTGTCTAAGACACGCCACCTCACTCAGACCGATGACGCTTGTTTCCACTTCGCTGAAACCGAGGGGATGGTGGAATTCACTGTGTCTCTGGGCGCTCCGGTCACCAAGGGGCAGCTCTTGGCCCGCGTCTGGCCTACACAACGCACTGGAATACCCCCTCTCGAAATCCACGCCCAGATGGACGGGTTGCTGGCAGTGCGCCACGTACCCGGACTGATTCAAATGGGCGACTGCCTTGCCGTACTGGCGCAAGAATACTCCAAATAGAAAGACCTGACATGTTGACCAATGACACCCTCGCGCAATGGGACCGCGAGACCTTTTTCCATCCCTCCACCCACCTGGCCCAGCACGCGCGCGGCGATACACCAACGCGGGTTATCTCAACGGGTGAGGGGGTCCATATCACCGACCGTGACGGCCGTAAAATGCTGGATGCATTTGCCGGGCTGTACTGCGTGAATGTAGGCTATGGCCGCACGGAAATTGCCGAGGCGATCTCCAAACAGGCGCATGAACTGGCCTATTATCATTCCTATGTGGGTCACGGCACTGAAGCCTCGATTACCCTGTCAAAGATGATCTTGGATCGCGCACCGGACAACATGTCCAAGGTGTACTTCGGCCAGAGCGGATCCGATGCGAATGAGACCAACATCAAATTGGTCTGGTATTACAACAATATCCTAGGCCGCCCTGAGAAGAAGAAAATCATCTCGCGCTGGCGTGGCTACCACGGATCCGGCCTGATGACTGGATCTCTGACCGGGCTAGAGCTGTTCCACAACAAGTTTGATTTGCCTCTGTCTCAGGTCATCCACACCGAGGCGCCGTACTATCTGCGTGGCGCTACCGAGGGCATGTCTGAAGAGGAATTCTCGGCTGATTGCGCTGCGAAACTGGAAGATATGATCCTGGCCGAAGGCCCGGACACCATCGCTGCATTCATTGGTGAACCGATCCTGGGCACAGGTGGCATCGTGCCTCCACCCGCCGGATACTGGGAAGCCATTCAGCCAGTGCTGGAGAAATACGACATCCTGCTGATTGCGGACGAGGTCGTTACCGGTTTTGGCCGTCTCGGCACCATGTTTGGATCTGCTCACTACGGCATCAAGCCCGATATCATCACCATCGCCAAAGGCCTCACCTCGGCCTATGCGCCGCTTTCCGGTTCAATCGTGTCCGACAAAATGTGGAAGGTGCTAGAGCAGGGGACAGATGAAAACGGCCCAATTGGTCATGGCTGGACCTATTCCGCCCACCCAATCGGCGCGGCGGCTGGAGTTGCCAACCTGAAGCTCATTGATGAAATGGGTTTGGTGGAAAACTCCGCTACGACAGGATCGTATCTGCTGGAGCAATTGACGGCGGCCTTTGCGGATCATCCCAACGTTGCGCAAGTCCGCGGTGAAGGCCTGATGTGCGCGATCGAATTTGCTGAGACCAAGTCGCCTCTGGGCTTCTTCGATCCGTCCCAAAAAGTCGGTTATGGGATTTCAGCAGCGATGGCAAAGCGGGATGTAATTGCCCGAGCGATGCCGCAGGGCGACATCATCGGTTTCGCGCCACCGCTCTGCATTACTCCTGCAGAAGTGGACCAAGTGGTTTCGGTTTGCAAAGAGGCGGTTTCCGAAGTTCTCGGTTAACCGTGTGGCTGCCCAATTCAGCTCATGTCTGAATTGGGCAGTTCACATTAGAAGGGCCCTGCAATTGGCTGGTCGTTGCGTTAGGGTAACCCACTGACGTTAGCTCGGTTTGCGCCGCGCTGGGTTCTGACCAAGATACCAGGGGCCGATCCTGACAAGAACCAAACCATAGGCAACAGTCCACAGGATTGCTCCGGTCCATAGTACCGTCATTGGGTCTGGCGCTATATTGACCAGTGCACTTCGAACCACTGCAGCCAGAATTAATATTATGAAGGCGAGCGATAGGTCCCAGGTCGACGCCAGTTCACGTCCGGTGTGGCCCATTGTGGCGCGTATCATCACAGCCAGTGTCATGCCGCCAATGGCGCCGATGCCAAGGATATGCAAGCCGCTGACTGTTTGGTCCACTGCCAATAACAGCAATCCCAGAGGGGTGAATGCGTAAGCGATATGCAGCATCAGCAGGAGCATGTTGGTTCGAGCCCGTAGACCTTGCCAGCGCAACAAGCGGGCAAAATGTAGACTTGCCGCCACAACCAATGTGCCGCGTGATCCCAGCCACTCAGGTGCCCCAACCCATAGCAACAAGGCAACTGCGGCGGAGACGAGGCAGAGCTTGTCGAAGCTGTTCATCGGAGTAGGAAGAGGGCCGGGATTGTTCTTGACCAGCCAGTTGCGGGTAAAGCTGGGAATGATCCGGCCGCCGATTAGTACGATCAGAAAAATCACCACGGCAAAACCCAACCGGCGTGCGTGATCTGACTCTCCGTTTTGCATCACTTCAATGTAGAACATCACATTTGAGATGAAAAACAAGCCAATGGGACAGACGACCATTAGGTTTCGCCAGTTTTTGCCGACAATGATTTCGCGCAAAACAATTGCCAGAATTGCCGCCAGATACCCACAGTCAACAACCATGGTAAAACCGAACGACAGGGGTAGGGCGCCTGCTACCGACAATCGGCCAGCCACCCACAACAGCGCTAGGGCTCCAAGTGGCCAACCTCGAACAGGCATGCGGCCGGTCCAGTTGGGGATGGCGGTGAACAGAAACCCTGTAATGACTGCAGAGGTATACCCAAACAGCATCTCATGAATGTGCCAGTCGACAGGTTGAAATGGACCTGAAATGCTGAGATCACCCTGATACATCAGCATCCATAGCAGTATCGATACGCAAGAGAATCCAAGTGCGAGCAGAAAGAAAGGACGAAACCCGTAACTAAGTAGGGTGGGGCCAGTGTATTCTTTTCGAGGCGTCATTTTCAAAGGGCCCTTCGGCGTATTTGGGGGGTGAAGTAGCCGCTGAGCCGCTCAAGTTCGTGAACCACGACACCATCTGTTGAGTTTGTGATACCCCTTCCAAAACCATGACCTGCGTTTGGAATAACAGTACCAGTGTTGGATTATCGAGTTTGTCGTTGTAGGACATTGTTGTTGAACAAACTCGGGGACATGATTTTGAAGAAGCTGGATGAGAGCCTTTTGGGTGGAGT
>NZ_QHLQ01000048.1 GCF_011813015.1 Parasedimentitalea denitrificans | reverse complement strand
GAACCAGTATGTGAGTGGTGCTCCGAGAACCAAGCCGACATATATTGAGTTTACGGGCGAGAGGACTGGCCAACCGATCCATGATGTGATGAGGGAAGCGAAGAAGATGTTGACGGCGGCGGCACCGGCGCCGAAGGGGTAGAGCACCAGTGTCAGTTTGGTTTTGCTCCAGACCTCGGGGTTGTCCTGCCCCCCCTTCGGGTCAGTAGTCATCGTTTGTGGACCAGCCAGGCCACCAGGACCAGGGCGCCAACCATCATCAGCGAGCCCATGAAGAACCAGAACTCAGCCGTGGCGCTTTGGGCCTGGGGGATCGGGCGGCTATAGGCTTCGGCCCAGACCTGCGCAGGCAAAAGGAAGGCTGTGACAAAGGCAAAAAGGCGGGTCATTTCAGGTCTCCTGAGTGAGGGAACGATAGATTTGTGGCAGCGCGCGGGTCAGCCGCGTTGGGTCCGGCAGCAGGGTGAACCCTGCCCGCCCAAAGATACGCGCAAACCAGTCCTGGCCGTCTTGATCTATGACAATCCCATGCACCACATGGCCCAGACGCCGGGCCTCGCGCACCGCCATGTGGCTGTCCTCGATGCCGTGGATGCCCTCGTAGTGGTCCAGATCGTTGGGCTTGCCGTCGGTCAGCACCAAGAGCAGCTTGCGGGTTGAGCTTTCCTGATCGAGCATCGCAGTCGTGTGCCGGATAGCGGCGCCCAGCCGGGTATAGTGGCACGGAGTCAGCCCGCAGATTTTCTGGGTGACATCCGGGGACATATGATCGTCGAACCCCTTGCATTTCTTCAGGAACACCCGGTCGCGGCGCAGCGAGGAAAAGCCCCAGATGCCCAGCCGGTCACCGCTGGCGTCGATGCCACCAGCCAGCGCCACTAGGCTCTCGCGGGCGATATCCAACACGGTGGCATCCCCCACCGAGGCCTCGGTCGAGCGCGACGTATCCAGCAAAAAGCCCACAGAGAGATCGCGGTCAATCTGGCGCATGCTTTGATAGATCCGGTCGCTTGAGGTGCCATCAGCCTTTAGGTCGACCCGGGCCGAGATCAGCGCATCGAGATCCAGCTCGCTGCCCTCGATCTGGCGCGGTCGCAGGATCCGGCGGGGGTGCAGTGCCTCAAACTGGCGGCGCACCGCCCGTAGAATGCGTGGATCCGGGGCCAATCCCTGCGGCGCATCGGCGTCAGCGTCTGCCTCCAGCACCCGGGTGTGATCGGGCATGTAAGCGTTCTGGCGGTGGTCCCATTCAGGGTATGTGTGCACACCGGCCAGACGCTCGTGGTCGGCGTCCGCCGGGGCCAGATCCAGGTGCATGCGCAACCGGGTGGCGGCCTTTTTGTCGTTATGCTTGGACAGGATGATCTTATCCTGGTCATCGGCCGCCTTTTGCGCGTCCTCGTTTTCGTCGTCGTCCACCATCCGGTTCAGGTTCATGCTTTCGACCCAGGACAGGATCGATTCAAACCGGTGGAAGATAAAACTGTCCTTGCGGTTGGCCTCTTCGCGGTCTTCGCGGGCAGCCATTTTACGATCGGTTGTGGCCGCACCCGGTGGCGGGCCTGCGTTGTCGGCCTCTTCTTCCTCACCCGCATTGGCACCGGATCCGGGCGCAGAGAGCGTCAGCCAGATCGGAACGGGGGTAAAGGGCAGATAGCTTTTGGGGCTCTGCTGTGGTGCAGGAATATCTATGGGTTGCGCCTCGGGGCTGTTGAGCTGGTCGCGAATGGCGTGCTCCAGTCGGGCCTCTTCGCGCGGCAACCGCAGCTTGGGCCGGGTCGCCAGAATAAAGCTGCACATCCGCTGATAAGCGCCGCGCAGCCCAGGGCAGTGTTGATAGACCAGATCCGATGCTGTCGCCATTGCCTCGATCTGGGCGTGGTCTTTCAGGCAGTCGCAGCCCTCGACCGGCGGCAGAACCGGCCGGGTCGCCGCCAAGGCAACCAGCCAAAAATAGGCCGCCCGATTCATTGCAGCCTCGGG
This sequence comes from Parasedimentitalea denitrificans, assembly GCF_011813015.1. Lineage (GTDB taxonomy): Bacteria > Pseudomonadota > Alphaproteobacteria > Rhodobacterales > Rhodobacteraceae > Parasedimentitalea > Parasedimentitalea denitrificans. Next base: position 4,076 of record NZ_QHLQ01000048.1, on the reverse strand, counting down.
AAAGGCCTCCATCACCGGAGGCAATCCCAGACGTTCACCGTCAAAACGTGGCAGGAACAGCAATTCACCCCGGTTGCCCAACTTGCGGGTCACCGATTGACGGTGGTTTGAACGCACCGCTGGTGTCTCACCAATCTCGACAGACCCATCGCCGCCAAGCGCGCGGAACAGCAAGACCAGGCTAGGTCGGATTTCAGACAACTGCACCGCCGCCTCGGGGAAGCTCGGCTGAGCCCCCACTTTGGTGACGTAGTCGTGCCAGATGTTGCCAACGGCTTCCTCTGGGTCCATCAGATCAAGGGGGTGAATGGCCATATTTCCTTACCCGTATACGACAGCGATCAGATCGCGCAGCGCGGTTTGAACATCCGACTCGTCGGTCAGAGGTTCGACAATTGCGGCCTGCAGGGCCTGATCGATAGGCATGCCACCGGCGATCAACTGCGCGGCGTAAATCAGCAGCCGGGTCGAGACGCCCTCTTCCAGATCCATACCAGACAGGGCACGAATGTGACCGGCCAGCCGGATCAGAGGCGTGACACGGGCCTCGTCCAGACCGCTTTCGCGGGCTACAACCACGACCTCAGTCGCGGCATCCGGAAAGTCAAAAGACGCAGACAGGAACCGCTGACGGGTCGATGGTTTCATCCGCTTTAGCACATTTTGGTAGCCAGGGTTATAGCTGGCAACCAGCATAAAGCCTTCAGGCGCTACCAGCTCTTCGCCAGTGCGGTCCACCATCAGGGTGCGACGGTTGTCGGTCAGCGGGTGCAACACAACGGTTACATCCTTACGGGCCTCAACCACCTCATCCAGATAACAGATCGCACCTTCGCGCACCGCGCGGGTCAATGGGCCATCAACCCATTCGGTTTCGCCACCGCGCAGCAGGTAGCGGCCAATCAGGTCAGCCGCTGACAGGTCATCATGACAGGCCACAGTATAGAGCTTGCGCCCGGTACGGGCTGCCATGTGTTCGACAAAACGGGTTTTGCCGCAGCCGGTCGGCCCCTTCAAAAGAAGGGGCAAACCGTTGGTGTGGGCTGTCTCAAACAGGGCGCATTCATTGCCAACCGGCTGATAGAATGGCACGTCAAAGTCAGTAGTTTGGGCGTTCATGGTTATTCTCCAGCCACAGGGACATCAGTGCCTTTGGTCAGCAGTTCACGACGCGGTACCATCATCGAGTAGATGAACAGCAGCGCACCGATGACCACAGCCAGACCAGAGCCAAAGCGCATCATGTAGAACAGGCTCAGACCTTCTTGCACTTCCATGAAGTTCTCACCCAGAACCCGCTGCATGTGGGTTTGAATGGTGCCAGCAAAGGTCAGCACAAAGGTCATGAAGGCCATACCACCGGTCATCAGCCAGAACGCAGCCATGTTCAGCACCTGGTTATACGGATCACGTCCACGCAGATGTGGGATCGCATAGCTCATGATGGCCAGGTTGGTTGCAACATAGGCACCGTAGAACGCCAGGTGGCCGTGGGCCGCAGTGATCTGAGTGCCGTGGCTGTAGAAGTTCACGCCGTGCAGGGTATGCAGGAAGCCCCAGACGCCAGCGCCAAAGAAGGCAACAGTCGACGCACCAAGGGACCACAGCAGAGCTGCTTTGTTCGGGTGGTTGCGACGGCCTTTCCAGACCATGACAAAGGCAAAGCTCATCATCAGGAAGAATGGAATGACTTCCAAAGTCGAGAAGATCGAGCCGATCCACTGCCAGTAACCGGGCAGACCGATCCAGTAGAAGTGGTGACCTGTGCCCAGAATGCCTGAGAACAGTGCAGTCGATACAATGACATAGAGCCATTTCTCAACGATCTCGCGATCCACACCTGTTAGTTTCAGCAGCAGGAAGGCCAGAATGGAGGCCATCACCAGTTCCCAGGTTGCTTCGACCCAGAGGTGAACGATGAACCACCAGTACATTTTGTCCAGGCTCAGGTTGTCAGGGTTGATAAAGGCAAACAGCCACAGCAGCGACAAGAGCCACAGACCCACCAGCAGCACGTTGGAAATCGCGGTTTTACGACCGGCCAGCACTGTCATGGTGATGTTGAACAGGAAGATCAGCGCCGCGACCAGAATGCCCAGTTTGACCCAGGTCGGTTGCTCGATGAACTCACGTCCCTGCATCCCCAGCAGATAGTTGCCCGGGAACGGGTTGAACACATAGGTCAGAACCGCGCCCAGGGTGCCGATGACCAGAATGATCAGCTGCAAATAGGCCAGCTTCTCCGAGTAGATCTCGCGTTCGCTTTCCTCGGGGATCAGGTAATAAGCCGCGCCAAAGAAGCCCAGCAGCAGCCAGACCACCAGCGCGTTGGTGTGCAACATGCGCACCACGTTGAACGGCAGCAGTTCAGACAGGAAGTTTGGCGAGACGTAAATCCAGCCGGCGATCAGCCCACCCAGAACCTGAATGGCGAACAGTCCCATCGCCACCAGGAAGTAGGCATAGGCCACTTTTTGTGTTTGATATTTCATAGCGTGTCTCCTTAACCCGCGTCATTGGGCGGCCAGCCCTGAAGGTCGGTCTGGTCTGCCCAACGCAGGAATTCGGCAAGACCGCGGGTTTCTTCTTCGGTCAGGTCAAAGAACGGCATCTGGCGACGACCTTCGATGCCAGTGGGCTGGGCTGCCATCCAGCCATCGAGCATTTCGTAGGCCTCTTCGGGCTCGTCCTGAACGCCCCAGCGGGTCATCACATTGCCGACCTCGGGGGCAAAATAGGCGCCTTCGCCGTGCAGCGTATGACAGTTGATGCAGCTGTTTCTCTCCCAGACATGTTTGCCCAGGATCACCTCTTCACTCAGCGGCATTCCAGCGGTTGATGTATTGACCACATAGCGGTGGCTTTGAACGGAAAGGACCCCAAAAATCGCTATAAAAAAGAGCGATCCTCCGTAGAAGATATTGCGGGCCCGTGACTTCGTTAGGATCTCTGACATTTGGGGAATCCAGTCGTGGTTGCGGGTGCCACAAATCTAGAAGCCATTGACCAGCCTGAGTTTGTTGCAGAACAAAGAACCCGGATTTTTCCAGCCTATTCTGAGCTATAAAACAAGGCGCCAGTTAAACCCGAGGCCGTATTCCCATGTCGTTGATAGACAACAGCCTTCTCGTCTCAGATATCCTGGCAAAATACCCGCAGACGGCGCAGGTCTTTCTCAACCACCAGATGCTCTGTGTGGGATGTCTGGTGGCGCCGTTTCACACGATCGCAGATGCCTGTCTGGAACACGGGCTGGATGAGGACGCGTTTCTGGCAGATCTGACCCGGGCAATCGCCACAACCAACCAAACCAAAAGCTCAGTCTGATTTCTCGCTCAGCACCACAAGACGATGCGGATCCGTCACCACAATATGACGCCGCGAACTCTTCACCAGACCACCCTTCTCCCAGGCGCTCATCAGGCGGCTGACCGTATGCAGGGTAGTGCCGGTCATGTCCGACAGGTTCTGCCGGGTGATCGGAAAGTCGATTTCGATACCACCCTCAACGGCTTTGCCCGATTGGCGGATCAGACGCAGCACCGCCCGCGCCACTCGTTGTTCAACCTGCTGCGTCGCCATTTCCACCAGACGGTTGTTCATCTCGCCCATCCGCTCGCCGACGACCTTGTAGCTTTCCGTCGCAAACCCATCATATTTGGCGGTGAACTTAGACCAATGGCTGGTCGGCCAGGACAGAACAAGACAGTCATCAACCGGCATCGCAGTTGCTGGATAGGTCTCGCGCCCAATCGCCGCCGCGATGCCAAACAATTGCCCCGCAACAATATGCAGAGCAATCACCTGATCGCCGCCTTCCGTGGTGCGCAGCACGCGAATATGACCATCCAGAAGCAGATAAAACCGATCCGCAGCCATCCCTTCGTCAAATATCGCAGTCCCAGCGTCAAACCGCTTCGGCTCCGCCAAATCCAAAATCTCGCGAACCTGGGGACGCTGCAATTTGCGAAACGGAGGAACTCCACCCAAAAGGCTCTCATCCAGCTTCTTCAAAATCATGTCCCCGAGTTTGTTCAACAACAATGTCCTACAACGACAAACTCGATAATCCAACA
>NZ_QHLQ01000005.1 GCF_011813015.1 Parasedimentitalea denitrificans | reverse complement strand
TGCCTTGGTCCTAACATCGCCACCAATCCCCCCACGCCAATAAGGAAATTGAATCAGTCATATACCCTCAAATCAACAAGAGTTTTTCAACAACATTAGCCCTTATAAGACCTTAGTGCGCGGTGCAGCATTGGGGACGTCTGAAGCAGGAAGGGCGGACAACCGTCATTCGTTGAACTGCGCACCAACGGCAAAGGTGCGGACGAAGCTGCCGTTACTTGTTTCGGCTCAGATGACCGCTTCCAGCCAATTCTGTTAAAAACTCGGTTCTTGGACAATTGAGTGCATTTCATCGGAACACTGTCCCGTTGGGGCACTATTCTGAGGATGTTGCTCTCCATAGGCGCGCTCGCGAAACGCTTGTTCCTATTAGTGGCCGCGTTATTCCGGCTGGGGAGTTTTTCAGCAGAATAAGCTCTTTCTAGACATTCGTGCCGGGTGCAGCGTGCTCGGCACTTGAGGCACGAAAGGCGGAAACCGATCCTTCGCTGTGGCCTGCACCAAGGTCTGTACTGGGGGAATACCAACCTTAAGTTGCGGAACAGCAAAACTATTTCCCACAATATGGGGTTGTATGCGAGCGCTGTTGTTCTTGCAAACGTCTCGGCGAAAATAAGCTATTGCCAAGTTACTAAGTGACATGGTTAGCCCCTGTAAGAAGTTGCGCAAAGGAGCACACTATGGCTGATGTTTTGCATCGCAGATTGGTTGCAGAAGCTAGCAATTTTCGGCGGCCTCTTTGAAGAGCGCTTAGCCAACGACAGGTTGACCGCCTCTTGGTGCACCCAGCTACCGGTGTGATGATGTGGCGTTAGAAGCGGATGCGCATCGCGCCAAATAGACAATGCTGTCGCGAAGTTCAGACGGCGATTTTTTCCACTATCCTGTGGTAGCAGATGGTGGCTGATGAGGGGTTGAAAGGGAGCCTCAGTGCACGAGGCCGAGTAGGATTATGTGGATTGCAAGTCAATTTTGTCAACAATGCTAACTCTAAGAGGTCATTATTTCCGGATTGTGTAAAATGGGATTTATTTAGTACAATGTGGCGGGGTTTATGTTAACAGGTTAAAATTACCGCTAGTTGTTTTTGATTCGTTTTGGGGGGAGAAATGAAAAGAGTTATTCGAGCTGCAGCTGCTGCTGCATTTGTACTGGCTGCTGGATCAGTGTCTGCGGCAACTGTCTTCCAAGACAATTTTAGCCGCAGCAGTAATATGGTTGGGAATGGCTGGAGCGAGCTAGAACGTTATTCTTCCAGCGTCCGCACTTTCAGTAACGATGTACTTTTATTGGGAAATATACTGAGCGGCACACCTGACGCTGCGGCTGCCAGCGCGGTGATCGATGCCACAGGTTTCGAAAATCTCACGATTAGTTTCAAATGGAAATCGTACAATAAAAACGAATATGCTGATAAGCTTACTCTATCATGGGCTTCTGATCCGGCTCCTCTCATGACGAATCAGAATGCTTGGACACAGCTTTACAGAGGAAACGACGGAGGTACCAATTGGCATATCCGGACCCGTTCGTTGGCAGCTGCCGACAACTCTATGTTCAACATCATGTTTTGGACCAAGGTTAGCTCTTCCAACGAAGGCTTCGCGCTCGATTACGTTAAAATTACCGGCGACGCCATTTCGGCAGTCCCGCTACCGGCGACTGGCTTTCTCCTGATCGCTGGCCTTGGTGGTCTTGGAGCTCTGCGTCGTAAGAAAAAGTCGTAATTACCCATAATGGGTGCTGAAAGGGCTTCTCTTCGAGGAGCCCTTTTTGTTATTGGGTCATCCCGAAATAATGTAGAGAGATTTGCTGATGCTCAGAATACACGTTAGATTATCGTGTCATGCATCTATCTATTCCCCTGGTCTAATCTCATCTAAGCGGAATTTGTTTTCTAGACGCTTTTGATCAAACCTCAGTCATTCATGGTGGCCACAGAGAATGCCGTTAACGTTGCATCTGAACTCACGTTGATACTCACTTTGCAAAGGTTGCATACTGCTCATTCCTGCCGTTGGATCTCGGCGCAGGGAATTCACACTTTCAGCCCAACCACGACATTGGTGCCCAGTGCAGCATGGGGGCGTCTGAAGTGGGAGGGGCGGAATCTGGTCGTTCGCTGCTGTCAACTATAATGGCAGCAGTCCGAAAATTGCGCCATTTGCAACGCCGGGCTGTCGAACACCCAAGCGGCCCGCGATCTCTCTCTTCAATCACCAATCACTGTCGAGGTTGCTGTGACGCAGTACATGTCTGGTAGTAGTTGTCGTCACCTTAATTTGCGACATAGCAACAAACTTGTCGTCTTGTTAGGTGGTTCGCAAAGGCACCGGACCCGGCAGGAAATCACCTGCGATCACGGACAATGCTGCGGCGACCTCAATTGGATCAAACGGCAGTTGATTAACATTTTTTTCTGCCAGACGGAGGTATTTTTCCTCTAGATCTTTGCAAACAGTGCTAAACATCCGCATTTCTCGAGCATTCATTTTCTTCGGTTCCCAATCTGGAGATGACACTTTACCCGACATAATTCGCCAATTGAACAAGTCAGGTTGAAATCTGTAATCAAAGACGACACTATCACTCACCTGCAAGTGCCATTTCCGGCTGTCCAGCCGCCACTTCACGTGACGGGTGACCGATTACGTCTCTGAGGTGTTCAAGTTCGATGAAGTTGTCAGCTTGACGACGCAATTCGTCTGATATCATTGGCGGTTGGCTACGAATTGTGGATACCACTGACACACGAACTCCTTGGCGCTGCAGACTGGCCACTAGCGGTTTAAAATCTCCATTTCCGGAGAACAGGACAACATGGTCAACGCGAGGAGCCAAATCCAAGGCGTCCACGGTCATTTCGATATCCATGTTGCCTTTAGTTTTGCGGCGCCCCGTGATGTCGGTGTACTCCTTGGCTGGTTTAGTTACCGACGAAAAACCATTGTAGTTCAACCAATCAACGAGCGGGCGAACTGGCGAGTACTCATCGCCCTCAACCAACACAGTATAGTAGAGCGCGCGTAACATCTGGCCACGTCGCATGAACTCTTGGCGTAGCAGCTTGTAATCAATGTCAAATCCAAGTGCTTTTCCAGCGGAGAAGAGACTTGTTCCGTCGATGAGAAGTGCAAGTCGTTCGTCTTTATAAAACATAAATACCACCTATTAATGTACCCGTATAAATTGATACAAAACAACACGTGGATCTACTCGCGCAAAGGGCGAAATTCAGGTTCTTTAGAGGATTTAACTAACCAAAAGGATAGCGCCGACGTCCAGTTTTCCGCAGTCGAATTTTTTTCGGATTAATATTTCCAAAACTGCATTGAAGCCATCTTCAAACAACATTCCATATTAAATTTGACCATGATGAAGGCTCGAACTTGGAGATCCTTTATGTAAGTTTGGGAGTTTCCAAGCCTACTTAAACACTAGTGCACGAGCGGATTAACTCGGCGGCAAAACGGCATCCCATCGCCTCATATCCCAACCAGGCTAGAGTTGAAAAGTCAAAGACGAGTTTAGCGCGAATGGCAGCCTTGGGCCGGTCATGTCGTATCAGAGCGAGCTGCGGCCCGACTTTGCAAACGTCGCTTCTCTAATTGGGTGTTTGGGTCAAGCTCGTTTTCCTTGTTTTCTGGGTCATTGTCACTCATCCGGGTCACACTTCTCTTCGCAGTCTGGTTGATGCTCTGATGGCACCGCTGCATGCATGTGTTGGATCGGCTGTGGAGAGTCCTACTATCTGGCGCGCTTCAATCTACGCAGCGACATTTTTCGGCTTCATCCACAGACCTCGTCCGGTGAGGACGACCCTGTCAGGGTTGGGTACTTGGCGATTTATGTCATACCGTGCTCCCCAACTGTTCCTGACGGAATTCCGTGCCATCAATCCACATGCGATGGAGCAGAACGGCTAACTTTCGCGCTACGGCAACAACCGCTCTGCGTCGGCCTTTGGTACGCATCAAACGCATGCCCCAAGATTTGATTTGCGATTGTGCCATACTTCGCATGAGCAGAGCATTGCCCGCTGCGTAAAGTGCAGCGCGGACATCACGGTCCCCAGCCTTTGATATACGACCAGGATTGTCGTGCTCCCCTGATTGGAAACGTCGGGGAGTTAGTCCAAAATGCGCGCCAACTGTTCGGGACTTTTTGAATCGTGTAGGATCATCGACAGCCGCTTTAAAGGTCAGTGCTGCAATGGGGCCAACTCCAGGAACCGTCATCAATCTTAGACAAACCTCATCATGACTAGCAGCCCGCTTTACGCGCCGATCAAGCTCCAGATAATGCTGATACAGTACCACCCTTGCGTCGAGCAGCGGCACAAGGGCATGCGCCAGAACATCATCCATTTCGATCATAGGACGTACGATGCCATCAAAACTTCCATGCGAGACCGTTTTGGGCAGGCGGATGCCAAATATCTTCAGCAATCCACGGACCTCATTTGCCAGATCCATCGTCTTCTTAAGCAACGCCTTGCGTGTACTGAGTAGCGCACGAAGGCCATGAGCCTCTCGGCTCTTCATATGAACCGGACTGAACCAACCGGTGCGCAGAACATGCGCGATGCCCTTGGCATCATTCTTATCGGTCTTGTTTCTCATCGCTGACAGGGCTGCGTTCACCTGCCGCGCCTCCATGCAAACCACATCAAAACCTGCGGCCTGCAGTCCAAAGTAAAGATGTTGGCTCATAGTTCCGGCTTCTAGGCCGACACGTTCTATCGGGAATTCAAACTCAGAAAGGCACTCTGCAATGTCATCGACCTCGCAGCCCAGCTCGCGCTCTAGAAGGACATTGCCCTTTGTATCCACAATACAGAGCGCACATGATCGAAGCGAAACATCTAGTCCAACAAAGTATTCCATCATCTCTCTCCCTTGTTCACAGCAGTCCTGTGATTTTATCGGGAGCTCGACCTCAGAATAGAGGCAGCCCAATTACGCATACTATCTGCGCAATGCAGACTTTGGAGCGAAACAATAGCTCCACCTAGGCACTAAATTTAAACGAAACTGGTAAACTTACCCATTTTTAATTGACTTGGGTAAGTTTACCCCGCTATCAATCGTCTCATCAACCGATGGAGGATTGAATGAACGACATCTTTAACACCGCCCGCCGGATCGTCGACACACCACAGGATCATCTGCACGACACCCGCTTGTTTACCGCTGCCTGGGCCACAATGAAGGCGGCGCGCGGACAGAGGTTTGACCCCCAGCGCCTGCGCCCTCAGCACTTGATCGGCCACCCTGCCCCAGATCCGGAACCGCTTGACCAGACCCTGATCCGGGTCGGCGAAACCGTACGCAGCTATGCCGCCAAACAGGGGTACAAGATCCAGCGCCGCCATGCTGCGTGACCTGACACGCCGCGCCTCATGGGCCGTTGCCGCATCCACGCAGCACCGACAGGCCAACGAACGGGCTCCCCCGCCTCGCAGCTAAGACCCGCGCCAGGAGGACAGCGCCGGTCTCACCCTGTCAGAATTCCACGCGCCCATCCCGACAGCGTGGAACGGCGCGGGCGGGTCAGTCCTCCTCCAAAGTTCCCCGCCCGCGCATCAACCAACACCGGAGCGCTGAGGCACGTCACAGGGGGCGCGCAAAGCAACTCACGGACCTTGCACCGCGCCCCCGCCATTATTGTCCAACAAAGGAACCTAAGAGGACGCCATGAACAGCAATTCTCACGACCTAAAGACGATCGACCAAATTCTTTCCCTGCCGGACAGCGGCGAATTCCTCATGCAAATTCACGACAAGCACGAGGCGCTGATCAATGCCATGACCAGCTTTGTCGAAGACAACAACAAACCCGCATCGGGCAGCTTCAACATCAAACTGGACTACAAACTGGATCGCGCCGGCATGTTTCAAATTGCGGCCAAATGCGATGCCAAAGAGCCCCAGAAACCCGCCGCCACAGCCGTAGCATGGCAGGGCGATTCAGGCCGGATTACCCCCGCCAACCCAGCGCAGTTGAAAATGGAAATCCGGGACGTTTCGCCCGGAGAAACCGAACTACGCACTGCTAGCTAACTTTCTCAACTCAAATCCGAGAGGACCACCATGGATCACTTAGAAGTACAAAATATCGCAGAAACCATGCGCAAGACCGTGGAAGATCTGAGCCCCGTTACAAATATCGACACCGGAGCAGACCGCGCTGATTTGACCGTCGCCCACCTTGTAAGCGTCCCTAATGGGCGCACAGTCCAAGATGTGACACAAAACATGCGCACCGCTGCAGCTTACCTGAAACCTGCGCAAAAATCCGGCACGGCCAATTTTGAAACGCTGGAAAGCTTCATTGACTGGACCAACCGTTTCAAAGGTACTGAATCGGTTGTGTTTGCCAACCAATCGCGCCGTGAACCCTCACTAACCAGTGTGATTGACTATCACCCGGAAGGCGCACCGCAGCTCGATCCCAAAACTGGCGATGCGAATGCCCGGTATTGCCGTCACCGCGGGCTCTATAAATTCCCGGTATCCGAAGAATGGAAGATCTGGAACGCAGTGTCGCAAAAGACCCTAGCCAAATCAGATCTTGGTGAGTTCATCGAAGAACACGCTAAGGATATCATCGACCCCACACCCGCCCTTTTGGACGGGACCAAGGTGAATAACGCCGAACCATGGGAAAAACCCCTAATCGAGGTCGCCGCCAAACTGCAGGGCCGCTACGGCCAGTTTGCACGACTGATGGAAATGTCCCGCCATCTGGAAATCTACGAAAGCAGCAACCTAATCACCCGGCGCAACCCGGACGACGGCACTGTGCAGATGTCCTTCGAGAATGAGAACAAAGATGCAGAGGGCAAACCACTCTCCATCCCCAATCTGTTCCTGATCGCCATCCCTGTATTTGACCAAGGCGTCAGCTATCGCTTGCCGGTCCGGTTCAGCTTCAAGAAAAACGGGTCTGCGGTTTCTTTCCGACTGACCCTCTACAACCCAGAAGCCGCTTTCTATGACGCCATCAAAGAAGCTGTGAACTGTGCGCAAGAAAAAACAGAACTTACCACGTTCTACGGCTCTCCCGAAACCACCTAATCGGTCGTTCTGACTGATACCCTCGCCGCCGTAATACCTCTGGCCGGGTGGCGGCGAGGTTCCCGATCTAGTTTAACCGCCTGCCAGAAGGGACTGAATAAATGACGGAAAACAATTTGGGCAAAACATTATGAACTCCGCACTGCTAAAGCCAATTGAGGTCGCAGCCCGGTTGAAAATTTGCGAAAAATCCTTGCTCACCTGCCGCCGCAGAGGCTTAAGGTGGGTAACAGTGGCCCGAGGTGCCATTAGGTATCGAGCGGAAGACGTTGACGAATACATTGAGGCGCAAACACAATGCCATTCAGAACCGGAAAGAGCAAAGTCTACCAGTACGACATCATCGTCAAAGGTCATCGCCTTCGAGGATCTACTGGGACAGACGACTTCGAAAAAGCGAAGGCGGTAGAAGCTGATGTTCGTGCGGAGGCCAAGGGTGCCGCACAAAAGCAAATCAATGCCGACTATTCACTTTCAGAGGCATTGGGCACTTACTTTCGAGACGTAAGTCAGCACCAACCATCCGCAGCCACAACGGCCAGCCAAAGCAAGTCTTTGATCGCGGCTATGGGCGGCAAGACCAGAATAACAAGCCTTTCGAACCCCGACATTCTTGCCTTTGTTGCGAAGAAACGCGCTAAGGTATCCAACGCTACCGTGAACAGACAGCTTCAGCTCCTAGGCCGAGCCCTCAGACACATGGGGAAGTTCTATAGTGTTCAGATTCCAGAACTTGATTTTCGGGCAGCGCAAACGAAGGAAGCCAAAGAGCGAATTCGTGAACTATCGCAAGACGAACAGGTTCGGCTGTTCGAACACCTCCCCCTGGACCTTCACGCCCCAGTTAAGTTCTGTCTAATGACAGGCGTTCGGATAGCCACCATGACAGGGCTACTTTGGTCTGATATTCACCTGGATCGTCGCGAGATCGAGTTTCGGCTGAAAGGCGGGGAAACGATGACATTCCCAATCAGCCGCGAAATGGCTGCTTTTTTGTCTGCCCTTCCGAAGAGCAATGTGATCTCGGCTCGCCGACACGTTTTCACACGGATCAACAAGAATAATCTTGAACGCATCCAGATTGTCGCCAAGGGCGGTGTCTTCAATACTCAATTCCGGGAATCCCTGGCTAAGGCCGGGATTGAAGATTTCCGGTTTCATGACCTGCGTCACACATTCGCAACACGAATGCTACGGCAGACACGAGACCTGAAACTAGTCTCCAAGCTTCTAGGCCATAAGAGCATCGAAACAACATCTCGCTACGCGCATGTTTTGGTCGATGATATGCGGTCTGCCCTGGATGGCTTCAGCCCCCTTTCAGATGGCGTCCCCCAGAGTTTCCCCCAGACTTCCAAGCTAAGTGATTGAAATATAAGGCCGCACATCAGGCTTCCCAAGCTTAAGTTACGAGTTCGATTCTCGTTACCCGCTCCAGTCAATCCATATGTTCTAAGTGTTTTCAGCAATTTCAGTGCCGCCTTCTTTGCGGCCTCCCTTTATCGCCAGATCACACTTAAGACCGTACCGCTATTCAACGCCCTTCTCCTTCTGACCTGTTGGGTCGCAAGGCACCAGAGCCCCATTTCGCTTCATCAGCACACCTAATCCGGTCAGACCCACCCGGACACACACCCACAGCTTGTTTTATTGGTAAACTTCAACGTATTAGCCCGGATCCCATCAAGGCAATGTTAACCGCCAATATGTTCCCTAAGCCAGCGCCGTGGGGGCGCCTGAGTGGCCCGTCAACCTCGGGCTTGTGAGTGTGGGGGATTCCATGACAACATTGAAAAAGGCCGTTTTGCGGCCCCTGTCTACTATTGCCTGTCGTTTATTCGATCTACCAAAACCGAGCACCAGCCCCCTTCGCGGTGCACTCATTGTCTGCCTTGGCTTGGCAATCAGTAGTGGACAAGTACACGCTAGTGTTAGGCCGTATATCATCCGTGACGACCGCGGAGGCTTCCTGCGCGATCGACAGCTAGAAATCATGAGCTTACAGGCAAGCGGTCAACCGATTGAGATACGAGGATCAGTTTGTTACTCTACCTGCACGATGTTTCTTGGGCTGCCACAAACATGCATTTCTGCAAGGACGGTTTTTGGATTTCACGGCCCATCCCGCAGCGGCGTACGATTGGCACCGGATGAATTCGACCGATACTCACATATGATTTCAAAAGATTATCCAAAACCGCTTCGGGATTGGTTCATGAAAAAAGGTCGCAAACGCATAGATGGAGTACACCGGATCAAAGGAACCGAGATTATCCGCATGGGCGTTAGAGAATGCTCAAGCTAAGCTGAATCAACCTCACCTTATGGTGCCCAGTGAACTGTTGAACCCGACAGCACAGCCTGAATTGGCGCTTCCTCTGGCGGTAACTTCAGTGCCCGCTCAAGCGCGGTGCGCTTTTCAGCACCATAAATAACCAAGTGCTTGCTAATCGCAGCGTCCAGCACATGTGCTGACAGGCTGACACGGGCTTCCGGCTGACTATCTGGACGTAGCACTACCAATGTTGGTGCCGTGGGTTCCAGCGCCTCCATCAGCCCCTCCACTCCTGGAAAAAGGGAAGCCGTGTGCATGTCTTCCCCCATGCCCAACAACAGCACCGAAATCGGCAAATCAGAGGATATCGTAGACGCAAGATCGCCCATAGCATCCTCAGGCTCTTTGTTGGGGGCATAGAATGGCAAGAACTGAGCCACAGAAGCCCGGTCGACCAGCAGTCTTTCGCGGATCATGCGTGCATTTGAGCGGTCACTGTTACTGTCGACCCATCTTTCATCGGTGGCCATAACCCGAACGCGGGACCAGTCCAGATCCGCAGCACACAAATCGTCAAAAATCGGAGCTGGTGTTGTTCCCCCTGCAACAGCAATCGATGCGGTGTCATTGTTCAACAGGTGTGTATTTAGATCCCCTGCGATTTGACTTGCGACGTCAATCGCCAACATGTCTCGATCTGGGTATTCAATAATGTTCATGGGTCAATCCCCGCTCTCTGCGTAAAATCGGACGCGACCGCCCGCCGAATACGTCGCACGGATGATACCGCTATCACATGGTTTACGCATAACGCCACATATTTGCCAACTGGCAATATCTCAAAACATAACTCACCAAAGTTTGTTTTCCTTACAGCTTTAACTCAACCCGCAAAATCGTCTAAGCAATGTTGACGCAAAAACCTGGACGGACTGATGAAAGACTTGCCCCAAACAACCGCCAATGCCGGCAAATTTCAGAACAGTCGAGTTACAGCCGATGGTCAGGAACGAGCAGTCGTCGCTCTCAGCAGTCCAGAAACACTGTGGTTCAATACCGGCACACTTTGCAATATTGAGTGTGCTAACTGCTATATCCTCAGCTCACCAAGCAATGATGCTCTGATTTATATTACTACCGACGAGGTTCAGGCCTATCTTGATCAAATTCGCCAAAGGAACTGGCCTATTAAAGAAATCGGCTTTACTGGCGGTGAACCCTTCATGAACCCACATATGATCGATATGGCCCGTGCGGCACTTCAGCAGGGGTACAGAGTTCTAATTCTGACCAACGCCATGCGGCCCATGATGCGCAAGTCGGTCAAGACTGGACTATTGCAGCTGAACTCCGAATTTCCGGGGAAGCTGGAATTGCGTGTCTCATTGGACCATTACGCACCCGAAATTCATGACGCCGAACGCGGTGTAGGAAGTTTTGAAAAGTCAGTCGAGGGCATGACATGGTTACAAGAGAACGGTTTCACAATGGCCATTGCAGGGCGTAGCCAGTGGGGCAAAAGCGACGCGGAATCTCGCGCCGGATATGCAGCACTGTTCAAAAGCCATGGCTATAACATTGATGCACACAACCCAAGCCAGACGGTCCTGTTTCCCGAAATGGATGAAACAGTCGAGGTACCCGAAATAACCACCGCCTGTTGGGGGATTCTTGGCAAATCACCAAAGGAAGTCATGTGCGCATCGTCTCGGATGGTGGTAAAACGCAAAGGTGACCAATCGCCAACAGTGGTGGCCTGTACGTTGCTCCCCTACTCGCCAGAATTCGAAATGGGCCGATCCTTGAAAGACGCCGAGCAAGACGTTGCTTTAAACCACCCTCATTGCGCCAAATTTTGCGTATTGGGCGGTGCAAGTTGTTCTGCGTGATCCCGCTTACAAAGCGTCGAGCCATAACTAATGTAGGCGCAATATGCCCTTCACATTTCGCCATTGCCCCGAGCTGATCATTTTGCGATGGCAAAACCGTACTGAATGTAGCGCACCTTCAATCTCTCGTTGCCAGAATTCTATAAATTTAAACAGCTTGGGGTGATCTGGCATTAGATCATAGTCTTGCCAGACATATGTGTTCAGAACGTGAACATGGTCCGGCATATAATAGGTGAACTCTGCAGTGGTCAGACCATAGCCTTTTAACATTAACTCGGTTTCAGACGGCTCCATTTTTGCCTCCAGTTTTTGGGTGTGTCCGACAATGGTAGCCCGAAACTGGTTAAATAAGGCCAAAACCAACATGTTACTTGAAATTCAGCGCCTAATTGATGGTCTGCAATTCTGCTTGCTTGCGCCCCATGTACCCTCTCTGATAGGGTGCATCTACTAGATATAGACCCATCAATAACAACGGGCAGCACACGTGAGCGACACGCCGGAAACTCCTGAAAATATGGATGAAACACCCCCTTCTCGGCCGATTTATGATGGTCCTACCGTCTCTATCGAATCCGAAATGCGGACCTCTTATCTCGACTATGCGATGTCCGTCATCGTCAGTCGTGCTATTCCTGACCTGCGGGACGGGTTGAAACCGGTGCACCGTCGCATTCTTTACGCGATGCACGAGACAAACAACACTCACGACAAGTCATATCGGAAATCGGCGCGTCCTGTCGGTGATGTGATGGGTAAATATCACCCGCATGGCGACAGCGCGATCTATGATGCGCTGGTTCGAATGGCGCAGGACTTCTCGATGTCGCTGCCCCTGCTGGATGGCCAAGGCAACTTTGGTTCGATGGATGGCGATAACGCAGCTGCAATGCGTTATACCGAGGTCCGCATGGACAAACCGGCAGCCTTTGTGCTGGCTGACATCGACAAGGACACTGTCGACTTTCAAGATAACTACGACGGCAAGGATCAGGAACCTACGGTTCTCCCAGCACGCTTCCCGAACATGCTGGTCAATGGTGCTGGTGGTATTGCGGTTGGTATGGCCACTAACATTCCGCCACACAACCTGGGCGAAGTGATCGATGCCACTCAGGCCTTGATCGAGGATCCAGACCTGACCAGCGAACAGCTGATCGAATATGTGCCCGGTCCCGACTTCCCTACTGGCGGCGTCATGCTAGGTCGCTCTGGCGCACGCAAAGCCTATTTGGAAGGTCGTGGCTCTGTCGTTATCCGCGCCAAAACTCGCGTCGAAGAAATTCGCCGTGATCGCTATGCTATCGTCGTTGATGAGATCCCCTATCAGGTGAACAAGGCGGCGATGATCGAAAAGATCGCCGAACAGGTTCGCGAAAAGAAGATCGAAGGTGTCGCCCACGTTCAGGATGAATCTGATCGTAACGGTGTGCGCGTCGTAATCGAACTGAAACGGGATGCCACACCCGAGGTGGTTTTGAACCAACTATACCGGTTCTCGCCCATGCAGACCTATTTTGGCTGCAACATGCTCGCGTTGAATAGTGGTCGTCCTGAAACGCTGACTCTGCGTCGCTTCCTAACCTCGTTCATCGATTTCCGCGAAGACGTTGTTGCACGTCGCACAGCTTACCTGCTGCGCAAGGCGCGCGAACGCAGCCACATTTTGTGTGGTTTGGCGGTTGCCGTTACCAACATCGACGAAATCGTCGCCACTATCCGCTCATCCGCAGACGCGGCTGAGGCGCGTGAAAAACTGATGACCCGCCGCTGGCCGGCGCAACCGATCTTGGAATACATCAAGCTGATTGATGATCCGACCCATACGGCCAATGAAGACGGTACCTATAACCTGTCCGAAACCCAGGCCCGCGCCATTCTGGAACTTCGACTGCAACGCCTGACTCAGATTGGGGTCAAGGAAGTCACCGACGAGTTGGAAGAGCTGGCAAAGAAGATCAAGGAATACCTTGAGATCCTCGGCTCACGTGAACGCATCATGGGCATCATCTCGGACGAGCTGGCCGAGGTGCGCGAGCAATTCGCTGTGCCGCGCCGCACCGAGATCGTCGACTGGTCCGGTGACATGGACGACGAAGACTTGATTGAGCGCGAAGACATGGTCGTAACCGTGACTTCTGGTGGCTACATCAAACGCACACCGCTGGCAGATTTCCGCGCCCAGAAACGTGGCGGCAAGGGTGTGTCCGGGATGCAGACCAAGGAAGAGGACGTCATCACGTCCCTCTTTGTGGCCAACACCCATACGCAGCTTCTGTTCTTCACCACCGAAGGCATGGTCTACAAACTAAAGACCTGGCGCTTGCCGCAGTCCAGCCGCACCGGCAAGGGCAAGGCCATCGTCAATATCTTGCCAATCCCAACCGGCGTTTCTATCGCGGCCATCATGCCAGTGGACCGTCCGGACAAAGAATGGGCCGATCTGCAGATTGTCTTTGCCACATCTGCCGGCACCGTGCGACGGAACCGGCTGTCTGATTTCACCAATGTGAAATCAAACGGCAAGATCGCGATGAAGTTTGAGGATGAGCACGCCGACACCAAACTGATCAATGCTCGCATCTGCTCCGAAGACGAAGATGTAATGCTGGTCACCAGTGCAGGTCGCGCCATCCGCTTCCCCACCACCGAGGTTCGTGTCTTCAACAGCCGAAGCTCTGTCGGAGTGCGTGGCATCAAACTGGCCGAAGGTGCCGAAGTGGTTTCGATGTCGGTCATCCGTCACTTTGACGCCGAACCTGCCGAACGCAGTGCCTTTATCAAACGGTTCCGGTCGGAACTGGGCAGCGATGTTTCCGAGGACGAGAACGGTGAAGAGATCGAAGGCGCTCTGTCCGAAGATCGTTACCAGGAAATGTTGTCGGCAAATGACCTACTCGTCACCATCAACAAAGGTGGTGCAGGCAACCTGACGTCCTCGCACGATTACCGCGTTAGCGGCCGTGGCGGACAAGGGGTTGCTGCGATGAAGGGCAATGAAATTGTCGCGACATTCCCGGTCGAACTGGCAGACCAGATCATGCTTGCCACGTCCAAGGGACAGTCGATCCGCGTTCCAGTCGAAGGGATCTCATTCCGATCTCGCAGCGCTGGTGGCGTCAAAGTGTTCAACACTGGCAAAAACGAGGAAGTCGTCTCAGTTGCTTGGATCGCTGAGCAGAACAATGATGAAGACGAAGCGGGTGCCGAGGAATAACCTCCCCCCTCTCATCTGATAGACAAAGAAAAAGCGCTACTCAAATCCGAGTGGCGCTTTTTTAATGGTGTGTTGGCTTCGGGATTTGATCCCCTGTCCGGTTCTACAAGCCGTAGATCTCTCCAAATTTTGCTTCAAGATAGTCCAAAAGCGGCTCGTGTGTCGGCGCCATACCTGCCGCATGTTCAATCGTATCCCGAGGCGAGCGCAGGCCTCCGTGTTGCTGAAGGTTCTCTTGCAGCCAGCCAGTAGCGACCGAGGTGTCACCTTTCGATAGACGCTGATCGAGATCGGGAACAGCGGTACGCAAGGCTTGGTTCAAACATCCCGCATAGACGTTCCCCAGGCTGTAAGTTGGGAAGTAACCAAACAGACCAACCGACCAGTGAACATCCTGCAGACAGCCGTTCGAAGGCTTATCTACCGCATAGCCAAAGTCTGCCTCGAAACGATCATTCCATGCCGTCTCCAGATCTGAAACTTGCAGGTCTCCGGACATCAACGCCCGCTCCAAATCGAACCGCAACATGACGTGCAGATTGTACTGAATCTCGTCAGCCTCAGTCCGGATATAGCCGTTGTGAACCTTGTTGACTGCAGCATAAAATTCGTCGGCATTGGCAATACCAAAATCTCCAAACACCTCACTCATCTGGCCAAACAACCACCCCGCAAACGCACGTCCTCGGCCAAGCTGATTTTCATAAATCCGGCTTTGGCTTTCGTGAACCCCCATTGATACGCCACTACCCAAGGGTGTCAGCAAATACGCCTTATCGACGTTCTGCTCGTAACAGGCATGACCAACCTCGTGGATCGTCGAATAGATGCAGTTGAACGGATCATCTGCACTGGTGCGAGTAGTGATCCGCACATCCTGCCCACTGCCCGAACTGAACGGATGCACAGCCTTATCCACGCGGCCGTGGTTCATGTCGTAGCCGAACGCCTTGGCCACCTTGCGGGCCAGTTTCATCTGCTTGGGTTCGTCAAACTCCCCCTGCAAACCCTTGGGGGATGGCCGTTCCAAAACAGCCGACCGCAGGTTCACCAAGCGTGGACGCATGGCATCAAATATTTCACCAATTTGCGCGCTCGTGGTGCCGTGCTCATAGTCCTCGATCATGGCGTCATAAAGGTGGCCGCCATTTGCCAGCGCAGCCCCTTCCTCACGCTTCAACGCAACGACCTCTGCCAGCACCGGAGCAAAGGCAGCGACATCTTCATCGGCACGTGCAGAAGCCCATTTGCCCTGCGCTTCCGAGGTTAGCTGAGCAAGTTTCTTGGCAAGGTCAGCGGGTACCTTTTGCGCACGATCAAAGCTGCGCCGGATTTCACGAAGATGGGCAGCACCGGCTTCGTCCGGCGCCTCAGCTGTCTCCAGCCATTCCTCAACTTGTGGGTCCATTCGCCGTGCGTGAAGGACAGCTTCAATGGCCGCCATTTCTACGCCCCGCTGAGAGGACGCACCGCGCGGCATCATGGTTTCCTGATCCCACCCCAAGCGGCCAGCCACCTGACCAAGTGCCTGCGTGTCGCGCTGGAAACTCATCAGTTTGTCAAATGCGCTCATTGTTTAATGTCCTTGATTGAAGTGGTGATTGGATAAGCAGAAAGAAAGCGGGCTCGTAGGATAACCGACCACAGGACCACTGCCAAAAGCTGGTGCTGGATCGCAATTTCCCAAGGTGCTGCATAAAGAACCGTTACAACACCCAAAGCAATCTGTGCGAACAAAATTGCAAAAACTAGATGAAACGCCTTTTGCGTAATTAGGTGTGCGCTACGTCGACCGCGCAGCCAGACAGTCACACCTAAGCCGAGTAAAAGATAACCGGTTATTCGGTGGATAAATTGAACCAAACCAGGATTTTCAAAGAAGTTCACCCACAGCGGTTCAAACTGAAACGGATTTTGCGGAATTACCTGCCCGCCCATCAGCGGCCAGTCTGTATAAGATCGACCAGCATCTATGCCCGCAACCAGAGCTCCGAAGACAATTTGCAGAAATGCAAGATGTAGAAGGCCGGTCGAAAGGTTGAAAAGCCGAATCTCACGTCCCCGTCGAGCCTGCATCAAATCGCGTTCTTCGCGCGACAATAGCATGACGTACCAGGCCAGGAAGCCTAGGATGACAAAAGCCAGACCAAGATGGACTGCCAAGCGGTAGGACGCGACGGTCACGATGCCTTCGCCCTGCGTGACACCTGATGCAACCATCCACCAACCAATGCCACCCTGCAATCCGCCAAGCAGCCCTGGCAGTGCCAGCCGTCCTGTCCAGCCGACTGGAATCTTGCGTGCGACAAGAAAGCCAAGAAAGCCAATTGCCCAGATCAATCCTATCACCCGACCCAACTGTCGGTGGCTCCACTCCCACCAGTAGATCGACTTAAAATCGTCGAGCTGCATCCATTGGTTTTCAATGCGCCACTGGTCAATCTGTTGGTATTTATCGAACTCAATCTGCCAGTCCGCCTCGCTCAGTGGCGGCACTGCCCCGGTAATCGGCTTCCACTCTGTTATGGACAACCCGCTATCTGTCAGGCGCGTCAGCCCGCCGACGACAATCATGGCGACCACAAGGGCAAACAGCACCATCAGCCAGGCCCGAATAGCCTTGCGAGCGCCGCTGTTCTTCCGGTCGATTAGGCCAGTCTGAGCAGGCGGTTTTGCCGACCGTTCCCCGTCAACTTCTTCAAAAATATTCCGCTTGCTCATGCTCGCCTCACTTACTTCGTCGTCACGCTAGATCCCTCCTCATCAGAGGTCCAGTCGACTTATTCTTCACCGCGTTTTTTCCAGCGAACCATCTGTCGCATGATGCCGTGCAGCATCTGTACATCCGCATTTGTCAGCGCCATTCGGCTCCACAAATTGCGCAGATTGACCTTCATGTTCGGCGCTTTTTCCGGCGGGTAAAAGAACCCCGCCTCCATCAAACGATCTTCAAAATGGTCGGACAGTTTCTCAATCTCAACGCCTGTTGCCCAATCCGCCTTGCCCATTTCAACCACCTCGTGGTCGATCTCTGCAACCTGACGTTGCCATTCATAAGCAGTCAACAGCACACATTGGCCCAAGTTCAAAGAACCATATGCAGGATTCACCGGGACTGAAATAATGGCGTTAGCCTTGGCTATATCTTCGTTCTCTAGCCCTGCCCGTTCAGGCCCAAACATGACCGCCACTTTTTCTCCAGCCGCGATTTTTTCAGCGGCGAGTTTCATCGCTGCCTCTGGGCTGTAAACTGGCTTGGTTAACCCCCGCTGACGGGCTGTGGTGGCGAAGACATATGAACAGTCAGCTACCGCATCTGGCACATCCGGACTTAGCCTCGCTTCGTCTAACAAACGTCCCGCACCCGATGCCATTGCCACAGCTTTTTGACTGGGCCAGCCATCACGTGGCGCCACGATGCGCATTCGGTCCAGACCAAAATTCCACATGGCGCGGGCGGCTGCCCCAATATTCTCGCCCATTTGTGGGCGGACCAAAACAAAGGCGGGCTGTGAGGTTTGGGTCGGCATGTCACTCTCTCTGAAAACTCGCACCGATCTAGTCTGCAATCGTTGTCAGAGCAAGATCTGGCATTTTTCCGGTATCACGAATATTATGTCCGCACCCTATAAACCTTGCACCTCCATCTTAATACGCTAAACAGCCGCAAGATATAATAAGGACCAAACCCATGGACAGCCCAGAAAAGCCGCAGATCTACCTGGTCACACCGCCAAGTTTTGAGCTCGGCCAATTTCCTGATCAGCTGGCCAAGGTTCTAGATTCCACTGATGTGGCCTGCCTACGTCTGGATATGGCAAGCCGCGATGAAGACACCCTCAGCCGGGCAGCTGACGCTCTGCGGGAAGTGACACATGCGCGGGACGTTGCCATTGTGATTTCAGACCATCAACTGCTGGCTGAACGACTGGGGTTGGATGGGGTACATCTGACCGACTCCGCACGGTCTGTTCGCGCCACACGCAAGGCAATGGGTGCAGACGCCATTGTCGGCAGCTTTTGCGGCGCGTCAAACCATGACGGAATCTCGGCAGCTGAAGCAGGCGCGGATTACGTAAGCTTCGGACCGGTTGGTACGTCAGGGTTAGGCGACGGCGCCATTGCCGACTTGGACTTGTTCAAATGGTGGTCAGAAATGATCGAAGTCCCAGTCGTCGCCGAAGGTGGCCTGACCGAAGATCTGGTCCGTAATATATCCCCCTTCACCGACTTCCTAGGCATCGGTGATGAGATCTGGCGTGAGGAAAACCCTGTATTAGCCCTGTCACGCTTCACGTCGGCGATGGGCTGAACCGGTTACAAAAACACCCGTTCGACAAACCAATATGCTCCGATCGCCGCAATGGTGATCGAAGCAGGAATCGCCACCCGGCCGCGATATTTGGGGTGCGACTGAAACCAAAAGCTAACTGTGGCAAACGCAATGGCGATCACCGTCAATTGCCCCAGTTCCACGCCCACATTGAACCCGATCAATGCCGCTATAAACTGATCCTGGGGAAGCCCAAACTCTCCCAGCACAGAAGCAAACCCCAGACCGTGTAACAGTCCAAAGCCAAAAATTACCAAAGGTCTCCAGACTGTCAGATGACGCAGGAAAATGTTCTCCACCGCGACATAAACGATCGATGCCGCGATCAAGGGCTCAACGATATCTGGCGATACCTGTACCCATCCCATGGCCCCTAACGCGAGGGTAATTGTATGAGCGACAGTAAAGGCGGTGATCTGCCACAGCAGCGGTCTAAGTCGAGAACTTAGGAAAAACAGTCCCAGCACGAACAATATATGGTCCAGTCCCTTCGGCAGAATATGGGAAAAACCAACAGGCAGATAGGCAACAAATGTTTCCTGAGAGCTAAGTGCAGCCCCACCACTCAACGGAATATGCGAGGTGGTTTCTCCGCCTTGCAGGTAACCTGTATATGGCTCGTCCACTCCGTTTTGCCTCAACACGACGCCACCGGACCCTTCGGGCCAATAGACGGTCAGGCTGCGGGCATGGTCCGGAACGCTACCGTTTAACATCAAATACGTCGCACGCGGCACCTCCACGTCTCCGACTTCGGGGATAAGGATCTCGGTTACGCTAAGTTGCAGCGCTCCACCAGCTGTCACTCTAACTGTCTCCAACCACTCCTCAGCGAACTGGCGCACCATGGGTTCTAGCTCGGCCTGATCCAATCCACGAAGACTGTCATAGTCATTTGCCTGTTCGGCCTGATCAGTATCCGCCATTCCATCCAAATTGATACCAGCGACAAAGGCTTCAATGTTCAGCCGCAGATCAAGTGCGATCTGACCATCCTCCACCCGAAAATCAGCAATCGTCGGTGTAACTTCATGCGCATTAGCAGTCGCCAGTAACGTGACAAAAGCAATGGTTGACAAAAACAGCGTTACAGCCAGCCTGTTCCTCAGTTTCCAAAAGGTTCTACCAATGCCCATTTGCCCATTCCGCCGTCTTAGTGCTGCTCTTGTTGGCCTGATGTTCTCCACCCAGCCTACTCTTTCGCATGAGTTTTGGATCGAACCGCAGAAATATCAAGTCGAAACAGAGGAGCCAGTGATCGCCGACCTTCGAAATGGTCAGAACTTCAGTGGTGCCAACCAAGTGTTTTTTGCAAGACGCACCAAGCGATTTGACTTCACACAAGGGAAGCAAACCAAAGCCTACCGGGGGCGTATGGGCGACCTACCGGCCTTTCAACTTGATAGCGCACAAGCGGGACTGTTGATCATTTCGCACGAAACGGCTCCGGAAACACTCACTTACGACACATGGGAAGAGTTTCAAACCTTCATAGACCTCAAGGGTTTTCCCAACGCTACCCAACTCCATCAGGCCAGAGGCTTACCAAAGCAAGGTTTCTCCGAGACGTACACACGCCATGCCAAATCGCTAGTCGCTGTTGGCAATGGGAAGGGCGAAGACACACTCCTTGGTATGGAAACTGAGTTCGTTGCAGGTGCGAACCCTTATACTGATGACATACGATCTGGCATGCCTGTGACGCTGTATTACCTGGGAAATCCCCGCCCATACGCCCAATTTGAGGTGTTTGAACGTCATCCTAGCGGTCACGTCAGGGTATTTACGCAAAGTACGGACACGGGTGGGAAAGCTTTTATTCCAGTTCAACCCAGCCATACTTACCTGTTGGACGCAGTTGTTCTGCGCCCTGCCCCAGAAACCGAAGAGCCCGTTTGGGAGACATTGTGGGCATCCCTGACATTTGCTACGCCTCAATGATGGTTGCAGCTTGCGAGCGGTTGCAAAAATAGGCAGAACACCTGCATGACACAAACTATCCAACCATCCAGCCCGAACATTCTTTGTATTGGTTCTGTCCTATGGGATATCATCGGCCGCTCGCCGATGGAAATGCGGCGTGGGTCCGATATGCCGGGGCGCATCAGTCGCCTTCCAGGCGGTGTCGCGATGAACATCGCTATGACCCTGGCGCGCTTTGGTCTGACGCCTTCTTTGCTCAGCACCGTTGGCCGCGACGATGAAGGCGACGAACTGGTCGCCGCCTGCACGCGGCTTGGGCTAATCACCGATCATCTGTACCGTTCCGATGACTTGCCCACAGATCGCTATATGGCGGTAGAGGGCGCAAATGGGCTAATCGCAGCCATCGCCGACGCCCATTCGCTGGAGGCAGCTGGCGACAAAATCCTAAAACCTTTGCACGATGGCAGCCTTGGCACCGCCGAGACTCCTTACGCAGGCCCAATTGCGCTTGATGGCAACCTTACCCTTTCGCTGCTCGACGATATCGCAAATGATCCCGCGTTTTCTGCCGCTGACCTTCGCATCGCCCCGGCTTCACCGGGCAAGGCGGAACGCCTACGCCCATTCCTAACCCGAAATCGCGGCACGCTTTACGTCAATCTAGAAGAGGCCGGCTTGCTCTGTCAGGCCGAATTCAGCGACAGTGCAACCGCCGCTCAGGCAATGCTCGACCGCGGCGCCCGTCGCGTCTTGGTGACTGACGGCGGCAGCTCTGCAACCGAAGCAAGTCCACAATCACTCATCACTCTCGTCCCACCCCGCGTCACCGTTGCACGCGTCACCGGGGCCGGAGATACCTTTATGGCCGCACATATCGCCGCAGAAACCCGTGGTGACACTGGCGAAAATGCATTGGCATCTGCCCTCAAGGCCGCGGCCACCTATGTTTCAGGAGAACCCCCACTGTGATCGACATCAAATACTCGGCCGAGGTCCAGACCGCCAAAACAGCGGGCACTGCAATCGTAGCGCTGGAAAGCACTATCATCACCCATGGTATGCCCTACCCCCAGAATATCGAAGTTGCAGCGCAGGTTGAACAAGATATTCGTGACGCAGGCGCAACCCCAGCGACAATCGCTGTTCTCGACGGTCAGCTACATGTCGGACTAGAATCCGATCAGCTGAAAATGCTGGGCCAAGCCAAAGGCGTTTCCAAACTGTCTCGCGCAGACTTCGCAGCTTGTCTCGCCAGCGGCGGCACCGGTGCCACAACAGTTGCAGCCACCATGATTGCCGCACATTTGGCAGGCATTGATGTCTTCGCAACCGGCGGCATTGGCGGCGTCCACAAAGGGGCCGAAAAGTCGTTTGATATTTCTGCCGACCTGATGGAACTGGCCGCCACGCCGGTGACCGTGGTTGCTGCAGGCGCCAAGGCGATCCTAGATGTCCCTAAAACGCTCGAGGTTCTGGAAACCCAAGGTGTGCCTGTCATCGGCTACCAGCAGGATTCCATGCCAGCATTCTGGTCGTCTCAATCCGACCTAACAGCCCCCCTTCGCATGGATGACGCGGGCCAAATCGCCCGCGCCCACGCTATGCGTCAGGCAGTCGGCCTTCCCGGCGGTCAATTGATCGTCAACCCAATCCCCAAATCCGACGAAATCCCAGCTGAAATCCTGGCACCAATCATCCTGCAGGCTCAGACAGAGGCGGACGAGCAAGGCGTAAGCGGCAAGGCTGTCACCCCCTTCCTGCTGCAACGGATATTTGAGCTGACAGAGGGCCGCTCCCTGACCGCAAACATCGCACTTGTGCGAAACAATGCACGACTGGCAGCTCAAATAGCGCGCGAACTAGTCGCGTTGCACACATGAGTAGCACAGTTTGATGACTGACCATTGCCGCCGACTAGGAAACTACCTAGGTTGCGACCGACCAACAGCGAAAAAGATAAATGACAACTCCATTTGACCAAGAACCACACCGGCGCCCAGGCCTCTTTGCCAGACTTCGCTCGTCATTTCTGACAGGCATTGTTGTCATTGCCCCGGTGGGTCTGACGATCTGGCTGCTTTGGTCGATTATGGGCTGGGTGGATAGTGTTATTCTGCCGCTGGTGCCTGCCACGATCCTTCCGGAACAATACATCGGCATAAATCTACGCGGCATCGGTCTGATCATCTTTCTGCTGTTCACGATCATCATCGGCTGGATCGCCAAGGGCATTTTGGGCCGATCAATGATCTCCTTTGCCGAAAGTCTGGTCGAGCGGATGCCAGTTGTTCGCACCATCTACTCCGGTATCAAGCAGATTTCCGAAACAGTCTTTGCTCAATCAGAACGCAGTTTTGAAAAAGCCTGTTTGATCCAGTACCCCCGCAAGGGGATTTGGGCGATCGGATTTGTGTCGACCACGGCCAAAGGCGAAATCTACAAACAGGTAGATCCTGACGGAAGATTGATGAGCGTATTTCTTCCAACCACACCAAACCCAACCTCTGGGTTTCTCCTGTTCTTACCAGAAGAAGACGTGATTGAACTGGAAATGAGCGTTGAGGACGCCGCCAAACTCGTCATTTCTGCCGGTCTTGTTTATCCAAACGGCAAGGACCCAACCCAGCCAGAAGACCCATCGACTGACTGATCCTCACGACCTGTGACAGCTTCATCTGGCCACAAATATCCCGGGGGTGCGGGGGCTGGCCCCCGCATCCTTTATTCTACAACGCAGTCCAACCGCCATCGACACTCAATGTGGTGCCGGTGATCTGCGCCGCTGAATCAGAGCATAAGAATGCGACCGTTCCGCCTAGCTGTTCTACCGTCGCAAACTCCTTCGACGGCTGACGTGCCAACATCACATCTTTTATCACTGTTTCACGGTCCATATCATATTCAGCCATGGTGTCAGGGATCTGCGCTTCGACCAACGGTGTCAGCACATATCCAGGACAAACCGCATTGCAAGTGATGGGCTCCTGCGCTGTTTCAAGAGCTACAGTTTTAGTCATCCCTACAACCCCATGTTTGGCTGCGACATAGGCCGATTTGAATGGTGAAGCCGTCAGGCCATGGGCCGACGCTATATTGACCACCCGCCCCCATCCTGCAGCACGCATCACGGGCAGCGCTGCTGCGGTCGTATGAAAGACCGAGTTAAGGTTGATCGATATGATCGCATCCCACTTTTCTTGCGGAAACTCATCAATGGGTGAGACATGCTGAATACCGGCGTTATTCACCAGAATATCACAGGCTCCGGCGGAGGCTATCAGATCCCGACATTCCTGTGCAACGGACATATCCGCCTTAATATATCTCGCTGAAACACCGAATTCTGCAGCGATTGTTTCGGCCAAGGCATGATCCTGCTCACTATCAGTAAACGAATTCAGCACCACATTTGCTCCCGCCCGTGCCAGCTCACGCACGACCCCAAGTCCGATTCCCGAATTTGAGCCGGTCACAACTGCGGTTTTTCCCTGCAAAGACATTGGCCTCTTCCCTCTCGTTGATGTCATTTTAAATTCAGAACAGTTTGCCATGCTGCAACTGCAAAGAAAACGTCGGTTCCGCATGGAAACTCAGTTTGCTGAGATTTTCCCATAAAGTGAGGTCAAAAACGGATTCCAAACTGGAGAAATCTGAAGGAAACTCGCAAAGATCAGTATCCTGAAACACCCGTTTTTGATTGAGAGCCTGAAAAGGTTAACCTTCGGTCCCCAAAAAAAACGCCCGCGCGAAGCGGGCGTCAAGTTATTGAGGCAGGTTTCATACAGGCAAGAAACCTATCGAGCAGTAACCCTGTTATACTCAATTATCCAAGGTTATCCAAGCTAAAAGTTTGAAAACACGGAAAAGCCAAGGTACGTTGAAAACACTAGGAAATATGGGCTGGACGGGATTGTTGCCAAAATGAGATCAGAGTTTTTCAAAGTAGCTACCTCAACATTGGCGGGTATCACCCTGCTTCTAAGTGTTAATTTTGCGGGCGCAGAATCAGCCCACGGCATTGCAATGTACGGTGATCCGGCGCTTCCACCGGACTATGCCTCGCTTCCCTATGCCAATCCTGATGCCCCTAAGGGAGGTAAGGTGGTCTTTGGCAACACTGGCGGTTTTGATACCCTGAATCCGTTTGTGCAAAAGGGCACCGCGCCATGGCAACTTCGCTTCTGGGGCTACGAAAGCCTGATGGGACGGTCCTATGATGAGCCTTTCTCATTATATGGTCTGTTGGCAGAGTCCATCGAAACACCAGACGACCGTTCCTGGGTTGAATTCACCCTGCGACCAGAGGCAAAATTTTCTGATGGCTCTCCGGTAACCGTCGAAGATGTGATTTGGTCCTATGAAACTCTGGGAACCAGCGGCCACCTTCGCTACCGAGGGTTCTGGTCCAAAGTTGAAAGCATCACCCAAACCGGACCGCTCAAGGTGCGCATTGACTTTAACACCGAAGACCGCGAGCTGGCACTACTCGCCGGAATGCGTCCAATTTTGAAAAAAGCACAGTGGGAAGGCAAAAGCTTTGCTGACAGTGGCCCCAATGAAGCACCTTTGGGAACTGGCGCTTATGTCGTCGATGCCTCAGAGCCCGGCCGTTATGTCAGCTTGCATCGTAACCCAAACTATTGGGGCAAGGACATAGCCTTTCGACGCGGCACCCAGAACTTTGACGAAATGCGGATCGAGTTCTTCGGCGACGCCACCGTATTGTTCGAAGCCTTTAAAGTGGGTGAGTTAACTGCCGTCCGCGAATACAACGCCGGAAAATGGGACAACAACTATAACTTCCCATCCGTTCAGCGCGGCGATGTCATCAAATCAGAAATCCCCCACCAGCGGCCATCTGGCATCACTGGCTTAGCCATGAACACTCGCAACCCACTGTTTGCTGACTGGCGCGTACGCGAAGCCATGATCAATGCCTTCAATTTTGAATACATCAATGGCACGGTCACCGGCGGCAAACAGCCCCGAATTACCTCCTATTACTCAAATTCATCGCTTGGAATGAAGTCAGGCCCAGCCGAAGGACGGGTTAGAACTCTGCTAGAACCCTTCGCTGACCAACTGTTCCCAGGTGCACTGGAAGGCTATGAACTTCCTCTAAGTGACGGAACTGAACGCAACCGCAAAAACCTGCGTACAGCGACCAAGCTTCTGAGTGAGGCAGGATGGACGATTCAGGATGGTGTTTTGCAAAATTCAAAGGGTGAGCCATTCGAATTCTCATTCCTTTTGCGCCAGGGCGACAGTGAGATGCAAACGGTCGTCGAAATCTACGCTCGTGCGCTAGAGCGCCTTGGTATTAAGGCAGTCACCGAAACAGTTGATAACGCCCAGTATGTGTCCCGTCAAAACGAATACGACTTTGACATGACCCACTATCGCCGTGACCTGTCGCTTAGCCCCGGCAATGAACAATACCTGTATTGGGGGCGCGATGGTGTGACACAAACAGGATCTCGAAATCTGATGGGCGTCGATAGTCCGGCCGTCGAATCTCTCATTCCTGCCATGCTAAATGCCACCAGTGCCGAGAATTTCATTTCGGCGGTCCGGGCTCTGGACCGCGTGCTCACATCTGGCCGATATGTGATCCCAATTTGGCAGTTTGACAAAAGCCGGATTGCCCATGCCAAGGAATTGCATTTTCCTGAAACCTTGCCAATCTACGGTGACCGGCCTCAGTTTATGCCAACAGTTTGGTGGTATGAAGCCAACTAGGTTCTAAAGCTGTGTTCAATTCAATTGTACATACCCATTTCCATGACGCTTTCGTCTTGGAAACGGGGCATCTTGCAACAACTTGAAAACTCGTAATGACGGCAAGCTGATTTCAGCAACCAATTAGGATTACAATCACTATCCCCATTTGGAGCATACACTCGGGCTGCTCGACTTTCGGATAGTATCTTTCACCAGCATTTTTAGGTACACTAAACTAACAATTGACCCGTTGTTTCCTGGCGAAAGGAGCGGCCATGGCTGTTTTATCCTCAACCAAAGTCAAAGCCGAAAGCCTGCCACGTATGCAGAACCGGTTCCCCTATCTTCAAAAAAAGATGGTACCGTCTCTTTTGCAGGACCGTGAGGCCTTTATTAAACACCTAGCGACAACACATCAGTTGACCCTCACCGAAGCTCGGGAAGAGGTCGAAGACTTCCTCTTCATTGAGGGGTTGCTGGAGGAGGTTGACGATTGATCACCCAATAAGAGGGCAATCAATTTAAGCCAGCGAAGTAACCCAAAGGATCGTCGCGTCCTCATCACTTGATGAGATGACGTTATGGCCCATCGCTGCATCGTAATATGCACTATCCCCACGCCGCATTTCTATGGGTTCATAAAACTCGGTATATAGCTTCACGACACCGGTCAGCACATACAGAAATTCTTCTCCGTCGTGGCGGACCCAACCGTCAAACTCGTCCATTGAACGAGCCCTCACACGGGCACGATAGGGTAACATTTGCTTGCGTGACAGGCTGTCGGCCAACAGCTCATGCTCATAGGTAGAGGTCGCATGCGCCGCCCCCTCACCCGTTTTTGTAATAGTCAAACGGCCGTTGATCTGGTCCCGTTCTGGCGCAGTGAACAGCTGCGGAACAGAGATCTGCAACCCAACAGCCAGCTTTTTCAATGCATCATAAGTAGGTGACATCTGGCCATTTTCGATCTTCGACAGCGTCGATCGCGCCAATCCTGCCTGGTTGGCAGCATGCTCCAGCGTCCAGTCTCGCGCTTTACGCAATTCACGCACACGCGCACCCAGATCCAATGGTTCAGCTTCACTCTGATCACCGGTGCTTCGGGCAATGGTTATCAACGATTTTGGATCTTTATTTGTCATGCCTTCTCTATAGTCCCGGCCCCGCCTGCTTGCAACGTAGCACCGCACGCGATAGCCAAACCTTATGTTGTCAATTTTTGATCAAGGCCCGTTCAAACCCTGCCCTGCGCCGTTCAATCTTGCGGCACATGTTTTGCGCCACGCGCCGCTAATCCCGGATAAGCTGGCCCTGTCCATAGTTTCCAAGACAACTGCGGAAACTTGGACCTACCACGCGCTAGAGGCCGCCGTACGTGGGACGGGAACCGGATTACTGCAATCCGGTCTGAAACCGGGCGACATCGTTCTTATGCGGTTGGGCAACACAGTCGAGTTCCCAATCGCCTATCTCGGTGCAATAGCAGCGGGTCTCATACCGGTTCCAACATCGTCTCAGCTTACCACAGAAGAGACAGCCAAGATAATCGCCGACCTCTCTCCATCCGCGATCCTCCTCGACCCTATGGTTGCCTGTGCACCCCATCCAAACCAAATCACCACCGACTCACTTATCGCAATGCGCGATCTCCCCCAGTGTGAATACAATCTTGGCGATCCAGACCGCCTAGCCTATGCAGTCTACACCTCCGGAACCAGCGGAATTCCGCGCACAGTGGCCCATGCTCACCGGGCAATTTGGGCCCGCCAAATGATGGTCAAAGGTTGGTACGATCTACATACAGACGACAGACTGCTGCACGCTGGCGCATTCAATTGGACCTATACCCTGGGTACTGGGTTGATGGATCCATGGACAATTGGTGCGACCGCCTTGATCCCGTCCCCGGACACCGATCTTAACGATCTACCAGAGCTAATGCGCGCACATCGAGCCAGTATTTTCGCGGCCGCTCCGGGCGTCTACCGAAAACTCCTTCATCAAGACAAGCCGCTGGATCTACCAAACTTGAGTCATGGCCTCAGTGCAGGTGAAAAGCTATCCTCTGATTTGCGCCACGCCTGGAGCAAGGCCACCGGAACCGACGTGTTTGAAGCCTATGGCATGTCGGAATGTTCCACCTTTATCTCGTCCAGCCCATCCCACCCAGCCAATGATGAAACTTTAGGACACCCACAAGTAGGCCGTCGTATTGCAATAATTGGTGCCGATGGACCTGCGCCCCTGGGTGAAGCAGGCATAATTGCAATTCATCGGTCCGATCCCGGCCTAATGCTTGGATATCTAAATGCCCCTGATGAAACAGCTGCCAAATATCAAGGCGAGTGGTTTTTAACCGGGGACTTGGGAAAATTGGCCTCTGACGGACAAATCACATACCTAGGTCGCAACGATGACATGATGAATGCCGGCGGCTTTCGTGTTTCACCACTAGAGGTCGAGGCAGCAATGTCAAAACATCCCTGCATTACGCAAATCGGCGCCGCACCTGTCGAAGTAAAACCCGGAACCTTTATAATTGCGGCATTCTACACAGGTCCCGAAAAATTGAACACCAAAGATCTGCAGGCTTTTGCCAACACCCACCTGGCACGCTACAAGCAACCCCGCGCCTATATACATCTAAACGCCCTGCCGCTCGGCCCCAATGGCAAATTGTCCCGACGCGCCCTGCCCCCATACTTCAAGGCCTCATCACCTCATGACCATTAAACTCGACATCCTCTCCGACCCGATCTGTCCCTGGTGCTACATCGGCAAAACCAATCTGGACAAGGCGCTGGCTCAGGTGCCGGACCACCCGTTCACTATCGAATGGCACCCCTTTCAGTTAAATCCGGATATGCCGATCGACGGCATGGACCGTCGTGAGTATCTCGAGGGCAAATTCGGCGGCAAAGAGGCGGCAGTCAAAGCCTATGCCCCCGTCGTTGAACATGCCCAGAAGTCCGGTCTGACGATTAACTTGGAGGCCATGAAGCGCACGCCAAATACACTCGATGCCCACCGTCTGATCCATTGGGCTGGGATTGAGGCCAAGCAGAACGAGGCTGTAGACGCGCTATTTCAGGCTTATTTTGTTGATGCACGCGATATCGGCAACGCCGAGGTGCTAGGCGATATTGCTGACAGTATCGGAATGGATGCCGCAGTTGTGCAAAAACTGCTCGCTACCGACAATGACATTGAAGATGTAAAATCACGCGATGCACACAGTCGCCAGATGGGTGTAACATCCGTGCCGACATTTATTGTCGACAATAAGCACGCTGTTCCAGGCGCTCAGCCACCTGAACTCTGGCTCAAGGTCATTGGCGAAATTCAGGAACAACTCACATCCGATGCGACCTGACAAACCCACGCAGTCGCGGACACAGCTTAAATCGGCAACTGCTAACTTCGCCCCCGGATCCCATACACAATGATCCCTTTCATCTGGCCAAAAATATCCCGGGGGTGAATTGCTGCCAGTCGTGGCAGCAAAAGGGGGCAGCGCCCCCTCCCTAGTCTACATCGATGCACAGACATATGTGCAGGCACAGTCATGGTTGACTGTTATGTTTTGTGATAGCGCCCCCGAACAAGCCCCGAACTGGACCGATAACGGATGTCCACGTTTTTGTGCTGCTTGAGGTAGGTAATGTCCAATCTAGTTCAACATAAGATGTCAAAGGCCGAGCTCACCGCGCTTATCGCAATGATGTTTGCCACAATCGCATTCTCCATCGATGCCATGTTGCCGGCACTGCCTGAAATCGGCGAAGCCCTCAGCCCCAATGACATCAATCGCGCCCAACTGATCCTAACTGCGTTTATGTTCGGGCTTGGTATCGGCACCTTCTTTACTGGTCCGCTGTCAGACGCCTTTGGGCGCAAGCCGGTTATCCTGGCCGGCGCTGTAGTTTATGTGCTGTCCGCCGCAGCTGCCTGGGCCAGCTCGTCACTCGAAATTTTGCTGATCTCACGTGTCACGATGGGCCTTGGCGCTGCAGGCCCTAGGGTTGTGGCGATCGCAATTGTTCGTGACCTTTTCTCAGGCCGCGAAATGGCCCGTGTGCTGTCCATTGCCATGATGATTTTCACCTTGGTGCCGGCATTTGCGCCTTTGCTTGGCCTGGGCATTATTACTGTCGCTGGCTGGCGGGCCATCTTCATCGCGATCGCGCTTTTCCTGATTGCCGTCGTGATCTGGACCGCTTTGCGCCTTCCGGAAACACTTGCGAGAGAGAACCGTCGCCCTTTCAAGATGCCACTCCTTATCATGGCAGCAAAGGAAATGTTTGCGCATCCAACGGTGCGACTGTCCATTTTTGTCCAAACACTTTGCATGGGTTCCCTTTTGACCATGCTATCGATGGTCCAACCGGTTTACGACACCATTTTCGGGCGTGCTGACAGCTTCCCATTCTGGTTTGGTCTGGTTGCGCTACTGTCCGGTAGCGCCAGCCTGATCAATGCAATTGTTGTGGTAAAGGTCGGCATGCGCCGAATGGTCACCTGGTCTTTGGCGGGTCAGATCGTGTTCTCGTCTATGGTTCTTATTCTCAGCAACATGAACCTGCCAGACACCTTTCAATTCGGTCTATTTGTCGCCTGGCAGACCAGCCTTTTCTTCATGGTTGGCATGACACTGGGCAACCTGAACGCGATGGCAATGGAGCCAATGGGCCATATCGCCGGAATGGCAGCCTCGGTAATCGGTGCAATCTCAACTGTTATTGCAGCTATTCTGGCGGCTCCCATTGGTCTGCTTTTTAACGGATCATTGCTGCCGCTTAGCCTAGGGGTGCTAGCCATGGTAACAACAGCTTTCCTGCTCATGCTTCGTATGGGCCGTGTCGAAGCTCAGTTACCCGCCGAGTAACCCAAGTAACCTAGAAAAATGCAAGCCCCCGCTCTGCTAGGACAGAGCGGGGGCTTTTTTTTACGGTTAAGATCCGTGGACCTCACGATTTCAAACTGATGTCTTCTTTTTTTTCTTCGCAGCAACAACCTTTTCAGCAAGCTCCTTTGCAATTGCAAAGGCGCCTTTGATCTTGTCGCCATCACTACGCCAGTCCCGCTGAACCACGATTTTATTGTCTTTGACCTTGGCCCGCCCGTTCTGTTGTTGAATGAATTCAACCAGCCCTGTAGGCGAAGCAAACTTGTCATTGTGGAACTGAATGGTCGCGCCCTTGGGGCCACCGTCCAGCTTGGCAATACCCGCCCTCTTGCACATGGCCTTGATCCGCACCACGAGCATCAGCGTGTTGACCTCTTTTGGCAGCTTACCAAACCGGTCAATCAACTCCGCAGCGAATCCTTCCAGCTCGACCTTGGAAGTCAACGACGACAGGCGTCGATACAGTCCCAACCGCACGTCCAGATCGGGTACAAAGTCTTCGGGAATTAGCACTGGTACGCCAAGATTGATCTGCGGCGCCCATTGGTCGTCGGCTTCTGACAGGCCTTCCATCTCGCCGGATTGGATCTTGGCAATCGCTTCCTGCAACATCGACTGGTACAACTCGTACCCCACATCGCGCATCTGACCGGATTGCTCTTCACCCAGCAAATTGCCCGCACCCCTGATATCCAAATCTTGCGACGCCAGGGTAAAGCCGGCCCCCAGAGTGTCCAGAGACCCCAGCACGCGCAAACGTTTTTCAGCAGCTGCCGTCAGTTTGGCACGGGGTTTGGTTGTCAGGTAGGCATAGGCCCGCGTTTTAGATCGCCCTACCCGGCCACGGATCTGATACAACTGCGACAGGCCAAACATATCAGCCCGATGTACAACCATTGTGTTTGCGGTTGGAATATCCAGACCACTTTCAACAATGGTCGTCGCCAGAAGAACATCATACTTGCCATCATAAAACGCATTCATACGTTCATCCAGATCGCCAGCCGCCAATTGCCCGTGGGCAACGATGTAGGTCAACTCGGGCATCTGCTCTTTCAGGAATGCTTCGATCTCTGGCAGGTCACTGACACGTGGCACAACGTAGAAACTCTGACCGCCGCGATAATGTTCCCGCAGCAGCGCTTCGCGAATGGTAACAGTATCAAATTCACTGACATAGGTACGGATCGCCAGACGGTCCACCGGCGGTGTTCCGATGATGGACAGATCCCGGACACCAGACAGCGACAGTTGTAATGTACGTGGGATCGGTGTCGCAGTTAGGGTCAGCACATGAATGTCACTGCGCATCTGTTTCAGGCGTTCTTTGTGGCCCACACCAAAATGCTGCTCCTCGTCGATGATCAACAACCCAAGATCCTTGAACCGGATGCTTTTGGCCAACAAGGCATGGGTGCCGATCACGATATCAACAGTGCCCCGCGATATCCCATCCCGTGTGGCCTGCGCATCCTTTGCACTAACAAAGCGCGACAATTGCCTGACTTCCAACGGAAAACCACGAAATCGCTCGGCGAAACTTGCATAGTGCTGTCGCGCTAACAGCGTGGTCGGTGCAACAATTGCGACCTGCACGCCGGACAGAGCCGCAACAAATGCCGCACGCATGGCGACCTC
This sequence comes from Parasedimentitalea denitrificans, assembly GCF_011813015.1. Taxonomy (GTDB): domain Bacteria; phylum Pseudomonadota; class Alphaproteobacteria; order Rhodobacterales; family Rhodobacteraceae; genus Parasedimentitalea; species Parasedimentitalea denitrificans. Next base: position 166,378 of record NZ_QHLQ01000005.1, on the reverse strand, counting down.
AGTTTTGCCAAATCCAACATCACCACAGATCAGCCGGTCCATCGGCCGGCCCGAGGTCAGATCATCAACGACATCGCCAATTGCCCGCAATTGGTCGTCAGTTTCCTGGTACGGGAACCGCGCTGAAAATGCGTCCCAACTACCCGGAGGCGGATCAAGAACAGGCGCCTTGCGCAACTCTCGCTCGGCAGCCACCCGGATCAACCGGTCTGCCATCTCACGGATACGCTCTTTCAGCTTGGCTTTCTTCGCCTGCCAAGCCCCACCTCCCAAACGGTCCAACAGCCCCTCGTCGTGGCCATATTTGGACAACAATTCAATGTTTTCCACTGGCAGATACAGCTTGGAGTCTTCGGCATACTGCAACAAAATGCATTCATGCGCCGCGCCAGCCGCCGTGACGACTTCAAGCCCCAGAAAACGGCCAATTCCGTGATCAACGTGAACCACCAGATCTCCGGCACCAAGTGACTGAGTTTCCGTCAGGAAATTCTCAGCCTTGCGGCGTTTACGCGGCGCACGGATCAACCTGTCACCCAGCACATCCTGCTCGGCAATGACAGTCATGTCAGGTGTGGTGAACCCATGCTCTAGCGCCCAAACAGCCAAATGCAAACCAGTTTTTCCAACCCGCGTTCCATTGGAAATTGGAATGACTTCGCTCAGACCTTCATCCTCGATCAGACCAGTCAGCCGTTCCCGCGCCCCTTCTGAGTACGACGCTACGACAACAGGCCCCTCTTGCAGTCTCGCTTTAATATGTTCCGCCAACGATCCGAAAAGGCTAACGCTTTCCATCTGACGCTCAGGTGAAAAATTGCGCCCGATACGGCCACCAGCATCCACTACGCCCGGCCCACTGGCCTGTGGCAGCGGATGTAATTGGATCACACGTTGTGCGCCCAGTGCCTGTTCCCAAGCAGCATCATCAAGATACAACAGTCCAGGCGGAGCAGGTTTATATACTGTATCAATGCGGCCCTTGGCCTGCATTGCGATCTTACGATTTTCATACTGATCTTCGATTGTCTCCCAGCGCGACAACCTTGCCGGTGTCACCTGATGGTCCAGCGTCACCGTCGCCTGTGGAAGATAGTCAAACAGAGTTTCCAGCTTGGCGTGAAAAAACGGCAACCAGTGCTCAATACCTTGATGCTTGCGACCCGCACTCACCGCCTCATACAGCGGATCATCCGTTCCCGCCGCGCCAAACTCTATGCGATAATTCTGCCTGAACCGCGTAATTGCTGCCTCGTCCAGAATAACTTCGGACACAGGCGCCAACTCGACTAAGTCCAGTTTTTCGATGGTACGCTGTGAGGCTGGATCAAACCGGCGTGCACCATCCAAAACGTCTCCGAACAGGTCCAGCCTGACAGGGCCGCTCTGCCCCGGAGGAAAGACGTCAATAATCCCCCCACGGATCGCATAGTCGCCCGGCTCCATCACCGTCGGAGTTTGCACAAACCCCATTCGAACCAAAAAGTTACGCAGTTCTTTTTCGTTAATGCGCCGACCCACCTGGGCTGAAAACGCGGCCTCTTGCAGCACATCTCGGCTTGGAACGCGCTGGGTGGCACCGTTTAACGTGGTCAGCAGCACAAATTCAGTCGGCATTTGATGTACCAGTGCTGCCAATGCCGCCATGCGCGCTGCCGCAATATCTGCGTTTGGCGACACCCGGTCGTAAGGAAGGCAATCCCAACCAGGAAAGACAAACACCGGCATGTCCGGGCCATAGAACGCAAGCGCGGCCCGCATTGCCTCCATGCGTTTGTCGTCACGCGCAACATGCAGCACGGGCCCGCCTGATTTCTGGACCTCATTCAGGACAAGACGGGCATCAAAACCCTCGGGCGCACCGCCCATGGTAATCATACGCTGCGCCATAGTGCGCCTCTCCTTCATCGAAATTCAAACAGCTCAAGCTCTAACCGAGGAAGCCAAGCCTAAGGTTCTGGAACATACCCCACATCGCAGTCACAAAAATTGCGATCGTGCCGATCATCTGAATGTACAGGCGACACCGAACCAAAGCCTTGCGCAGATCCGCTCCGGTGATCTGTTCCCGCTCAATCCTGATTGCCGTGGCTAAACTAACCAAGCCCACCAAGGTCAACGGGAAGGATAGTAAAAACACAGCCTGAGCGAACTCAACGTCGTAGAAAAGCCCAAGAACAAACAAACCGGACAAAATGAAACATCCAAACCCTAGCAACCAGACACCGGAGACTTCAGTGATATACAGCATCCGGTTCACGTTCACCCGAACCAGATCTTCTAAATCCCGCTCCGCTTGCCCGCCCTTGCGGCCCGCGCGATACACAAGGTCAATTGGTACACCAAGAACCCAATGACTAGCACTTGACCAGACAACAGCCAGAGCGATCCAGAACCAAAGGTTTGAAAATGATCGCATGTCGATCAATTCAACCAAAGTATCAATTAAATCCAAACCGCCGCTCCCAGCTCTTCATAAAGTCAAGTTTTTGCATGTATCCACTGCCCCGCCCGGCTGCACAAGGTCTGGCTGCAATAAACCCTGAACCGCGACGTTTGTGCCCTTGTGATTTGGCCCGAAATTGTGCCACCCAAGTTACCAGTACGTTCAGGAGAAATGACATGACGCCCACCGTTGCCCCTTTTCCAGCCGCCCGTCTGCGCCGCACGCGATCGACACCGGCAATTCGGGACTTGGTGCGCGAGAACACATTAAGTGTCGGCGACCTGATCTGGCCAGTTTTTGTCCGCGCCGGAACAGGTATCGAAGAACCTATCCCGTCGATGCCTGGCGTTATGCGACGCTCCGTTGACAAAATAGCAGAAGCCGCAGTTGAGGCTCAGGCGATGGGCATCCCAGCGATTTGCATTTTCCCTTATACAGATGCCAGCCTGAAAACCGCCGACTGTGCTGAAGCTTGGAACCCGGACAACCTGACAAACCGCGCGCTCCGAGCCATCAAAGCGGTTGCGCCAGATATCGCAGTTATGACCGATGTTGCTTTGGACCCTTATAATATCAACGGCCACGACGGCTATGTGGTCAACGGCGAGGTCGTCAACGACGCCACTGTCGAGGCATTGGTTAAAATGACCTTGGCCCAGGCCGAGTCTGGCGCAGACATTATTGGCCCGTCAGATATGATGGACGGCCGTATTGCCGCCATGCGCGGAGCGTTGGAAACAGCCGGGCACAACAATGTAATGATCCTGTCCTATTCGGCCAAATATGCCTCTGGCTACTATGGGCCGTTCCGCGATGCGGTCGGCGCCTCTGGTGCACTGGCTGGAGACAAAAAGACCTATCAGATGGACCCTGCTAATGGAGACGAGGCCATGCGTCTGGTTCAACGCGATCTGGCCGAGGGCGCAGACATGGTGATGGTCAAGCCGGGAATTGCCTATCTTGATATTTGTCACCGGGTCAAAACAGGCTTTGGTGTACCCACATTTGCTTATCAGGTATCGGGTGAATACGCGATGATCCAGGCTGGCGCGCAAAACGGCTGGATCGACGGTGAAAAGGTTATGCTGGAAAGCCTGATGGCCTTCAAACGCGCCGGCTGCGACGGGATCCTGACCTATTTTGCTCCCGAAGTGGCCCGTATACTCAACGCGTAAGCGCCCGGATCACGAAAAACTGTTATGTTTCCAGCAAGAAGCCGCGCATCATTTTCGGCCTGTTGGTGACAATCGGCAGGAAACCGCATATAAACTGGCGCAGAGCCGGACCAATCGGCCTTGACCGAGCAATAACAGGCAGTGAAATCTATGAACCATAAACTCTCCACACGTTTATCCCGTCGCGGATTTGCCCTTGGCGCATTGGCCACCACCGGCCTTACAGCGGCCTGCGGTAATGGCGTCGGCAGCACCGGTGCATCAACCATCGATGCCCGCGTTGACGCCACGCTAAGACAAATGCGTGACCTATATCCAAACACTCAAGATCTGGCGGACAAGTCGACTGGCATGCTGGTTATGCCACTGGTAACCGAAGCTGGATTTATCTTTGGGGCAGGCTATGGCCGCGGCGCTCTTCGCATCAATGGCGTTTCTGTTGATTACTATTCAACAGTCAAGGCAAACGCCGGACTGCAAATTGGCGCCCAGCAATATGCACATGTGTTGTTCTTCATGAACGAAGACGCGCTAAGCACATTCCGTCGCGCATCTGGTTGGACCGCCGGTGCCGATGTTGGCTACGTCATCCGTGACCAGGGTGACACTCTGGCAACTGATACAAACACGCTGACCTCTCCAATTTTGGCCGCAATTTTTGGTCAGGCAGGTCTGCAAGTCGGGGCCACTCTAGAGGGTTCAAAATACACTCGCATCATTCCATAAACACACCGGAATTTGCCAAAACGAAAAACGCGCCAAATCTGGCGCGTTTTGCATTTTTGTAGGAATGACTCACTCTATTAGCCTAGCGCACGAAGCCTTTTGAGCAGGCTTGAGGTGTCCCAGCGTCCGCCACCCTTATTCTGAACTTCTTTGTAGAACTGATCCACCAATGCGGTTACGGGCAGGCTGGCACCTGTTTCATCCGCTGCATCCAAACAAATGCCCAGATCCTTACGCATCCAGTCCACCGCAAACCCATGTTCGAATTCATCTTCGATCATTGTTTCATAGCGATTTGCCATCTGCCAGCTGCCCGCGGCCCCTTGGCTGATCACCTCAACAACAGCACGGCTGTCCAGTCCGGCTTTTTCTGCAAAATGAAGTGACTCACTCAACCCCTGAACCAAACCTGCAATCGCAATCTGATTGCACATCTTTGTCATTTGTCCGGCACCACTCTCACCAATGCGACGACATATGCGTGAATATGCACCAACAACCTCAGCTGCACGGTCATAAGCATCCTCATCGCCACCACACATTACAGACAAAATTCCATTCTCGGCCCCAGCCTGTCCACCCGATATCGGTGCGTCAATAAACGAAATTTTTGATGCATTCGCCTCTGTATACAATTCTTGCGTAACTTTGGTAGACACCGTTGTATGATCCACAAACACCGATCCCGATGTCATGCCAGCGAACGCGCCATCTTCGCCCTGACATACCGCCCGCAGATCATCATCATTTCCAACGCAGGCCATTACGTAGTCAGCACCACTGGCCGCCTCACGCGGTGTTGCAGCCCAGCTTCCGCCATGCTCCTGGCTCCACGCCTCGGCCTTTGCAGTTGTCCGGTTGTACACCGTCACCTGTTGTCCTGCCGCTTGCAGGTGCCCGGCCATAGGGTACCCCATTACTCCCAAGCCCAAAAACGCAATCTTAGCCATCTGCTTTCCCCTTGTTCCGACATAGCCTATGTTGACGCGACCGTAGCAGCCGCGTCGAAAGGTTCAATCACCTTCGACTTTACATTGAACAAAACCCAAGGAACCAACCATACATGGGACTTCTTTTCCGATGGCTCATGAGACTCGCCGCAACGCTGATTCTCATGATGGTTCTGGGCGCTGGGCTTGTTTACTTTCTGGCCTCCCAATCGCTCCCCGATTACGATAAAGACATCGCCCTGCCCGGCCTGTCCGCCCCGGTTGAAATCGTCCGTGACAACGCGAACGTTCCGCATATCTTTGGCAGTTTTGGCGCCAGCGACGAAGATGTCTTTTATGGGCTTGGCTACGCGCATGCACAGGACCGTCTGTGGCAAATGACAGTTCTGCGGCGCACCGTTCAGGGCCGCTTGTCCGAGGTGTTTGGCACCCGAACGGTAGAAGTCGATAGCCTGCTGCGGCGCCTTGACCTTTACCGGTTGGCGCAACAATCGGTGAATCAACTAGACGCCGGGACCAAGGCCGCCCTGATCTCCTATTCCGCCGGGATCAACGCAAGACTGGGCGAAATTAACGATCAAGCCCTTGGCCGTGGCGCGCCCGAGATGTTTCTTTTCAATACCCCCATTGCCCCTTGGCAACCCGCCGACAGCATCGCTCTGATGAAGTTACTGGCTCTAAAGCAATCCGGACAAATTCAGAACGAAGTTCTACGCGCTCGTGTTTCGCTGATGCTGGACGATCTATCTCGACTGCCAGACATTCTTCCTGATGCCCCAGGCACAGGTATGACCGCCCTGCCCGAATACACCGAATTGTTCCCCGGCTTGCGGCGATACGCTGAAGCCACTGAAATGCCTAAAACGGCCCTCTCCCCGTTCCAAGCACGCGGATTGGCCGGGGCTTCAAATGTTTGGGCGGCATCACCACACCGATCAGCTTCCGGCGGAACGCTCCTTGCCAACGATCCCCATATGGAACTCAGCGCACCGACTGTATGGTATCTTGCCCGCCTTGAACTGGCCACCGGAGGGGTGATTGGCGCCACTATGCCGGGCATACCGGCCATCATGGCAGGCCGGTCTGAGAATATGGGGTGGGGAACCACCGCGTCCTACGCGGATGATCAGGACATCTTCATGGAGAAGTTGAACCCGAACAATCACCAAGAGTACTTGACCCCAAATGGGTACAAGAGGTTCAAATCCAGACCTTCGATCATCGAGATCAAAAACCAAAAGCCAATCACTTTGGTTTTGCGGTGGAGCGAAAACGGCCCGATAATGCCCGGATCCTTACATGGGCTATCAACGGTAACACCACCCGGACACGTCGCCAGTCTCGCATGGTCTGCCCTCAGCCCCGACGACAGCTCAATGACAGCAGCGATCAATTTGATGCGCAGTCAGAATGTCCAAGAGGCAATAGTCGCCGGCGAACAGTATATCGCGCCATCGCAAAACTTAGTCCTCGCAGACCGGAACAGCATTGCCCTTAAAACCGTTGGCGCTATTCCCCAACGAACCGCTCAGAACCAAAACCAAGGCAGATTGCCCAATCAAGGTTGGCGGCGTGAAAATCGCTGGAATGGCCGCGCACCCTATGCAGCGAACCCCCAGTTCATCGACCCGAGGGGCGGCATTCTGGGCAACACCAACAACAAGCTACTGCAGCGGCCTTTCCCGCATCACGTCTCATTTGATTGGGGTGATACCCAGCGCGTTCACCGTTGGCGCAAGCTGATGCAAACGCGTCAGGTTCACACTCGCGACAGCTTTATTGAGGCCCAGCTAGATTCCGTTTCCTACACTGCACGCACCTTATTGCCCCTTATCGGAGCAGACCTGTGGTTCACGTCCAGCGCGGCCCTTGACGGCTCTCCTGAGCGGCAACGCCAAATAGCTTTGCGTTTGTTATCAGAGTGGAACGGCGAAATGAATGAGCATATGCCAGAACCGCTCATCTACGCTGCTTGGGTACGAGCATTGCAAAAACGCCTGATCATTGACGAATTAGGCCCTCTCGCAGGTGAATTTAAGCATATAGAACCCTTGTTTATTGAGCGTGTCTATCGCAACGTCGATGGTGCAGCTGCATGGTGTGATGTGCGCCAAAGCTCCCCAATAGAAACCTGTGCGGACCTGGCAAAGCTGGCTTTGGACGATGCACTGGTCTGGATCTCAGATAAATACGGCCCAACCCTAGAGGCCTTGCGCTGGGGTGACGCGCATCAGGCGACACAGGATCATGAAATCCTTGGCGAGGTTCCTTTGCTTCGTTTCTTTGTCAATATTCGCCAGTCCACTAGTGGCGGTGACAATACTCTGCAACGCGGACTCAGCTCTGGCGAGGATCCCAACCCATTCCAGAACGTACACGCCGCCGGCTATCGCGGCGTCTATGACTTCTCTGACCCGGATAGCTCCGTGTTCATCACATCAACCGGCCAATCCGGGCATTTCCTGTCGCGCTACTACGATGACATGGCCCAGCTGTGGCGCCGTGGAGAATACATCCCGATGTCCTTGGATGCCGATCTGGCGCGCGCTGCAGCAGTTGGCGTAACCCGAATACAGCCACGCCAGTAACGGCGGGTTCACCGTCTACTACTGGCGCATCAGGTGATCTGAGCCAAAGGAAACCCTTAACTCAGATCAGCTTGTTTATAGGGAATTGAACTGGGATTTCTGGCGTTCGGACCACAAAACCGTGATTTCGAACCCATCTTCGGATTGCTCTTCGCCTTGGACAAGATCCTGACTAAATAGCCAAGCACGCTGCTTTCCTTGCGAAAACCCAAGGGTAAGCGTCTCCCTCGTGCGCACCCCTTGCAAAATCTCACCTATATCGCGCATCAGGTCAGGTAGACCCTCGCCCGACAAAGCAGAAATCGCATGTATACCGTCTTCGCGTTCCGCCCTCAGACGGCGCGCCTCGGCCTCTTCTTCTGGCAGCAGGTCCAGTTTATTCCAGACTTCGATTTGAGCCCGGTTTTCATCGACCCCAAGTGACGTCAGAATATTTTTGACGTCTGCAGCCTGATTATGTGTATCGTCATGGCTGATATCACGTACGTGGACGATTAGGTCGGCCCCAAGAACTTCCTCTAACGTCGCACGAAACGAGGCGACCAGCTCTGTCGGCAAGTCGGAAATGAACCCAACAGTGTCAGACAGAATAATCTCTGGCCCGTCCTCCAACTCAACCCGCCGCATGGTAGGATCAAGTGTTGCGAACAACATGTCCTTGACCATGACATCAGCGCCAGTCAGCCTATTGAACAGCGTAGATTTGCCAGCGTTGGTATATCCCACCAAAGCCACAATCGGATATGGAACCTTGGCGCGCGCCTCACGGTGAAGCGACCGAGTCATGACCACCTTGTCTAGCTGACGGCGCAACCGTACCAGCTGATCATCAATGGCCCGACGGTCAGATTCAATCTGAGTTTCCCCCGGCCCCCCAACGAACCCAAGCCCACCACGTTGACGTTCCAGGTGTGTCCAAGCTCTGACCAATCGGGTACGCTGATAGGACAACGCCGCCATCTCGACCTGCAACACCCCTTCTCGGGTTCGCGCACGGTCCGAGAAGATTTCAAGGATCAACCCGGTCCGGTCGAGAAGCTTAACGCCCCACTCCTTTTCAAGGTTACGCTGCTGTACAGGTGAAACCGGACCATCAATCAAAACCAGATCGATTTCCTCAGCCTTGAAAACCGCCCTTAGCTCGTCGATTTTACCCGACCCGAACAAAGTGCCAGAATGCGCCTTCGGCAGGCGCACCACATTGGACCCGATCACATCCAGATCAGGCAGCGCTTCAGCGAGGGCCACACCTTCTTCCAAAGCAGGCTCCGCAGGACGGCGCTTGCTATTTGATTTTATATCCGGATGCAGCACCCATGCGCGGGTCTGTATCTTGTCATGCTCCATCAAGAGGCGTCTTCACCCTCATAAAGGCTGATCGGCTGAGCGGGCATGATGGTAGAGATCGCGTGCTTATACACCAGTTGCGACTGTCCATCACGGCGGAGCAGCACACAAAAGTTGTCAAACCAGGTAATCACACCCTGAAGTTTCACACCGTTGATCAGAAAGATTGTAACTGGGACCTTAGTTTTACGTACATGATTCAGGAAAGCATCCTGAAGATTCTGTCGATCCGAAGCCATAGTTTGTTCTCGCTTTTGTTCTTGCTGCACGCTGCGGACCAGCGCGACTCTTATAGAATCAGTATGGGCACAGATTTTAGGCGTTTCCAACCATAAAACATTGAGCAACATTGCTTTGTTAACCAGAAGAGATCAATTACGCCAGAGGTTCGGTGTCAATAATGCAATAATCGCCAAAGTTTCTAGCCGCCCCAGTACCATCGCAAAACACAAAACCATTTTGGCCGACGGTTCTAGCAACGCCAGAGAGATCGCAGAATCACCTGCAACATGAATCAGTGGCCCAGTGGTTGACAGCGCCGCAATCGCAAGAACCAATGCTTGCTCAAAATCGGAGCCCAATGCAGCCAGACTGCTGCTGACAACAGCCAGCGACAGTGCAAACAGCATAAAGAAAACCCAGGCAACAAAAGCCCCATCTTTCTGCAGTCTTTTGTTACCGGCTCCCTCACCGCTAACTGACGACGGATGCACCAAGCGCTCCATCTCTCTCAACCCATTCAGGTACAGCGCATAGACCCTCAGTAATTTCACACCGCCAGCTGTCGTTGCCACGCCACCGCCAACAAGAGCCAGCCCCATCAAGATCAATCCAGAGGTACCCAGGCCAGACCACTGCTGCGCGGCGATCCAATCTGCACTTTCAAACCCAGTCGTTGTTAGAAACGACATCACAGTAAACACAGTTCCCCATAGCGAGTGCAATGCCTGAGGCAGGTCTTCTGTCGCACTGACTTCCAGGGCCGCCAACCAATGACGAAAGAACAGCAACAACGGAACTCCGATCACCAGGATCATCCCAACGCGGAACTCTGGGTCCTTGTCCAACCGAACATATCCTGCCCCCGCTGTGTCAGTAGAAAATGTCAAACGCGACAGCGCAAAGAACATAAACAGGAACATCACCATTTCGCCTGCCAAACCACTGTTGGCATTCTCCACCCCACCAACAGCTGAAATACCAGACGTCGCCAGCACAGACATAGCGTGGCTCAACGCGGACAGGCTATCTCCTCCGGTCATCATCAGCAGCACCCACAGGGCTAACGTCAGGCCAACATAGATCGGGACCAGTGCTTTGGTCACCAAAACCAGCTGACGTCTTGGATCACCGCGTTGCATATGTGCAGGGGCAATGTCACCACGGCCGGGTTCCCCACGCGCAGTAACTTCAAACCCACCTAATGATAGTGGCGCCAAAACAGACGATGCAGCAATCCACATCAACAGACCGCCCAGCCATCCAACTTGTGCTCGCCATAAGTGCACACCAGCCGGTAGGCGATCGGGATCCGCGAAAATATCGGCCCCGGTCGTGGTTATAGCACTGACCATATCAAAGTAAGCGTTTAGATAGGTTGTGTTTTGCAAAGCATCATAGGTGGGGATCGCCAGAAAGAGCGGCAAAACTGCAAAGGTGGCCAGCAATGACAGCAGTTGGCCAAGCATTCCATAGCGTGGCACCCTATTTCCAACCGACAGCCCGATAAGGGTCACCAACATCAAACCTACGATACCAGAGTAAAAAAAGCTCTGCGATGTTGGGTGGTCATCTAGCACCAACGCATGAACGGCTGGCACCCACATAGCTAAAGATGCAATGCCCCATATCAACAGGAAAAGCGGTAGGCGAAGAATGCCCGGAGATGATGAGGCCCGCTTCATGCTAGAAGAAGTCGATCGAGACCTGCATCAGGCGCTCAACTTCGGGCACGTCATCCGACATTGCAAACAATGCGATCACATCCCCCTCTTCGATCCGCATCACGCCACTTGGGCGCAGAACTTCTCCGCCCTTGTAGACTGCTCCAACCAACACACCCTCCGGGAAATCGATATCCCGGATCATCTGTCCCGCCATCGGTGAGGTCGACATGACTTCGGCTTCAATCACCTCGGCCTCGGCATCCCCGACCGAATAAACTTGACGCACGCGACCGTGTCGAATGTGGCGCAGGATTGAACTCACAGTGGTCGAACGCGGATTGATGTAGGCATCAATTCCCAACGGCGCCATTAGGGGAACAAGAGTCGGATCATTGATCAATGCAATCGCCAAGGCACATCCCTCGGCCTTGGCACGTACGGCGGCCAGCATATTGGTTTTATCATCGTCCGTCACAGCCAACATTGCATCAGCCCGGTCTGTCCCCGCCTCGATCATCAAGGAACGATCCAAACCATCGCCATTCAACACAATTGTTCGGACCAATTCCTCTGCGGCCCGTTCCGCCTTCTTGCGGTCGCGCTCAATCATCTTGGCACGCGTTCGACCAGTGCGGTTCTCCAACGCCTTCGCCACTTCAAGCCCGACATTGCCGCCGCCTACGATAACAACACGGTCCTGCTTGGTTTCCTTCTTACCGAACACTTCCATGGTCCGATCGACATCATCAATGTGGGTAAACACGTAGCAATTATCGCCAACAAACAGCTGATCACCCGGTTCTGGCGCAAAAAGCGACCCATCTCGTCGCACGCCAACCACAATGGACCGCAGGGTCGAGAACAAATCCGTTAGCTGACGCAGCGGTGTGTGAACAACCGGACAGTCTTCATCAATGGTGATGCCCAGCAGTTGAGCCTTCCCATCCATGAAGTTTTCAATATCAAAAGCAGCCGGAGCCGAAAGACGCAGCATTGCTGCCGCCGCAACTTCGCGTTCAGGGCTAATAACAACGTCGATAGGCAGATGATCTCGGCGGTAAAGGTCTGCATAAATCGCATCCAGATAACTCTGAGACCGAAGACGCGCGATTTTGCGCTGAATTGAGAAAACTGAGTGGGCCACCTGGCAAGTAACCATATTCACTTCGTCAGAATGGGTCGCGGCAATGATCATATCCGCATCTGCGGCCCCTGCCCGTTCAAGAACATCCGGGTACGAGGCAAATCCAGCAATTCCCTGCACATCGAGCGTATCAGTAGCCCTGCGCACCAAATCTGGGTTCTTATCAACTACGGTGACATCGTTAAGTTCACCAGACAGGTGCCGTGCAATTTGCCAGCCAACCTGCCCTGCTCCACAAATGATGACTTTCATGTTTTTTGCCCCTAGGCGCGTTTTTGCCGTTATTTTGCATGACAGAAGCCTAGAACTGGGTCAATTCAATTGTAACTTCGAATTAGTAGGAGCAATGTTTTTCAATGATCAAATCAATCAGAATTTCAGTTTTTTTACCCCTATTCCTTAGCGTTGCCAGCTGCACCCCGTTGACGCTGTATTACAAGCCAGGGATAGAAGTATCGCGGATGCAAACCGATACTCTTTCTTGCGAAACTCAGGCGCTGCGGGATGCCCCAATCGCCAATGAAGTCCGCCAATCACCGCCAATGTATTATCCTGGCGAACAGTACTGTAATGGAACGAATTGCTATCATCGCGCAGGGTATTGGCTACCGGGTGAGATTTACACAGTCGATGTAAACCGGAGTATGCGCCAACGGATCAAGCAAAACTGCATGGCCCAAAAGAACTATCAGCTGGTCAAGCTGCCGAACTGCACCTCATCGATAGCCAGTGCCGCTGGCACGGCCCGGACCACCAGACTGCCAGAACTAAGCGAAAATTCCTGTGTTATCAAAAACAAGGACGGTAGCTTCCAGATCGTTGAACCTGGCTGACGGCGCCCGGATGACGGCAGAGTTCCGTGAATACTGCCGTCATCCAAATCGGTTCAAATCTACAGCACTGTAAAAATCCGCAAATATACGCGAATTTCGGTATCAGATTACCCCAATCAGGCCAACGTTTCCTCGCTGTCGAGGTGCGCAATCCGCGCGCCTGACTTATTGGACGTCACAACGCCCAGAGACTTCAATTTACGGTGAAGCGCAGAGCGTTCCATACCAACAAAGGTTGCGGTACGGCTGATATTGCCACCAAAACGGTTGATCTGAGTTAACAGATACTCCCGCTCAAACGCTTCCCGCGCTTCACGCAGTGGTAGTGTCGCTAATGCACCAGACAGCACGACACGCCCCTCTTCCGTGGCCGCGTCATCTTCACGTGGCAATTCCCTTGCTTCAATAGGGCCAGTCCCTTCGCCAAGGATCAGCACCCGCTCTACCACGTTCTTCAACTGACGCACATTTCCAGGCCAAAGCATCGTTTGCATCAGTGCGACCGCTTCTTCACTCATCTCGCGCAACGGCAGACCCTGCGTTTCGTTAAAATGGCCGATGAAATGATCTGTCAAAAGTGGGATGTCTTCGCGGCGGTCAGCCAGAGACGGAACCTCAATCGGCACCACTTTCAACCGGTGATACAACTCCTCACGAAGCCGGTCAGCCGCGACTTCTTGGGCCAGATCCTTGTTGGATGATGAAATTACCCGCAGATCGACCCGCACATTGTCCGACCCACCAACACGATTAAACTGTTGATCAACCAATACACGGAGAATTTTAGACTGGGTCCCCAAGGGCATGTCCGCGACTTCGTCAAAAAAGATCACCCCTCCACTTGCTTGCTCCAACAGCCCCGGCTCAATCCCACGTTCCGTAGATTCGCGCCCGAACAAAACCTCTTCCATCCGCTCAGGCTCAATGCTTGCACAGCTGACCGTAATAAACGGGCAGGACGCCCGGTTGGAATTGGCGTGAATGTAACGCGCAGCGATCTCTTTCCCGCTGCCGGCAGGACCGCTCAACATTACCCGACCGTTAGACTTCACCACTTTATCCAACTGAGCAGTCAGGGCTCGGTACACCGCCGAATTGCCGATCATCTCGGCACTTCCAGATTCCATCCGCCTAAGGTCAGTATTTTCTCGGCGCAAACGCGAAGTTTCCATCGCCCGGCGGATCACAACCATCAGCTGGTCAATATTAAATGGCTTCTCGATGAAATCGTACGCGCCTTGTTTAATTGCAGCCACTGCAATTTCGACGTTGCCATGACCCGAGATGATCACCACAGGGATCTCCGGATTATCCCGCTTCACGGCCTTAAGGATGTCGATACCATCCATCTGACTGTCCTTTAGCCAGATATCCAGGATCATTAACGACGGTAGTTCCTCGTTCAAGGCCATCATGCATTCGTCTGAATTGCTGGCCTTGCGGGTCGAGTACCCTTCATCCTCCAGGATATCAGAGATTAGCTCACGAATATCGCGTTCGTCATCGACAACCAGAATGTCACTCATGTCAGACCTGCCTTCATTGTAGTCTTGTTAGTTTGCGCAACATACGCTGCAGCTGGCAACCGGATAACCGCCATAGCGCCCCGGTGTTGCTGACCGTCGAACAGTGGAGCATCCTCTAACACTAGGCTACCACCATGTTCTTCAATAATCTTCTTAACGATCGGAAGCCCAAGCCCGGTCCCTTCATCACGTGTGGTGACATAGGGTTCGAACAGGCGCGCCCGATCTTCGGGTAAGCCGATACCGTTATCTGCAATGGTGATTTGATAGAAACTGTCCGTCTCACTCAGGTTCACCTGAACCTGCGGATCAACAACCGATTGCCCCGTCTTGCGTTCTCGCGTGGCAATCGCCTCACCGGCATTCTTAATAAGATTGGTCAACGCTTGGCTTATCATCGTTGCATCCACCTCCGACAAAAATGAGGCCTCAGGTATCTCTGTGACAAACTGTATATCCGGTTGGCCAGATTGCTGAAGCAAAACTGCGTCTTTCACCAGCTGCGCAAGGTCTTCCTCACGTCTGTCCGGCTCTGGCATACGCGCAAACTTTGAAAACTCATCAACAATGCGACGCAAGTCATTGGTCTGCCTAACGATAACATCCGTCATCGCCTCCAGCTTATCACTATTCTCTTCCCCCAGCTGCGGTGCAAACTTGCGCTTGATCCGTTCCGCACTCAACTGAATGGGTGTCAGCGGGTTCTTGATCTCATGTGCAATGCGCCGCGCCACATCGCCCCAGGCGGCCATACGTTGGGCACTCACCAAATCGGTCACATCTTCAAACGCAACCACATACCCTTCCAAAGTGCCATGTTCAGACAGTCTGGGCGACATCCGAACAAGCAGGTTTTCCAACCGCCCTTGGCGAGTGACTTTAATCTCGCCCTGCACAGCCTCTCCACCCGCCGCAGTCAAATTAGCGAACATCGGTCCGAATTCAGGAACCGCCACCGACAACGCCAACGATTGTTGCTCCTCGTGCCAGTCTAACAGCCGTTCAGCTGACTTATTTACAAATGTCACCCGACCCTGTTCATCCAGCCCCACAACGCCAGACGTGACAGAAGAAAGAACCGAGTCAAACAAACGTCGGCGGTCTTCAATGTGACGTGTATTCTCAAGAAGCGCGTCTCGCTGCACCTGAAGGTCGCGCGTCATGTGGTTGAAGTAACGACCCAAATCTGCAATCTCATCGCCGGTATTTTCTTCCGGAACCTGAACGTTCAGATCCCCGCCACCAACGCGCTTTGCCGCTATGGTCAGGCGACCTACCGGCCTTGACAGACGTTCGGCAAACCACATGCCCAACCACATAGCCGCCAAGATCAAGAGCATGGCAAATCCAAGGTACAGCATGCCAAATTCAAACAGGACACGCCCCCGCTCGTTCTCTAACTGCTGATACAGATGCGCAGTTTGCTTGGTTTCATCCAGCAGGTTCAAAAGCTCGCCGTCGACATTGCGGCTGACATACAAATAGCGGTCTACAAAGGCATCCAGCCGGACCAGTGCGCGAAATTCGTTATTGTCCCAATCCTGCAGAATGGTCAGCCCATCAATCGACGCATTACTAATGTCATCGCCGCCGGGCCGTTCAAAATCAAACTCATAAGACCGCTCGCCACGGATCCGGATCTCGCCGTCACCATCAATCACGTAAGCTTCGCGCAATCCTCGCTGAATTTGCAGCTGGCCCTGGGTCAAAATCTGCCGCAGTTCAGCATCATTCAGGTAAAAGCTGCGTGTGCGGCTTTGGTCCAGGAAACGCGCCAACGCCTTGGCATCTTCCGATAAATCCCGGCGCTGTTGTTCTTGATAAGCTTCAGCAGCCGCCAGCGAACTGCCCACCACCTGCCGAACCCGCTCCGAGAACCAGCCCTCTAGTCCAACGTTCACAGTCAGTCCCGCGAATACGGCCACAGTTACCGTTGGAACCAATGCCAAAAACGTGAAGGCCCCAATTAGACGTAAGTGTAGGCGGGATCCCGCCGATTTTATCCGCCGCGCCGCAAGCAACCGCCCCATCTGAGCCAGAACAAGGGCCGCAATTGTCAAAACATAGACCAAATCGGCCAGCAGAATCAGTCGCAGAACCGGGGAGGATGCGCGCCAACCAAAAGGACCCAACACCAAGAAAGTGATAACGGCCAGCAATGGCCCCAACACTACAATCCCAAGCGTGCCCATATTGCGGGCCCGTCTTGTCCTACGCCACCTGTCCAAGGCCCCAAAAGGCCCAAGTGTCGAATGGATATGTGACCTATGTGCCACGCACTGCCCTCATGCTGATGTATGACCCTTTAGATCATACGCCTCATATCGTGGTTGCCTACCAGTTATACTACTGGTTTGCCACGCTCATGTGGCGATATTACATCAGTTTGCGGCGACGAGTCACCTGTACATCCAAATCAGTAATCTTTTTGCGCAGCGTATTTCGGTTGATCCCGAGCAAATCAGCACATTTTGCCTGATTCCCGCCTGTCGCGAGCAACGAAATCTCAATCAGCGGAATTTCCACCTCTCGAAGTAGCCGAGGATACAGACCCGGAGGCGGCAGATTGTCACCATGAAGATCAAAATACCGCTGCAAATGCCGCGCAACAGCCTCTGACAGCTTCTCGTCATTACCACCGCCAAGGGCTGGCTCAACCTCTGGCTGCGGCCCTAGCACCGCAGCGACTTCTTCTTTGGTAATCTCTTCACTACGCGCCGTCAGACTAAGCCTACGAATAACATTTTCGAGGTGACGAACATTTCCAGGCCAAGAGTAATGGCGCAGCATCTCTCGGCTTCCGTCGCTTAGGTACCGATGCGGCGCACCATCATTCTCAGTCTGAACCAAAAAATGATCCGCCAATAGGCTGATATCTTCAACACGCTGTCGCAGCGACGGAACTGTCAAACCTGTCCCGCACATCCGGTAATACAGATCCTGCCGTAGCGTGCCCGCATCCATAGCAGCCGCCAAGTCCTGCTGACTTGTTGCCATAAACCGAGGACTGAACTCGCCGGGCGCATCCATCATTTGAACCAACCTCGCCTGCGCCTGATCGTCCAGGTCTGCAAGCTCGTCAATCAACAGCGTGCCGCCCTTGACCTTTGCCAGCAACCTGGCCGGGCCTTCCAGATCCACCAAATCCGATGCCCCTGCGCACACAAATGGCAGTGTCCGACGATCAGAGAAGTCATGTATCACACGGGAAATCAGTGACTTACCAGTGCCACTTTCACCAGTTATTAGCAGAGGAAGATCCGTATTCATGACACGGGCAATCAGCTGGTACAGATCTTGCATGACTTCTGTCCGGCCCACCAACGGCAGCTCATCCGGGCGATCACGCTGAGCGACCTTAGGGGCACTAGACCCAGTCTCCCGATGCGCGAGCGCCTTAGCTGTGCGCTTCATCAGGTCAGGCAGATCAAACGGTTTTGGCATGTAGTCATATGCCTCAGCTTCGGCGGCCTTGATCGCCGTCATAATCGTATTCTGGGCGGAGATCACGATCACCGGCAGGCCGGGACGATCCTTTGCGATTTTTGGTAACATTTCCAGACCATTACCATCCGGCATTACCACATCAGAGATAACAACATCCCCTTTGCCCTCACCGACCCAACGCATCAAGGTGGTCAGCGACGACGTCGCATGAACCTTGCACCCTGCACGGGTCAGTGCCTGCGTCAAAACGGTTCGAATTGTGCGATCGTCGTCAGCGACGAGGACAGTGCCGTCCATTGGATCTTTACTCCTTAAGTCTTTTTCTCATGCGGAACCCGCGATAGCGACAAGCGGAAAACTGTCCGTCCGGGCACCGAGCTCACAGAGATCCAGCCATTGTGGTCTGAGATTATTTTACTAACTAACGCCAGGCCCAGACCTGTGCCGTTTTCCCGTCCCGAAACGAACGGGTCGAAAATACCGTCTTGAATCTCAGGCGGCAAACCCGGACCATCGTCAATTATCTCGATCTGCAACGGCAGCGTCTTGCCGGTCCCGTCACTACGACGCAGGCGGAACGAATGTTCATAGAAGGTTCGGATCGTGATTTTCCCATGGTTCTTTTCCGCTGCTTCCGCGGCATTGCGCAGTAGGTTCAGGACCACTTGCAATAACTGGTCCGCGTCGCCCCAAGCCATCGGGAGTGACGGGTCGTACTCTTCAGTTATCGTCATGTGGGCGCCAAACCCCAACGCGGCAGAACGGCACGCACGGTCCAGAACATCATGTAGATTCATCGGATGAAAATCCGGCTCTGACATGTTTCCGAACTGCTCCACTTGCTCCAAAAGCTTTACTATCCGGCGGCTTTCAGACACGATAAGGTCCGTTAATTCAACATCTTCTGCGTCTAAATTCATGCTAAGAAGTTGGGCCGCTCCGGTAATTCCAGCCAATGGGTTCTTGATCTCATGCGCCAGCATTTCCGCCATTCCAATGGCCGACTGGGCCGCAGATTTGGCCGAATCCGTGCGCGTCATTCGCCCGGCCAGCTCTCTCGGGGACAACATCAAAAGCATTTGACCGGGGTGTTCAGCCACCGGGGAAACCTGCACGCAACACTGGAGCGGCGCACGGCTGCCAGACCCAACATCGATGTCATTCACAAACAAGGCTGTATCGTTCAACCGAGCCCGCGAAAACGCCCCCTCAATCGGGGCGTCAATAGCGATCTGGTCCCAAACAGGGTGCCCCAAAACCGACTTGCGTGAGGAGTTCAAGAAACCCTCAGCTGCAGTATTCATGTCGGCTATTCGGTCTTCAGCATCAATCAAGAAAGCCGGAACAGGCAGCGACGCCCAAAGATCATCTCCAGAAATCATGCCGCCACCTCTTCTTGGTCTTCTTCGGCAAAAACGTCGGGCAGAAGGCGCAAAACCACATCTGGGTTCTTTTCGGTCAGCACAGCGCGACGCGCCGTTTTGCTGATATTTGCAACATCCATATACCACCCCAGATGTTTGCGCGCGACACGCACCCCAAGGTCTCCTCCGTAGAAGCTTAACATCGAGCTGTAGTGACCTGTAATCATGTTGATTAAGTCACCACCATCGGGAATTTCCGGAGCTTTGCTGCCCCACAAATCATGGGCTACTTGGGCCAACAACCAAGGCTTCCCCTGCCCTCCACGGCCAATCATAACGCCATCCGCACCAGACTGTTTCAACGCCTGACGCGCGGTGCCAGAATCGACAATATCGCCATTGGCCAGAATCGGAATTGACACCGCCTCTGTCACAGCACGAATTGCCTCCCAATTCGCCGAGCCCTTATAAAACTGACATCGGGTTCGACCGTGGATGGTCACCATCTGAATCCCGGCATCCTGCGCCCGACGCGAAATACTGGCCGCATTAAGTGTATCATCGTCCCACCCCAAACGTGTCTTCAACGTCACCGGAACATCAACCGCCGCAACCACGGCCTCAATCAGGCTGAGTGCTTGATCAGGCGTTTTCATCAGCGCCGATCCGGAATAGCCATTCACAACCTTTTTCGCCGGGCACCCCATGTTGATGTCAATAATCCGCGCTCCACGATCCTGCACCTGACGCGCGGCCTCGGCCATCCAATGCGCGTCGCGGCCAGCCAGTTGAACAGCCGTGTTCTCAACATCAGCACTCAGTTCAGCTCGCTCTCGAACACCGGGTTTAGCTTGAACCATCTCTTGGCTGGCCACCATCTCGCTAACCATTAGGCCAACACCGAATGAACGGACCAGGTCACGAAATGGGCGGTCGGTGATTCCCGCCATCGGCGCCAATGCGATTGGCGGGTCCATCGAGGTTGATCCCAGGGCAAAGGTCAAATGCCTAATCCTTGTGCAAGTGAGACGATATTAGACGATTGCCAATGTATGCAACAAGCATTCCAGCCCATTCAAGGTGCCCTCAATCAACACATGCACAAATTTTAGGCGAAAATAGACAGATGATTGCCTAACTTTGCGTCTCACCATAGGTAACCCTTAACAACCGGAGAGATCGCCAATGACCACAGCCGCCCTAATCGTTGCCGCCGGCCGAGGCATCCGCGCAGGCGGAGAACTGGCAAAACAGTGGCGCGCCCTAAAGGGCCAACGGGTTGTCGACTGGACGTTAAATGCCTTCAAACAGCCTACAGTCGACCACATCGTACTTGTTCTTCCACCAGACGACGAAACAATCCAGGACTCATTCCCAAGCATTCCCGGTTTGACCTTTGTCGCAGGTGGATCTGATCGCGCAGGATCTGTATTAAACGGACTACTGGCACTTAAGGGAAAAAACGTCAGCAAAGTCCTAATTCACGATGTCGCCCGCCCCTGCATTGCCCAGCAACTAATTGATTCCATTATAATAGCACTCGACAACAACACCGCCGCCGCCCCTGCCGTTGCGGTGACCGATGCCCTATGGACAGGTTCTGACGGACAGGTCACAGGTACCCGCGATCGGACCGGATTGTTCGCCGCACAAACCCCCCAAGGCTTTCACTACAACGCCATTCTCGCGGCGCATCTGGCACATCCCGGTGGCGCCGCAGATGACGTCGAAGTTGCCCGCGCAGCAGGACTTGACGTGGCGATCATTCCGGGCGACCCAGACAATATAAAGATCACCACACCGGGCGATTTCGCCAGGGCTGAGCGAATTTTGAGGACATAGAATGGATATCAGACTGGGAAACGGCTACGACGTGCACCGTTTCGGCGCCGGAAATCAGGTCACTTTATGCGGGGTGGAAATACCTCATAACAAAGGGTTACAAGGACATTCTGATGCAGATGTAGGCATGCATGCCATCACCGATGCCCTGTACGGCGCCTTGGCACGCGGTGACATCGGTCAGCACTTCCCCCCTTCTGATCCACAGTGGAAAGGCGCCGCAAGCAAGATCTTCCTGCGCCATGCCGTTGACCTGGCTCATCAACTGGGCTTTGCCATTTCAAATGTCGATTGCACGCTGGTATGCGAATTCCCCAAAATCGGTCCACACTCAGAACAGATGCGGGCAGAGCTCTCACGCATCATGGATATCCAGATCGACCGCATCTCTGTTAAGGCAACAACCTCAGAAAAACTGGGTTTCACCGGCCGCAGCGAAGGCATCGCCGCATTGGCCACAGCAGCGTTGGTAAAGAAATGAACCGCTTAGCCCAAATGACCGCAACCGTTGCAGGGGTCGGCTACCTGCGCCCTGCCCCCGGCACATGGGGATCCTTGGCCGCCTTGCCAATGGCCTGGGCCTTTCACACCTTGGGTGGTCTGCCACTTCTGGCGCTTGCGGTAGTTGGCACCTTTATCAAAGGGATCTGGGCCACCAAAGAAATGACCCGGGGATCCGACGATCACGATCCATCGGAAATTGTCATTGATGAGGTCGCAGGCCAGTTCATCGCGCTATTGCCTCTCAGTTACGCGTCCTGGATGCACGGTATTGATATTCTGGCGATGTGGCCCGGCTGGATCGCGGCCTTTGCACTGTTCCGCCTTTTCGACATTACAAAGCCAGGCCCAATAGGACGCGCCGATCGCCGGGGCGATGCGCTGGGGGTCATGCTGGATGACGTGATCGCCGGAGTTTTTGCCGCTCTGGGCGTGATCATCCTGGCGGGTCTTTGGCACGGCGTGTTCGAACAGATGCTCGCGCAATGACACTGGATATTGCGGATCTCATCGCCAAAGCCACGGCTACCGGTGTAACAATCGCCGCCGCCGAAAGCTGTACTGGCGGCTTGGTAGCGGCAGCTTTGACAGATATTCCGGGCTCATCTGCCGTCTTTGATCGAGGCTTTATCACATATTCCAACGCGGCCAAGGCCGACATGCTGGGCGTGTCCAACGCTACTCTCTCCACGTTCGGAGCAGTCAGCGAGGAAGTAGCCAAAGAAATGTCGCTAGGCGCTCTTCACAACTCTAACGCTACTATCGCGGTATCAGTCACCGGCATCGCTGGCCCCGGAGGGTCAGATCACAAACCCGAGGGAAGGGTTTGTTTTGGCATAGCAATGTTAGATCAACCACCTGCAACAGAAACGGTAGAATTTGGCCCAATGGGCCGCACCAACGTACGCCTCGCCGCACGAGACCATGCATTGGACCTATTGAGGCAGGCCATTCGTCAAACTTCGGTCGATTTGCGAAAATAGGTGGACCTGCAGGAATGATGACGTGCTTGGTTGCAACGCAGCAGGCGCAACCTGCATTAATGCAGCAGTTATCCAGTCACAGCACGGCATACCACACAAAAACGCACGACACACCTTAAAACGAAACAGCCGGTATTCACGTCCTAATTCTAGCCTTCGGCCCCAATCTTACTCACGCAGATGGGAATGAATTCAATATTGAAGGCCAACTGAAAATAGCTAACGCCGACCGATCGAGAGCCTAAGCGTCTGTGATCAGGGCAAACAATCCCAATTTCATCAGCCAGACCAAACACAGCTTATAGGCGATCAATCACCTGCGGCCCAGAGCGGCGAAACTGTCTCTGAAGCTTCTCTAGTTAAAAACATCTGGCCGAACATATATATGACTCAACGTCCAAAACGAATTACTGATACGACCAAAGGTCCGACAGGTCAGGACGAACATCCGGACGACTCCACCCTCCACATCAACGCAAGGAAAGCTAAGACTGTAGTGTGCTGCCCGGCACAGATCTGCCGACAATGCTTCCGTCTGCAATACGAATGACGGACTTCATCAAACGCACTCCCCTCACCTGATATCCAGCAAGTGCCCAAGTCGAAACCGAGCAGAGCACCACTCATATCAGCGATGCGAATGTGTCGATCGATTAACTGTACAGCTCACTGGCGCGCCGTTCGAATGCTCTCACAATACGCTGCATCGCCTCGTTGAAAACCACGCCAATGATCCCCTGCAGAATCGCATTCTTGAATTCGAAGTCGACAAAGAAAGAAACTTCGCAACCCTGCTCCGTTTCTGCGAATGACCACGTTGAAGTCAAATATCGAAATGGCCCGTCCAGATATTCGGTGTCGATTTTAAGATCCTTCGGGAAGAGTGTGACTCGGCTTCCAAAGCGCTCTCGAAAAACTTTGAAGGAAATCACCAGATCCGCCTCCATGATCTGGGCGTCATCCTTTTGCGTGGTTCCACGAATTCGTGCGGCAGAACACCAGGGTAGAAATTTCGGATACTGCCCGACGTCAGCCACCAGATCGTACATCTGTTGTGCGGTGAACGGCAATTTACGAGTTTCAGAATGTGACGGCATTTGGGTCTGGGGTTTCCTACTGTATTCACGGCGCGTATTGTCCTATGAAGACGAAAAATTCAAGGGGGCAACTATGTCACAGCGGCCATATGCCATCGATGTAATGATCAGTGCAAAAACCATTGCAGCCAGGATCGAAGATCTGTGCGGAGAAATCACTACAGAGTTCGCCGATACCGACAAACTGGTGGTCGTCGGATTGCTGCGCGGCTCATTCGTGTTTATTGCCGATCTTGTACGAGAGTTGGACCTGCCAATCGAGGTAGATTTCCTAGAAGCATCTTCTTACGGAGACGCAATGGAAAGCAGTCGAGAAGTTCGCATTCTCAAGGATTTACGAGGCGCAATTGAAGGGCGCGATGTGCTAGTAGTTGAGGATATTGTCGATACTGGTCACACTCTGAACCACGTCACCAAACTACTGCAAAGCCGCAGCCCGAAGCGGTTAAAATCAATTGCCTTGCTGGACAAACCAAGCCGACGCGAAGTTGATTTCCGCTCTGATTGGATCGGGTTTGAAATCCCAGACGAGTTTGTTGTTGGCTATGGAATTGACTATGCACAGCGAAACCGGAACCTGCCCCATATTGGAAAAGTTCGGTTCCTGGAAGACGGGGAATAAGACAGTTAATTCTGCAATTCCAACCACTAAGCACCACTGAACCGACCTGTACAGCCAGTCCAGTTGTACATTGTCTGTGAAATCCACAGCTTGGCGCAAGCAAAATGCCTGCGCCAAGTTGACAGGACTTAACCCTGGCTAAACTTCTTTTGGCGCGCCTCACGTAGACGGGCAAAATCATCGCCAGCGTGGTACGATGACCGCGTTAGCGGAGTAGACGACACCATCAAGAACCCCTTACCAAAGGCTGCCTTTTCATATGCAGCGAACTCTTCTGGGGTGACAAAGCGATCAACACCATGGTGTTTAGGAGTTGGCTGTAAGTACTGACCAATAGTCAGAAAATCGATATCTGCCATGCGCATGTCATCCATCACCTGACGTACGGCTTGGGTATCTTCACCCAGCCCGACCATGATACCCGACTTGGTAAACATCGTTGGATCCAGCTCCTTGACCCGCTGCAGCAAACGCAGCGAATGGAAGTATCTGGCACCAGGCCGAACCTCTGGATACAGCCCCGGAACGGTTTCCAGGTTGTGGTTAAACACATCTGGCCGCGCCTCAACCACAACTTCCAGCACCGACGGATCACACTTGATGAAATCAGGGGTCAGAATCTCAATTGTTGTCTTTGGGCTACGATGACGGATTGCTCGAATAGTCTGGGCAAAATGGTCCGCCCCACCATCCGTAATATCGTCGCGATCCACCGATGTGACCACAACGTGATTTAGTCCAAGCTTCTCTACAGCATGCGCCACACGACCCGGCTCAAACGCGTCCAGATCTTCTGGCGGCTTGCCGGTGGCAATATTACAGAAAGTGCAGGCGCGGGTACAAACCTCGCCCATGATCATCATCGTGGCGTGCCCCTGCGACCAGCATTCGCCAACATTTGGGCAACCAGCTTCTTCACATACGGTAACTAAGCTATTGTCACGCATGATTTTATGGGTCTCAGCATAGGCTTTACCACCGGGCGCTTTAACTCGGATCCAGTTTGGCTTTTTCGGCTGAGCATTATCCGGACGACGCGCCTTTTCAGGATGGCGCTGTTCTGGGATTTTAAGGTCTCTCACGCGGATGTCCTCATCTGGCAACTGTCATCACATTGTCTAGCACAGTCCAATGGCACTGAAATGGCCCAAAATGCAATGCGGTAATATGCGCAGAACGTGTCTGTCCCCGCAAATCTCTTGCCTCAAACTGCTGAATAGACCGATACTCATCCTGTTTAGTTTCACACATTTTGTCTTTTTCCGGAGAGTTCACATGAGCAAAGAGTGGGACAAGTTCCAATCAGAATTCAAAAAGCTGCAGCCAGGCATTAAAAAACTGCCGGTGTCCGGCGCGACCAAAATACATGCCCAACTGAAAAAAACTTTGAACAAAGCCTGGGATCAAGAAGACAAATTTCGCGACGCCCTAGGCAAGGCCCAGAAAGATGGGGTCAAATCCGAAAAACTGGCCGATTTCATGAAGGACAAAGGTTTCAAGGATGCGCACACCACCTGGAAAAAGGCCGTCGAGACACATCACGGCGAAGTCGATCAGCTGAAAGCTTACTGTTCACAAGCGGCAGAAACCCACGGTAAATTGACAACCCTACAGACCGACATCGAAAAGTATCAGAAGAAAAACAAAGGCGTAGCCCCGCCGAGTAAAGAAATAGAAAAACTGCCTACTATTCTTAAAAAGCAAATCGCCGAGTTGAAAAAGACCAAAGACGCGATCGGTAAACTTACAGCACCTGAAAAACTCTATGCGGTCAACTTTAAGCGTACGGTCGACAATATTCTAAAGAAATCTGGCAAATCCGGGAAAATCAGTGACGCGGATCTTCCTAAGCTACTGGAAGACAAAGCGCTCAAGAAGAGCGTTAAAGAGGCCTCGAACCTAGTTCAGAGTATAACCGAGCTGTGTGATAGCGCCGTTGAAAATGCTCCAGCCAGCCGGAAAGATGCCACCACTGATTTGAAGAAAGCTAAGCTCCAGATCAAGCAACTAAAGAAACTCTCCACAAACTATCAAAACTTAAAAAAGAAGCACCCCGACAAGATCAAGGCTTCAAAAGGTGCCAAGAAAGTACTGGCATCAATCAAGAATTTTGCATCACAGCTGACAGCGTCCGAAAAGAAGCTCAAAGATTCCGAAGCTGCTGTCAAAAAAGCAGCATAAATCAGCCCCAACTGAAGATATGCGCACAATCCTGAATAGTCTCTCATTGCAGAGACTTTAGAATCCTTTTAAGTCCTCACGTCGAAATCAATAACAAATATTCTGGAGGCCTGCATATGCAAGCTGGCGTAGAACTGCCCGACGTGACCTTCCGCACCCGTGTGCGCGACGAAGCCATTGGTGGATCAAACCCGTACCGTTGGAAAGATACGAAGACTGCCGATTACTTCAGCGGCAAGCGTGTTGTTCTGTTCTCACTACCCGGTGCATTCACACCCACATGCTCGACATATCAACTACCTGGCTTTGAAAACGGCTTTGAAGATTTCGCCGCAAAAGGCATCGATGCGATTTACTGCATGTCGGTGAATGACAGCTTTGTCATGAACAAATGGGCCGAGGCGCAGAACCTGAAAAACGTTGGCGTAATCCCCGATGGTTCCGGCGAATTCACCCGTAAAATGGGTATGTTGGTCGCCAAAGATAACCTAGGTTTCGGCGACCGCTCCTGGCGCTATGCTGCTGTCGTCAACGACGGTATCATCGAAGCTTGGTTCGAAGAGCCAGGCCTAGCCGACAACCATGGCGAAGATCCTTATGGCGTTTCCTCGCCTGAAACCGTTCTGTCCTTTTTGACAACCGAAGCAGAGCAAGCCGCCTGATTGCGGATCATATCTGTCAAGATTTGGGCTCGCTACAGGCGGGCCCTTTTTACTTGGCTTACCGACTATTCTTCGGGATGCTCAACTGAGCGTTAAAGGATCAGCCGATCATATCGTCTGACCCTGACAGCTTATCATAATACGTCTTCAGCTGTTGCAACGCGATCCGTAGCACAACTTTGCCTGAACGGGCAGACCACCCCAATTGGCGCTCCGCAGCCTCCAGCCCCAGCAAATGGCAACAGCATCGCAACGCAATGTCACTCAACCCGGCCCCTAGATGGTTTAATGCTCCGGCTGCACGTTTTCTGGCTGCCGCGACCGGACTAGGGGAATAACCCGCTCCACATTGTTCAGCGTTAAAGTGATTTTGGCTGCGTGCTATATGATCTCCTATCTGTGCCATTTCAAAGCCCTCTCGCAACCGCTCTCCTGCCACGACTAAGTCACCGGATAAAAACGGCTTTCCGTCCGTGTCCTGCAACTGAGCCAGGGTCTCTAGCGGGGTTTCAGCCAGCCCATATCGAACCCGTCTGGTCTTCGCCGTCGCCGATCTGCTGTCGCCTCCGGCGAACGGTTTCTGTGCATCAGAAAAATCACCTTCAATGACTTGGGCACGGTTTTCAGCCGCCGCCATAATCGCGCTTAACGCACTTCGCCCCGACGCCGTGATGTAATAACGGCAGATCCGCCCTTGGCCGGAACAGCTAATCCAATCCCGTAATGCCAGCGCTTCGGCAAGGCGTCGGTCGACAATTGTTTTCTGCGGAGCCTCGGAACCCGTCTCTCGAACAACAACGGCTTTGTCCATTCCGTCCGCGACGGCCAAAACAGCACCGTTAAAACTCAGCGACCGCAAGACTCTGGTTAATTCCTGTTCAAAACCTGTGTCCTCCGCGTCGGGCCGGTCAAACAGGACACAGATGTCGCCCCCTCTCGGCAAAGAGTCATAGTGACGGGTTGCAAGCTTTTGCAAGGCACCATCAACCAATGGATCATCTCGTCGCGTTTCAACCCGTCGAACTTGCCGCGACACGGTCGACGGATGGCATCCGACAGACCGGGCCAATTGACGTATGCTACGTCCAGTTTCGGTGTGGTCCAGATAGCGACAGGCTTCTTCGGGCACCCAATTTGGCAGGGGTGATACCGGCTGTTTTTGCATTATCAGACATCCCAGCAGCAGGCAGTCCGGCCACTTTATCCACCGCTTATCCCCAGTTTTACCCCCGCGGCGACGGTGACCATTATGCGTAATTCCTCAACAATACCTATTAACTGGCATCATTGATTTCATTTGGTAATCAATAATGAATGTAGCGCAGGCCGGTATCGCATCCCAGCAACACCCGCTTTAGTTGCGTCATACTGTGGATAACTAGTACACAGAAAGGACCAAGAATGCAGGATCTGCTTACCCGCCTGTCGTCGCTCAATCGGCCACGTCTGTTAGTCCGCGCAGCGCGCATCGGTGCCAGCAACTATTGCCGAAATCGCCACCTGCAACGCGTGCTAGGGTATGGCCAGCTCCCTAAGTATGCAAAAGCCATTGTTCTTCTCATCGAGCAAGAGCAGAACCTAAATCGTAGACGTCTAAAAAAGGAACCCGGCTACCAGCTCACGCGCCATGTCGAGGTCTTGATCGCAATGATGGGCGAGGCAAGACTGTTGGCCAAAAACCAAATAAACTTGGACAAAACTCAAACGGCCACCAAATCAGGCAGCCGTTTAGTTACGCTAAGATCTGACAAAGATTGTTATGAAAACGCGTCTGACATCGACGCCTTCTTTTCATCCACATAAGCCACAAGTGCAGCATAGACCGCAGGGTCCAGGCTCGGGGCTTTGTAGTTGGCAATCAGATGGGCAACCCGGTCGGTCGCAATTGCTGTAGTATCGCGCCCACCTTCCTCTTCCCAGGTTTCAAATGGTTTGTAATCAAACACATCCGACTTCCAGAAAGCTGTCTTGAAGTTTGCCTGAGTATGAGCGCAGCCTAGATAATGCCCCCCTGGCCCAACTTCTCTGATCGCGTCCAAAGCCTGGTCCTCTTCTTCCATCGGAACACCTTTGGCCAGCCCATGCAGGGCCCCCAACTGGTCGGCATCCATGACGAACTTCTCAAACGAAGCGACCAATCCGCCTTCTAGCCAGCCACAGGAATGCAACATGAAGTTCACCCCGGACATCAATCCCATATTCAGGCTATTCGCCGTTTCATAGGCTGCTTGCGCATCCGGGATTTTGGAGCCACAGAACGATCCGGATGACCGGAATGGCAATCCCAACCGACGTGCCAACTGGCCAGCGCCGTATGTCACCAATGACGCCTCTGGCGTTCCGAATGTAGGCGCACCGGAATTCATGTCAATTGAGCTGACAAAAGCCCCAAAAATGACAGGTGCGCCGGGACGGATCAATTGGCTATAGGCGATACCCGCCATGACCTCAGCCAAAACCTGTGTCAGCGTACCAGCCACCGAAACCGGTGCCATCGCACCACCTACAATAAACGGAGAGATAATGCAGGCCTGGTTGTTCTTGGCGTAAACCTCCAGCGCGCCCATCATCACGTCATCAAAGGTCATCGGCGAGTTGATATTGATCAACGAGGTCATCACTGCGTTGTTCTGCACAAACTCTTTGCCGAACAGGATCTCGCACATTTCGACACTGTCCTGCGCCCGCACAGGATCGGTCACCGACCCCATGAACGGCTTGTCCGACAGCGTCATATGGGCCAGCAGCATATCCAAATGCCGCTTGTTCACTGGAACGTCGGTTGGCTCACAAATTGTACCACCAGAGTGGTGCAGCCACTTGGACATATAGGCAAGTTTCACGAACTTCTCAAAATCCGCCATGGTCGCATAGCGCCGACCACCTTCAACGTCCCGCACAAATGGCGGGCCATATACAGGTGCGCAGACTAGGTTCTTGCCACCGATAACAACCGACTTGGCCGGATCACGTGCATGCTGTGTAAACTCAGACGGAGCCGTCGCAATCAGCTTCTTGGCCAATCCACGCGGGATGCGCACCCGCTCTCCTTCGACCTCTGCTCCGGCATCACGCCACCGCTGCAGCGCCGCTGGATTGTCTACGAAATTCACCCCAATTTCAGCCAGCACCGTTTCGGCATTGGCCTCGATCACATCAAGCGCCTCTTCGCTCAACACCTCGAAATTCGGGATATTGCGCTCAATATACTTGGCCGTTTCGATTTTTACACTTGTGCGTTCAGCGCGGCGTGACGCCCCGCCCCCTGAGCGGCTGCGTCGACGTGAGGTTGCTTCGGCCATGTTCTGTCCTTCATAGCAGGCGTTTTGTTGTCTTTTTCTAACCGACCCATTCCATACGCCATCGAAGAATAACGGCCTTTCCAGTTGAAAAGCGACATTCCCCTACTCACACCCTTCATCTCTTCAAAAATATGAGCCGGGCGAATGGCCTGAAGGTCAAAGGGGCAGCCCTTATAAGAACTTTAGTTGCGCAATACTCGGTCTGGTTTGGTATGATTTTACTTGCGAAACCCCATAGTCTGGCCTATGGCGCCAGCATGAGCCAGACATCCCATGACCGCCTTCTCATCATAGACTTCGGCAGCCAGGTTACGCAGCTTATTGCGCGTCGCCTGCGTGAACTGAATGTCTATTGCGAAATTCACCCCTATCAGAACATCACAATGGACTTTGTGCGCGACATGGCGCCCAAGGCGGTGATCTTCTCTGGTGGGCCCGACAGTGTGACCCGCGAGGGTAGCCCCCGGGTGCCGCAAGAGATCTTTGACTACGGCGTGCCTATTCTTGGCATTTGCTATGGTCAGCAGATGATGATGCAGCAATTAGGCGGTCAGGTTGATAGCGGCCACGGCACCGCCGAGTTTGGTCGAGCCTATGTCAAACCATCCGTGAAATCGCTGCCACTGCTGGCCGGTTGGTTCGCCGATGACGCTGACCGCGAACAGGTCTGGATGAGCCACGGTGACCACGTCAGCGAGATCGCTCCGGGTTTTGAGGTCTACGGGACTTCCCCCAACGCGCCTTACGCCATCACCGCTGACGTCAGCCGTAACTTTTATGCAGTGCAATTCCACCCTGAAGTGCACCACACACCCAACGGTGCAAAACTATACGAAAACTTTGTCCGCCTTGCTGGTTTCACCGGCGACTGGACAATGGGCCTGTACCGCGAACAGGCGATCAAAGCCATCCGCGAGCAGGTCGGCGACAAGAAAGTCATCTGTGGCCTGTCCGGCGGCGTCGACAGCTCGGTCACAGCCGTACTGCTGCACGAAGCCATCGGCGATCAGCTGACCTGCGTCTTTGTTGACCACGGCCTGTTGCGCAAGGGCGAGGCCGACGAAGTTGTCGCCATGTTCCGCGACAATTACAATATGCAGTTCATTCACGCGGATGAGCAGGACCTGTTCCTTGGCGAGTTGGACGGCCAGTCTGACCCGGAAACCAAGCGGAAAATCATTGGCCGCCTGTTCATCGACGTGTTCCAGAAACACGCCAATACCATCGACGGCGCTGAATTCCTGGCTCAGGGCACCCTGTACCCGGATGTCATCGAATCGGTCAGCTTCTCTGGTGGTCCTTCGGTCACCATCAAATCGCACCACAATGTGGGCGGCCTACCCGAGAAAATGGGCCTAAAACTGGTCGAACCTCTGCGTGAATTGTTCAAGGACGAAGTCCGTGCCTTGGGCCGCGAACTGGGTCTGCCTGCCAGCTTTATTGGTCGTCACCCCTTCCCTGGCCCTGGCCTGGCAATCCGTTGCCCTGGCGAGATCACCCGCGAAAAGCTGGAAATCCTACGCGAGGCGGATGCGGTTTATATCGATCAGATCCGCAAGCACGGTCTGTATGATGACATTTGGCAAGCTTTCGTCGCCATCCTACCGGTTCGCACCGTGGGCGTGATGGGCGATGGGCGTACATATGACTTTGCCTGCGCCCTGCGCGCAGTGACATCTGTAGACGGGATGACCGCTGACTACTATCCGTTCAGCCATGAATTCCTAGGTGAAACCGCAACGCGGATCATCAATGAAATTAAGGGCATCAACCGGGTGACTTACGACATCACATCCAAGCCTCCGGGTACAATCGAATGGGAATGACCCATCTGTGAAATGTTTCTTCAACAGCCCGCACCACATGGTCGCGGGCTGTTTTTTTGCCGACCTCAATCTGCGTTTTTGCACGCTTGACGCCAAATCAAATTTGGCGCCTTCTCGCCCCCAAGATAGGCAAGGAAAACCACATGTCAGACCAACCAGCCCAGATCGGGCGTGCAGCCCTGTGGATGACTGGCGCAATAGCGTCTTTTTCGACCATGGCAATCGCCGGGCGTGAGGTCAGTTTTGCCTTGGATACATTCGAAATCATGATGTATCGCAGCGTTGTTGGGGTTCTTGTCGTCGTTGTGATGCTAACAGTGACTGGAAAATGGCATCAGGTTTCGGGTCAACGCCTTGGCACCCATCTGATCCGGAACGCCGCACATTTCACCGGACAGAACCTCTGGTTCTTTGCCGTGACCGCCATCCCTTTGGCTCAGGTCTTTGCGTTAGAGTTCACCTCACCGCTTTGGGTCATTCTGTTGTCACCGCTTTTGCTGGGCGAGCGGCTGACCCGAACCCGTAGTCTGGCGGCCTTGGGAGGATTCATCGGTATCCTGATTGTTGCCCGACCTACCCCGGAAACGATCAACATCGGCGTCATCACCGCCGCATCGTCTGCCATTTTCTTTGCTTTGACCAGCATCATCACCAAGCGCCTGACACGTGTTGAACACATCGGGTCCATCCTATTTTGGCTGACCTCGATGCAGCTGGTCATGGGGCTTGTGGTCGCTGGCTATGACGGTGACATTACCCTGCCCGCCCTTTCTACCGCCCCTTGGCTGGTGTTGATCGGCATCGCAGGCCTGACCGCGCACTACTGCTTGACCAATGCCCTGACTGTTGCTCCAGCTACGGTTGTCGTCCCAATTGACTTTGCACGCCTACCGGTCATCGCGGTTTTGGGCATGCTGATCTACAATGAGCCTCTGGATATTTGGGTGTTGTGTGGCGCAATTGTCATATTTAGCGCTAACTACTTGAATATAATGGATGCAAAGACCCCCAAACAGGCCCACACAACCTGAGCTCTACCCCCATTTTTCAAGCCCTCAGATTGGTTTCCCTTCCGTAATCGTTGATCTTGAAAATCATTATTGCTTAGGTTCCGCCAAACGAATGAATACGGCGGGCTTCGGTCTGAGGGGGAAGAATGAATAAATATCTGGCAACGTCAGCCATGCTGGCGCTGATATCTGGGGCTGCGTCCGCAGGAGGCAGCGGGCGCTCCGGACAAAATATTGGGATTTTGTTTGAAGAAGGAAATTACGCCGAAGTTTCAGTTGGTAGTATTTCCCCAGATGTTTCTGGCACCGCTTTAGGTGCAAATTCCGGAGACATGGCAAGCAGCTACCTTCAAATTGGAGCCGGTTACAAAAGGGACATTAACGATCAGCTTAGTTTTGCGGTAATCTATGATCAGCCATATGGTGCTGACGTCGACTATCCTTCTGGCACGGGCTACGCGTTTGCGGGCTCAACTGCCGAATTGGAAACACACGCTCTGACCGGAATCCTTCGTTACAAGTTTGACACCGGTGTTAGCCTCCATGGCGGCTTGAGGGCTCAGACGCTAGAGGCCAGCGCATCTATCCCATCTATTGGTGGATACACAGCGAATGGTGAAAGAGATACTGGAGTTGGATATTTGGTGGGCGCTGCCTACGAGAAACCTGAAATTGCATTGCGAGTTGCGATTACGTATTTCTCGAAAGTAAAACACGAATTGGCCACAAGTGAGTTTCTTGGTGTTTCTCAACCCGACACCGTAACTTCCACCGAAACACCGCAAGCCGTCAATCTGGATCTGCAGACAGGTATTGCAAAAGATACTTTGCTATTTGGTGGCGTGAGATGGGTAGAGTGGTCAGCTTTTGAAATTGCCCCTGCTGCCTATACAGGGACTATCGGCTCCCCTTTGGTGGCATTCCAAAATAACACGTTTACTTACACGCTTGGTGTCGGACGAAAATTCTCAGAAAACCTATCGGGGTCCGCTGCTGTCAGCTATGAAGAAACTCTGGGCGACACCGTATCAAACCTGGGCCCAACTGACGGCCGTCTCGGATTGACACTTGGCCTGCGTTACACAATGGACAACATGGTTATTTCAGGTGGGATAAACTACACTCGGATTGGTGGAGCCAACACAGTGGTTAGTTCCGCTGGACCGATTTTGTCTTCGTTTACAGATAACTCATCCGTCGGTGTCGGCTTTAAAGTTGGCTACCGTTTCTAAAACACCGCGACGAAACTAATTCACAACGCCTCGCGATCCCTCGCGGGGCGTTTTCTGTTTGTCGCCCCCACTCTTTAAACCCCAGATGATTGACCCTGCGCCCATCACTGGCTAGCAAGACAGGACACTACAGGGACCACGAATAACATGCTGTATTCTTCCGCACAGGACTGGCGCGATGCGCCGCACAAACGGGTGCTGTTCTTTGGCATGTCCGGACTGGGCAAAACCCACATCAGCAACATGCTGCGCGACGCCGGCCAGTGGTTTCACTACTCGATCGATTACCGCATCGGCACCCGCTACATGGGCGAATACATCGCCGACAACGCCAAGGCCGAGGCGATGAAAGTGCCGTTCCTGCGTGACCTGTTGCTGTCAGATTCGATCTACATCGGTTCCAACATTAGCTTTGAAAACCTGACCCCAGTTGCCAGCTATCTGGGAAAACCCGGCGCGCCGACCCAAGGCGGAATGCCAATCGAAGAGTATCGCCGCCGTCAGGAACAATTCCGCATGGCCGAAATCCACGCCCTGCTGGATACCGAGTATTTTGCCGACCGCGCAAAGCGCCTGTATGGCTACGACAACTTCATCTGCGACAGTGGTGGGTCAATTTGCGAATGGGTGGATGCCGACGACCCAAAAGATCCGATCCTGGCGGAACTGTCCAAACACACGCTGATGGTCTGGATCAAAGGCGATGACGCCCACACCGAGGAACTGGTCCGCCGCTTTGACCGCGCGCCCAAACCCATGTCGTACCAGCCAGAGTTCCTGTCCCAAGTTTGGGATCAATACCTGAGTGAAAACAACATTACACAAGACGATGTTAATCCAGATGATTTCATCCGCTGGACCTATGCTCAGGCTCTGGCCCATCGCCAACCTCGCTATGCTGCCATGGCTAAAAACTGGGGCGTCACGGTCACTGCAGACCAAATCGCTGCGGCCACCGATCAAGACCTCTTCACCAATCTGATCGCAGATGCCATCGACGCCGCACTTGAGTTACGCAACTAAAGCCCCTACCTCCCCCTATCCACAAACCAGAGTTTGAGATCCTGATATGCCTATCAAAATCCCGTCTGACCTGCCCGCCTATGACGTTCTAACGAACGAAGGCGTGATGGTGATGTCGCCGGATCAGGCCGCACGTCAGGATATCCGCCCCTTGCGGATTGCCTTGCTCAACCTGATGCCCAAGAAGATCCAGACCGAGAACCAGTTTGCCCGCCTGATTGGCGCAACACCGCTGCAGATCGATCTGACCCTGATCCGCATGAGCGAACACCGAACCCGCAACACAGCGGCCGAGCACATGGCGGAATTCTACCTGCCGTTCTCTGAGGTGCGTGACCAGAAATTCGACGGGCTCATCATCACCGGCGCGCCAATTGAACATCTGGAATTCACCGACGTCACCTACTGGCAAGAAATGCAAGAGGTGTTCGAGTGGACCCAGACCAATGTGCACTCCACCTTTGGCGTCTGTTGGGGCGGCATGGCGATGATCAACCACTTTCATGGCGTCAAAAAGCACATCCTGCCACACAAAGCGTTTGGCTGTTTCCGCCAACAAAACAAGGCTCCGGCCTCGCCCTACCTGCGTGGGTTCTCCGATGACTTTGTGATCCCGGTGTCGCGCTGGACCGAAATGCGCCAGAACGAGGTGGATGAACACCCAAGCCTGAAAACGCTATTGGGCAGCACCGAAGTCGGCCCATGCCTGATCGAAGATCCAGAGCACCGGGCGCTGTATATCTTCAACCACTTTGAATACGACAGTGGCAGCCTGAAACAGGAATACGACCGCGATGTTGCTGACGGCACGCCAATCAATGTGCCTGACAACTACTATCCGGACAACGACCCAAACCAAGAACCGCTGAACCGCTGGCGCAGCCACGCGCACCTGCTCTATGGCAACTGGATCAACGAAATCTATCAGACCACCCCCTATAATAGGACTGATATCGGCGGCTAAACGGCTGGGAATACGTTAATCTTCTAGTTCGGCACCCCAGTACAGATAGTCCATCCAGGTCTGGTGCAGTCCCCCTGCAGCAAGCGGTTGGCGCCGGGCTGCGGCGTCCAACTGGTGGGCTGTTGGCTCAAACGGCGGTCTCAACAGACGCATACCAGCCTGCCTTGGCGTCCTGTTGGCCTTTCGCAGGTTATCCGCCTCACAGGACGCCACGATATTTCGCCAAGACGATCCACCGCCCTTGCTCCGGGGAATGACATGATCAAATGTCAGATCATTTGCCGGGAACCGTTTGCCACAGTACTGACACCGGAATTCATCGCGCAAAAACAGATTATACCGGGTAAATCCAACCGTTTTCCTCTTGTGGTAGTTCCGCAGCGCCACCACCGCCGGAACCTCAAATGATTGCGAGGCCGAATGAACAATGATGTCATCATAGCATTTGATTTGCACAACACGGTCTTGGTGAACGGCCACAAACGCGTTTTGCCAATTCCAAACAGACAGTGGCGCCCAGCTCAACGGCTGCATATTCGCATTCAAAACCAAAGTCCGTAATGATCCGACAGCCTGGTTCATAGGATCACCCTATCACCAATGTGGAAGTGATATTCCATTGGCCCATCCGTACCGCCAATCATTTGCGTCGCTCTTCTGGCCATGTTCACTCACATTCCAGCGCCGGAATTACGGGAAGTCTCCGGCATAATATTAACTATATCTCGTGGTTCAAACCTGACAAGCCCCCTATTTCCACAATATCTCGAACACGCCCTACTACATTTCTCGACCACATGATGACACCGCCCTTGCTTTGAAAGCACTGGCCTTTTATTGGCGGGCATGCCCCAATTGATCCGCTTCAACAAACCCTTTGATGTTCTTCCGCAATTCACCGATCGCGGCACCGAAGGCACCCCGCGCCGCACGCTCAGTGACTTCATCGACCTGCCCGGCGTGTATCCCGCCGGTCGGCTTGACCGCGACAGCGAAGGCCTGATGCTGCTAACAGACGACGGCGGCCTGCAAGCGCAGATATCCGATCCCAAACACAAAATGGCCAAGACCTATTGGGTCCAGGTCGAAGGGTCCCCCGATCAGGCCGCATTGGATGCGCTGACAAAAGGAGTTGAGCTGAAAGATGGCCTGACCAAGCCAGCCCAGGCACGCATCATTCAAGAACCCAGCATCCTATGGCCACGCACACCGCCAATACGGGTGCGTAAGAACATTCCAGATACCTGGGTCGAGCTGACCTTGCGCGAAGGCCGCAACCGCCAGGTTCGCCGAATGACTGCCGCCGTGGGCCACCCTACCCTGCGCCTGATCCGCTACCGCATCGGAACCTGGACACTGGATGGCCTGGATCAGGGCACCTGGCAAAATGCAGTCATTCCGCAAACCAAGAAACGACCCCGCCGATAGATGCTGACTCTATATCCTAAACCACGTGGGACAAGTCCTGGCTGCGCCCTTGGAATTTGAGTATTTTTAGCAAAAAGAAGCCAACTATCGCAGAACAATCCCCGGTTTCTTTTTGCAGAAAAATACTCATGGCGCAGCAGTTCCAAATTCGCGACGTTACCTGTTGCAGCTAAGCCTAATCAGCGCGCGCCCACTTCACGTGTAATTTGCTACTCTCTGACAATTTCAGGCGCAATCGCGATTACCGTTGGGCCTGACACCCCCAGCTAACTGGTACAGGGTCCCATCAAGACCGGGACGCGCAGAGACAACGTTTAGCACGCGGGGTTTGATCCCCGTCCACATCCGCTTTGGCGGTACCGCCATCTACAAAATAAATTAAACATGACAATCAGCGACCATCCAGACAAAAAAATACCGCCAAGGATTTCCCTGGCGGCCCATTTTCGTGAGACTGTGTGTAAGAAAAAGTAACCCGCGGGTTACAGCCCCAGCTTGTCGCGCATGAACGCCAAGGCGACACTTAGCCCGTCCTGTGCAATACCGTGCCCGGTGCCCTTTTGAATGTGGGCATAGACATCTTGGAACCCTGCCTCCTGCAACGCTTCTGCGGCCTCAGGCAGTGATTGCGGCGGTACCACATCATCGGCGTCGCCATGCACCAACAGAATGGACATCTTGCTGACCACCTCATCCTTTAGCGTTTCAGGCGACAACAAACGACCCGAGAACGCAACGATACCTGCAACTGCATCCTCGCGGCGTGGCGCCACATGCAGCGCCATCATGGTGCCCTGACTAAAGCCGAACAGAACCACTTGTTCAGGCAAAACATCCTCGTCCACCATTAGCGCGTCGAGGAATGCATTCAGGTCGTCAATCGCTGCCTGCATGCCGCGCTCAGATTCTTCCTCGGACGAACCGTCAATCCAGGGGATCGGAAACCACTGATAGCCCATTGGCGATCCGGCACAGTTTTCCGGCGCATCAGGCGCGACGAACAGTGTATCCGGCAGGTGTTCGCTGAGCGGATCTGCAAGCCCCAACAAGTCGGCCCCATTGGCGCCATAGCCGTGTAAAAACACCACGACTGACCGGGTTGTGCCTGATAGCGGCTCTTTGCGTTCAGCGGATAATACGCGAGTCATCTGATCCCTTCCCTGGATTTTGCTACTCGGTAATAGGAAAACAACAGCCGCGCCGCAACCGACCTCCAAGGGGACCAGTCCTCGGCCATTATGCGCAGCTCTCGCTCTTTCGGTCTGTCGGGCAGCTCAAACAGAATACGAGCCGCTTCCTGCAAGGCCAGATCACCAGGTGCAAACACATCCGCACGCCCCAGTGAAAACATCGCATAGATCTCAGCCGTCCAAGCACCAATGCCCTGAACTTTGACCAATTCCCTGACGACGTCCATGTCAGGCAGATCACGCAAAGTATTGAAATCAATATCCGCTTCGGCCAAAGCTTTGGCGTATCGCATTTTTGGACGGCTTAGCCCCACTGCACGCAAATCCTCTTCGCTGGCCTCTCTTACCTGATGCGCCTCGGACAATTTCGCCGCCGTTATACGCCCCCAAATAGCCTGCGCAGACGCAACGCTGACCTGCTGACTAACAATTGCCGACAGCAATTCTGCAAAGCCATCCGGTTTACGACGTAACGGCAAGGGGCCGGTCAATTGTAACGCCGCCGCAAAGCGAGGCTCTTGTTTCGCCAGCCATTCCGCGCCTTCTGCCACACAGGCATCACTTGAAATAATCCGGCCTACATCCTGATCTGACGTTACGTCACCTCTCCATTTCACAACCACTTGCAGATTAGCCGCAGCTTCCTGCGCTGCAAGCCGCTTGTGCCCCGCAATTTTCGCCGCTACGCATCTCCCATGACAATTAGTATGACCACTCACGATGACTCTGTCGCCAAACGCAACGTTGCCATTCTTGTTATGGCGCAGGCGTTCCTTGGCTCACAAATGCCGATCATCTTCATCATTGGCGGCCTGGCTGGCCAATCACTGGCCTCTAACGCTTGCTTTGCCACCCTACCGATCTCATTGATCGTTCTGGGCTCGATGCTATCGGCCACTCCGATCTCTGCCATCATGCAGAAATGGGGCCGCCGCGTTGGTTTCATGGTTGGCGCCCTGGGTGGTGCCACCGGCGCATTGGTTGGCGCCTATGGTCTATACCTCGGGTCGTTTCCCGTCTTCCTGACCGGCAGCTTCCTGACCGGTATCTATATGAGCTCGCAAGGCTTTTTCCGCTTTGCCGCCGCCGATACCGCCAGTGAAGAGTTCCGCCCCAAAGCGATTTCCTATGTCATGGCAGGTGGTCTTCTGTCGGCCATCATCGGCCCGCAACTGGTCAAGGCGACCAGCGATGCCTTTGTGATTCCCTTTCTGGGCGCCTACATGGCTGTCATTGTGATCAACCTCGTTGGCTCAATGCTGTTTCTGTTCCTCGACATCCCCAAGCCCGCTGCGCCGAGTGCAGACATGCCGCGTGGACGTACCCGTTGGGAGCTGCTTAAAACGCCACGTATCGCCGTCGCTGTGATCTGCGCCATGGTGTCCTATGCCTTGATGAACCTGGTGATGACCTCGACACCGCTAGCTGTGGTTGGCTGTGGCTTTACCCAGAACAACGCCGCTGACGTGGTCACCATGCATGTTCTGGCGATGTACATCCCATCCTTCTTCACCGGCCACCTGATCTCTCGATTTGGTGTTGAGAAAGTTGTCGGAGCTGGTCTGGCGATCTTGGCCGGCGCAGGTGCCGTAGCCTTGAACGGTGTTGAGCTCAGCAACTTTTTCATCGCTCTGATCCTGCTGGGTTTGGGCTGGAACTTTGGCTTTATCGGCTCCACCACCATGCTGGCCGGCGCACACGAACCACATGAACGCGGCCGCATGCAGGGCCTGAATGACCTGCTGGTCTTTGGCGGTGTTACCTTTGCATCGCTGTCATCGGGTGGGTTGATGAACTGTTCGGGCGGCAACCCGGTAGAGGGCTGGAACGCCGTCAACATGGCCATGGCGCCCTTCCTGGTGCTGGCCGGTGGTGCATTGATTTGGCTGATACTGCGCCCGCGCGAAGATGCCTACGTAGGCGACAGAGGGTAAGCCCCCCTCTTCGCCGACGATCGCTTACCAGCGGCCCAATGCAGATCGCCACATCAAGCCTGCACGCCGACGAAACTCGCTTTGGCCTAATGCGCCCATAGCAACGCGTTCGGGCTGGGCGATCGCCTGTTTCAGGATTGCCACAGCCTGCCAGCCAGACAGCAAGGCAACGCCGGCCTCCGAAGAGATCCGCCCCCCACTAACACGTGCATTTACCAGCCGATCCAGCGCTTTACGCGCCAAAGCTCGCACACCATTCGGGGTGCCGTCCAGCAAAGGAACACGCTTATTTTCCTCAAGCTCTGGGATAGCCCGCAGCCAATTTGCAACGCCGACGCCATAGGCGAAATCACGCACCACAGCCTCGTCAGCCTCGCCCAGCGACGCGGCAGCCATCCACATCAGACTACCGGATGTGGCATCAATATAGGCATCAAATTCTGCCTCATCCTCAAACGGATCGCAGTAGATATCCCATCTCCGAGCCTCAGCCATGCCATCAATCGTTGCAGCCAGTTCTGGACGCAACAGCCGCGCCAGTGGCGTTGCCACAAAATGACGGCGTACAGGTTCGCTCTTAGCGATTTGCGCGCCAACATCGCGCCACCACTGAAGCCGCATTTCAGCAATCATGCTCTCTGAACTAGCCCAGGGTGCCCGCGACAGCTCGACGTTAAACGCATAAAGCGCAAACAGCAGTTCGCGCGCAGCAACTGGCGCAGCCATCACTGCCTGAAACCGGTCTACATCAGCTTTCTGTACCAGCTCGGCACAGGCCTGAAGGTCGTCGTCAAACATCCTTCAAAGCCTCAGTCTGATCATCATGGATCAGCTTCCAACGGATCGCATCCAACAGCGCCTCAAACGAGGCATCTATTATGTTCGGGCTCACGCCAACGGTCGACCAGCGACGGCCTTTGCTGTCTTCGCTGTCGATAATAACCCGCGTCACCGCCTCGGTGCCGCCCTGGGTGATCCGCACCTTGAAATCCACCAGATGCATATCTTCCAGAACACTGGAATAGCGCCCAAGATCCTTGATCAACGCCTTGGCCAGCGCATTCACAGGCCCGCGATCACTACCGGTCTCATCCATCGACTCGCTGACTGACAGACGTTTTTCACCGTCAACTTTGACCACAACAACCGCCTCGGACAGGCTGACCATCTTGTTGTACTTGTTCTTGCGCCGCTCAACGGTGACCTTATAGCGCTTCACCTCGAAAAACTCGGGCAGCTGCCCCAAGGCATCCCGCGCCAGCAGCTCGAAACTGCCCTGAGCGGTGTCGTAGGAATATCCCTCATCCTCGCGGATTTTGATCCGCTCCAAAATAAGGCTCAGCGCCGGATCACCCTTTTCAACATTCAGCCCAGCTTCGGTCAACCGTTTGCGCAGGTTGCTTTGACCGGCTTGGTTCGACATCGGAATAATGCGCGCATTGCCGACCAGCTCGGGTTCAATGTGCTCATATGTGCTGGGATCTTTCAGGATCGCACTGGCATGCAACCCTGCCTTATGCGCAAAGGCCGATGCCCCAACATAAGGCGCCTGCCGGGTCGGGATCCGGTTCAGGATATCATCCAGCATCCGGCTCACCTGTGTCAGCCCTTCAAGAGCGTCGAGGCTCACCCCAACCTCAAACTTGCTGGCATAGGGATCTTTCAGCAATAAGGTCGGAATTAGGGTGGTTAGGTTTGCATTTCCGCAACGCTCACCCAGCCCATTCAAGGTACCCTGCAAGTGGCGCACACCTGCATCGACGGCGGCCAGCGAACAGGCCACTGCGTTTTCTGTGTCATTGTGGGTATGGATGCCCAGGTGGTCGCCGGGCAAGCCAGCAGCAATCACCTCAGACACAATGCGCCCCACTTCACTGGGCAATGCCCCACCATTGGTGTCACACAACACAACCCAGCGCGCGCCAGCATCCAACGCCGCACGGCAAGCAGCCAGCGCGTATTCAGGATTATCCTTGTAGCCGTCAAAGAAGTGCTCAGCGTCATACAGCGCCTCACGCCCCTGTGCTACGATATGCGCCACCGAGGCCCGGATGTTCTCTAGGTTTTCCTCTAGCGAAATCCCAAGTGCTGCGGTCACGTGGTAGTCATGCGACTTGCCGACCAAACAGACAGACTTGGTTCCGGCATTCATCACCGCCGCCAGCACGTCATCATTTTCTGCCGAACGACCGGCCCGTTTTGTCATGCCAAAGGCCGTCAAACGTGCCTTGGTTTTTGGGGCTTCTTCAAAGAACGCACTATCGGTTGGATTGGCACCGGGCCAGCCGCCTTCGATGTAGTCCAGTCCCAGACCATCCAAAGCCTTGGCGATCTGAATTTTCTCTGGTGTCGAGAATTGCACGCCCTGGGTTTGCTGCCCATCGCGCAGGGTGGTGTCGTATAGGTACAGGCGTTCTTTGGTCATGCCGCAGCCCCCAAATCGAAATCAGATCCGTGCCCCTGGCACG
This sequence comes from Parasedimentitalea denitrificans, assembly GCF_011813015.1. Taxonomy (GTDB): domain Bacteria; phylum Pseudomonadota; class Alphaproteobacteria; order Rhodobacterales; family Rhodobacteraceae; genus Parasedimentitalea; species Parasedimentitalea denitrificans. Next base: position 122,681 of record NZ_QHLQ01000005.1, on the reverse strand, counting down.
GACAGCGCCCGACCCTCCCCATGGGAGGGCGCTTTATGCCCCCCCAGGATCGGTCGCTGTCTTGTCTGGCTCTTGTCAGTACACTCACAGCAGCCCCTCCAACTTGGCTGCATCAAACCCAGCCCCCGGAACCAGCTCCACCCCAGCCTTGCTCATCCGAACTTCCAGTCCTGCGGCAACATAGGCGGCCTTCAACCGATCCACCTCAGTGAAATCTTTGGTCGCCATCGCCTGTTCCCGCGCCTCAGCCAACCGTTGTTCAAACGACGACAGATCGACAGTTGCCACGTCAGCCCACTCACCAGCCTCTTCTGTCAACAAGCCCAGCAACTGGGCGGACGCCAACAAACCAGCAGCATCACCTGACGCAGCCAGTTGATGCAGGCCCGCAATTGCACCGGCGGTATTGATGTCATCCGACAGCGCCTCAACAACTGCGGCAGCAGCGTTGGCGGCGGGCTCGATGCCCGTTGTCATCGCCCGCCACTTGCGCAGCGTAGCCTCAGCCTCCTTTGCCTTTTTGTCGGTCCAGTCCATCGGTTTGCGATAGTGTGTCGACAAAAATACAAATCGGATCACTTCTCCCGGAACGCCCTGATCCAGTAAGTCCCTGACAGTAAAGAAATTTCCCAGACTCTTGGACATCTTCTTGCCCTCGACCTGAAGCATCTCGTTGTGTAGCCACACTTTTGCAAAGCTATCGTCACCATTTGCGCAGCAGCTTTGCGCAATTTCATTCTCATGGTGCGGGAACATCAGATCGTTACCACCGCCGTGGATGTCGAATGTATCGCCGAGCAGCTCAAACGACATTGCTGAACATTCAATGTGCCAGCCCGGACGACCACGTCCCCAAGGGCTATCCCAACCCGGCTGTGTATCGTCCGATGGCTTCCACAGAACAAAGTCCATCGGGTTGCGTTTGTACGGCGCGACCTCAACCCGTGCACCGGCGATCATGTCATCGACAGACCGGCCCGACAGCTTGCCATAGCCCTCTTTCCAGCTGTCCACGGCAAACAACACATGGCCTTCGGCGGCATAGGCGTGCCCCTTAGCAATCAGCTGTTCAATCATCGCCACCATCTGAGGGATGTACTGTGTTGCGCGCGGCATGTGGTCAGGCTCAATGGCCCCCAATGCCGCCATATCATCCAAAAACCACTGTGTGGTTTCGGCCGTGATCTCGCCAATTTCGCGCCCGCTTTCGGCGGCGCGTGTGTTGATCTTATCATCCACGTCAGTGAAGTTGCGCACATAGGTGACATGATCGGAACCATAGTTCTGGCGCAGCAGGCGGTTCAGGATATCGAACACCACCACAGGGCGCGCATTGCCCAGGTGGGCGCGGTCATAGACGGTTGGACCACAGACATACATCCGCACGTTATCCGGGTCGATCGGGGTAAAGACCTCTTTGCGGCGGGTCTTGGTGTTGTGCAGTTTGATCACGATGTCAGTAGTCATGACAGCTCCTATAATTGGCACACAAATGTACCGGGCGCGCAGCGCGGGCATAGCAAAGTGTCAGATGGAATGAAACGACAGATACCGGCCCGCTGATGTATTCAGCAGGTAATGCAGCAAATAATAATGATGCATGTCTGTTTCATGGGGAGTGAATAGCACGGTGGTGCGTTGTCGCCAAGTCTGTTCTTGTCAGCCTCGTTTGTCTCGCAGCCCAATGCCCCCTACCCTATGGGTGTCTGCGGAAAAAAGAATGGGGGGCCTAAGCCCCCCAAGTTTCGCTACCCAAGCTCTGTAGTTTACCGCTCGTCTTGTTATTGCCTGCGGCTTGAATACCGTTCTGAGGCAAGCGCACCTGCCCCGTGTTTTTTGACAAGAAGCTGCACATCGCCCCTTCCCGAATTCTTTAATGTCAGGAACAAACTTTGTTCCTAAACCCTAGTGATGAATGCTGACATCAAGCTGACACGCCCCAGTTGCCCGGGGCGTTATTCACTTAACTACAGCCAGAAGTTCCACCACATGTATTGCACTTCATGCACGTACCATTGCGGACCAATGTGTAATTGCCGCATTCATTGCAGGCTTCACCCTCATAGCCTTGCATTTTTGCCTTAGTCCGCGCGGTCATCCCCGAGTTAACAGGCACTGACGCAGAAGCACTTGCCCCTGTTTCCGGTACCAGTGATTGCAAGGAAGACACTGGATCAGAACCGTTATTCAGGTCCGCAGTGTCGCTTTGACCACCCTGGAGAACAACCAGATCCTGAGGCATTCGCTTGCGAAGGTAGCCAGTCGACGAAATCTGCTTGAGAACTTCCAGCGATTTACTGGCAGCCGTTTCACTGATCTCGGAAACGTTGGAAACGCCCTCTTCCTCGCCACGTCCGATGTCATCGAATGTCGCGCCCTCAGGTTTGACATGAGCCAGATCAGTGCGGTCCAGATAGCTGACAGCCAGTTCCCGGAACACATAGTCCAGAATGGATGTCGCATTCTTGATGCTGTCATTGCCCTGAACCATTCCGGCAGGCTCAAACTTGGTAAAGGTAAAGGCATCGACGAACTCTTCGAGCGGCACGCCGTACTGCAGACCAACCGAAACCGCGATGGCAAAGTTGTTCATCATCGCCCGGAAGCCTGCACCCTCTTTGTGCATATCGATGAAAATCTCGCCAAGGGTACCACCCTCATACTCGCCAGTCCGCAAGTAGACTTTGTGTCCACCAACAACGGCTTTTTGGGTATAGCCCTTGCGGCGGTGAGGCATCTTTTCGCGGTGGGATTTGACGATCTCTTTGACGATCACCTTTTCCACGATCTTTTCGGCCAGAACAGCGGCCTTTTCCTGGTTGCTGCCAGTTTCCAGAACCTCGGCTGCCTCGTCATCGTCTTCGACCAATGCCGCGGCCAGTGGCTGGCTAAGCTTGGAGCCGTCCCGGTACAGTGCGTTGGCTTTGATGCCCAGGCTCCAGCTCAATTCATAGGCTTCCTGACAATCCTCGATCGTTGCATCGTTTGGCATGTTGATCGTCTTGGAAATCGCGCCTGAAATGAACGACTGAGCGGCGGCCATCATGGTGATGTGGCTGTCTACCGGCAGGAAACGCTTGCCCTTTTTACCGCAGGCATTAGCGCAGTCGAAGATGCTGTAGTGTTCTTCCTTCAGATGCGGCGCCCCTTCCAGGGTCATCGTGCCACAGACGTGGTCATTGGCGGCTTCGATATCTGCTTTGGTAAAGCCGAGGTGGCGCAGCAGGTCAAAGGTTGGATCGTTCAGCTTGGTGGCAGGGATGCCTAGAACACCGGTGCAGAAATCCTCTCCCAAGGTCCATTGGTTGAACACAAAACGCACGTCAAAGGCGCTTTCCAAGGCCGCATCAATCTTGGTCAGCTCATTTGGACCAAAGCCATGCCCTGTCAGCGAGGTGTGGTTAATCGCCGGTGCATTACCGATGGTTCCGTGGCCCACAGCATAGCCGGTGATCTCTTCGATCTGAGCCGAGGAATAGCCCAGTCCCTCTAGCGCGGCAGGCACGGAACGGTTGATAATCTTGAAGTAACCGCCACCGGCAAGTTTCTTGAACTTAACCAGCGCAAAATCAGGCTCGATCCCGGTGGTATCGCAGTCCATCACCAGACCAATGGTACCCGTCGGAGCAACAACCGTTGTCTGTGCGTTGCGATAGCCGTGCTTTTCGCCCAGTTCCAGTGCCTCGTCCCAGGCGCTTTTGGCCAGATCCGTCAACTGACCGTCGGGGCAATTGTGCAGATCCAGTGGAACAGGTTTGACCGACAGACCCACATAGCCATCAGAGTTGCCATAGGCCGCGTTGCGGTGGTTGCGGATCACCCGCAACATGTTTTCTGAATTGCGCTCGTAGCCTTCGAAAGCGCCCAACTCACCGGCCATCTCTGCCGAAGTCATGTAGGCAACACCAGTCATCAGTGCAGTCAGTGCGCCACACAATGACCGACCTTCGTCACTGTCGTAGCCAAAGCCCATGTTCATCAGCAAACCGCCGATGTTGGCATAGCCCAGACCCAGGGTGCGGAAGTCGTGCGACAATTGGGCAATTTCCTTGGACGGGAACTGCGCCATCATCACCGACACTTCCAGTGTCAGCGTCCACAACCGGCAGGCATGCATGTAGTCGTCAGCCTGGAACACACCATCCTTAAGGAAGGTCAGCAGGTTGATTGAGGCAAGGTTACAAGCTGTGTTGTCGAGGAACATGTACTCAGAACATGGGTTCGATCCGCGGATCTCGCCATCTGCAGGACATGTGTGCCATTCGTTGACTGTGTCGTGGTACTGGATACCCGGATCAGCACAGGCCCATGCGGCATGGCCAACCTTGGACCACAGGTCGCGCGCCCTGACGGTCTTGGCGACTTTACCATCGGTACGGTTGATCAGTTGCCAATCGGCATCCTTTTCAACGGCCGTCAGAAAGGCGTTGGTGACCCGGATCGAGTTGTTCGAGTTTTGACCTGACACCGAGTTATAGGCTTCGGAATCCCAGTCTGTGTCATAGGTGGGAAATTCAATGCTGGTGTGGCCTTGCTTGGCGTAGTCCAGGACCCGTTTGATATAGGTTTCCGGGATCATCACCTTTTTGGCTTCGCGGATCGCGGTTTTTAGCGTTGTGTTGCTAGAGGCGTCATAGGCGTCAGCCTCGGCGCCGTCCCATGACCGGATTGCTTCAAAGATGCTGTTCAGCATCTTTTCGTGCATTTTGGAACCGGCAACGATCGAAGCTACTTTTTGCTCTTCGAGCACCTTCCACTCGATGAACTTTTCAATATCTGGATGGTCAGCGTCAACGATAACCATTTTGGCCGCACGACGTGTAGTTCCGCCAGATTTGATGGCCCCAGCGGCGCGGTCGCCGATTTTGAGGAAGCCCATCAGGCCGGACGACTTACCACCACCGGACAGGGCCTCGCCCTCACCGCGCAGGTGGCTGAAGTTGGTGCCAGTACCGGAACCATACTTAAACAGGCGCGCTTCACGCACCCAAAGATCCATGATGCCGCCTTCGTTGACCAGATCATCCTGCACACCCTGAATAAAGCAGGCATGCGGCTGTGGGTGTTCGTAAGAGCTGTTGGATTTGGTCAGTTTGCCGGTTTTATGGTCGACATAGTGGTGACCCTGCGCTGGGCCGTCGATTCCATAGGCCCAATGCAGGCCAGTATTGAACCACTGAGGACTGTTTGGCGCTGCGCGTTGGCTGGCCAGCATGAACCGCATCTCGTCATAATATGACTGTGCGTCCGCCTCGGAGGAGAAGTAGCCGCCTTTCCAGCCCCAATAGGCCCAGGCGCCGGCCAAACGGTCGAATACCTGCTTGGATGAGGTTTCGCCGCCGAACTCAACATCGTCCCCATCAGGAACTGAGCGCCATAGAAACTCTGGTACGTTCTTTTCACGGACTTTCTTTAGTCGTGACGGCACGCCGGCCTTGCGGAAGTATTTTTGGGCGATGACATCGCTGGCCACTTGGCTCCAGCTTGAGGGCACCTGAACGTTATCAAGGCGAAATACGATGGTTCCATCCGGATTCCGAATTTCCGACGTCGCAGAGATGAAATCCAGATCTGCATAGGCATCCTGCCCGGCCGTGGTGAATTTACGTTCAATCTTCATACTGCTGCATAGCCTTTTGTTTTTTGGTGCGTTGCCCCCGCACAGTCCATCATAGAAACGTACACAACGATCGTGGAAACACGCGAGCAAGCGTGTCACCTTACTTAAAAACCGGCCATAACAACGATCGGTACTAATGTTACAAACCCAGATTCGTCACACCGGCCAAAACGCTAGATCTAGTGTTGCGCCATCTGATTGATACAATTTGGCGTATATTGGCATAGTCGGTCAACGGTAAAAATCACTCCGAATCGCCATCTTTTTTGTTGACCGAGTATTATGAAATTCGTGCAAGATCGCCCGAGTGATTCATCCACAACTCAACGCACTCAGACCAACTCAAAATCCCTCCTCCGTTGGAAGAAAATTATTATGTGAAGGTAACGAGTTGTTCACTGCCCCTAAAGGCTTCACCGTAAACTGCTAAGAAAAAAAACGCGCTTCTCGGTCGCAACCGTGAAATCCTCCACAGTCTCAAACTCATTTCTGATTTCGAAATAATTAAATAAATGGTTAACAATACTCAGGGCGCGATGCCTATAATCCTACTATTATGAGACCACAATACTATAATTGCAGGCGCTACGAATTGTCACAGCCAGCATTCAAATGAGGATTCGTAAATTTGGGGAATTCAGGTTTTCACCCTGTCCGGTGAATTGCCAATTGGCAGTGTCTCACCGGACAAAGGAAAATGGTCGGGACGGCAAGATTCGAACTTGCGACCCCCTGTACCCAAAACAGGTGCGCTACCAGACTGCGCCACGCCCCGGACCGTGGGCCTTCTCTAGCCGCGCCCAAAGGATTCGAAAACCCCTAACATGGCCATTTTGCTGGACCGTTTGAAAAAACATTCTGGCGCATCTCAGTTCCGGCGGAAATTCCATATCGCGCCGCCAGACCAGCGTTGATTTCCAGCACAGCGTACACCTGATCGCCACCTGGAATAGGAGTCAGATCGCCTGGAACTGCGTTGGAATGCACCCGTGTGACCGTGCCGGTTACATCGATGAAAATGATATCCAGTGGGATCAGTGTATTCTTCATCCAGAAACTTGCACGCTGCGGGGCTTCGTAAACGAACAGCATTCCCGCACCACGTGGCAGTGACTCTCGATACATCAAGCCCTGCGCGCGTTCGTCAGGCGTGTCTACAATTTCGATATTAAAGGAGGCCCGTCCCCAGTTGCCTCGTAGATCAACCCGATCAGGTTGACAGTCGTCGGCCTTGGCCGCGCCTGAAACGGCCACAGCAATAGCTAAAGTCAATGCTGTGGCGATTTTTTTCATGAAGGGATACTCAAGTGTCTTCTTCGACAGCGTTTTCCCACGCCATCACTTCGACCGCCATTCGACCGCGATTGCCGTCAATAATCCGCATCGCTAGCGCCTCGCCCGGTTGCAAGTCTGCCAGCCCGGATTGACGCAAAACTTCGACGTGCAGAAAGACGTCGTCATTGCTTCCAAACACATTAGCAAAGCCAAAGCCCTTGCCCTTGTCGAACCACTTGACGCGCGCAGGCTCTAGCGGCTCTGAACGTATCGCATCAAGATCAAGATCTGCAAAGTCAGCCAAAACCGGCGCGACTTCACGGTCAGGTGCAACGATCGAAACAACTTCGACGGCCTGCACCCCACGATCCGTATTATGAGTAAGAATCACAATATCAGCTCCATCCGCAACCGAGCTTTGCCCAAAATTACGAAGAACATTTACATGTAACAGGATGTCTGGACCGCCAGAATCGGAAACAACAAAACCATAGCCTTTAGCCGGGTCGAACCACTTAACTTGGCCCCGCACCTGATGCATACTGCTTAAATCATCTGCCAATTTATAGTCCACCGCGTGTTCTTGTTTTTATTGCTGTTAACAAAGTTAATGCGCCAAACCAGCTATCGTTTTCAAGTCTAAAAGATTCATTTAGCTTCGAACTTTGTTTTTAGTGTCACACGAAAAAATTTTAGTGGCCGAAATAATTATGGACTAATTCTTGTAACCCCCCACGAAGACGCGGCATTCTCACGTCGCCAAACAAAGCGATCATGCAGTCGAAACTTACCATCTGCCCAGAATTCTATTTCCGTTGGAACCAGCCGATACCCCCCCCAAAACGGTGGCCGTTTCGGAGACGTCCCTTTGGTAGCGGTAACCTTGGCCACCTCTGCCATAAGGGCAGCACGGCTGGACAGCGGTTGCGACTGATGAGAGGCCCAGGCCCCAAGCCGACTTTGCAGAGAGCGAGACTGGTAATAGGCGTCGGCCTGTGGACCGTCCTCGCGGCTGATATCTCCACGCACGCGAATTTGACGGCGCAGCGATTTCCAATGCATCACAAAAGCAGCTTTCTTCGCTTGGTCCAGTTCCCTTGCCTTGGCGCTTTCATAGTTGGTGTAGAAAACAAAGGCGCCCGCCTCGATCTCTTTTAGCAGAACCATCCGCGCATTTGGCATGCCGTCGGCATCAACCGTAGACAGAGCTATGGCGTTGGGATCGTTGGGCTCTGTCTTTTCGGCTTCGGCCAACCAGATCCGGGAAATCTCAAATGGATCGTCCCCTGTAAAAATTCCACTGCGGTCTGACATTGATCCCTCACTACATAATTATCGGCACCTTAGGCAGCTTGTCCCTGCCCCACAAGGCCACCAACCCTTGAAGCAAACCGCCCAATAATCTAAAGGTCGCTAAATCACGCGAACACGGGCGGAGAACCTGAATGTCAAATCAACTGATGGCTGGGAAACGTGGCCTTATCATGGGCCTGGCCAACAACAAATCAATCGCTTGGGGTATTGCTCAGGCCTGCGCCGATGCTGGTGCTGAGTTGGCCTTTTCTTACCAAGGCGAGGCGCTGAAGAAGCGTGTTGGCCCGCTGGCCGAGCAATTAGGCAGCGACACCGTCCTGCCCTGCGACGTTTCTGACGAAGGGTCGATTGACGAGCTGTTCAACGCATTGGAAGAAAAATGGGGTAAGATCGACTTTGTCGTCCACGCCATTGGTTTCTCTGACAAAGGCGAGCTGCGCGGTCGTTATGTCGACACTAGCCGCTCTAACTTCCAGATGACCATGGATATCTCGGTCTATTCCTTCACTGCCGTTGTAAAACGCGCCGAGAAGATGATGTCTGAGGGCGGATCGTTCCTGACCATGACCTATTACGGTGCTGAGCAAGTGATGCCACATTATAATGTCATGGGTGTTGCCAAGGCAGCACTTGAGGCGTCGGTCAAATACCTGGCCGAAGATCTGGGCAAAGACGGTATCCGCGTCAACGCGATTTCCGCGGGTCCGATCAAGACATTGGCCGCGTCGGGCATTGGTGATTTCCGCTACATCATGAAATGGAACGAGTACAACTCGCCACTGCGTCGTAATGTGACCATTGATGATGTTGGCAAATCAGCCCTGTACCTGCTGTCTGACCTCAGCTCGGGTGTGACCGGTGAAAACCTGCACGTTGATGCGGGCTATCACGTGGTTGGCATGAAGGCGGTTGACGCACCGGACATGTCCAAAGAATGAGCCTTGCCGCCTTCATAGCTGCAGTTCTGCTCTGCCTGATGGCAGCCATCAGCCCCGGCCCTGCCGTGTTGATGGCGGCGCGTATTGGGTTGACCGAAGGCTGGCGCACCGGAGTTGCGCTGGCCATCGGTATCGGAGCGGGCGCGGTTGTTTGGGCGGGGGCGGCCCTGTTTGGCCTGGCGCTGTTGTTTGACTATGCGCCGGTTCTACTGACAGCATTGAAATTTGGCGGCGCCGGATTTCTGATCTGGATGGCCTATAAAATGTGGCGCGATGCCGATGCCCCGATTGCCGAGGCAGAGGCTCCAGCCACACCGCGATCCCCATGGGGCGGGTTTCGCTTGGGTCTAGTGACACAACTGGCCAATCCCAAACCTGCCGTATTCTTTGGTGCCGTTTTTGTTGGAACGGTACCCACAGGCACAACCGGCGCTGTCATGGCAGCCCTGCTGGTTTGTATCTTTCTGGGCGAGACCCTATGGAACGCCCTAGTCGCCCGGCTTTTTTCTTTGGAAAAGACCCGGCGCGTCTATATCAACTTGAAACACCTGATTGATCGAACCTTTGGCGGGCTGTTAGCCCTGCTAGGGGTTAAAATCGCAGCAACCTGACGCACTCACCGGAGAGCCACACAATGACCGATCGTCTGCCACATGAAAAAGGCTTTCACATTTCCTGGGATCAGATCCACCGGGACAGCCGGGCCCTTGCCTGGCGCCTGGACGGTCAGGGTCCAAACGATGGTGCCTGGCGCGCCGTGGTCGCAATTACCCGTGGCGGCATGGCCCCAGCGATGATTGTCGCACGCGAGCTGGACATCCGCACCGTCGACACCATCTCGGTTCGCTCTTACCACCACCAGGAGCAGGGTGAGGCTGAGGTGCTGAAAGCACCGGATGCTGACATCATGGGCGACCAAGGTGAAGGTATCCTGATCATCGACGACCTGGTCGACAGCGGCAAAACACTTGATCTGGTGCGCAGTCTGTACCCCAAAGCGCATTTTGCTACCGTTTATGCCAAACCCAAAGGTCGCCCCATGGTGCATACCTTTATCACCGAGGTCAGCCAAGATACCTGGATCTTCTTCCCTTGGGATATGGCGCTACAGTATGTTGAGCCATATCGCGGTACCGACTGATAACACAGCATAATTCAACAGAAACGCGTCCTATCGGGGCGCGTTTTTGTCTTTGGCGGTTAGTCCACATGTCTTTTTACCAAAACCTGTGTTCGCTCTAGCAGCTCTGGCCCTGCGGGCGCCCCATGACCCGGTACCACGATGTCGACCTGCGGAAACCTCTGCTTCACAAGACCGATTGCTGTGTCCCAATGAAGTACATCGGCGTCTTGGGTGTTCCCCAAGCGTTTGGATGCAGCTGAGCGGACCATGCATCCGCCATACAGCAATGAATCCTTGGCAACATAGGCAACCAGATTGTCATGAGAATGGGCCCCCCCCGGAAAGAACAAATCAACAAGTCCAACCGATAACACGTCCTGACCAACGGATAGGTGAATGTCGTTCTCAGCGGGCTGCAGTCCATTTGCTAGCGCCAGCTCATTACTCAGCTCTAGCGCATAGGTTTCAATGTCCCGAGATTTTACCGCGCCTACCCCGCCCATTTTATCGAGATGCGCATGGGTGAAATAGGCGCGGGTGACTGGTTGTTTCAGGTCATCACGGGCCCAGTCCAAAATCGCATCTGTCTGGGCGTCGGTCCAGCCACTGTCGATCAGAATGGACTGCGTTCCCTCAGCTACAATCAACCCGTTTGCAGGAACGGGCCCAAACTTTTCATAGTGCTTGTAGCTGGTGTGCATCCAAACCGACTCTGAGAGCTGTTTGAACTCTACCGGTATCATGTCCGCGCTATCACTGGCTGGGGCTTGCGAGGCGGTGGTTACACAAAAGGCTGCCGTAAAGAGAAATCGAATGGGGGGAAATTTCATAAGCCTGATCCATTTTTCCTGTCAATTTGGGAGGACGTAGATCCCAAAGCAAGAGGTTTGATCTCCACCGGCAGGTACCTGCCAACTTTATGTTCTTGCCAAACTATTACAGGAACACGGAAACCGTTTTAGGGTTGAGACAAACGCCTGTGCATCGCATGGTTCAGCAACCCTGCTAAGGCCCTACTCGTTTAGACTGGACGACCGAATGTCATCACCTCGCACTACGGACACATTCACCTCGCCGATTGTTGAATCCCGCCGCTGGATTGACGGCGTCAGCTTTCCTGCGGATCGGCCACTGCTGAATGTCAGCCAAGCGGCCCCCATTGATCCGCCCCCCACTGGGCTGCGCCAAGCCATGGCACAGGCAGCGATAGAAGATGACAGCGCGCATTTATATGGCCCGGTTTTAGGACGCCCAGAACTGCGCACCGGCCTTGCGGTACAAATTTCCGAGCACTATCAAGCCCCGGTTACGGCACAACAGGTCGCTATCACCTCGGGCTGCAATCAGGCCTTTGCGGCGACAATTGCTGCACTGTGTACAGATGGTGACGAGGTCATCATTCCGGCCCCTTGGTATTTCAACCACAAAATGTGGCTTGATATGTCCGGCGTCAGTGCTGTCCCGCTAAACGTGGGTGCCGATATGTTGCCAGATGTGGACCGCGCAGCCGACCTGATCAGCCCCCGTACCCGCGCCATTGCGCTGGTGTCACCTAACAACCCTTGTGGTGCAGAGTATCCTGCAGACTTGCTGCGCGCGTTTTATGATCTGGCAAAATCACACGGGCTGGCGCTGATCCTTGACGAAACCTATCGCGACTTCGACAGTCGCTCTGGCCCGCCGCATCAGTTGTTGCAGTTGCCCGACTGGGACCAAACGCTGATCCACCTGTATTCGTTTTCCAAGGCCTACCGGCTAACCGGCCACCGGGTTGGGGCGATTGCAACGTCAGCGGCGCGGCTAACTGAGATGGAAAAGTTTCTCGACACGGTCACCATTTGCCCCAACCAATTGGGCCAGATTGGCGCGCTGTGGGGCATTGAAAACCTGTCAGATTGGGTTGCCGGTGAACGCGATGAAATCCTAGATCGACGAGCAGCCATTCAGGAAGGCTTTGCAACAATAGGCGAGCAAGGATGGAAACTACTTGGCTGCGGCGCTTATTTTGCTTATGTCGAACACCCATTTCAGCAAGACGCAACCGAGATCGCACGCAAACTGGTCGACGAGGCATCAATCCTGATGTTGCCCGGTTCGATGTTCATGCCAGATGACGACCCGGCAGGCGAACGGCAGTTTCGCATCGCCTTTGCTAATGTTGACCGGGCTGGCATTTCCGAACTGTTCCGCCGTCTGGCCGCCTTTCAACCATAAGGCCAGACTTGATTAATCCGTGAGGTCCCGCAACACGGCTTGCTCCTTACCGGGTGGCAGCGTATTCAAGGCATCAGAAAATTTTAAACCCCCTGCTGCGACCGATTCAAAGGCGCGATATGCAGAGGCATCGACAAATAAGAGGGCATCATGGCCGCAGGCATGAAACATCTTTCGAAAACCTTCGTGTGGATCCTGATGGGGTTGATCATGCTTAGCCTTGTTGGCTTTGGAGCCATTAGTTTTACTGGCTCCAATTCATCCGTCGCCACGGTTGGCGATCAGGAAATCTCCATCGAAGATTACTACCGTGAGATGCAGCGCGAACAGCGGGCATTGCAGGCACAGACTGGTCAGTTGATCCCGATGTCGCAGCTTGCGGCACTGGGCATGGACCGTCAGGTGTTGAGCCGTCTGGTATCCATTGCTGCCATCGACAACGAAGTTGAACAGCTGGGCATTTCGATTGGCGACGAAAACCTACTGAAAGAGATCGTCGAGATCCCCAGCTTCCAAGGTATCAACGGTGAATTCGACCGTGAGTCATATGCCTATGCCCTAAGCAATGCAGGCCTGTCCGAGCGGGACTTTGAGGACGACCTTCGCCGTGAATCTGCCCGCACACTGGTACAGGGTGCCATGATGGTTGGTGCAGAGATGCCCACAACCATGCGCGACACCATCACCAGCTTTATCGGCGCACGCCGCAGCTTTTCTTGGGTTCAGCTAACCAATGATGAAACAGCAATGATCGCGCTGGCTCCAACAGACGCCGAATTGCAGGCCTATTACGATGCCAACCCCGATCAGTTCGTCCTGCCCGAAACCAAAGAAATCGCTTATGTGCTGATGTCGCCTGACATGCTGATTGATCAGGTAGAGGTCGACCAAGACACCCTGCAGGCCCTGTTCGACGAACGCGCAGATGAGCTTCAGGCCCCAGAGCGTCGCCTGGTGGAGCGTCTGGTGTTTTCCGATGAAGAAGCCGCCGCAACCGCTAAGGCACAACTGGAAGCCGGGGGCACTACATTTGAGACCCTGGTTGAAGACCGCAAATTGGCACTGGCTGATGTGGACATGGGCGACATGACAATCGGTGCTCTGGGTGCCGCTGGTCAGGACGTATTCGCCGCTCAGGTCGGAGACGTTGTTGGCCCCCTGCCCTCGGATCTTGGCCCTGCCTTATTCCGGATCAACGGCCGTCTTGAGGCCCGCGTTACCCTGCTGGCCGACGTTGAGGCTGAACTTCGTGACGAACTGGCGACTGGCCGTGCCCGTCGCTTGATTGAACAGCAAGCCGAAGAGATTGACGACCTGTTGGCAGGCGGAGCTACACTGGAAGAAATCGCTGACGAAACAGACATGGAGCTGGGCCAGATCAACTGGACAGCCGAAAGCAGCGACAGCATTGCCGCCTATAACGGTTTTCGCGAAGTCGCCGCAGCCGTCACAGTCGAAGACTTCCCCGCTGTGGAATTCCTGGAAGACGGCAGCCTGTTTGCCATCCGTCTTGAAAATGTGCTGCCAGCCCGGCCTGAGCCACTGAAAGATGCTATGACCAAAGCTTTGCAGGGATGGAACGACGAGCAGCGTCAGAACGCCATCACCACGCAAGCCAACGCAATTCTTGCCCGCGCCGAAGCTAATGGCAGCTTTGACGAGAACCTGGACGTAAATGATGAAGTAGGCCTGACCCGGACTGCCTATATCGACAATACACCTGCGGACATGATGAACCAACTGTTCGAAATGGAACCGGGTGAGCTGCGTTTGGTATCTGACGAAAACTCGACCGTGGTGCTAAGCCTGAAGGAAATCCTTCCAGCGGAAGAAAACAGTGACCTGACTGAACTGTCCGACGCTTTGCAGGCTCAGCTGAACCAAGCGCTGTCGCAGGCACTGTTCCAAGCATTTGCGCAAGATGCTCAGTCTCGTGCACGGCCTACGATCGACCAGCAGGCCATCAACGCCGTTCAGGCCAACTTTCAGTAACCAAGGCACCAGAACATGGCTTTGACCCCCGATTTTGATACCTTCGCCAAGGCCTATGAGGCCGGCGAAAATCAGGTTGTCTATACCCGCTTGGCTGCGGATCTGGATACTCCGGTTTCCCTGATGCTAAAGCTGACAGGCGCCCAAAAGGACGCCTTTATGCTGGAATCAGTGACTGGCGGAGAGGTCCGCGGTCGGTACTCAATTATCGGAATGAAGCCAGATCTGGTCTGGCGCTGCCATGGCACAACATCGGCCCTGAACCGGTCAGCCCGGTTTGATGCCGATGATTTCACCGATCAGACCGGTGACCCGATGGACAATCTGCGCGCACTGATCGCCGAGAGCAAGATCGACCTGCCCGAAGATCTGCCACAGGCCGCCGCCGGACTGTTCGGCTATCTGGGTTATGACATGGTGCGGTTGGTTGAGCATTTGCCAAATGTGAACCCCGACCCGCTGGGTCTGCCCGATGCGCTGATGATGCGCCCGTCGGTGGTGGCTGTGCTGGATGGCGTAAAGGGCGAGGTCACTGTGGTGTCGCCCTGCTGGGCATCTGACGGTCAAAGCGCCCGCGCCGCATATGCGCAGGCCGCAGAACGGGTGATGGACGCGGTGCGGGATCTGGAACGCGCCATGCCTGCCGAAACCCGCGATCTGGGCGAAGCGGACGAGATTGCGGCCCCAGTTAGCAACTTCACCAAAGAAGGCTACATGCAGGCGGTGGAAAAGGCCAAGGACTACATCCGGGCCGGTGACATCTTTCAGGTGGTACCTGCGCAGCGTTGGACCCAGGATTTTCGCCCGCCTCCATTTGCGCTGTACCGGTCGCTGCGCCGAACCAACCCGTCGCCGTTCATGTTCTACTTCAACTTTGGCGGCTTTCAGGTGATCGGTGCCAGCCCGGAAATTCTGGTGCGCGTGTTTGGCGATGAAGTCACCATTCGCCCCATTGCAGGCACCCGCCCCCGTGGAGCCACCCCCGAAGAAGATCGCGCCCTAGAAGCCGACCTGCTGGCCGACAAGAAAGAACTGGCAGAGCATCTGATGCTGCTAGACCTAGGCCGCAATGATACCGGACGGGTTGCCAAGATCGGCACAGTGCGACCGACCGAAAAATTCATCATCGAGCGTTACAGCCACGTGATGCACATCGTGTCCAATGTTGTGGGTGAAATGGCAGAGGACAAAGATGCGCTGGACGCTTTCTTTGCCGGGATGCCTGCCGGGACAGTTTCTGGTGCCCCCAAGGTACGGGCTATGGAGATCATCGACGAGCTGGAGCCGGAAAAGCGCGGTGTCTATGGTGGTGGTGTTGGCTATTTCTCGGCTGGCGGAGATATGGACATGTGCATCGCGCTGCGCACGGCTGTGGTTCAGGATCAAAAGCTGTACATTCAGGCTGGTGGTGGTGTGGTCTATGACAGCGACCCGGAATCCGAGTACATGGAGACCGTCCACAAATCTAACGCCATCCGCCGCGCAGCCGCTGACGCTGGACGCTTTACCGGTAATGGCAACAGCTAATCCTTAGTGAGAATTCATCCACCTAGGTGGTAAGAGGCGTCCCGCAATCGGGGCGCCTTTTTATTTAGTGTCAAAGTATTTTGGTTTATTGCTGAATGAGTTCTGATGTCTCTAACTTTGTTCAGATCGATACGACCGCGCAGGCAGCATGCTTTAACGCCATCCTATATTGCTTCAGTGCTGAACGGTCCTTGTCTCCAAGCAGCTGGCAGTGCGCCAGAGGTGCAACACCAAAACGAGCACGACCAACGTCGATACAGTTACAGGGTCACTGACGTGCAGCTACGATCTGCGAGAAAAACGATCTGCAAGACAATTGTGAAGTCAGTATTGGTTAGGCAATATTAGTTAGGCGATATTAGTTATGCGATACTGCGCACAAAGAACACGGCAGTCATGACCAAACCAACAACAACCACTATCGCTTTGACCATCGACACAGGCATCCGCCGCGCCAGACGGGCCCCAACGAATCCACCAACAGTGGCTGCGACCATCATGACCCCTGCTTCGTACCAGTAGACGATTCCAGCCAGGGTAAAGGTCACGACAGATGCTGCGGACAGAACAAAAGACAGGATATTTTTCAACCCGTTCATCAGGTTAAGGTCACGCATCCCCTGCACAGAAAACAAGGCCAGCAGAACAATGCCCAGCCCGCCGTTAAAGTAGCCACCGTAGATGGACACAATTAGAGTACTGATCCAACCGTTAGACTGTGCCTTGCCTTGTTTCACAATCCAGGAATTGATGCGCCCACCTAACAAAAATAGTATAGTGGCAAACAATAAAAGCCATGGCACGATCCAGTTGAAAACACTGGCAGGCGTTACCAACAATAGCAGCGATCCGGATACGCCACCAACCACTGACAGACCCACAAGACGGATCAACAGACGACGGTCAAATGAGCGCAGCTCACTCAGAAACCCCAATGCACTGCTGGCATACCCAGGGAAAACCGCCACTGCACTGGTTGCGTTGGCGGCGATAATTGGCACGTTGAGAAACACCAGTGCCGGAAAGGTCAGAAAACTGCCGCCACCAGCAATCGCGTTCAGTCCCCCCGCCAAAAACGCGGCGGTGCACAGAATAACCAAGTCAATCATAAGGAATTTGTTCTTTCGTTAGGCGAAGGAACCAACGGCGTCACTTCATGTACGTCGTTGGGACACCGTCGATTACTCGTCAATCGAATTGGAAAGCGCGGCAGACACGGGTGCCAGCGCCACCCGCGAAGCGCGATCTTGTAGTCCCCACAGCAGCAGTGCCGAAATCGTATCAGGTCGAACGCGACCCAGCATAATTACAGCCCCCTCCTGCCCTGCACGAAACGCGGCTTGGTCCAGGAAACGGCGGATTGCCTTGGGGTTTTGACCGGCGCCATCAAAATCTCGGAAGACAACCGAAGCCGGGACACCATCACGGGCAGCCAGTTTCTGCACAGTGTTCAAACCATGATTCTGTGTCACCATACCCCGACCCGATGCTGCGACCACAGCCGAGACCTGATCTGCCAGTGGCCGGTTGCCTTGAAATCCAGTGCCTGTTCCCTCTAGCACACCAATTGTTTCGGGCAGTGTATCAAACCAAACCGCCAGCGCGGTTTCGGCATCCTGCGGCGCAGCTTCGCGCGGTAGATTTGTCAGCACTAGCACCTCAAACCCCGCGGCACGACGCGCTTCCATTTTCTCGGCGGCCTTGGGATCTTGGGGATCGATGGCAAAGCTAAGAGGATAGGGAAACCCGATCAGGGCCTCGGCACCAATCGACTGTTCATCGTCGATTAGAACAATCGACATCAGGGGCCGGTCTTCGGAATTGGAGAAAGGAACCGAGAATTCCTTGAATGGTGAAATACCTTGAATATCAGAAGAAACCTCAGAAGTTTCGTTATCTCGATCGGGTAGCGGCACAACTGGCGTGCCAATGGTCGGACCATCAGACGTTTCCTGCCCTTGCTCTGTAGTTGACAGCGCATCGACTTGCTCGCCCTGTTGATCAGCGGTTTCTTCCTGAGCCTCGGTAAAATTACCGCCTATTTCCTGGCGCTCGCCCGGCACGATCTGTTCTGCAGGCGCAGTGACAACTGTTGGCAATTGACCGACCGGCATATTTCCTGACGCCGGTGGCTGAAGTGTCGCGATCTCGACCTCAACACTTGGGACCATCACCGGAGCAGACTCTGGGTTTTCAGGGGATTCGGGGGCAGCACCTTTGGTCATGCCGGTTTCAAGATCAGCCCCTCGATCAGCAGTGGGGCCTGTCGCAGTCGCAATTGTGGGTACTACGGTCACATCAGGTGCTTGGGTTGCTGGGGGCATTTCAGGTAGCGGTGAAACAATTCCGGGCTGCGGCGGCTGAGCGGGCTCACTAGACACAACAACATCAGCCTCTTGCAGTGGCACTGACGGAGCAGGAAGGGAATCGACCACAATAACGGGTGTATCGGTTTGCGTGGTAACATCCGGTGTAGAACTTTGGGCGGCCTGTAGGTCAGCAGTTTCGGCCAAGCTGGTTTCTTCAGCACCGACAACTGGGCGGGATGCGGATTGCGTATCAGCAGCCTGCATACCACTGGGTTCGACTCCGGGAGCTTCATCTGGTGCGACAGGTGCAGCCTCAACCAGATCTGCATCCGGTCCAGGAGTTTCTGTGGGCAAGGCTGATTCACCTGTTGGTTCGCTGGTTTCCGATGGGGTTTGGACAGTGACATTCACAACTTTAGGCAAAGGTGCCGACAGAGAAAGCATTGCAGCCCCCCCTACAGAGACCACCGCCCCAAAACTCATCCCAGCCAGGAGTCCTCGCATGCCTGTCTCGCCTTTCATCTTATTCGCCTGCCCATTTGACCTGCGGAACCTGCACCAATCAGCGCCGGTGGAATTCTTGCCGAGCCACCCTGCACCCTTGACGCTGCCGCGCAACCCTGAACATGTATGTTGTGACCACTATAATGCGGCGTGGCCCCGCCCCGCCAGCCCTTAAACGAGCCTGTCAACATGTTGCTGCTAATAGACAACTATGATTCCTTTACCTACAACCTAGTGCATTACCTTGGGGAACTAGGCGCACAGGTAGAAATTCGACGTAATGACGCGCTGGATGTGCAAGAGGCCATGGCGATGAACCCCGCCGGTATTTTGCTATCCCCTGGCCCCTGCGACCCTGATCAGGCCGGCATTTGTCTGGCGCTGACACAGGCCGCTGCTGAAACCCGCACGCCATTGATGGGTGTATGTCTGGGCCATCAGACCATCGGCCAGAATTTTGGCGGCAATGTTGTGCGCTGCCATGAAATCGTTCACGGCAAGATGGGCACGATGAAACACACCGGCAAAGGCTTGTTCGCTGGGCTACCTTCGCCGTTTGAGGCCACGAGATATCATTCGTTGGTTGTGGGCCGCGAGACTCTGCCTGATTGTTTGGAGATCACAGCCGAGCTGGACGATGGCACCATCATGGGGTTGCAACACAAAGAATTGCCGATCCACGGCGTTCAATTTCACCCTGAATCTATTGCCTCTGAACACGGCCATGCGCTGTTGCAGAACTTCCTGAACGAAATGAAGGTGCCCGCATGAGTGATCGACTGAAGCCACTTATCGGTGCATCGGCCGAGCGCCCGCTGACACGCGACGAGGCTGAGCGGGCCTTTACCCTGCTGTTTGAGGGCGAAGCCACGCCGAGCCAGATGGGCGGTTTGCTGATGGCATTGCGCACACGCGGTGAAACAGTAGACGAATATGCCGCGGCGGCGGCAGTCATGCGGGCCAAGTGTAATCCTGTGAAAGCAGCCGAAGGCGCGATAGATATCGTGGGCACCGGTGGCGATGGCAAACACACGTTGAACATTTCCACTGCCACCGCGTTTGTTACCGCAGGCGCAGGTGTTGTTGTCGCCAAGCATGGTAATCGCAATCTGTCGTCAAAATCCGGCACCGCCGACGTTCAGACCCAGATGGGTATCAACGTAATGGTGACCCCGGATGTGGTTGAAAAGGCACTGGCAGAATGTGGCATCGCATTCATGATGGCCCCGATGCACCACCCCGCCGTGGCGCATGTGATGCCAACCCGCCAAGAGCTGGGAACCCGAACAATATTCAATATTCTTGGTCCTTTGACCAACCCAGCTGGTGTTAAACGTCAGCTGACCGGTGCATTTTCCCGCGATTTGATCCGGCCCATGGCTGAAACATTGGGACAACTTGGGTCAGAAAAGGCTTGGCTCGTCCACGGGTCAGACGGCACGGATGAGCTGACCATTACCGGCATCAGCTGGGTCTCCGCACTTGAGGAAGACGGCAGCGTAAGGGATTTCGAACTCCACCCGGAAGAAGCAAACCTGCCAGTGCACCCGTTCGAAGCCATCATTGGTGGCACGCCAGAGGACAACGCCAAAGCGTTCCGGGCATTGTTGAATGGTGAACAATCCGCCTACCGCGACGCAGTTCTTCTTAATTCCGCTTCGGCCTTGGTGGTTGCTGGCAAGACAAATAGCCTGCCGGAAGGTGTTGAAATGGCACGTGAAAGCATTGATTCTGGCGCTGCAAAGATGAAACTGGAAGCCCTAGCACGGATCACATCCGGGGCAGCCTGATATCTGTATGACGACACCCTACATGCCTTCTGGCTGGTCCGATCTTCCTTTTTTCACCGAAGATTGGCCAGCCATCGCAAATTCTATCGCAGCTGACACGCGTCAAATCCTGCCGCCAGATCATCAGCGGTTTGCAGCGCTGGACCAAACCACACCCGAACAGACCCGCGTGGTTATAATAGGCCAAGATCCCTACCCGACACCGGGACACGCCCATGGGCTGGCCTTTTCGGTTGAACCGGATGTGTCGCCCCTGCCCCGGTCGCTGAACAATATCTTCAAAGAGCTGATCGACGACACGGGCCAAGCCGCTTTGAACGGCGACCTACGCCATTGGGCTGCGCAGGGTGTCTTGTTACTGAACACAGCACTGTCAGTCCCGGCCGGAGAAGCGAACGGTCACAAGCATCTTGGTTGGCCCAAATTGGCCCATCAAGTGCTGGAACATACCTCGCAACGGCCCACTGCATATATTCTGTGGGGTAACGCGGCGCAAAAGCTTGAATCTTTTATCAATCCGGGCGATCACCTGATCCTGAAATCTGCCCATCCCTCGCCCCTATCAGCGCGACGCGGCTTTTTTGGCTCGCGTCCGTTTTCTGCGGTGAACCGCTGGCTGGCGTCACGGGATGAGACTACTATCGACTGGACCGTACAACCGGAGGCGTTGAAATGACAACAAATGTGCTGGACAAAATCAAGGCCTACAAGCTGGAAGAAGTGGCTGCCGACAAGGCCGCCAAACCCCTAAGCGAAGTCGAAGCCGAAGCACGCGAAGCAAGCCCCACACGTGGGTTTGCACAGGCCCTGTTTACCGCAAACCGCGAAGGCTATGGCCTAATCGCCGAGATCAAAAAGGCCAGCCCTTCCAAAGGCTTGATCCGCGCTGATTTTGAACCGGCAGCCCTAGCGAAGGCCTATGAGGAAGGCGGCGCAACATGCTTGTCTGTACTGACGGATACACCAAGTTTTCAGGGCGCCAAGGAATTTCTGGTGCAGGCTCGTGCTGCCTGTAGCCTGCCAGCCCTGCGCAAGGATTTCATGTATGACACTTATCAGGTCGCCGAAGCCCGTGCGCTGGGGGCCGATTGCATCCTGATCATTCTCGCCTCGGTATCCGATACTCAGGCCGCCGAACTAGAGGCCGCGGCCTTTGAATGGGGTATGGATGTTCTGCTAGAGGTCCACGACGCCGAAGAGCTAGAGCGCGCCTGCGCGTTGAAATCGCCGCTGATGGGGATCAACAACCGCAACCTCAAAACCTTTGAGACTACTCTGGACACCACTCGCATCCTGTCAAAACAGGTGCCTGCCGACCGCACAATTGTCTGCGAAAGCGGCCTGTCTGGCCCAAGTGAATTGGCTGAAATGGCAAAATACGGGGCCCGTACCTTCCTGATCGGTGAAAGCCTGATGCGTCAGGACGACGTTGCCGCCGCTACACGCAACTTGCTGGCTTCGCCTCTAACCCCCGGAGCAATGTGATGCCGCTGACCCATTTCGATAGCAAGGGCGACGCCCATATGGTTGATGTCTCGGACAAGGCGGTGACGTCTCGCATCGCCACCGCCGAGGCGCATATCCGAATGGCGCAGGCCACCTATGACATCATCGCCGAAGGCAAAGCCAAGAAGGGTGACGTTCTGGGGGTCGCACGTCTTGCCGGCATCATGGGGGCCAAGAAAACCCCCGACTTGATCCCGCTGTGCCATCCGCTGCCCGTGACCAAAGTCGCGGTTGAACTCACACTCGACCCGGATCTGCCCGGTGTGCAGATCGAGGCCACGGTCAAGACCACCGGTCAAACAGGCGTGGAAATGGAGGCCCTGACCGCCGCCAGTACTGCCGCGCTGACTGTCTATGACATGTCCAAGGCCGTGGACAAAGCGATGGAGATCGGTGGCTTGCGCGTCATTTTGAAAGACGGCGGAAAATCAGGACGTTACGAGGTTTAAATGATCACAGTTGATGACGCGCTTGCGCATTTGATGGCCCTGACCGCTCCGCTGGACAGCGAAGAGGTCCCCCTGATCGATGCAGCCGGCCGGGTGCTGGCGCAGGATGCAACAGCCAAGCGTGATCAACCACCCTTTGCCGCCTCGGCCATGGATGGCTACGCCATGCGGGCCGACGAGGTTGAACAGCACTCCATCCTAAAGGTGATCGGCGAAGCTGCTGCCGGTCACCGCTTTGACGGCACACTCAAACCCGGTCAGGCGGTGCGCATCTTTACCGGTGCTCCGGTTCCAGTAGGCGCTGATTTTGTTGTCATCCAAGAAGACATCACGCGATCCGGTGACCTGATCACCATTGCAAATGTTCCCAGTGACAACTCTAACATACGGCCAATGGGCGGTGATTTCACAATCGGCGACACAGTAAGTGCACCACGCCTGTTGTCACCCAGTGACATTGCGCTGCTTGCCTCGATGAATATCGCTACAGTCCAGGTGACCCGCCGCCCCCAAGTCGCGCTGATTTCAACCGGTGACGAGCTGGTGATGCCAGGTGATACCCCAGGCCCCGATCAGATCATCGCCTCAAACACTTTTGGTCTAAAGGCCATGCTGGATCAGCTCGGCGCCCATGCGCGTATCCTGCCCATTGCCCGCGACAACGAAACCTCACTCAAGATGGCCTTTGATCTTGCACGCGGCGCAGATCTTATCATCACCATCGGCGGTGCGTCGGTCGGTGACCATGACTTGGTCGGCAAGGTTGCAGGCGATATGGGGCTGGAACGGTCGTTCTACAAAGTTGCCATGCGCCCCGGCAAACCCCTGATGGCCGGTCGAATGCATGACGCCGCCATGGTCGGCCTTCCCGGCAACCCGGTGTCTGCAATGGTATGCGGTCAGGTCTTCATTGCCCCAATGATCCGCTCCATGCTTGGCCTAGGCGCAATCCCAACGCCCACCAAAACCGCTACACTATCACAACCGCTGCCGGCCAATGGGCCGCGCCAACATTATATGCGGGCTAAACTGGACCAAGGTCAAATCCAAGCCTTTACCCGCCAAGACAGCGCTCTGTTAACAGTTCTCTCTGATGCCAACGCCCTGCTGATCCGCCCTTCAAATGATCCGGCACGCGCCATTGGCGAACAAGTCACCTACGTTTCGATCTGACTACTTTCTTCTTGTCTTAAATACCTCTGCCAGAGGCCTGTGCCTGCGGCACGGTTCCCCCAGCAGGGGCAAAGCCGCAACACAGTTGACACAAAACAAGAACGGGACTAGAACAAATCAAAACATGACGGTGCCGAGGATGTTATTATGCTGACCAAGAAACAGTTAGATCTGCTGGAATTCATTCACGATCGCCTGCAAAAGGACGGTGTGCCGCCCAGTTTTGACGAGATGAAGATCGCCCTGAACCTTCGTTCCAAATCTGGCATCCACAGATTGATTACCGCACTCGAGGAGCGCGGCTTTATTCGTCGCTTGGCCCACCGTGCCCGTGCGATTGAAATCATTCGCCTGCCAGAGTCCCTAGGTGGCAGCAACACCCCAATCGGATTCTCGCCACGGGTTATCCAAGGTGGACAAACTCCGCCCTCGCCATCTGCACCTGCCAACATTGAACCCACCCGTGCAACTGCTATGGAACTACCCGTTATGGGGCGCATCGCGGCCGGTGTACCGATCGAGGCGATCAGCCAAGTATCTCATCAGGTCTCAGTCCCCAGCTCTATGCTGTCGACCGGAGGCCAACACTACGCACTAGAGGTGCGTGGCGATTCCATGATCGACGCTGGTATCAATAACGGAGATGTGGTGGTCATTCGCGAAACTGCAGTGGCCGACAATGGCGATATCGTGGTCGCGCTGGTTGAGGGCCAAGAGGCAACATTGAAACGCTTCCACCGCCAAGGCGGGTCCATTGCCCTTGAGGCCGCAAACCCGGCCTATGAGACCCGCGTTTACCCAGACAGCAGTGTCAAAGTGCAGGGCCGTCTGGTTGGATTGATCCGCACATACTGAAGCAACATTCAGGGCTGGCGCCGGTCTCTTGCACCATTGCCAGTCCACAACCGCTGCCCCGACAAATCGCGGGCACTGACCAACACTCCCTCTGACGTTATCATCAAGCTGCCCAGGTCGCGCAGTCGGGCTGGATCAAACACCAAACACCCGCCGGTTAGATCCTTGTTCACTGTAGTAATGATAATTTCCCCATCCCTGCAGCTATCATAGGCCTCGACGGCTCGTTTGCCGATGACATGGATCACCTCATGGGTTCCAATCCTTGCAATCTTTGCCCGTCCCAACCAGCGTCCAGCGGCAGCAGCCTGATCCGTTCCGTCACCGTCATTCTCCAGCCAGATCCGTGCTGCAAAGCCAGCGCCTTTTGGCTTTGATAGCGCCCGGCCTTCATCGGTCATCTTGCCGACCAAGGCGCCATCTGCTGAAATCAATACAGCTGGGCGTTCAACCTGGGCCCACAGGACAAACGCAAGAATGACTGGCACAACACCAAGCGTGCGAAGCCATCCCTGCCATAGGATCACAAACAACGCACCAAGTGAAATAAGGGGTAGAACGACAGGTTCGGGTGCAGCCACCCTGCCCTGCGCACCGTCCAGACTGGTGACCCAATGCGCCACCATAAGGATCCAATCCAATCCCCAGCTCATCAGGCTTAGCCCGATCATCTCGGCGCCTAGCGGAGCCAAACATAACGCTAATACCGCCGCAGGTATGACCAACACGCCCATCAATGGTACCGAGGCCAGATTGGCGATTAGTCCGTAGTGCGACAGGGTGTTGAAATGTGCGGCCCCAAATGGGGCGGTTGCAGCCCCCGCAACTGCTGAGGAAATCACCACAGCGGTGGCCCCCCGCAACCAGCTCGGCCCCAATGAAATTCCGGAATCCCTGGTCCAAGAAAAGACTGCGACCAAGGCTGTTGTGGCAGCGAAGCTCATTTGGAACCCGGGACTTAACAGGCTTTCTGGTCGATGTATCAGCACAATCATCGCCGCCAAACCCACGGCCCGCAGTGAAAACGCCCGCCGGTCCAGCAACACCGCCCCCAACACAACCGCAACCATGATAAAGGCCCGCTCTGTTGCGACATTGCCGCCCGACAGCGCCAAATAACCCGCTGCGACGATCAACGCCCCTACAGCCGCAACTTTTTTTACAACCACCCGCAGCGCAATTCTGGGCCATAGACACAAAATGAACCGCAAGCATGCAAACACAAATCCGCTGAGTAACCCCATGTGCAGACCGGAGATCGCCAACAAATGCGCCAAATTGCTGCCGCGCAGTGCTGCTAGGCTGTCCTGACTAATGCCGCTACGATCGCCTGTTGTCAGGGCAGCAGCAAAGCCTCCGGTTTCGCCCGGCAGACGCGCCTGAATATAGGCCGAGGCCTGTAGCCGAAGGCGCTGCAACCAAAGATCACCCCCGCTAGGGTCAGCAAGCAGCACAGGCATACGGGTATATCCAACGGCACCAATGCGTTGAAACCAGGCATGACGGCGAAAGTCAAAGCCGCCTGGCTCGGCCGGCCCTTGCGGCGGCATCAGATATCCCGTGGTCAGAATCTGACTACCCGGAACAGGTACGTCGGTTGGCCCATGCAAGGAAACGCGCAGGCGTTCAGGTGTCTGCTCTCGCGGCATGTCACGCAACCGCACCCGGTCCAGTGTCAAACGCACTGCATCACTGGCGGATCGATCAATGGCAACAATGCGGCCTTCGATTGGGCCGTAATACCGATAGGGTAACACCGCGGCCGCGACATGATTGGCGCGATAGCCACTTAGGCAGAACCCGGCTGCAACCAGCATAACCGCCCATCCTAGGACAGCTGTATTCTCGTGCGCTCGTAGACCAACCAGGCCGCCAATAGACCCAACGCAGACTAAGGCCGCGTATACTTTAATGTCAGGTTCGGTCATCAGCGCAAAGTACGCCCTAACCCCTGTGCCCAGAAAAACTGGGGCCCAGGGGAACAAATGCCCCCGCTGCGACAGCAACAGGGAGTCGAGGGCTGCAGTTGCACGCATCTTGCTCCTCACCGTTTGGCTCGGTAGACAGGCGTCAAAGCTTCCTCCTTCAAAGTTACCAAAAGGTAAATGACCCCTATGTCCAAACCGGTCGTCACCCGCTTCGCACCTTCCCCTACTGGCTTCCTCCATATCGGTGGCGCCCGCACGGCGCTGTTCAACTGGCTGTATGCCCGTGGTCGCGGCGGTAAATTCCTACTGCGCATCGAAGACACCGACCGCGAACGCTCTACCCCCGAGGCCACAGCTGCAATCTTGCAGGGAATGGAATGGCTGGGACTGGACCATGATGGCGACGTTATCAGCCAGTTCGACGGTGCTGCGCGTCATGCCGAAGTCGCCAATCAACTGCTAGCGGAAGGCAAAGCCTACAAATGTTTTGCCACGCAAGAAGAAATCGCCGAGTTCCGCGAGCAGGCCAAGGCGGACGGCAAGTCCACCCTGTATCGTTCGCCCTGGCGTGATGTTGATAGCGCAGATCACCCGGATGCCCCCTATGTGGTCCGCATCAAAGCGCCGCAGAGCGGCATTACCACCATCAAGGATCAGGTTCAGGGCGATGTGACCATCCGCAACGACCAGCTGGACGACATGATCCTGCTGCGCTCGGACGGCACCCCAGTCTATATGCTGGCAGTTGTGGTCGACGATCACGACATGGGCGTGACCCATGTGATCCGGGGTGATGACCACCTGAACAATGCCGCCCGTCAGATGACTATCTACGAAGCAATGGGCTGGGATGTTCCGGTATGGGCTCATATCCCATTGATTCACGGGCCAAATGGCAAAAAACTATCAAAGCGCCACGGCGCATTGGGTGCCCAAGAATATCAATCCATGGGCTACCCCGCTGCCGGTATGCGCAACTATCTGGCGCGACTGGGTTGGAGCCACGGTGACGATGAATTCTTTACCGACGCGCAGGCGCTCGACTGGTTTGACTTTGACGGGATCGGCAAAAGCCCGGCCCGTTTTGACACCAAAAAGTTAGAAAACCTGTCTGGCCAGCACATCGCCGTTAGCGAAGATGCCGCATTGCAGCACGAAATTCAGGCATATTTGGCCTCGGCCGGTCAACCAGCCCTAAATGACGTGCAGTCAGCTAATCTTGAAAAAGCGATGTACTGCCTTAAAGAACGGGCCAAGAAATTCCCCGATCTCCTTGAAAAGGCTGAATTTGCACTGGCATCTCGCCCTATTCAGCCGGATCAGAAGGCAGCCAAGGCTCTGAGTTCAGTATTCATACGTATACTGAGTGAATTGACGCCGCAGTTGCAAAATGTTAGCTGGACACGAGATGATCTGGAGAGGCTTCTGAATAGTTTAGCAGAAGCCCATGACACCAAGTTCGGAAAGCTGGCTGGACCCCTAAGGGCAGCGCTTGCCGGCCGCGCGGTGACACCTTCAGTTTTTGACATGATGCTGATACTGGGCCGCGAAGAAACCATGGCCCGTCTCGCTGACACTGCAGGTTGAACTGGCTTACCGCTGTTCTGACCTGTTCCACGACATAACGCCTGCTCTCCACTTGCGCAGGACATACCTGCATGGAGTGGCCCGCTGCCGCTCCATGCCTGTAACAGGAAGGGATATCCATGACCGACACCAAGAAGTCCGCCACGCTTAGCCTCAATGGCGAATCCTATGAACTGCCGATCTTTTCGCCGACAGCCGGCCCTGATGTTCTTGATATCCGCAAGCTTTATGCCCAAGCGGGTGTGTTCACCTATGATCCGGGTTTCACATCGACAGCAAGCTGCGACAGCACCATCACATTTATTGATGGCAACAAGGGCGAGCTGCTGCACCGCGGTTACCCAATCGACCAGCTGGCAGGCAAATCGCACTACCTAGAGGTCTGCTATCTGCTGTTGTACGGTGAACTGCCAACAGCCACACAGCTGGAAGACTTCGAAGGCCGGGTCACTCGCCACACGATGGTGCACGAACAGATGCACAACTTCTTCCGCGGTTTCCGTCGCGACGCCCACCCAATGGCCACTTTGGTTGGTGTTGTTGGCGCGATGTCTGCGTTCTACCACGATTCAACGGATATTTCGGACCCGTGGCAGCGCGAAGTTGCGTCGATCCGTCTGATCGCCAAACTGCCAACCATCGCTGCGATGGCCTATAAGTATTCGATCGGGCAGCCATTTGTGTATCCACGTAACGACCTGGATTACGCTGCGAACTTCCTGCACATGTGTTTCTCGGTTCCTGCCGAAGACTACAATGTGAACCCGATCCTGGCCCGCGCCATGGACCGTATCTTTACCCTGCACGCTGACCACGAGCAGAACGCGTCGACATCGACAGTCCGTCTGGCCTCGTCTTCGGGTGCCAACCCGTTTGCCTGTGTTGCTGCTGGCATCGCCTGCCTGTGGGGCCCTGCCCATGGTGGTGCGAACCAGGCCTGTCTGGAAATGCTCAAGGAAATCGGAACCGTTGACCGCATCCCTGAGTTCATTGCCCGCGCCAAGGACAAGAACGACCCGTTCCGCCTGATGGGCTTTGGTCACCGTGTTTACAAAAACACCGATCCACGCGCCACAGTGCTGAAACAATCGGCTGACGAAGTGCTGGAGCTGTTGGGTATCGAAGACAACCCACTTCTGCAGGTTGCCAAAGAGCTGGAACAGACAGCCCTGCATGACCCCTATTTCATCGACAAGAAGTTGTTCCCCAACGTCGACTTCTATTCGGGCATCATCCTAGAGGCGATGGGCTTCCCGACGTCGATGTTCACACCGATCTTTACCGTTGCACGGACCGTCGGTTGGGTATCGCAGTGGAAGGAAATGATCGCCGATCCACAGAACAAAATTGGCCGTCCGCGTCAGCTGTACCTGGGTGAAACCACTCGCAACTATACCGATATTGAGAATCGGTAACTCAACCCTGCGGGGTTGTTCAGCTGAACTTATATTGCAGAAGCCCCAAACCTTACGGTTTGGGGCTCTTTTTTGAAACAATCCCCACTAATAAGTGGTTATTGTTCTAACGATTGAAAATACAGAGCTTTTTCCTTGACCCTCTCCAGTGTGAAGTCTTAATTTTCCGTAAATACTTCATAATTTGAACACATTTCTCAGAACGGATTTTAAAATGATTTGGATGACTTTAATTGGATTAGGTCTGGTTGCAGGCATTGCTATTCACAGTGACGACGAAGAGCTCGATACGTCTTCCGATGACAACGATCAGCCACCAGTTTATCAGGAAACCGACGTGCCAACCAATGACAACGATTTCCTT
This sequence comes from Parasedimentitalea denitrificans, assembly GCF_011813015.1. GTDB lineage: Bacteria > Pseudomonadota > Alphaproteobacteria > Rhodobacterales > Rhodobacteraceae > Parasedimentitalea > Parasedimentitalea denitrificans. The sequence goes on along the minus strand of NZ_QHLQ01000005.1, from coordinate 92,798 downwards.
CAGGGAACCAACGGTGCTGATACCCTTCTTGGAGCGGGCGGCGATGACCTGATTTACGGTGAAGACGGGAATGACCGAGAGTTCGGCAATAGTGGTAACGACCGCCTTTATGGTGATGGTGGCGATGACAGTCTGTTTGGTGGCTCAGGAAACGACTTTATCCATGGTGGTCTGGGGGACGACAGTATTCTAGGTGGCGATGGAAACGACATACTTGTCGATGGTAAAAACTCTACCGGCTCCGATACAATTCAAGGTGGCCCGGGCCATGATGTAATTCTCGGTGAAGCCGGAGATGACTCGTTGAACGGTGGCACCGGAAATGACTTCATTTTTGATCAAGAAGGTACAGACACCCTTAAAGGTAGCTCTGGAAATGATGCCATCATAAGTAGCGGTTTTTGGGATGAAACTGAAGAAACGCCCGAGTGGGATTTTTCAAAGGACACTGATCTAGAGGGAGATGTGGTTGAAGGGGGATATGGCAACGATGATATTACCTTTGGCATTGATGACACTGTAACTGGCGGCGCTGGGGAAGATTACTTTATTGTAGGTGATTGGCTTGCGGGAGACGGATCAGCAACCGTTACAGACTTTGACAGTGAAGAGGACACTCTGGTTTATCTTTTTGATGACGGTGAGACGCCTCCTGTCATAACCTCGACCCTCAAAACAAATTCGGAAGGAGGCGTCGACGCCTTTGTACTTGCCGACGGGCAAGAGGTTGTTCGCTTGGTTGGCGCAGGCCCAACGTTTGACCCGGCGTCACACTCAACCTTTGTGACAAAATCTGTATGGGTCAACTGATCTCACTTTAGTAAAGACCACGCGGGAACGAACTGCTGCAAATGTTAAGCCGCCGCTTGGTCACAAGCGGCGGCATATTTTTTTACCGGCCTTCGAATTTAGCCGGACGCTTTTCCTGAAATGCAGTGACACCTTCCAGGAAGTCACGTGACTTGCCGCATTCGCCCTGTAGGTGCGCCTCGACCGACAGCTGTTCCGGCAGGCTGTTGCCAGAGCTGGCCCGGATTGACTGTTTGATTGCGCCAAACGCCTTGGTTGGGCCCTTGGCAAGATAGGTCGCACGTTCGCGCCACTGGTCAGCGAAATTCTCATCTGGAACCGCTTCCCAGATCATGCCCCAGTCACTGGCTTGCTTGGCCGAGATCTTGTCGGCAAACAGCGCTGCACCCATAGCTTTGGCCATGCCCATCTGACGTGGCAAGAACCAGGTACCACCGGCATCGGGCATCAGGCCAATACGGGCAAAGGCCTGCATGAAATAGGCGCTTTCCGTGGCGATCACCACGTCAGCCGCCAGCGCCAGATTGGCCCCTGCCCCAGCCACCGGACCATTCACTGCAGAAATGGTCGGCACTGGACAATCATAGACCGCCTCTAGCATCGGGGTGTACTCATCCCGCAGGGTCCGCTCCAGATCCAGATCATTGGCGTTGCTGGCGTCGCTCAGATCCTGCCCCGAGCAAAATGCCGTGCCAGCACCGGTCATGACAACGGCTCGGGCCTCTTCGCCGGCCCGGCGCATGGCATGGGTGATCTCGGCCCGCATCTGGCTTGTCAGCGCATTCATCTTTTCCGGGCGGTTCAGCGTCACAATCGCCAACCCATCCGCCAACAAATAGGTAATTTCCTTATAGTCCATCACTCGGCCTCACATCATTATACGTTGTCTGCATGCTGACTTAGGTAGCCGGACGGTGAAAGGCAAACGCGACGTCAGGCAAAACCGGTTTTTGTGCCTCGCGCAGCTCAGAAATCAGTGCCCGAGCGTCGGTTGGGACCGGTTGTTCTACCCGTTGATATTGCGATCCGTCCTTGGTTCGGGTCAGCAGTTTCATTTCAACCAGCGAGCGGCGGATCTGGGCGGCATCGCCAACGGCCGTTTTCTGGTCGATGACATCGCTGATCTCCCGCTCGTTCAGGATGGTCCGAGGCGGCAACAGAGCCCAGACAGCCCAGAGGCACAGGTGTTGTACACTGGTCTTACCCGGCCAATTGGCAAACTGGCCCTTGTCGTCAAAGTTTCGCAGGGCGCGATCAACTTTACGCCGGTCGACCTCGGGTTCAGGTGTGTTCTCGGCTCTCAGGTGTTGAAAGTTCTTATAGCCGGCCGCTTTGGCCACGACGTTCAGCATTTCAACGTGGCTGGGGGCATCAGGCAATACGCTGCGCAGCGATTTGGTAAAGCTGGAAAGGTCGGCAATGGTCAACCGAATAACATCCCGGGTCATAGTCTTCTCCCATGGATACCGCAGCCCATTCAGGGATGTGGATGCCCGCCCTTATCCAGATGGTATCCTGAGTAAAAAGGATCCGGATCAATGATATGCAGGTTTAGCGCATGGCGGAGCCTGGGTGAACTGCTGACCGAGTTCACCCTAGCAACCCGTAACGAGATGCGCAATCACTCGTCGAGCAGTTCCTTTAGCCGGGCCTGCTCTTCATCGGTCAGCCCTGTGTCATTCCGTTTCGGGGCGTTAGAACGCCCGCGCACGTAAAGGCCAGACATGATCAATGCCAGAATGAACATCCCCGGCCCAGCCGCCCACAGCAGCCAGTTGGCGCCGCTTGTTGTGGGCCGCAGCAGCACATACTCACCATAGCGATCAACGATAAAGTCCATGGCTTCTGTATCGCTGTCACCGCTCACCAGACGTTCACGAAGCAATATCCGAAGATCACGGGCCAGCTCAGCATTGCTTTCGTCGATGCTTTCGTTGCGACAAACCAGACAGCGCAAATCTTTGGACAACTCGCGAGCTCGTGCCTCTAGCGCGGGATCATCCAAAACTTCGTCCGGTTCAACCGCCCATGCTGAGCCAATCAGGCTCAGCATGACGGCACAAGTCGCGACCCAGTTTTTCCAGGCTCTGATCATTCCGCCGCAACCCCTTCAATTCGAGTTTTGCGAGCACCAGCAGCAACCCGGTACCTGCGATCTGTCAGTGACAGCAAACCACCCAGCGACATCAGCAAGCAACCGCCCCAGATCCAGTTGGCCAGCGGTTTAATATAGGTCCGGACAATCCAGCCACCATCAGCTTGTTGATCGCCAATAACGACATACAAATCGCGCAGGAACCGGTAATCAATCGCGGCTTCGGTTGTTGGCATCCGCGTCACCGGATAATCGCGTTTTTCTGGCTTCATCATAGTCACCAGCTGCCCTGCTTTGGTTACCCGTACATTCGCAGTTGTTGCGTAATAGTTCGGTCCACGACTGCGGTCGACACCTTCCAACGTCAATGTGTAGGCACCAACCTCGAACGGTTGACCGACAGCAACAACCCGAATGTCTTCTTCTTCCCAGGCGGTCAGCCCGGCAATCGCAAACATCGTGATGCCAAGACCCGCGTGAGCACATGCCTTGCCCCAATCCGCCCGTGGCAGCCGGATGAGGCGCGCAAGACGCCCTGGCAAGCCCGAACGACCTGTACGCGACCATAGATCAACAATCGCGCCAAACACCATCCAGGACCCAAGGAACAATCCAACTGGTCCCAACAGGGATCGCCCTGTTTGCATGGTCCATGCGGCCAAGCCAAGGGCTACAGCCAGAACAAACACATAGCGCAGGGTCCAAATAGCACGGCCCAGCTTGCCCCGTTTCCACGGCAACATCGACCCAACAGGCAGGACAATACCCAACAACACCATGAACGGCGTAAAGGCAGCATTGAAGAACGGTGGTCCAACACTCAGCTTACGGTCAAAGAACATCTCGGCAATGATGGGCCACATGGTGCCAAAGAACACCACGAAACAGCTTACAGCCAACAGAACGTTATTGACCACCAGCATGCTCTCACGGCTCACCCCACCAAACACACCTTTGGCTTCCATCGCCTGCGCACGGGTCGCAAACAGGGTCAGCGCACCACCGGTAAAGATCGCAAGGATATACAGGATGAATACCCCGCGCACCGGATCGTTGGCGAATGCATGCACCGAAGTCAGCAAGCCTGAGCGCACGATAAACGTCCCGATCAGCGAAAAGCTGAACGCCAGAATTGCCAGCAGAATTGTCCAGCTTTTCAACGCCTCGCGTTTTTCGACCACAATCGCACTGTGCAGCAGCGCAGTTGCCAAAATCCACGGCATGAACGAAGCGTTTTCAACAGGATCCCAGAACCAGAAGCCACCCCAGCCAAGTTCATAGTAGGCCCACCAGCTACCCAGAGCGATGCCGATGGTCAAAAACACCCAAGCAGCCAGCGTCCATGGCCGGACCCAGCGCCCCCATGCCGCATCAATGCGACCTTCGATTAGGGCAGCGATGGCAAAGGAAAACGCCATGCTCAGACCTACGTAGCCAAGGTACAAAAACGGCGGGTGAAACGCCAAGCCAGGATCCTGCAGCAATGGGTTCAAATCCTGACCGTCAAACGGTGGTACTACCATGCGCAAGAACGGGTTCGACGTGAACAAAAGAAAGGCAAAGAACGCGACCCCAATTGATGCCTGAACAGCCAGTACCCGCGCCCGCAGGGTTGGCGGCAAGCCTCCGCCAAACACCGAAGCCACTGCGCCAAATAGCGTAACAATCAGCACCCAGAGCAACATCGAGCCCTCGTGGTTACCCCATGTTCCACTGATCTTGTACAGCATCGGCTTGGCCGAATGGCTGTTCTCAACCACAAGCCGCAGCGAGAAATCTGAAGTCACAAAAGCCCAGGTCAGGGCCCCAAATGAGAAAGCCGTGAACAGGAACTGCGCCTGTGCTGCCGGCTCTGCAACGGCCATCCATCCCGGCCATCGATTATAGGCCCCAATCAAGGGCACCACCATCTGCACGATGGCAATCAAAAACGCGAGGATGAGGGCGAAGTGTCCGAGTTCTGTAATCATACTATCTGTATAGGCCGAACTAAACGGGGGGCCAATGGCAATCGCCTCGCCAAGACGTCACAGAACTGTGCATCATGTCGCACCCCCAAGACGCGTTTGGTTCCACTGCTCCAAGGCCGGGTTTTCACCTGGTCTGACGACCTCCAACTCATCCTCTGCCACATCATGCGTTGCCGCTCTTCCGGGCTGATCAATCTCTTATGCACGCAGGGTCGAAATGTTTTGGACAACCTGTGGGACACGCATCATGCTCTGCACCATATCCCTTTGTAATTCCTGATGTTTCACCTGTTGCCGCGCACCAAAATAGAACGACACAACAACGCCCAATAACCACCACAGGGGCTCTGGTACTAAGGCGATGCCCTGCATGCGCTGCGCAAACCAAACCGGATCTGCCATTGCCGAGATCATCAAGCCCAGGGTTCCCAACGCCAAAGCGGGTCGTGGCAGCCGATTCACCCCATCCATCAGCCGATCAAACCAACCTCTTTGAGCCGTAACAAATTCTCCCTGCATTTGCTTTAGCGCCGCGATCTGCATGTCGTGCCCGCGCAGCGCTCCTGCTTCTGCATTTTCACGAAACACCTCTGCCGTTTCCCGTAACACATTGCGGTTGTTGCCAAAAACTGCATTCAAAATATCAAAGATCACCCCCATGCGGCCACCCGCGCACGAAAGGCTTGTTCAGACAGGTGATAGCAAGGCGACAGGAACTCCTCGGCGCGGCGAATCCACCCGCCCTTGCCGCCTGATCGGGACCGCACATATTTGCGGCTCGCCACCCGATGATCCGCGAGCCGAAAATAATAGTTTCGCCGGGCGATTCCATAGGCGTCTTTTAGCGCTGTCTCATCCACCGCACTGGCCGCCTATGCCGCGGTTGCGGTCTGCGGCCCGATCACCCCATCTGCCGCAACTTCATACCCCATATCCCCGAGAAGCCTCTGCAGGATTTTAACCGCATTGCTGCCAGCATTTACATACATATCAAACACAGAGGCCTGCAGTTCCGCCGGAAGGTTAGAAATCTGCGGCGCATAAAAATAGTGTTCGACAAATATCTCCGCCGCCTGTGCCTGACTAAGCCCCTTCACATCATCAACGTCGACCCGCCCGTCATGGGTCACATCCACCCCCAAACGCTGCAAAGTCGCCAAGGTCACACCGTACTTGGTCGCGCCGCCCGGATCATCAGGATCATTCACATAGCCGCCTTCACGGGCAACAATATCCTCGGCAATCTGTTGCACTGTCTGCATCACGCACTCCTATTGGAACCGCTCAGCATTCTGGGCCCGAAATCTTAACCACCCAAAAGCAGAGCGCGCGCCCTGTTATCCAGACCGCGCGCTTCTTCTTGTCTTAAATGCCTCTGCCGGAGACAACACCCGATAGGGTGCTTTAGCTTTCTGGCTCTACGTAAACGCCCTGCTCTTTCAGCGCGTCCACAACTTCCTTCGGCATGTAAGTCTCATCGTGCTTGGCCAGAATTTCAGTGGCTACGAACACGCCATCTACATAGCTTCCGGTGCCAATCATGCCTTGGTTTTCTTCGAACAGATCAGGCAAAACCCCGGAATAAGTTACCGGAACGGTTGCGCCACCATCAGTCACTGAAAAGGTAATGGCCATGCCTTGGCCCTTCACCAACGAGCCCTCTTCGACTAGGCCACCAATCCGAAAGACTTCACTGGCCAACGGCGGCTCGGCGATCACGGCGCTGGGGGAGCGGAAGTAGTTGATCCCATCTTGCAATGCCCAACCAATCAGCCCGGTGGCCAGCACCAGCGTCACGATTGACACCATAATAATCTGTACGCGCCGCCGTTTTTTCAGTGTCTTCATTTCATCCTCACGGGAATATTGGGGCCATCATCAGCCCCGTTGTTTCAGGCTCACCTAACATCAGATTTGCGTTCTGCAAGGCCTGGCCGCTGCTACCTTTTGTCAGGTTATCCAGCGCCGCAATAATAATCACCCGCCCCTCAATCCGGTCGGCAGCAACTCCGATATGGCAGAAGTTGGAGCCACGAACATGGTGGGTGCTAGGGGCCTCGCCAAATGGCAGCAAGCTTATAAACGGTTCGTCCGCATAGGCCGTCGCAAAGGTCTGATGGATCTCTTGCGCATCACCTTTGACATAGGCTGTCGCCAAGATGCCCCGATTGGCAGGCATCAGGTGTGGTGTGAACTGGATCTGAACTGGACGGCCAGCGACTGCCGAGAATTCCTGATCGAATTCGCCCAGATGCCGATGAGTGCCGCCAACGGCATAGGCATTGTAGCCCTCGCTCAGCTCGGCGTGCAGCAGACCCTCTTTTAACGAGCGACCGGCACCGGACACCGCGCATTTCAAATCTAGGATGATATCATCCAGATCAATGACACCAGCCGAGATCAAAGGCCGTAAAGCAAACTGCCCCGTCGCCGCATTACACCCCGTCCCTGCCACCAGACGTGCGGCTGCGATGTCCTGACGGTAGAACTCAGTCAGGCCATAAACCGCCTCTTTCTGCATCTCTACTGCAGAGTGCGGGTTGCCGTACCATTTTTCATATTCAGCTGGATCCCGCAGACGGAAGTCTGCCGACAGATCGACGATTTTCAGCGTATCAGGCAGTGCCGAGATCACCTCTTGGCTGGTTTTATGCGGCAAGGCACAAAAGCACAGGTCAACCTGAGAGAAATCAATTTCTCCGATCTTACATAGGGTTGGCAGTACAAGGTGACGTAGATGAGGGAAAACCTGCGCCATTTCCATGCCTGCCTTACGGTCAGCGGATAGCGCAGCAATTTCGATGGCCGGGTGTTGCGAAATCAACCGGACCAGTTCAGCGCCAGTGTAACCACTGGCACCCAGAATAGCGATTTTATGGGTCATGTCAGACCTCTTTCTTGGATGTCACATGTCATCGCCGTGACTGACGATGAAAATAGAATTGGAAAGGATGGGCGCCTTGACTTAGATCAGGCGTATTCTTCAAGCGGCAGAAAAAGTGATTTCTCGTCGCAAAAACTGGGTCGCGCGATCGCTCACACGGGCCGCGTCACCGCTGGTCAGGAAACCACCCGGTCCGGTCCCCAACATATCGGGATGACGTTCCAGATAATGGGCCAGGCTTTCTGCTACCAGTTCACCCTGGCTGAACACTTTCACATCCGGACCAAGCGCCTTTTGAAAGCAATCTTCCATCAGCGGATAATGCGTGCAGCCAAGAATGGCCGCTTGCGGCTTGGGCATCTTGCGCATCAACGCGTCCACATGGCTACGCACCAGGGCCTCGGCCAAGATCTCATCGCCATCTTCAATGGCATCCACCACGCCACCGCAGCTTTGCGCTTCGACGTCTACACCGATGGCGCGAAAGGCCAGCTCGCGCTGGAACGCCCGGCTGGCCACCGTTGCCGGAGTGGCAAAGAGGGCCACATGTTTGACCGCAACTTCACGTGGCGGCGAGTTATCGCCCCACTCTCGCTCGGTCAGCGCCTCGATCAGAGGAACAAAAACACCCAGCACACGTTTGCCCGGCGGCAGGCCACCTTCCTGCATGCGACGCAGCGCGGCGGCGCTGGCAGTGTTACAGGCCAGAATCACCAGATCGCAGCCATGCGCCCACATGGTTTCAACCGCCCGTCTGGTCAGCTGAAACACATCTTCGGCGTCGCGCACCCCATAAGGCGCATGTGCATTGTCACCATAATAAAGGAAATCAACATCAGGCAGCCGTTGCTGCGCTGTGTTCAGAACGGTCAGACCGCCCAATCCGGAATCAAAAATACCAACTGCCATAGTCCCTGTCAGGCCTGGTGCCTGTCCTCGAAGTCATAGCCGTAACTGTACGTTTTTAGCGGCGTTCCAGACAGCTCATACTTGGCTTTGCACAGGAAATCCATGGCTCCCTTGGCATCTGTGGCCGTCATGGGTCATTTTGGGCAAAACTTGGCCCGCAAACAGCATTAACACTTTTGGGTGGCCTTGGACCGGGGCCAGCCCCGAACCCCGGGATATTTTTGGCCAGATGAAGATCCATCCGGTCGTGTTAGAGCGCCGCCCGGCGCTCTAACACATGAGTGTGTTTGGCTTACTCGGCAGCCTTATCGACCTGAGTACCGCCCTGAGCCAGTACAGCCAACAATTCCTCGCGGCGTTTGGCTGCTTTCAAGGCCGTCTCATGTTTGACGGGGCCGAACCCCTTGATCTGCAACGGCACTTCGGACAAGGCGATGAGTGGTTCCAGAATTTCAGGGCTGGCTTTTGGCAGCCAGGCCTTCATGTCCCGCTCGTATTCCTTGATCAGCGCGCGTTCCATTTTCCGATCAGCCGTGTAGCCGAATATGTCCATAAGAGTGCCGCGCAGGGATTTCATCTTTGCCAAGAGGCGCAGCAGGCGCAACATGCCGGGGCCGAACTTGCGTTTCTTGGGGCGGCCATTGGCATCCTTGCCGCCCAGAATGGGCGGTGCAAGGTTGTAGGAGAGTTTGAAATCGCCCTCGAACTCGACCTCTGCCTTGTCGCGGCTGTCCAACAGCAAGCGCGCAACTTCATACTCGTCCTTGTAGGCCAGCAGCTTGTAATAGCCCTTGGCAACACCCTCTTTCAGAGCTGGATCACTGATCCCATTCAGCAACTTCTCATAGCGCTTTGCCAAACGAGGCCCCTGATAATCGACCAATTTTTTGCTGCGCAGAGCAATCTTTTCGTCCAATGATAGAGGAAGTTTTGCCACCTTTGGGGCGCTAAGTTGCGCGGCCTCAGACGGGAACAACACGGCCCAGCGGCCGATTTCGAAGGCACGCAGATTACGTTCAACAGCGGCGCCGTTCAGTGTGATGGCCTGGGTCAGTGCATCGTGACTGAGCGGGATCAAACCGCGCTGCCAGGCGCCACCAAAGACCATCATGTTGGAGAAGATCGAATCCCCCAGAGTTGCTTTGGCCAGATCAGTCGCATCAAACAGATCCAGCTGATCCCGCAGGCGTGCCTCTAGCGCCAATTCCAGCCGATCAGTCGGAATGCTAAAGTCGGTGTTACGCGTAAAATCACCCGTAATGATTTCGTGGCTGTTGACCACGGCACCGGTTTGGCCTGTCGCGGTTAGTCCCAGTGTTTTGGACCCGGCACTGACAACAAGATCGCCGCCGATCAGCGCATGGGCCTCACCTGTGGCAACCCGAATGGCGCTGATGTCTTCAGGGCGGTTGGCCAGACGACAGTGGATATGCACTGCACCGCCTTTTTGCGCCAGACCAGCCATTTCCATCATGCCGGCACCTTTGCCGTCAATCTGTGCGGCCTGCGCCAGCACTGCACCCAGTGTCACCACGCCAGTCCCCCCAACACCGGTGATCACCACGTTGAAGGTGCCATTAATGGCAGGCAGCTCTGGTTGAGGCAGATTGGGCAGGTCCAGTTCAGCGGTGGCGTTCTTACGTGGCTTACCGCCCTCGATGGTCAGGAACGACGGACAGAAGCCGTTCAGGCACGAGAAATCCTTGTTGCAAGAGGATTGATCAATGGCGCGCTTGCGGCCCAAATCGGTTTCCACCGGCACAATCGACACGCAGTTTGACTGAATACCGCAATCGCCGCAGCCTTCGCAAACGTCGGTATTGATAAATACCCGCTGATCCGGATCCGGGAACAACCCGCGCTTGCGGCGACGACGCTTTTCGGCAGCGCAGGTCTGGATATACAGGATGGCCGAGACGCCCTCGACTTTTTCGAACTCGCGCTGAACCGTCATCAGTTCACTGCGCTCATGCATTCGCATGCCGCTGGGGAATTCGCTGGCCTTTACATCCTCTTTTTCGTCATAGACCACGGCCATGGTTTTGACGCCCATCGCCACCAGCTCGTGGGCAATGCGGCTTGCATCCAGACCGCCTTCGTTGCCCTGCCCGCCAGTCATGGCAACCGCATCATTGTACAGGATCTTGTAGGTGATGTTGGTTCCCTCAGCCAATGCCGCGCGGATCGCCTGCACGCCTGAGTGATTGTATGTGCCATCGCCAAGGTTCTGGAACACATGCGGGCGTTTGGAGAACGGGGCTTCGCCGATCCAGTTGGCGCCCTCGCCGCCCATATGCGTAAAGCCGGTGGTTTCGCGGTCCATCCACTGCACCATGAAGTGGCAGCCGATACCGGCATAGGCGCGTGAGCCTTCGGGCAGTTTGGTAGAGGAGTTGTGCGGACAACCAGAGCAGAAATACGGCAGACGTGTCGTGATTTCTTCGGCGTTATCAGCGCGCCGGGCCTCGTCCAGTGCCTGTAACCCGGCATGAATGGCCTCGGTCTCGCGGCCCTCTTCGATCAGGATCTGTCCCAGTTTCTCGGCAATCATGATCGGATCCAGAGCGTAACGTGTCTGGAACAGCTCTTCGCCATGCATCGAACCCGCACCGCCGCCCTTGTGCCAGCCGTAGACACGGCGGCCGCGGCGGTCATCAAAGATTGCCTCTTTGATCTGAATTTCAATCAGTTTGCGTTTTTCTTCGACCACGACAATCAGGTCCAGACCTTCGGCCCAGTCATGGAAGCCTTTCATATCCAGTGGGAAGGTCTGGCCAACTTTATAGGTTGTGATCCCCAATCGTTCGGCTGTGTTTTCATCAATGTTCAGCAGCGATAGCGCGTGGGTCAGGTCCAGCCAGTTCTTGCCAGCCGCGACAAAACCGATCTTGGCACCGCGCTGCCCCCAGATACGCTTGTCCATTTTGTTGGCATGGGAGAATGCCTCGGCAGCAAAGCGTTTGTGGTCAATGATGCGGTCTTCTTGTTTAAACCGATCATCGACAAGCCGGATGTTTAGCCCGTCAGAGGGCATATCAAACTCAGGCGTGACAAGTTTCATCCGGTTTGGATCGCCATCCACAACCGAAGTCACCTCAATCGTGTCTTTCATGGTTTTCAAGCCGACCCACAGCCCTGAGAACCGGCTAAGCGCAAGGCCGTAGATCCCGTAATCCAGAATCTCCTGTACACCCGCCGGACTAACGATCGGCAGGTAGGAATCCATCAAGGACCATTCTGACTGGTGTAGAACAGTCGAGCTCTCGCCGGTGTGGTCGTCGCCCATGGCCATCAGCACGCCGCCATGTTTGGAACTGCCTGCCATATTGGCGTGGCGAATGACGTCGCCTGAACGGTCAACACCCGGCCCCTTGCCGTACCATAGACCAAACACGCCGTCGTATTTGCCTTCGCCGCGAACCTCGGCCTGCTGACTGCCCCACAGAGCTGTCGCGGCGAGGTCTTCGTTCAATCCGTATTGGAACGTTACATCCGCAGCCTTTAGCTGCTTTTCTGCCCGCGCCATCATTGTATCGACAGCACCCAGAGGAGAACCCCGGTAACCTGTGACCAGTCCCGCTGTATTCAGGCCAGCTGTTGTGTCACGCATTTTCTGCATCAGCATTAAGCGCACCAGCGCCTGTGTGCCGTTCAGCATGACCGAGTGTTTCTCTAGGTCATACTTATCGTTAAGTGAAAACTCTTGCTTGCTCATCTGGGCCTCCCAACCGTGACAGCGTGCCTTATTTGCCCTCATTATTAGGTCACAAATACTGACCTGTATAGCCATTTTTCTGAAATTTTACGATTTGACCTCGGATCAAATTGAAAAAACCAATACAATTCATATAGTCTACGCCTAACAGATCAAAAGAGATGGCTATGGACTGGGACAAGCTGAGAATATTCCACGCGGTTGCTGATGCGGGCAGCCTAACCCATGCCGGCGACAAGTTGAATCTGTCGCAATCCGCTGTAAGCAGACAGATTCGCGCGCTTGAAGAAAGCCTGAGTGCGACACTGTTTCACCGACATGCGCGCGGTCTGATCCTTACCGAACAGGGCGAACTTTTGTTCGACGCTACAGCGGCAATGTCAAAGCGGCTTGAGACAGCTTCGGCCCGGATCCGCGATAGCGATGAAGAGGTATTTGGAGAGCTGCGGGTCACCACCACCTTTGGCTTTGGCACCCTCTGGCTGGCGCCGCGCCTAACCAAACTGTACGAGCAATACCCCGATCTGAAAATCGATCTTATGCTGGAAGAACGCGTTCTCGACCTTCCGATGCGCGAAGCCGATGTTGCGATTCGGATGAAAGAGCCGAGTCAGGCCGATTTGATCCGCAAACGATTGATGACTGTCAAAATGCGGCTTTATGCATCCCGTGCCTATCTGGACCGAAATGGCACCCCCGAGCAATTATCGGACATTTCCCAACACCGGTTGATTTGCCAGAACCCCAAATCCGCACAGGTTGGCTCTGCTGCTGTTCTCGTACAGAAACTCATGACCCATAATCCTCAATCATTGCTCACAGTGAATAACTACTATGGCGTTCTGCAAGGGGTGTCCCACGATCTGGGAATTGGTGTTTTGCCAGATTATGTCACCGAAGACTCCCCCGATCTGGTACAGATTTTGCACAGCGATCAGGCAGGTGAGGTCCCTGTATACTTGGCCTATCCGGAAGAATTACGCCATTCACGGCGTATTTCAGCGTTTCGTGACTTTGTCCAAAACGAGATCATCGCCCACCGCAAGCACCTGAAAGAACTCGGCAAAATTTAGCTATGCAAAAATCGCATAGCGGGTTTGTCAGTCTTCTGACATTTCTTGGCTTGAAGGGGCAATTTAGCGCGCCTAAATCACATCTCGAAGGTGACGACATTTGCTTCACCTTCATACCTCCCTGTTGGACTTCGGCCGAGCCTAGTGCTCGGCCTTTTTTTTTGCTTTTCCTATCAAGTAATTTCCAGCAAAGTGGCGGCAACACTCAATAATTGTTTTTTACACAGCCCACAGGCTCAATCGTTCACCTATTTTGACCTGAGTGCTGTATTCCAAGAGGACAGAATGAAAACTGTATCAAGGCCTTTTGCTCGGATAATTAAAATCATTGGAATTGTCACTTTGATGGCGCTGGGCTTGTCGACGCCCCTTGCCGCTCAAAACCCAATGGTTCCCTCTACCGGGGACACATCTGAAGCTGTCGCGTTACCCGATACGTTAACTCCAGAAGCGATCCATGAGATGGTCGCCCGCATGTCAGACGATCAGGTTCGCGGCCTATTGCTTGACCGATTAGACGCTGTCGCCGCGGCTCAGACGAAAGCAGAAAACGGCAAGGGCTTGCTCACAACCCTGCAGGAAACCTGGGTGGCCTTCTACTCACCAACAGTAGACGCTGTTAGCAAGCTTCCAGTTCTTTTTTCAAAACATGGCGAAGCACTTTCAAACTTCCGTGCATCGTTTGGCAACCAAGGTCTGCTAAAACTGTTTGCGTTCATGGGCATTGCCATTGCAGCGGGCATAGCAGCAGAAATGGTCACCAACCTGTTGACCCGTCGCTGGCAGGGCGCTGAAACGGCAGCCGAAGACGCCAACCTTTGGACTGCGCTTAGCTTCCTAACGCGCCGATTTGGCCGAGATATTTTAGGGCTTGTCGCATTTTACTTTGCACTGCGCACCGTTGGCCTTGCGCTACTTAACCCAGCCCAATTGGCGTTTGCCGCACCTTTTGTCACCTATCTGATTTGGTTCCCGCGCCTTGGCGCCGCCCTGTCCCGCTTTGTACTTGCACCGCACCGGTCTGACTTACGGCTGGTCAATGTCGACGACCACTGGGCAGGTTTTCTGCACCGCAACCTGATTGGTCTGGTGCTGCTAGGTGGCTTTACTCTTTTCCTAGTAGGATTTGATGCCCGCAATGGTGTCACCATCTTCGAAACACGCGTTTCATTCTGGCTGAACACTGCCGTGCACATTTATGTGGCGCTGGTTTTCTGGACCGCACGACAGGGCCTATCCGATATGATGTTGGGAACAGATCCCGACCGCAGCCGATTTGACGAATGGGTCGCCTGGGCCTACCCGTTTTTCGCCGTTGGCGTTGCGGCTGTGACCTGGATAATTGTCCAGATCCTTGCCGGTCATCAGCAATTCAAGTTGCTGCTAACCGCACCACACTACACGACCATGTTCTGGCTGCTGCTTGCCCCAGCAATTGACACTGCGATCCGTGGTCTGGTCCGTCACCTGTTGCCTCCAATGATCGGCGAAGGCCCCGTGGCCGAGGCCGCCTATAAGGCAACCAAGCGCAGCTATATCAAAATTGGCCGCGTCGTTGCTGGCCTATTTGTGATCCTGCGCGTTGCCGATGCTTGGCAGTTTGACCTTCGCAACCTGGCGGCTGCTGGTGTTGGTGAGCGGTTCGCCACCAATTTTGTTGAGTTCACCATGACCATTGCCACCGGCTACGTGATCTACGAATTGGTCTCGCTTTATGTGAACCGCAAGCTCGCCAAGGAGCAAACATCCGTCACCGCAGTCGAAGGTGATCTTGGCGGTGGCGAAGGTGGTGGCGCAGGTGGGTCTCGATTAACCACAGTTCTGCCGCTGGCGCTGGTCAGTGCTCAAACTGGGATTATCGTGATCTTTGGCCTACTGGCCGTTGGCAGTCTTGGCATCGACATCACACCGCTTCTCGCTGGTGCTGGTATCTTGGGCTTAGCTATCGGCTTTGGTGCACAGAAATTGGTGACTGATGTGGTGTCAGGCGTGTTCTTCCTGATCGACGACGCCTTCCGCGTTGGCGAATATGTCGAGGTTAGCGGAACCATGGGAACAGTCGAGAAAATCTCAATCCGCTCTATGCAACTGCGTCACCACCGAGGCTTGGTGCACACCATTCCCTATGGCGAAATCCCCAAGCTGACAAACTTTAGCCGTGACTGGGTGATCATGAAGCTGATGTTCACTGTTCCCTTTGACACTGACCCTAACAAGGTCAAAAAGATCTTTAAGAAGATCGGTGCCGAGATGATGCAAGAACCGTTGTTCAAGGACGACTTCCTTGAACCGTTCAAAAGCCAAGGTGTGTTCCAGTTTGACGATGTTGGTATCGTCATGCGCGGTAAGTTTATGGCCAAGCCTGGCACGCAGTTCACAATCCGCAAGGAAATCTACAACCGGGTTCGCAAAGAATTCGACGCCAATGGTATCGAATTTGCCCGTCGCGAAGTCCGCGTTGCTCTTCCCGGTGGAGAAGAGGTTGAGAACCTGAACGAAGCAGACAAGACCGCGATTGCTGCTGCCGCAGGTGCAGCCGTTCAGCAGCAAGTTGAAGCCAAACAAGCTGAAGCTGACGCAGCTAAGAAAGCAAAATAAACTTGACCAACACTGAGTGGAACATGACTGATCATATTTCCTCGTCATTCCTGTCAGGCGCGTTTGGATATTCGCGCCTGACACACATGCAAAGTGGCCTCTTTCGCGCTGTCACTTTGGCATTTTCGTGCGGTCTTACGCCTCAGGCAGCGCTGGCCGTTGGCGCAGACGACGTTCACCGGCAAATGGGTCACGTTGAAACCGCTGGAAAAGAGACCAGCTTTGGTTTTAGCAACGGTTCAGTGATTGTCGCACCGGTTCCGTTTTCCAACCCAACAATTGGCTCGGGGCTGGCCCTTGGCGCAGGCTACCTGTTCAAAAATGATCCCGACTCAAAAACTTCAGTCATTGGGATTGGCGCCATGCGTTCTGACAACGGAAGTCAGGCCGTCGGGCTGATGACCAACCTAGCCTTTAACAACAACCGATGGCTGGCAAACTTTTTTGCTGGCAAGGCTGATGTTCGATATGATCTGTACACTGATAACATTGCTGTTCCCGTACATCAGGATGGCGACCTGGCACGTTTCAATCTGGCCTACGGTGCCACCGAGGATCTGTCGTTTGGTGGTGTCTTTCGATATGTGAATACTTCCGTTTCCCTGGATGGCTCCGGTGGGTCCATTATACCTCCAGAGTATTCTCCGGACTTGAAACTAGAAATCATCACTGCGGGCTTTAGCGCCGACTGGGATCGCCGCGATAACAGTGATTATCCCACAGACGGATCCCGCCTGACCGCCGAGGCAACCCGAGGCTTTTTCTTAGGCAGGGACAGAGCCAGCTATGATAAAGCTCATGTCATCTACGACCTCTACCACCCCCTCGGGACGGACAAGACCGTGGCCTTTCGCGGCGTCGCCTGCGCGGCAACAGACGAGACCCCGTTCTTCGACCAGTGTTCAATCGGGGCTACAGACAATATGCGGGGGTTCAACTCTACTCAATTCCTTGACCTTCGATCCACATCGCTACAGGCGGAATACCGGCAAAGATTTGGAGCCCGTTGGGGGGGCGTTGCTTTTGGCGGCATCGGATGGACCGGTGAAGATCTTGGTTCGCTAGGTAACGACGGCAGCCATAGCGCAGTCGGAATTGGTGTTAGGTACCGTGTATCCAAAAAGTTCCCGGTCGATTTTTCCGTAGACATAAGCCACAACAATTTGGGCGATGACCAAATCTATATCTATGTCGGACAACGTTTCTGACGGCGCACTGCCACTAAAACCCTTCTCGAAAAACTCCCGCGCCTGCGCACAGCATTGGCAAAGCCAATCCTCCTTGCCGACTTGGGCGTAGCGCCGCGCTTTGCGCGGCGCTACGCCCAACGGGAACGGGTATCTATGATACCCAGAGACGGGCGGGAGTTGCCAATTTCCGGATATTTCATGCACTGAGCTCTAGAAATGGCAGGTGCTGAAACGGGAATTTCCGCTTTTCCCTTCCCACTGCGGCCAGCTTGGCCTAAAAGGCGCCAAATCCAGCCATCCGGGGACAAATGATCGATGCAGGAACCAGCTATCACATCCGAACTGATTGAAAGCCACGGATTGAGCCCAGACGAATACGAGCGCATCCTGGAAATCATGGGCCGTGAGCCCACCTATACCGAGCTTGGCATTTTCTCGGCTATGTGGAACGAGCACTGTTCTTACAAATCATCCAAGAAATGGCTGCGCACTTTGCCAACCGAAGGCCCCCAAGTCATCTGCGGCCCTGGTGAAAACGCCGGCATCGTGGACATCGGCGATGGTCAGTGTGTGGTGTTCAAAATGGAAAGCCACAACCACCCTAGCTACATCGAGCCCTATCAGGGCGCGGCAACCGGGGTTGGCGGCATTCTGCGCGACGTATTCACTATGGGCGCACGCCCCATTGCTTCGATGAACTCGCTGTCGTTCGGCGAGCCTGCGCATCACAAGACCACTCAGCTGGTTAACGGTGTCGTTGAAGGTGTTGGCGGATACGGCAACTGCTTTGGCGTGCCCTGCGTTGGTGGCGAAGTACGGTTCCACCCGGCATATAACGGCAACTGCCTGGTCAATGCCTTTGCGGCGGGCCTGGCTGACAGCGACAAGATCTTCTATTCAGCTGCGTCTGGCATCGGCATGCCGGTTGTCTACCTAGGCGCCAAAACTGGCCGCGACGGTGTTGGTGGTGCAACCATGGCCTCGGCTGAATTTGACGACACTATCGAAGAAAAGCGCCCAACTGTTCAGGTTGGTGACCCCTTCACCGAAAAACGCCTGATGGAAGCCACGCTAGAGCTGATGGGCACCGGTGCCGTGATCTCGATCCAAGATATGGGCGCTGCTGGTCTGACCTGTTCCGCAGTGGAAATGGGCGACAAGGGCAAGCTGGGCGTTAAACTGAACCTCGAAGACGTACCACAGCGCGAAGAGAACATGACAGCCTATGAGATGATGCTGTCGGAATCTCAGGAACGCATGCTGATGGTTCTTAACCCTGAGCTGGAAGCCGAAGCCCGCGCTGTATTTGTGAAATGGGATCTGGATTTTGCCATCGTGGGTGAAACCATCGCCGAAGACCGGTTCCTGATCCTGCACAACGGCGAGGTCAAAGCAGACCTGCCGCTGGCAACACTGGCTGGTTCAGCCCCTGAATATGACCGCCCTTGGGTCCCTACCCCGGCAGCTGCGCCGCTGACTGACGCTCCTGAGGTAGATCCGATTGAAGGTCTGAAAGCACTGATTTCGTCGCCGAACTATGCCGCTAAGCAGTGGGTCTACGAGCAGTATGACACCACAGTAATGGGCGACACCACCCGCCGCCCCGGTGCTGGATCAGGCTTGATCCGCGTGCATGGCACAGACAAGAAACTGGCGTTCACCTCGGACGTGACCCCGCGTTACGTTAAGGCCAACCCAGTTGAAGGTGGCAAACAGGCCGTTGCCGAGGCTTATCGCAATCTGACGGCTGTTGGCGCCAAGCCATTGGCAACAACCGACAACCTGAACTTCGGCAACCCAGAAAAGCCCGAAATCATGGGCCAGTTCGTTGGCGCCCTCGAAGGTATTGGCGCAGCGGTTGCCGCTCTGGACATGCCGATCGTGTCGGGCAACGTATCGCTATACAATGAAACTGACGGCCAGGGCATCCTGCCGACACCAACAATCGGCGCTGTTGGACTGGTTGAGGCTGGTGAGGAGCCCATCATTGGTGAAGCACGTGATGGCCACATTGCCCTGTTGGTTGGTGAAACTGCTGGCCACCTTGGTCAGTCTGCCCTGCTGGCAGAGCAGTTTAACCGTGAAGATGGCGACGCGCCTCAGGTGGATCTGGCAACCGAAAAACTCAACGGTGAATTCATCCGTGCCAATCGGGAACTGATCAAGGCCTGTACAGACCTTAGCGATGGTGGCCTAGCACTGGCAGCCTTTGAAATGGCCGAAGAAGGTGGTGTTGGCGTACAGATTGACGCCAGCAGCACCGCTGAACTGTTTGGCGAAGATCAGGCGCGCTACCTAGTGGCTTGTAACTTTGACCAGGCCGAGGCCCTGCTGCTAGAGGCCGGTCAGGCTGGCGTAGCAATTGCCACAGTCGGTCGCTTTACCGGTGACGCGGTCAGATTCGGCGCTTCAGAGGCGTCTTTGGAAGAGCTGGCCTCTATCTATCGCAGTAGCTTTGCCGCTTCGATCGCCTAATAGACAATCATCCTAAATAACTTTGAACCGACCCTCACTTTGTGACGGTCGGTTCTTCCCCTTGCAGCCCTGCCCCTGTGCATCTACATCATAGGCAAAGAGACAGGAGACGACCCCAATGGCCATGCTAGCCTCAGACATCGAAGCGCTGATCCGCGAGAGCTTCCCCAATGCCAAGATCACTGTAATGGGAGATGATGGTGTTCATTTCTCTGCCGAAGTGATCGACGAGAGCTTTCGTGGCAAGAACCGCGTTCAACAGCAACGTGCTGTAATGGCAGCACTGAAGGGCAAAATGGACGGCTCCAACGGCGAAATCCACGCATTGGGACTGACCACCAAAGCGCCTGAATGACAGTAGCGTCCTGGATCCTTAGCGGTGTTATCGCGCTAGTGGTTGCAGCGATTGCCATCGAAGCCTATCTAAAGCGCAATCGTCGGCAGCCACTGTCCAAGTTTTAACCCAAACCGCGCGTAATGACGGAAAAGGTTGAGCTAGGACAAGAAGGCACCGATACGAAAGTGGTCAATAGGACCCACGAGAAAATATGAGCGGTTGGCAAAAACCTACTGGGGCAAAAACCGCTGTATGATGAAATAACGCGCCACTGTCGGCGCACCGAATTAAGGAAACGCGACATGACTGACGCAAAGACCCGCATCGATGAAACCGTCAAAGCCAACGACGTGGTGCTTTACATGAAGGGCACCAAGGACATGCCGCAGTGTGGCTTCTCGTCCAAGGTTGCAGGCGTGCTGAACTACATCGGCATCGACTACACTGACGTCAATGTATTGGCCGATGAAGACATCCGGCAGGGCATCAAAGACTACTCTGACTGGCCGACTATTCCTCAGCTGTATGTCAAAGGTGAGTTTGTCGGCGGTTGCGACATCATTGTTGAAATGACCCTGTCCGGCGAGTTGGACGGCATGTTTGACGAAAACGGCATCGCGTATGACAAAGACGCATCTAACAAGATCCGCGAAGCCAACGGCTAAACTGATATAAGTACACAAGAAAAGGGCTGCTCAGTTTTCTGCCGGGCAGCCCTTTTCGCATTGGCGTCGGTGTTTTAGATGTCAGCCCACATTAAAAATCAGCGTGTTAGACAGGATTGGTAGATGGTATCCTGTTCACCTGCATCCTGCCAAAACAGGACTGCCTCGTCCCCTTTTGTATGCCAGACATAGCCGTCATTCGGCCCGGCAGAATACCGAACTCCTGAACCAGTTGGCCCCGCCGTCAGGGCGACGGTCTGTCCCTCCACCAGCAAGACCACTGCAGAGAGGCTTTCAGAATTGACATAAGTCGCCACAACAGTGGCGCCGCGTTCACAGCCGTAAGAGAATTCCTGAAAACGCGTGTCAGCCAGCAGAGGATTTGCACAGGCAATCGCCATGAGCGCTCCACCGGTGACACATCGTCTCATTACTCGGACGCCTTCTCTTCAACTTGAGCCGCCATTGCTTCGGCCCGCGCAGCCAATTCAGCCAGCGTTTCGGTCACTTGTGGCGGCACAACTGGAACCTCGATGCGCTCAGGCTCGGGCGCCGGAGCAGCCCGCAGATCGGCCAGTTCTGCTTCACGCGCAGCCAGATCAGCCTCGACGACTTTAATTCGATCCTCAACAGCTGCGGTTTTATCCGCCAGCAACAGGCCAGCCATCAGCAACATCCGTGCCTCTGGCATACGTCCGATTTGATCCGATAGCACCTGTGCCTCGTCATCCAGCATTTTGGCCGCAGATTGCAAATAACTCTGCTCGCCATCCTGACAGGAGACCTCAAAAGCGCGACCACCGATATGAATTGTAAGTTCGGGCATCAGACTTCCTCCCCTTCTGGTAGATTACGCGCATTGGCTAACAGAGGCTCCAGCTTGGCCAAGACAGCATTGACCTGAGCCTGATCACTTGCCTGCGCGGCACGAAGACCTTCGATTTCAGCCTGCATCGCAGAGTTGATCAATTCGGCATCGCCAACGCCGGCGGCATTGGCATCTCGCAGTGCGGTATTGGCGCTCCGAAGGCTTTCATTTGCATGACGCAATTGCTGTAGCTCTGTATCCAACCGAACCAACATCTCATTCTGGCGCTCCAGCTCCTCGCTATTGTCCGCGACAGGCTCCGCCGCCGTTTGGGCTGCTTCGGCTTTCGCCTGGTCCAGTTCCCCCTGCGTCGTTTGCAATTGCGCCTTCAAGCCATCGACTTCAGCGGTCAACGCGTCTATCGCGCCTGTATCAACCGGCGTTTCCGCGGTCTCGGCAACTTTCGTTTCCAGTGCGGTGATGTCCGATTTCAGCTCGGCAACTTCGGCCTCTAGAGCTGCCTTGCCTTCTACCTGCATTGCAGCGGTGTTACCCGCTGCTTCCAGTTCAGAGGTCAGACGTGCGACTTCGGCTTTCAGAGCATCTTTCTCTTCGGTGTTGCCAACTTCATTGCGCAGCATTTCGACTTCGGATTGCAACGCAGCCATTTCTTGAGAATTATCCACAGGCTCTGGGACAGCCGCCAGTTGGGCCTTGAGCGTTTTCAAGCGTTCCTCAAGCTGGGCATTCGCAGTTTTCTCGTCGTCGAGTTCCTGTGCCAGATCGCCTTGTGAAGCCGTATCCTTTGCCGCCTCAAGAGCGCTTAACCCGGTCCCGATCCTGTCCATCGCGGCCGTTATACGGCTTTGCAATTCCTCGATTTGACTCATGCCCGTTCCTCACCATCCGCATCTTCTATCCAAACCCGACACTACAAACGAATCGCACCTGTGTCTCGGTTCGTGCCAGCATACTCAAAGCAGGAGTAAATTACCCCATGTTTGCTTTCAACCACTTGCAAGCCAATCTTGACCTCAACCAGCGATGTAACGCCCAGCAATACTTGATCTTTGCCAAATCGCTGCTATTCAGCCCAGTATCTGCGTGAAAACCCAAAGGAATGACCCTGTGGACCTGACTGCCCTGCGTACTGCAAACCCTGAACATTGGTCCAAGGCCGCCGCGATCCGCGCCCTGACCCTAGACGCTGTTGCCGCTGCCAATTCGGGCCACTCTGGCATGCCGATGGGCATGGCTGATGTCGCTACCGTCTTGTTTGAAAAGCATCTAAAATTTGATGCAGCTGCCCCTCAGTGGCCTGACCGCGACCGGTTCATCCTGTCTGCGGGTCATGGCTCGATGCTGATCTATTCGCTGTTGCACTTGTGTGGCGATGCGCAGGTCACGCTGGATCAGATCAAAAACTTCCGCCAGATGGGCGCCTTGACCGCTGGTCACCCCGAAAACTTCCTGCTGGACGCCGTGGAAACCACCACTGGCCCGCTGGGACAGGGTCTGGCCAATGCCGTGGGTTTCGCCATGGCCGAAGAAATGCAGCGCGCCCAGTACGGACGCAAGATTGTTGACCACCACACCTATGTCATGGCCGGCGACGGTTGCCTGATGGAAGGTATCAGCCAAGAAGCCATCGGTTTGGCCGGGCGTCACTCGCTAGGCAAACTGATCCTGTTCTGGGACAACAACAACATCACAATCGACGGTACTGTTGAATTGTCCGACCGCACCGATCAGGTAAAGCGTTTCCGGGCGTCTGGCTGGCAGGTCATCGAAATCGACGGCCACGATCCACAGGCCATCGACGAAGCTATCACTGCCGCCAAGAAATCCAAGAAGCCTTCGATGATTGCCTGCGCGACACACATCGCGCTGGGTCACGCGGCGCAGGACACTTCCAAGGGTCACGGCGCACTGACCGACGCCGACCAGATGAAGGCCGCCAAAGAGGCCTATGGCTGGACCGGTGGTCCATTCGAAGTCCCTGCCGACATCAAATCCCAGTGGGAAGCCATCGGTAGCCGTGGCGCTGCAGATCGCGCCGAATGGGAAGGCCGCTTTGCCGAGGTTTCCAAGCAGAAGCAGGATCGGTTCAACCGTGCCTACGCACTGGACGCTCCAAAGAAACTGTCGGCTGTTGTCAAAGCCCTGAAAAAGCAGGTTAGCGAAGACCAGCCAAAGGTTGCCACACGTAAGGCGTCGGAAATGGCTCTGGCCGTGATCAACCCGATCATGCCGGAAACCGTTGGTGGCTCTGCTGACCTGACTGGATCGAACCTGACCAAGACTGGCGACATGGGTGTGTTTGACACCGACAACCGTAAGGGTCGTTTTGTCTATTGGGGTATCCGCGAGCACGGTATGGCCGCTGCGATGAACGGTATGGCTCTGCACGGCGGCATTCGCCCCTACTCGGGCACTTTCTTCTGTTTCACCGACTATGCACGCCCGTCCATGCGTCTGGCTGCGCTGATGAAGATGCCATCGGTGTTCGTTATGACCCACGACTCGATTGGTGTTGGCGAAGATGGCCCAACTCACCAGCCGGTTGAACACTTGGCAATCTGCCGCGCGACCCCGAACACCTATGTGTTCCGTCCTGCCGATGCGGTTGAAACGGCCGAGTCCTGGGAAATTGCCCTGTCCGCCAAGGAAACCCCTTCGGTACTGTCATTGACCCGTCAGGGCCTGCCAACCGTTCGGACAGAGCATAAGCTGAACAACCTGACCGCCAAAGGTGCCTATGTTCTGGCTGACGCCGAGGCCAAGCGTCAGGTGATCTTAATCGCCACTGGTTCCGAAGTCGCCATCGCGATGGAGGCCAAGGCCAAGCTGGAAGCCGAAGGTATCGGCACCCGCGTTGTGTCTATGCCCTGTATGGAACTGTTTGCTGAGCAAGACGAAGCCTATCGCCGCAAGGTTCTGCCTGCTGGTCCGGTCCGTGTTGGCATCGAAGCCGCAGTTCGCGCTGGCGGCTGGGATCGCTGGTTGATGGGCGAGCGTGGCCAGGACAAGAAAGCTGCGTTTGTTGGCATGGACAGCTTTGGTGCCTCGGCCCCAGCTGGTGAGCTGTACGAGAAGTTCGGCATCACTGCGGATGCAACTGTGGCTAAGGTCAAAGATCTATTGGGCTAAGACCCACCTTTATCTACGAACTATGAGGGGCACCCAATAGGGTGCCCTTTTCTTTCTTCAAAGACTCCTGTGCGGACTAACCTGCCAATGCATTAAGGTGTCAACGTCGTGCTTCTGATCGAAATTTTTCTGCCCACTCCTGGTTGATCACATCTGCTAGCTTTGCTGTAGGAGGTGTGATCTCTCCGCTTGGCTCGTATTCCGAACCAAGCGCCTTCAGAACCCTTGCGAGGATCTCATACGGGGCGGCAGACAACTCGTCATAAGTGATTGTAAGCGAGTCTATGCATTCCCTGTTAAACCACTCCTTCCACTCTGCTTCCATTTTCTCAAACAGATCAAGCTGTGCAGAAATCGCCACACTATCGTAAATCGGCTCATTTGGTTCCGACAAGCGCTCTATCTCTGTCCCATCGGGTGCCATGTGCCACAGACCTGTCTGTTTAGCTTTGACGTAGGAAATGGCCTGATCCAACTTATCTTCACGAGTGAGATGGACAAAGAGCGTGTTGCCAAAGACCGCTTCAATGCGAGATTTATCGTCGGGAAGCGATGGGTGAAGGATACCCAGTTGCTCCGTGAAATAGCTAAAGCTATGGCGCTGCAAACGCAGTCCAAAGGTGTTACTCTCACCTTTCCCGTGTTCGAATGCCGATTGAAATACAGCTGTCAGAGCTTGCTTGCGAGTGCAGAACTGGCTTTTTCGAAATCCGTAATAGCCAAGCCATTTTTCGATGGAAGGTTCATGAAAATGAGAACCCGGGCGTCCAACCACACCAGACTCGCGCAAAAGCCGACATAAAAGCGTACTGCCACTACGAGGACTGGTGCAAATCACGTAGGACTGAAACAGGCTCAATGGCCTGCTTTCTCGCCACCGAACATCCCAACAACCGGCGCAATCACCTTGGTCGCCACCGGGATCAAAGCAAACCCCAGCGCCAGTCCAAACACGCCGTCCATTGCTGCCTTGGCAAACCACTCGGTGATACCCAGCCATGCTTCGGGCACCATGTGCCCCACCGCATAGGCCCAATCATGGATATGATGGCCCAGCCAGCCAAAGCCCATCTGCTCAGCCCCGTGGATGACGATAGATCCGCCAACCCACAGCATTGCGGCTGTTCCGACAATCATCAACAGCTGCATGAACTTCGGCATCATCCGTACCAGCCCACGGCCTAGATTGCGGGTTACGCCAAACTTGCCGTTCTGGGTCATATACAGGCCCACATCGTCCGCTTTAACGATCAACGCGACTGAACCATAGACGGCAACTGTAATACCTACAGCGACCATTGCCAACGTTGCTGCCTCCATCCAGATGTTGCTATCCGGAATTTCGGCTAGCGCGATAGTCATGATTTCAGCCGACAAGATAAAGTCGGTCTTGATGGCCCCGGACGCTTTCTTCTCTTCCAGATGTGCCGGATCACCCGGTTCATCCTCTTTGAATACGTGGCTGGTGTCATGAGGCACCAACAGATGATAGATCTTCTCGGCACCCTCAAAACACAGATAGGCCCCACCCAGCATCAACAGCGGCGGAATCATCCAAGGGGCAAAGTTGGCCAGCAACAGGCCGATGGGCAGAAGGAACAGCAATTTGTTCTTGAGCGAGCCCTTGGTGATCTTCCAGATCACCGGCAATTCGCGGCTAGCGGCGAACCCATGCAGATATTTGGGCGTCACGGCGGCATCGTCGATCAATGCACCAGCAGCCTTGGATCCGGCTTTGAGAGCCTGCGCCGCCACATCATCAACCGAAGCCGCCGCGACCTTGGCAATCCCAGCCACATCATCCAACAGTGCCAGCAATCCGCTCATTCCAAAATCCTTCGTACGCAATCTAATTGGCGACTAACTTAACCGATATCACGTGGTGAACAAGCGTTAGCGCAACCGCCTTCTCTCGTTAACCTTTTAACCATTACTCGTTATCGCTAACACGATCTTTTTGCGCTAACAGTATGGAATTATATCCGTTTTCTCCCTTTCGAACTCACCCTCTCCGCTTTATATCCTCGTTAAGAACTGCGCGATTGGAGAGACACACATGACCATCAAAGTCGGGATCAATGGATTTGGCCGTATTGGCCGCTGCACCCTGTCACATATCGCGGCCTCGGGTCGAGACGACATCGAAGTGGTTAAGGTGAACGCCACTGGACCACTGGAAACCGCAGCCCATCTGCTGAAGTATGATTCTGTTCATGGTCGTTTCCCCGGCGAAGTTAAACTTGGCGATGGCACCATGAACCTGGGTCGCGGCGACATGCAGATGTTCTCGACCTACAACATGAACGAGCTGGACTGGGACGGCTGTGATGTTGTTCTGGAATGCACGGGCCAGTTCAACGACGGTAACAAAGCCAAGGCGCATCTTGAGCGTGGTGCCAAAAAGGTTCTGTTGTCAGCCCCCGGTAAAAACATCGACCGTACGATTGTGTATGGTGTCAACGACAACGAACTGCGCGCTACAGACACCATGATCTCGAACGGATCGTGCACCACCAACTGTCTGGCTCCACTGGCCAAGGCACTGGACGATGGCATCGGCATTGAACATGGTCAGATGACCACCATTCACGCCTATACTGGTGACCAGCCAACCCTGGACCGCCGCCACAATGACCTGTACCGCGCCCGCGCAGCCGCGATGTCGATCATCCCAACGTCAACTGGTGCCGCCAAAGCACTGGGTGAGGTTTTGCCAAACCTGAAGGGCCGTCTGGACGGATCTGCCATGCGGGTTCCTACGCCGAACGTATCTGCCGTTGACCTGACTTTCATCGCCTCGCGCGATGTTACCGTTGAACAGGTCAATGCGGTCATGCGTGAAGCATCCGAAGGTTCGATGGCGCGTGTCGTTGGCTATGAAGCTGCGCCGCTGGTTTCCACTGACTTCAATCAGTCGCCAGAAAGCTCGATCTTTGCGCCAGAACAGACCCGTGTTGTTGGCAACCGTTTGGTTCGTGTACTAGCCTGGTATGACAATGAATGGGGCTTCTCTGTCCGTATGGCAGACGTATCTGTCGCCATGGGACGCCTCTCGGCCATGTCAAAAGCTGCTTAAGCTTGAGATACTTCGCCCGGTCAGGCATATCTGACCGGGTGTATTTCTTGATGAGGCGATATGACTACCAAAATTGCAATTGGGCTTGGTCTGCTAATTATTGCGTTACTGGCCGTTGATGTCGCCCTATTTGGAACGAACCATCTGGTCTTTCTAGGTAAGAAACTGTTTGAGTTGATCGACTGGATCGCCTTCTGGCGCTAGCGCAAAGCGCATGCTGACACCAAACTGAGCTATTGCTGGCTGCTATCCAGATGCGGCGCCAAGATTTCGCTAGCTTCAGTCCAGGCCTCTGCCAAAGCAATCAACGGTGGATCACTTTCAAGCTCGGCAGATTCGATGTCTTGCATACAGGTCCGAAGGGTCGCCAGCCCTAAAACCGCAGCCGAACCGGCAAGACGATGAGCCTCACTTTGATGTTCTTTGCTAACCTGTCCATGACTGCTTAGGTCCTGCTTTAACTGAATAACTTCAGTACAGAAATTCCCTAAGTAACCGCGTGCTTTCTCATCCCCCAAGGCTTCAATAAACTGTTGGATATCAGAGTTTTCCTGGGGTATGTTGATCGTCTTATTCTGACCAGTATAGGCCGCAATTACCCGCGCCAGCTCTGCCTGAGTCGCAGGTTTGATCAGGATTTCCGTAAATCCAGCCTCCAGAATTCGTTTCTGATCATCGCCAGCTGCATGGGCAGTAAGGGCAACGATTTCAACACCTTCGGCCAGTCGTCTAGTTCGGATCTGGCGCAGGGCTTCGATGCCATCCATACCCGGCATACTGATATCCATTATAACCAGATCAAAGCGCTCTTTCTCAACCGCCTCAACGCCCTCAGCTCCGCCGACGGCGCAAGTTACACGGTGCCCTTGCCGCTGAAGCAGTTTTTCCAAAAGCATCCGATTGATGTCGTTATCCTCGACGATTAATATATGAATGGGCCTAGGAACGTCGGCTGATGCTATTGCTTTCGTAGTCTGGGGCTGTGTCACCAGAGGCAGAGACAAGGTGAACCAGAAGATACTGCCCTCGCCCAGTTCACTCTCAACGTTCAGTTCACCACCCATCTGTTCAACAACACGGCGGGTAATAGCGAGACCAAGTCCGGTCCCCTCACGCTTGCGGCTATAGCTTGTGTCGAGAGTAACAAAATCCTCGAAAATCCGTTCAAGATCTTCGTCCGCAATTCCCTCGCCAGTATCACAAACACGAAACTCCACCTCGTCTTTGCCAGCCTGATGTTCAACATCAATCATGATCTCGCCGTTTTCGGTAAACTTCAAAGCATTGGCAAGCAGCCGCATCAATACCTGATGAATACGTTCAGGATTGCCGACGCAGTGGGTTTCCCCGGGCAACCGGCACCGAAGACGGATTTTGTTGCCGCGAGCTTTTGCTGGGAAGAAATGACAATCAACGATCTCTTGCAGCAATTCATCCAAATCGAATGGCTCGTAGTTCTCGAATTCAGTTCCCGTTTCAAGCCGGGACATTTCAAGCACTTCGTTCACATGGTGCAGCAACAGCTCACCTGATGCGCGCATTGTTCGCAAGTACTTCTGCTCTTGAGACAACATCTCGGCATTCTCCAGCAACTCAATCGAGCCAAGAATCCCATTCAACGGCGTTCTGATTTCATGGCTGAGAACCGTCAGAAGTTTCTCTTTGACCCGTTCGCCTGCTAACGCATCATCCCGTGCACGCCGCAGTTCTTCCTCGCCTTTGATTCGGTCAGTTACATCCCGCATGAAGCAAACGAAAACAATGTTATCGCCATCCTGACTCGATGAGACATTAAGCTCAATTGGGAAAACCTCCCCAGATTTTCGCTTGGCTTCTTTTAGAACCGGCCCTTTGTTTATGAGGTTCCCTTCTCCTGACTTCAAAAAGCTCACCGTGTTATCCACAGTGAATTTATGGTGATGGATCGGGATAAGCGTGTCTTTCAGTCGCTTGCCAACGACTTCCTCTTTGGTAAAGCCAAATATATCCTCAGCTGCACCGTTAAAACTCAGAATTTCCCCCCTAACATCCACCATTACAATGGCATCCAAGGAGGAGGATACCATTACGCGCAATCGTTCTGCAGTGGCCCGATGTGCAGACAATAATTCATAAGTACGAAAAAATAGTCGCTGGATCAGGAGGGCCGTAAATGCCAGCGCCATGACCAGCGCCACCAATACCCAACCAAGGCTCTTAAGTGTAAGGGTCACCTGGTGTTTGTGGTCGGCACTGGACTGTGCCTCTAGTTGCAATCCAATTCGCACCAGATCACGTACATCTCGGTTATTTCTTTGCAATCCATCAATGAACGCCGGCAGTGATTGGACCAGATCTTTATCCGGTCCATCCACTAAAGGTGTAAAAAAGTCTAACTGACGTTGAATACGGATGAGCTTCTCACCGACAAGCTGATTTGTTCGCAATTTTTCAAACTTTGGACTGTCACGCAACGCAGCCACGCGACTGGAATAGATACCAAACTCGAGGCGAAAAACATGTAGGTTTTCTCCTCCTTGAGCTCGGTAGGCCATTTCCCTTACTTGAAGGTGCGAAATCTGAACCAGAGCAAGGTTCCAGGTCAGTCTATCGGTGGCTTTGGTGCCGATGTTGTCCAGTTCGCTTAAGACAATCCGTCCAAGTCCCAGTGACAAGACCCCAAGAGCAGCAAGAAATGCAATCGTCAACGTCAGCACCCGTCTTGTGCCCAATGTGGTTGACCTGGACTTCAAATGACATTCCTTTCTTATCTCTCGGGATCCACTACGGTCCTTACCGACTGTGACAAAGCATTAGAAAAATGCACATCTCTTTTGAGAATCTGAAATTCGTCGAATGGATACACAACTTCAAGCGGGCCGTTATTTCGTACTGACATCGTTGCACCATTTCACTCATAGGAACTTATGGCCTCAGTTTCGGCCACAAATAACATGTTAATTGCGTCAGAGGATCTATCACTTCTTTGGGCCACCAGAGTTCCATCTGTAACACCCACTTGTCCCATCAACTCTATGAACGAAACGCCCTTAAGGTGCTTTGGACCAAAGTTCCGGATTGCTCCTCTCTCAAAACGCGCCGCGGGCATTGCGCGCAATTCGTCTAACCTAAACTGAACAGAATTATTCGCCTGACCATCAAAGTTCAGTACGTCAACTTCCAACATCACAGCCGCATCACGATCGCCACTTTCGCCGAAAACATTCGCTGGTATCAAGGCAACAACCAGTATGCGCAGAAGAAACATTAAGCATGTCATTTGTGCACATCTTTTTGGAGATAAAAGAAGTTTGCAAGTCGCCCAAGAGTAGGCGCCCGCCGATAGTTTGCCATAAAACCAAAAAAAACGCACGAAAGCCAAAGTATAGCTGACTAACCTTTAGGTTAGCCCAACCAACCTAAAGCGACTCATGAAACACCCAATGTTTTCAGGTCTTAAATGGCAATCCTTCACCTAAGCCCGGATGCCAAACTCGCAGGATGCAAGCCATGCTAGCAGTAAAAATCGCTCTCGCTCTCGCAAAATTGGATGGTATTGATCTGTCTACCGCTATATAAATAAAGGAAGAACTTTAACCAGTAAGTGAGTTTCATGCGTATACTACTTGCAGACGACCACGACATGGTACGCGAGACCATATCCGCCTATCTGCACTCTGTAGGTGGGGCAGAAGTCACATCAACCGTAAACTTAAAAGATGCACTTGATCAGATCGACAAGGTTGGTCCCTTTGATCTTGTCCTGCTGGATTACAACATGCCGGGCATGTTTGGCCTCGAAGGTCTAGCCCGCGCACTTAAGAGTAACGGCGGTGGTGGCGTAGCCATTCTGTCCGGCAGCGCGCCCACCCACACGGCTCAGGATGCACTGGACGCCGGTGCCATCGGTTACCTCCCCAAGACAATGGGCGCAAAGTCACTGTTGAACGCCGTCCGCTTCATGAGCGCAGGAGAGGTTTACGTTCCTGTTGAGCTCCTCAGAGAGCAACCGGCAGAGGAAGTGCATCCTCTTATTGAAAAGCTGAGCCAGCGCGAAGTGGAAGTACTAAGTGGTCTTTGTCGCGGTCAATCAAACAAGGAAATCGCCCGCGATCTGGAGCTGCAGGAAGTGACCATTAAGCTGCATGTGCGGACGCTATGCCGCAAAATGGATGCAAAGAACCGGACACAGGCTGCGATCACTGCAAAAGAAGCTGGCTTGTTCTAACTCACCTCTAAGCAGCTGTTGCCCAACCAATCACAAAACGGCGGGAAGTTTTGCGTAGCCGCGAAACCGCATACGACCGCCGCCAATGCGTCCCGGTAAAATCTGGAAATCAGGGAAACGCGCTAGAAAACGTCCAATCGCAACCCACCCTTCCATCCGGGCCAGTGTCAAACCAACGCATATATGTGGCCCGCCGGCAAATGCCAGATGTCGGTTCGGGGTCCTTGAGATATCAAACCTTTGTGGCGAGTCAAAAACAGCCGGGTCGCGGTTCGCAGCACCGATAACAAGGTGGAGGTTTGTTCCCTTTGGAATGATCAGACCGCCAATCTCTATCTCAGACGTAGTTTCACGGTTTCCCAGCTGGTTTGGGGACCGGAACCGTAACATCTCTTCTATGGCCGGTTTGATCAACTCAGGTGAATTCAGCAATAGCTCTCTTTGATCAGGATGATCCTGCAATAAAGCCAATCCGTTACCGATCAGGTTGGTCGTCGTCTCATGGCCAGCGTTCAGGATGAAGATACAGTTCTGGATCAATTCTATCTCGCTTAGCGACCCATCGGCCCCCTCGCCCATGATCAAACGAGTCAGAACATCACTTTCCAAATCGCCCGGCTGCGCGCGTCGGCGCGCTATTAGATCCGTCAGATAGGCCTTGAACTCTGTAACCGCAGTTTGTCCAGCGGTCAGCTGTTCGCCCGTCAGCGAGGGTTCCAACGCGCCAAGGATGGCCAAGGACCAATCCCGCAGCGGGCCTCGTTCTTCCATGGGCACATCCAGCAGGTTGCCGATAATCTGGATTGGAATCGACGAGGCGAAATCTTCGATCAGGTCAACTTGGTCCAGTTGCGCCATTTCATCGAGCAAATAATCGACTGTCTTGATCAACCCCGGCTCCATCCGGGCAAGAGCACGAGGCGCCAGCGCTGAGGTCATGATCTTTCGCACCCGCGTATGCAATGGCGGATCAGAAAACACCAATGATGTAGTGTGATGCTCAAACAACGGCGAGCCAACCCCGAACTTAGGCCCAAACGCAGCCTTTTTATCCGACGAGTACAAAGTCGTATCCCGGTATATCCGGTTCAAGTCACTGTGACGGCACAGCATCACGGACCCATCTGGCTGTCGCAAAACCGGGGCGGTTTCCAAAAGCGCATCATAGTAGGGAAATGGATCCACAACAAACCCTTGCGGTGGGTTTGCCAGATCGAAACCTTCAACGTTCACATTCGCTTGCAGCGGTTCTTGTGCTGACATCAATTTCCCCTCATTTGCTCAGCACACGGTGATGTCACTCTGCCTCACTGTCAATTCATATGATCATCCACCTCACCCGGCCATTGTGGGGATGACAACGACCACTGTCCCGGATAGTGACAAAACATGAACACACCTATCTCATCCATCCGCAATCTCGGTCCTGCATATGAAGAGGCCTGTGCTCGTGCAGGCATCAATACAGCTGAAGAGCTACGTGAATTGGGCGCCGATGAAACCTACGCTCGCATACTGAAAACCGGAACCAAGCCACATTTCATAGGCTACTATGTGTTGGTTATGGGTCTACAGGGGCGTCCGTGGAATGACTGTAAGGGGGATGAGAAAAAGGCGCTTCGCATTCGTTTTGATGCCATCAAGGCAAGCGCATTTGACAAGGGACTGTCAGAGCTGGAAACAACGCTGAACCAAATCGGCGTTATCGAAAAACGCCGTTGAGACCCGAAATGAAAAGGCCGCCTGAATATACAGACGGCCCAATCAATTTTCAAACCAGCTAAGGTTTAGCCAACCAGTTCAAGACCGGAGAAGAAGTAAGCGATTTCTTCTGCAGCTGTTTCTGGTGCGTCGGAACCGTGAACCGAGTTTTCGCCAACTGATTCAGCAAAATCGGCACGAACGGTGCCCGGTGCTGCGTCTGCTGGGTTTGTTGCGCCCATGACTTCACGGTTCTTTGCAATGGCGCCTTCGCCTTCCAGAACCTGAGCAACGATCGGAGCCGACGCCATGAATTCACACAGTTCGTCGTAGAACGGACGCTCAGCGTGCACTTTGTAGAACTCACCAGCCTGCGCTTTGGTCAGGTGAATACGCTTTTGCGCAACGATGCGCAGGCCAGCGTCTTCAAACTTGGCGTTGATTTTGCCAGTCAGGTTACGGCGTGTTGCATCGGGTTTAACGATCGAAAAAGTACGTTCCAGAGCCATCGGGCTTCTCCTGTTATTGGGGCTGGGCAAAACGCCCCACCACCAGTGATCCAAATTTGCGCTCGGGTAACACGGCAGATCGGCTTTGGAAAGAGTGCAGTGTTTTTCTCAGGGCATGATATGATGTCGAATAGCAAAAACTTCCGGCCCCCAGCTTGGACCTAGCCATGATAGCCCCCACTCGCCGCCGTTTTTTTGGCGCAAAGTGCCGCGTTGGCCGCCCTGCCCCAGGTCGCGGCTGCATTCATACAGACCAGTAATGCCCATATTATCGACATGGGTAATGCAGCGTACCTTGATCGCAAGCAAAACCGCCCGGATCTGGACGCTGTTGATGGCTGCACTCGTCCCAATCACGATTTTTACGATGCGCTGGCGCAGGCTGGCGTGAACACGGTAATCCGCTACTACTCCGATCAGAACAACGCCAATCTAAATTGCAAGAACGTCACACGACGTGAGCGTGATCTGCTCCACGAGCATGGATTGGCTCTGGCCATCGTTTATCAATTCGAAGGTCGCAGCAAGAATCGCTTTACCGGATCGCGCGGCGCACAAGATGCCGAATTTTGCCTTGAACGGGCCCGGATCATTAATCAGCCAACTGGCAGCACCATCTACTTCGGTGTTGATTCCGATGCGGGGCTCAATTCTGATCAAGGTGTGACCGATTACTTTCGCGCAGTTCGCCGGGTATTCGGGGGCCGGTATGACATAGGTATTTATGCGGCTGGCGCACGCTGCCAATTGATTCAAAGCGCCGGGCTAGCCAGCCGGTTCTGGGTTCCCGAAGCCCCGGCATGGCTTGGCACCCATGCCTACATGAACTCAAACCGCTGGCACCTGTTCCAGAACAAAACCAATATTGACCTGAGCGCTGTTACTGATGGGCACGGGCAGAAAATTCACATCGATACAAACATCGTGAACCCGGACCAAACGCGGTCTATTGGCGCTTTCACCCGCGATGGTAGCGAACGGACTTATGATCCATCTCATCTGAACGCGGTGGCCAAGGCCCATTACTGGGTCAATCAAGATCGTCTGCCTGTCTATGACTATCCCGGAGGATCTGAGGTGGCGCATCTGTGCATCGCCCGAACGGTTCATGTAATCAGCTCGAATGACGGCTGGGCCGAGGTTGATATCAACGAAGACGGACTGCCAAACGGATACTGCCAGCAAGGTGGATTGCTGCCGCTGAAGCAAATGCCAAAATGGCGCCGAACCAGCTGTAAGTTGATGGATATTTAAGCCGCTGGCGCTATCGTTCTGGGTCTGCTACGTCCCGCGTCATGTTACGCATCCAAGATATCAATTACGCCGTCGAAGGCCGTCCGCTGTTCGAAGGCGCCAGCGCCACCATTCCCAATGGGCACAAGGTTGGCCTGGTTGGCCGCAATGGTACCGGTAAAACCACTCTGTTCCGCCTGATCTATGGCGAGCTGGTGTTGGAGTCTGGCGATATTTCGCTGCCCAACAAGGCCCGCATCGGTGGCATCTCGCAAGAGGCCCCATCATCGAACGTCTCGTTGATCGACACTGTGCTGGCCGCAGACGTCGAACGCGCCAGCCTAATGGCAGAGGCCGAGACTGCCACAGACCCCCATCGGATTGCCGAAGTTCAGACCCGTTTGGCAGATATCGACGCCTGGTCCGCCGAAGCGCGCGCAGCCTCAATCCTCAAGGGTTTGGGATTCGACGTCGAAGCCCAACAACGTCCCTGTTCCGATTTTTCCGGTGGCTGGCGGATGCGTGTTGCCCTCGCGGCAGTGCTGTTCTCGGAACCTGATCTGTTGCTGTTGGACGAACCGACCAACTACCTCGACCTCGAAGGCGCGCTGTGGCTGGAAGCCTATTTGGTGAAATATCCACACACCGTTATCATCATCAGCCACGACCGCGAACTGCTGAACCGCTCGGTCAACGGCATCCTGCACCTCGAAGACCGCGGGCTGACCTTTTATTCGGGCAACTACGATCAGTTTGCCCGCCAGCGCGCCGCCAATCGCGCCGTGCAGGCGGCTGCTGCCAAGAAACAGGATCTGCGCCGCGCCCATTTGCAAAGCTTTGTTGATCGTTTCAAGGCCAAGGCCAGTAAGGCTAAACAGGCCCAATCCCGCGTCAAGATGCTGGAAAAAATGGAAACTATCCGCGCGCCCGAAGATGCGGCGCGAACGGTTTTCACGTTCCCTGAACCCGAAGAGATGTCCCCCCCTATCATCGCCACCGAGGGGGCCTCGGTTGGGTATGATGGCAATGTCATCCTGAGCAAATTAGACCTGCGTATTGACCAGGACGACCGCATCGCCCTGCTTGGCAAAAACGGTCAGGGTAAATCCACCCTAGCCAAAATGCTGTCTGCGCGTTTGGACGTCATGTCAGGCAAGATGACGCAGTCGAACAAGCTGCGCATAGGTTTCTTTGCCCAGCACCAGGTTGACGAGCTGTTCATCGACGAAACGCCACTGATGCACCTGCAGCGGGAGCGCCCCGGTGAAGGCCAGTCCAAATTGCGTGCCCGTCTTGCCGGATTTGGCCTAGGCGCGGATCAGGCTGACACAGAGGTCGGTCGCCTGTCCGGCGGACAGAAAGCCCGTCTTTCACTGCTGCTGGCAACCATTGAAGCGCCGCACATGCTGATTCTCGATGAACCTACCAACCACTTGGACATCGAAAGCCGCGAGGCGCTCGTCGAAGCTTTGACCGCCTATAGCGGCGCGGTTATCCTGGTTAGCCACGACATGCACTTGCTGAGCTTGGTGGCCGATCACCTGTGGCTGGTCTCAAACGGAAGCGTAAACCCATACGATGGTGACTTGGCCTCTTATCGGGACCTTCTACTGGCCAAAGACAAACCAATCGCCAAACCAGCCGCACCCAAAACCAAGCCAAAGCGCCCGACACGCGATGCAATTCTTGCGCTGCGTTCGGAAGCACGCAAAAGCGAGCAACGGGTTGAAAAACTGACCGAAATGAAGGAAAAACTGGACGCCAAACTGGGCGATCCAGAGATGTATGAGCCGGAAAACAAAGACCAGGCCAAGGTTTGGCAAGGTAAACATGCTGAGGTTATGGTAGCCTTGGGGCGCGCCGAGACTATGTGGATGAAGGCGCTAGAGAAACTGGAAAAAGCTGAAAACCCATGATCGACACGGCCTTTTTGATCACCTCATTTGTGACTTTGTTTGTCATTGTTGATCCGATTGGCCTGACTCCGGTTTTCCTGGCTCTAACTCAGGGAATGAGCCCGGCCAAGCGTCGCTCGGTCGGGTTACGGTCCTGTTTCACCGCAGCAATCTTGCTGGCCCTCTTTGCTGCCCTTGGCGAGGCAGTCCTGGGATTTGTCGGCATCTCAATGGCCGCCTTCCGCGTGGCCGGTGGCGCATTGCTGTTCCTAACGGCGCTGGACATGCTGTTTGAACGGCGCACAAAACGCCGGCAAGATCAGGGTAGTGATGACGACAGTGATGACCCGTCAGTTTTCCCGATGGCGATGCCGCTGATTGCGGGCCCAGGGTCAATCGCGACGATGATCCTGCTGGCCGGTCAAAGGCCGGGCCTCGAAGGATTTGCCATGGTGATAACCGTGATGCTCGCGGTGCTGGCCGTGTTGGTTGTCATGTTCCTTGCCTCTGGCGTGTTTGAAAAGCTGCTTGGAAAGACCGGCATTAATGTCATCACCCGCCTGCTGGGAATGCTACTGGCTGCCTTGTCGGTACAGTTCATTCTCGATGGGCTAAAGGACTTTGGATTTGCGGGCTAGCAAGTACAAAAACAGCGCTTAAATATCCCCCTAGGAGAATGTGTGATGGCAGATGTCGACTATGGCCGGGTAATCTACCTCGTGCTGCTATTGGCGGTAGTCGGGTCGTGGGTGTTTGTTCAAAACCGTCAAGGCCTGGGAAAAACCGTGCAACAACTTGCGATCTGGGCCTTTATATTTCTGGGAGTCATTGCAGGATACGGTCTATGGGATGACATCCGAAGCACGGTTCAGCCACGACAATCTGTGGTCAGTGGCACCGGCCAGATTGAGGTTCCCCGATCATCCGATGGTCATTATTACCTGACCCTGGACGTCAATACTGTACCAATTACCTTTCTAGTAGATACCGGCGCTACCGCCGTTGTACTGAACGCCAAAGATGCGCGCCGCGCCGGTATAGATCCCGATGACCTAGCGTACCTAGGCCGCGCGAACACCGCCAACGGAGAGGTGCGCACTGCACAGGTCTGGCTTGACAGTGTTTCACTTGGATCCGCAACCGACACCAATTTTCGCGCCTGGGTTAATCAAGGTGAACTGGACCAATCCCTGCTCGGTATGAGTTATTTACAACGTTGGTCCAGCATTGAAATTCGCCGCGGATCACTGGTGCTGACCCGATAATTCTGGAACTCGGTGCGCCCAACGGCGCGTTCCTCTGACGGAATAACTTCGAACGAAAAGAAAAGAGGCTGCGCCCCTTACTTTTATTTTTCGGCCTTTATTTTTCGGCCTTCTTTTCCCACTTTCCAGCTTCCTCTGACCAATACTGCGCAGAACATCCTGCGTCCGTCAGGTTTTTCCACTGAACGCGCGCTTGCTGCACCGCTTCGGCGTCGGTTCCGTCAAACAACACACAAACCCGCTGCATCGCTTCAACTTCGTCCGAACTCACCGATGCGCCATCGATGATCATCACGCAATCGGGCGAATTACCCGTTCCCCCGGACGTCAGCAACACAGGCTGCAGCGCATCGTTAGGTCCGCCCTGAACACCATGCGGCAGAAAGCTATCCTTGGCACCCAGCCAAAGACGTTCATCCAACCACCCCATTCGGTCGGGATCACATCCACGAACTTCGATACGCCACCCTGCCCCGCGTGCCTTTTCCAGCAACACGGGAAGGGTCTGTTCCAACGGTTTGCGTGTCAGGTGATAAAAGTAAACCGCGCCCATTCTTGGCTCACTCTGCCTCGGACTGTGTTTCAAACCCATTGAGCACCAGTCTGTTCAATGCAGATACCCCCCAACCGGTGGCACCTTTAGGCGCATAGGTTGTATCTGATTTAACCGAAGCAACCCCAGCAATATCGAGGTGAATCCATGGGGTTTCTTCTTTTACAAACCGTTTCAGGAACTGAGCTGCGGTCACCGAACCCGCCGCGCGACCACCGGTGTTTTTGATATCGGCGATACGAGACTTGATCAGATCATCATAGCCTTTTCCCAACGGCATCCGCCATGCGCCTTCATCTTCAGCAGCAGCCGCTTTGAGAAATGCATTGCATAGCGCGTCGTCGTTAGAAAACACGCCTGCATTTTCATGCCCCAGACCAACAATTATGGCTCCGGTCAACGTCGCCAGATCAATCATGCCAACTGGGTTGAACCGTTCCTGCGTGTACCACATCACGTCACACAGAACCAATCGCCCCTCAGCGTCTGTATTGATCACCTCAATCGTATCGCCCTTCATCGACTTCACGACATCACCGGGGCGCGTGGCATTGCCAGACGGCATGTTTTCAACCAGGCCAACCAGACCAACCACATTTGCCTTGGCTCCACGTAGCGCCAATGCCCGCATTGTGCCGGCCACCACGCCAGCGCCGCCCATATCCATGGTCATGTCTTCCATGCCGCCGGCGGGTTTCAGGGAAATACCACCCGTATCAAAAACCACGCCCTTGCCGACCAGTGCGAGCGGCGCTTCTCCCTCTGCTCCACCGTTCCACTGCATGACCACCACCTTGGATGGGCTATCAGATCCCTGACCAACACAAAGCAAAGAGCGCATTCCCAGTTCTTCCAGTTGAGGCTCATCCAGAACCTCGACCTTCAAACCAATCGCTTCCATCTCAACCAAGCGGTTCGCGAAATCCGTTGTGGTCAAGACATTGGCCGGTTCGTTGACCAGATCGCGGGTCATGTGGACACCTTCGGCGACTGCCTGCATTGGCGCGTATTTCGCGGCGATGTCCTCGTGCGCTTTATGCGCAATGACCACTTCCTCCGAGGGTTTACTGTCATCGGAAGTCTTATGCAGATCAAATGAGTAGGCGCGCAAAGCAATACCAAGGGCCAAATCAGCCGCCTTTGGCATCGATCCAGCCATCACGGTCATGGGTTTACCGGCAGCCACTTTTGCCAGTGTCGCTCCAGCCTTGCGGGCCTCGATCGGGGTGACCCGACGCGGCAAGACCAGCACATCCAGCGCCTCAACCTGCAGTCCTGCAGGCCAACCCAAAGAAATCACCTGACCAGTTTTCGCTTTCTTGAACCCATCACTGTCAATCAACCGAGCCACTGCACCCTTGCTCAGCCGGTTTGCGCTACGTGCAGCCTGATCCATGACCCCCTCTGGTGTTATCAGGATAACCAACCGCCCGACCTGCTCCGATAGTGACTTGGGATCATACTCGGCGAAACGGATGGGTGTCAGGCGGCTCATGAGGTGGGCTCCAGCTTAGATTAATACGATTTGCCCCAACAGCTAGCCTGCGGCACAACAATTGGCTAGGCCCAGTCGAACCAAGGATCTGCATTCATATGGAAAATGCAGTTTTACCCGTCGTCAATTTACGCTAAGAACGAAAACAATAAACATGGCAAGGTCTGGGGGGATCGAGTGTCACGATTCGACAGATACGTGCTGTCTCAATATCTACTGTTTTTCGGCTTCTTCGCGCTGATCCTGGTTGCCGTGTTTTGGATCAACCGGGCTGTTGTGCTGTTCGATCGGCTGATCGGCGACGGACAGTCTGCCTTGATTTTATTCGAATTTACCGCGCTGGCCCTTCCCAACCTTGTCCGGATGGTTTTACCTGTTGCCGCGTTTACCTCGGCAGTATGGGTGACCAACCGGCTGAATAGCGAAAGTGAGCTGACAGTACTACGTGCCACCGGAACCAGCCCCTGGCAAATGGCCAAACCTGCACTTGCCTTTGGTCTTATCACCGCACTGATGATGTCTGTGCTGACGCATTTTTTACTGCCCGCCTCGATTGACCAACTAAAGAAACGCGAAACCGAAGCCTCTAGAAACATTACGGCCAAACTTTTGAGTGAAGGAAATTTTCTGCACCCAACCAAAGGCGTAACTTTTTTCATCCGTAAAATTGATCCGGACGGAACGTTGAACGACGTGTTCCTTTCTGATCAGAGAACCCCAGACGAAAGCGTTCTGTATACAGGCGAGCGTGCGTTTCTAGTTCGTGACCAGAACCGCTCTCACCTTGTGATGATCGACGGAATGGCCCTTCGAACAGATCGAAAGGGCCGCACACTGTCCTCCACTACATTTTCTGACTTCTCTTACGATATCAGCACCCTGACAAGTAAAGTTGTGAACAAAGCTCGCGGCATTCGCGTAATTCCCAGTTATGAGCTCCTAACCCAAGCGGACCAAATTGCTGGTCAAGAGGCGTTTAGCCGTGGCCAGTTGGCCGAAGAGCTGCACCTACGCTTTGCCCGAGCTCTTGTTTGTATAGCGGTCGTTTTAATCGGTTTTTCATCACTGATGCTTGGCACATTTTCCCGATTTGGTTTTTGGCGTCAAACCCTGCTCGCTTTTGTTCTATTGATCTTTGTTGAGGGTCTACGTGGGGTTGTTGCTGAACCGGTCATAGAAAATGCCAACCTTTGGCCCCTAGTCTACCTGCCATCATTTTTGGGGCTGGCAGTAGCAGGTATCTTCCTGCAACTTGCAGCGCGACCAATCATGCTATTCAAGAAGCGTCCGCACGCAACGGTCAGAAAGGCTGCACAATGAAGCTAGATCTTTATTATGCCCGCCGGTTTCTGCAGTGGTTTGGTATTATAAGTTTAATTCTACTCACTTTGGTTATGTTAATCGATCTGAATGATCAGGTTAGGCGCTTTGGAGAAATAGATCTAAGTTTTGCTCAACTCACCACTCTGACCCTCATGAATACACCAGCTGCGTTGAATCAATTTCTTCCCCTGATCATGATCCTGTCTACTATTGTTTTGTTCGTCGGCCTCGCTCGCAGTAGCGAACTGGTGGTTACGCGTGCCATTGGCCGCTCCGGGCTTCGCGCACTAGTTGCCCCGTTAGCTATGGCGGCGATCATCGGCTTTCTGGCCGTCTCGACTTTGAACCCTATTGCAGCGGCAACTTCCAACAGATCCCAAGAGCTGACAGACACATACCGCTCAATTGGTCCGGCCACCTTATCCCTCACTGATGACGGCCTCTGGCTTCGCCAAGGTGGCCCTCAAGGCCAGTCGGTCATTCATGCTGCTGGCTACGGAGGTAACGCTGACAATATCAGTTTATATGATGTCACGATCCTCTCTTACGCGACCGACGGCGGCCCAACGCGCCAAATTGTAGCTGAAAGCGCGAAAATTGTGGGGGACTATTGGCTGCTGCGCAACGTAAAGTTCTGGCCGCTAACGCCCGACTTGAATCCTGAAACCAACTCAACCATTCATGACGAACTAAGGCTACCAACAACAATGACCCAGGAGCGCATCCGCGACAGTATCGGAACAGCCGAGGGTATTTCAATTTATGACCTGCCAGAGACAATCCGGTCGCTTGGACAGGCAGGCTTTTCGACCAAACGATTTGAAGTTTTGCTGCAGGTGGAACTAGCGCGCCCCCTATTTCTAATGGCAATGGTTTTGGTTGGCGCGGCCTTTACCATGCGACACGTACGTTCCGGAGGAACGGGCCTGGCTGTTCTATTGGCAGTTTTGTTGGGGTTCGGTCTTTACTTTGTACGTAACTTTGCCCAAATCCTGGGTGAGAACGGGCAGATTCCAGTCAGCCTGGCGGCTTGGGCCCCTCCTGTAGCCGCTTTTTTGCTACCACTCGGGTTGCTTCTTCATGCGGAGGATGGCTGACATGCGACGCGCACTTTGCCTAACCACCGCTATCTCCTGGATGGCCTTGGCTACCGCTGTACAGGCCCAACAAGCGACACCCTTTGTGGCTGACACCCAACCCGCCATGTTGGTTGCCGATCAGGTCTATATCACTCCAGAAAGAACCTTGATTGCGCAGGGCAATGTCGAGGCTTTTCAAGGCGACATCCGCCTACGGGCGCAGAAGGTCACCTTTGACCGGGACAATGGGACCCTTCAAATCGAGGGGCCCATTCGGATAGATCAGGGGGGGGAGATTACCATTCTGGCGAGTGCAGCTGAAATGGACAAAGACCTTCGTAATGGCATCCTGAACGGTGCCCGCATGGTGTTTCAGCAGCAGCTTCAGCTGGCTTCGGTGCAGATGTCCCGCGTTAGTGGGCGCTATACTCAACTTTACAAGACATCTGCAACGTCTTGCCAAGTTTGTGACGACGGCTCACCTCCGCTATGGCAAATCCGTGCCGAGAGGGTGACGCATGACCAGTTGGAAAGACAACTCTATTTTGAGAATGCTCAGTTCCGCATCCTCGATGTACCAGTGTTCTATTTCCCGGGCTTGCGCCTGCCTGACCCAACACTAGAGAGAGCCTCGGGATTTCTGGTGCCATCGGTTCGTACTACGTCAACTTTGGGCACCGGAATCAAAGTCCCCTATTTCTTCACCTTCGGAGACTCTAGGGACCTAACCTTGTCCCCTTACTTGTCCTCAAAAACACGCACTCTGGATGCACGCTACCGTCAGGCTTTTATAAACGG
The DNA here is from genome assembly GCF_011813015.1 of Parasedimentitalea denitrificans. Taxonomy (GTDB): domain Bacteria; phylum Pseudomonadota; class Alphaproteobacteria; order Rhodobacterales; family Rhodobacteraceae; genus Parasedimentitalea; species Parasedimentitalea denitrificans. Next base: position 48,985 of record NZ_QHLQ01000005.1, on the reverse strand, counting down.
AAGAATAGACCTGCAAGGGGCCGTGACCCGCGATGACTTGCAGCCGGGTGATACACGCGGTTACCTGTTTGCTGACGGCCATTTTAATCTGCGCAAAGACTTTAAACTTGAATTCGATATTAAGGCCGCGTCGGACGATGCCTATCTCGCGGATTATGGGCTACCAGATCTAGACCGCCTACGCTCTCGTTTGACACTAACCAAAGTCAACCGGGACAGCCTGTTTCGCGCCAGTGCTATTTACTACAAATCCCTCCGAGACTCGGATGTTAGCGGGGAGTTCCCCTCCGCAATCGGTGATATCTTTTATCAGCGACGGTATCATCCCGCTCAGCTGGGCGGCGAGGTGCAAATGACTTTGCTGACGCATGCACACAGCCGCGATTCAAGCGATGACATTGTCGGCCGCGACATCACCCGCATGACTTTTGACGCAAACTGGCAAAGGGAGTGGCGCTTACAAAACGGGATTGTCACGCAGACCCAGCTAGGCTTTTCCGCTGATGCCTTTAATATTCAGGATGACAGCGCCTATCCATCCAGCGCATCCCGCCTGACACCGCGAGGCGCTATAACTTTTCGCCTTCCCATGACTCGCATTACCCCCAATGGGGATTCAGAGTTTCTAGAACCTATCGTACAGCTTGGCTGGAGCGAGTCATCTGGTGATCCCGTCCCAAATGATGAAAGCAATTTTGTTGAATTCGATCAGGGTAACTTACTGGAACTGTCGCGTTTTCCGTCCGTTGATGCCCGAGAGGAAGGACTGTCTTTTGTCTACGGCGCCAACTGGGCTCGATACTCCACCAAAGGCTGGCAGGCTTCAGCAGTGGTCGGACAGATCTTTCGCAGTTCGGCAAACAGTGGCTTCACAAAATCCTCCGGCCTTGGCGGGACATCATCAGACATTTTGCTGGCTGGGCAACTCAAACTGGACGACGGCCTCGCGATCTCAACACGAGGTTTGCTAAACGGCAATGTGAACTTCTCCAAAGCCGAAATTCGTGGCGATTGGTTCAACCAACTTGCTCAGGTTTCAGGCAGCTATCTATGGCTTGGAACAGATGCAGAAGAAGGTCGACCCGAAGAAACGTCTGAATTCTGGTTTGACGGCAGCTATAAAATTCACCCGAACTGGTCTGCCACCGCCAATCTGCGATACGATATTTCCGACTCGCGTGCTTCGCGTGCGGGTATCGGATTTGTCTACAGCAACGAATGCGTCAAGGTCGATCTTTCGGTTAACAGGCGCTATACTACCACATCAAGTGTTGAGCCTTCGACCGATTTCGGCTTTACCATCGCATTGAACGGTTTCTCCGTTGATAGCGGCACACAAAATTACAGGCGATCATGCAGCAATTCCTAAAGTCTTGGTTCACTGCCCCGGGTTTTGTCCGTGGCGCAGTCCGCGTAACCACAACAGCCCTACTTCTCGGAGCAGCGGCTCCACATTCGGTATTGGCACAGGGTTTATTCTCCCCTGCTGTTACTGTGAATAATTCAGTAATCACGAATTTTGAACTGGAACAACGCACCAATTTCATGCGGATCCTTGGTTCACCAGGCGACCCTGCGGAAATTGCACTTGAGGACCTGATCAAGGACCGCCTCAAGGAAGAAGCAACCTCTCAAGCTGGAATTAGTCTGTCCGAAGAAGCTATTACCGAAGGCATGACAGAATTCGCCGGGCGTGCAAATTTGACGTTAGAGGAATTCCTCAAGGCGCTTGGTGAAAATGGAGTGTCGCCTGAAACACTGCGCGATTACACAATTGCAGGTCTGACCTGGCGGGACTACGTCGGATCCCGATTCTTATCTCGCGCCCGCCCAAGCGAAGGTGAAATCGATCGGGCCATGGGCCGTGCTGGCACGGGTGGGGTTCAAGTGCTTCTGTCGGAAGTCATTATTCCAATCAACCAGCAAAACGTTCGACAAGTTGAAGAACTCGCGGAACAAATCAGCAATCTCGATAGTTACGCAGCCTTCTCATCGGCAGCGACACAATATTCTGCTGCTGACAGCCGGACCAACCAGGGCCACCTTCCCTGGCTCCCCCTGACTAAGCTGCCGCCACAGCTTCAAGGGCTGGTTTTGGCTTTGAAACCGGGCGAAATCACGCCACCTCTCCCACTACAAGGAGCCGTGGCGCTGTTTCAGATGCGCGGCGTACGTGAAGTTGCCGGCGCTGCCCCGCGGTTTGCTGCTATCGAATACGCCAGCTACTACATTCCTGGTGGCCACAGCCCAGCTGCGCAAGCCACGGCACGCCATGTTGCGTCCCAAATCGACACCTGTGACGATCTCTACGGTATCGCCAAAGACCAGGATCCAGCAGTTCTAGACGTTCAGAGTCTGGCTCCAGCAGAAATCCCACAGGATGTCGCGCTAGAGCTGGCAAAACTAGATACCGGCGAAACCTCGGCGATGCTGACCCGTAACAATGGCCAGACACTTGTTCTGCTGATGATGTGCGGTCGCAGCGCTGATCTAGGCACCGGAGAAGACGACGCACGTCAGGGTGTAGCAAATGCGCTGACCCAACAACGACTAGAAGCATTCTCTGCCAGCTTTGTTGAACAGCTACGTGCCGACGCCGAGATCGTTATTAAATGACACGCAAGCCCCCCATTGCGCTCAGCTGTGGGGAGCCCGCCGGTGTGGGCCCTGAATTGGCGGTCAAAGCGTGGAACGAGCTACGCGACACCTGCCCATTCTTCTGGATTGGCGATCCCCGCCACCTTCCAGAAGGCACCACTTTTGTTGAGATTTCAAAACCCGAACAGGCTCAGGCCATCTGCGCATCCGCTCTACCAGTCTTGGCGTTGCCATTCGACGGTCCCGCCATCGCAGGTCACCCCCTGGCTCAACATGCTGCCGGTGTCATTCAGTCTATCGAAACTGCCGTCAGCCTAGTTCAGACCGGACAGGCATCGGCTGTGTGTACCGCGCCTATCCATAAAAAGGCACTGATCGACGGGGCAGACTTTGCCTATCCAGGTCATACAGAGTTCCTGGCGGCATTGGCGGGACGCGACCGCGTGGTGATGATGCTGGCCTCAGACCAGTTGCGCGTCGTGCCCGCGACAATTCACATCGCCCTTGCTGATGTGCCACAACAGCTAACCCCGGCGCTGCTGAGTGAAACAATCGCTATCACGGTCGAAGGTTTACAAAAGCAATTCGGAATACCTCACCCGCGTATCGCCGTTGCCGGCCTGAACCCCCACGCCGGTGAAGGTGGGGCGATGGGACAGGAAGAGCTTACCTGGATCAACACAACGCTGCATGACCTGCAATCAGAGGCCTACGATCTGACTGGCCCACACCCCGCCGATACCCTGTTCCATGCCGCTGCCCGCGCCCGCTATGACGCAGCCATCTGCATGTACCACGATCAGGCCTTGATCCCGATAAAGACGCTTGATTTTGATCGCGGCGTCAATGTCACCCTTGGCCTTCCCTTTATTCGCACTTCACCCGATCACGGCACCGCCTGCGATATCGCCGACCAGAACCTCGCCAACCCCACCAGCTTGATCGAGGCGCTCAAAATGGCACAGACAATGGCCAAATCCTCTTGATCCTTCATCTGGCCTTAAATATCCCCGCCGGAGGCATAAAATCATGCCAATCCCAACACCCAGACCCAAGTTAGAAACAACATGACCGCAATCGACACCCTACCTCCCCTGCGTGAGGTCATTGCAGACCACCAGCTTTCTGCCCGCAAGTCTCTGGGTCAGAACTTTTTGCTGGACCTGAACCTGACGGCCAAAATCGCGCGACAGGCAGGCGACCTGACGGGGTGCGACGTTTTGGAAATTGGTCCTGGCCCCGGCGGTTTGACCCGTGGCCTATTGGCCGAAGGCGCTCGCCGTGTGCTGGCTGTTGAAAAAGACGCGCGCTGCCTGCCCGCACTGGCCCAAATCTCGGATGCCTATCCCAATCGTCTACAGGTCATCGAAGGCGACGCACTCGAAGTAAACCCACTGGAACACTTGACCCCACCGATCCGTGTTGCAGCCAACCTGCCCTATAACATTGGCACTGAATTGCTGGTGCGTTGGCTGACCCCAAAACAGTGGCCGCCTTTCTGGCAGAGCCTGACCCTGATGTTCCAACGCGAAGTTGCCGAGCGTATCGTCGCCCTACCGGGTACCAAAAAATACGGCCGACTAGCCCTCTTGGCGCAGTGGCGTGCCGAGCCGCATATCGTGTTGTCACTTCCCCCCGGCGCATTTACCCCGCCGCCAAAAGTATCCAGCGCAGTTGTTCACCTGACCGCGCTACCGGAACCACGCTTCCCGGCAGATGCAGGCACCTTGAACCGGGTGGTGGCTGCGGCGTTCAATCAACGCCGTAAGATGCTTAGATCTGCACTAAAAAGCGTATCACCCGACATCGAAGACCACCTGAAGGCCGCTGGTATTCCCCCAACTGAACGGGCCGAACAAGTCAGTCTCGAGGCCTTTTGTGCACTCGCACGCAGCTTGTACCCAGATGACTGACAGCAAGCCAACACTGGAAATTTAAAGCCTACTTGAGCGCTTGTACTCTTCACCTTGTTCGAATTGATACCGCAGACTCAAAAAGCCCCGGTTCGTATGAACCGGGGCTTTTCTATGCATACATCAAACTGAATTTACTCAGCAGCTTCAGGCGCATCACCTGCTTTTGTGCTTGGCTCCGCCGGTTTCTCAACCTTAGGCGCTGCTACCGTCTCGGCATTGGGTGCAGCAGCTTCGTCTGCAGCTGTTTCCTGAGGCTTCGGCGCGGGCTTGCGCGTACGCGGACGGCGTGTGCTTGTTTTCTTTGGCTTGCTTTCAGGCGTCTCAACCAGACCGGAATCGCCAGATGCAGCGCCATTGCCGCTCATGTCCAGAACATCAGGCTGTGGCGCCCCTGCCGGATCAACGCTAGGAGCGGATGCAGGTGCAGGTTGCTCGTTACGGGCCGCAGCCTCTTGGCGCGCAGCAGCATCGCGTTCCTGACGCTCGGTCCGCTCACGGTCCCGTTCAGCTTGACGCTCTCTGTTCTGGCGCTCTTGCTCTTCGCGGCGAGTATCCTGCTCACGCTGAGCTTCCCCCAGCATCCGCATATAGTGCTCTGCGTGCTGTTGAAAGTTCTCAACAGCGACACGGTCACCACTCAACTGAGCATCGCGTGCCAGTTGGTTATATTTATCGATGATTTGTTGCGGGGTGCCACGCACCTTGCCCTCTGGGCCCGAGCTATCAAACACCCGGTTTACAACATTACCACCACCAGCGGGGCGATTGCGGTTCGATTTCGACCGCGAACGTGATTTAGACGATCTCATTTGCTTAACGTCAGCCTTGATTCGTTGGGTCGCAGATCCCGTAATGCGCATATTAGCGCGGGACCATCGACCATTTTGGGCTTGGTGTCGCCGGTTTGGATATAGAGCCGAACACTCCTGCGACGCCTATATGTAACCCTGTCCACCATCGCCAGACAAGAGGCAGGATGGGGTTTTTCCACTTTTTTCCATCAAATTGGCCGATTTATGTGCAAAATGTCAGCCAATTCACGCAGCTTGCGCACAAACAACCCTATCACGACCATCCAGATCCTGAACCACACGGATCATGCGCAGTTCGGCCTGCTCAAACATAGCGGCAACCGCCGCAGCTTGGGTTGGTCCAATTTCAACCAAAACGCGACCACCCGGCGTGAGAAATTTCCCAACATCCCTTGCGATTTGGCGATAGGCCCCCAAACCATCACCGCCATCCGTCAATGCCATTTCCGGTTCGTGCTCCCGCACTTCAACCGACAGATCTGGCATTTCAGTCAATGCAATATACGGTGGGTTGGACACGATAAGATCGAATTTCCCATCCACAGCCTTAAACCAGTCGGACTGGCGAATATCAGCCCGTGCCTCAACCCGGTGCAAAACAGCATTAGCGCTGGCTTGCAAGCAGGCCGCCTCGCTCAGATCTACACCCAGACCGGTGGCATCCTGCTGTTCAGCCAGCAGCGTCACCAAAATACACCCTGACCCGATACCAAGATCTAAAACGCGATGAAACGGCACTGAAAGGGCCGCCTCAATCAGACATTCCGTCTCTGGACGCGGGTCCAGCACGTCGCCCGACACCTTAAACCGGCGACCATAAAACTCTCTCTCGCCCAACAGATGCGAAACCGGGACCCGAATCGCCCGCAGTGCAATCAACTGCTCATAGCGTTCGGCAATGTCAGACGCCAAGTCCTCGGGGGCGATCAACGTCACACGGCTTGCCTCAATCCTCGCAGCATGTGCCAACAAAACACGGGCATCACGGGCTGGATCTGGAACCCCTGCCGCACGCAGCCGCGCAGTCGCGGCGACCATCGCCTGCGCCGCTGTTTGCACGCCGCTCATTGCCCCATTTCGGCCAGAAGCCGTGCCTGGTTGTCTGCCGACAATGCGTCGATAACCTCGTCCAGATCGCCTGCCATCACCTGATCCAACTTATACAATGTCAGATTAATACGGTGGTCAGTCATCCGACCCTGCGGAAAGTTATAGGTCCGAATACGCTCGGAACGATCCCCCGACCCCACTTGCGCCGCGCGATCCGCCGAGCGTTCGCTGTCCACTCGCTGGCGTTCCATATCATACAGGCGTGTTTTCAACACCTGCATCGCAATTTCACGATTTCGGTGCTGGGATTTCTCCGAGCTGGTAACAACAACGCCGCTGGGCAAGTGAGTGATACGCACAGCCGAGTCGGTGGTGTTGACGTGCTGCCCCCCTGCCCCGGATGAGCGCATAGTGTCTATCCGCAGATCATTTGCGTTAATCTCAATGTCCACATCTTCGGCTTCCGGCAAAACCGCGACGGTAGCGGCCGAGGTGTGAATACGCCCACCGCTTTCTGTGGTCGGCACACGCTGAACCCGATGCACTCCAGATTCGAACTTCATCCGGGCAAACACGTTCTCACCCTTGATATGTGCGACAACCTCTTTGATGCCGCCAAGTTCGGTCAACTGCTCTTCTAGAATGTCGAACTTCCAGCCATTCGTTTCAGCGTACCGTTGATACATCCGCAACAAATCGCCGGCAAATAGCGCCGCCTCGTCGCCTCCGGTTCCGGGACGGATTTCGAGCATCGCTGGTTTGGTGTCGGCTGCGTCTTTGGGCAACAGTGCCACCTGCAACGCAGTCTCAGCATCTGGGATCGCTGCCTTCAGGGCCGGAATTTCCTCTTCCGCCAAGTCCTTCATATCCGGGTCCGACAGCATCTCTTGCGCCTCATCCAGATCAGATAAAAGCCGTCGATAGGATTCGATTTGCTCAACCACCGGGCGCAGGTCCGAGTATTCCTTGGCCAGTTTGGCGATATCACCTGCACTGGATCCATCGGACATCAAGGCCTCAAGATACTGAAACCGTTGGATGATCTGTTCAAGGCGTTCTTCGGGAACCATAGGTGGATCGTCCGTTTCTGATGATATTTGGTCTGACCTGCCCCCTGTGATATGCTAGCGTCATGCAACATGCCAGAGCCGTTATTATCACTACACTTGCCCTGTTTGCCCAACCTGCGCTGTCTGATGTCAAAGCGCCCGGTGGCAAAACCATCGATTGTTACTGCACTGACAAGTCAGGGTCACGTGTAGAGCTGGGGGAAACGATCTGTCTGCAAGTCGACGGTCGAATGTTCATGGCACAATGCCAGATGTCACTGAATGTTCCAATGTGGCGCGAGGTAAGCCAAGGCTGCCTATCCTCTTCGCTGGAAAAGATCCCAAGCGACTACAGCACTGTGACCTCATTCCCAAAGCTATAATCCGAACTGACTAGTTGGAGGGGGCAACCTCAAGTGTGGGTATGCTCTCCATCTCGGCCAGCCAGTCTGCAATTCTGGCCTCGTTCACCCCCAGATCAGACCGGCCGAAACGCAACCGAGCATAGACTTTCAGCAAATCACCGTCCTGCCGCGCAGTGGTATAATCAGGAAACCCCAGGAATTTGGTTCGGGTCACATAAGTCGCCAAACCATCCTCAACCGAGCCAGCCAGTAGGTTCGTTCGCGGGGCTGAACTGGCGACCTGATCAAACCGGGCCAACCCATCCGGACCAGTGCGCACAACACGGAACACTCCGCCACGGAAGGTCTTGTCCTCAGTGAATTCTGGCTGAGTGTTCCAGTCCAACGGATCAACCGGAGCCAACCGGATCAGGCCAAGCACCACGATCACCACGGCCACACATATCCACGCAAACAGCATTATCCGTCCCATACCTCGGTCGACCTTTTAACTTGCGACCCCGACGCCGCGACTGACCCCGTTGACTTACTTTGTTGAAACACCCGGCAGCACGCACAGCATTTCATACAACAAGTTCGCGCCCGTTAATGCGGTATTGCCTGACGTGTCATAGGGCGGAGAAACCTCTACCAAGTCGCACCCCACAATATTCACACCGCGCAAGGCCCGGATCAGCTCCAGAGCCTGAGGCGTCGTCAATCCGCCGATTTCAGGCGTGCCGGTTCCCGGTGCATAAGCGGGATCAAGACTATCAATGTCATATGTTATATAGGTCGGCCGATTGCCAATATCTCGACGAATTTCAGCCCCCAGATTGTTCAATGACCGATGCCATAACTCTGATGCCGGGAATTGCTGAAAACCCCACCCCTGTGCCTCGGTGAAATCAGTGGCCGCATAACCTGTACCACGCAGTCCAATCTGATAGGTCTTGTCTGCTTGAATCAGGCCCTCTTCATAGGCACGACGAAACACTGTTCCGTGGTTTTCTTTTTCACCAAACATGTCTTCATTGACGTCCGCATGGGCATCCACATGCACCACCGCGACCGGGCCGTATTTCTTGGCTACAGCTCGCAGGATCGGCAGCGTGATCGAGTGATCACCACCCATGGCAATAGGCACAACACTTGTGCCGACAATCGCGTCATAGCTGGCTTCTATGATGCGCAAGCTATCCGGCAACGAAAAGGTGTTGATCGCAAGATCACCAATATCCGCGACCTGAAGAAACTCAAAGGGGGCCGCCTTGGTGGCCATATTATAAGGCCGCAACATCGCGCTCTCGGCCCGTATTTGTTTCGGACCGAACCGCGTGCCTGACCGCCATGAGGTGCCGATGTCCATCGGAATCCCTAGGACAGCCACATCCAAACCATCCAGAGACGTCGCCTGTGGCAGTCGCATAAATGTTCCAGGTCCTGAGAACCTAGCCAGGTCGTTGCCGCTGATCGGTTGATTTAAGTCAGTCATTTTTTCTCATATTCCAGCCCAACAGGCAGATAATTTCAGTGGCCGCATGGGCAGCAGCGATGGCCGTGGCGCCCGTGGTATCAAATGGTGGCGACACTTCAACCACATCGCCGCCCTTAATATTGATCCCAGCGATGTCTCGTAAAATACGCGCTGCCTGCGCCGAGGTCAGCCCCCCCCAGACCGGCGTCCCAGTACCCGGAGCATAGGCCGGATCCAACCCATCGATATCAAAGCTCAGATACGTCGGATGATCACCCAAGATCTCTTTGATCCGCAGTGCAGTCGCTGCTGGCCCTATCTCATGCACTTCGGCCGCATCGATGATATTCACACCCATTGTATCTTCGTTGCTGGTACGGATCCCGACCTGAACCGAGCGTGCAGGGTCGATCAACCCCATCTTAATTGCTTTGTAGACAAAGGTTCCGTGATCCACCCGGTCCATATCATCATCCGCCCAACTGTCGCTATGTGCATCAAACTGCAACAGCGCCATCGGACCGTATTTCTCGGCATAGGCTTTTAGGATTGGAAAGGTGATGTAGTGATCCCCGCCCAACGCAACCGAGGCCACATCCGCCGCAAGAATTCCACGCAGATGTGCACGCAATGCATCGGGAAAACCGGAAATATTGGCGTAGTCAAAGGCCAGATCGCCATAATCAACAATCGCAAACTCGCTAAGCGGGTCATAGCCCCAGCCATAAGGCGCATCCGGGCTTTGCAAGGCACTTGCCTCACGAATGGCCCGTGGCCCCAAACGTGTTCCCGGACGGTTGGTCACCGCCTGATCAAACGGCACACCTGTGACAGCGATATCAACACCACTTAGATCCTTGCTATACTTACGTCGCAAGAATGATGTGGCCCCCCCAAAGGTATTCTCAAAGCTAAGCCCCTTGAGGTCTTCGCGCGTAAAAGCCTCATCGACCAGATGTTTTGCATCTTCCAACGCCATGTCTGCATACCCTTCAGTCTGCTGTTGAGATCCGGCATAGACGACCACTTGCCGCCTGTCACCTCACCAGTTGCTCACCTTGTCAGGTTAATGGCTGAGCCCGTTCAACCAACCGCACAAAGAACGACGCTCCAACCGGTGCGACCTCATCATTAAAGTCATACTTGGGGTGATGCAGCCCGGCACTCTCCCCCTGCCCTAGGAAAAGATATGCCCCGGGTCGCGCCTGTAACATATAAGAAAAATCCTCGGCGCCCATTTTGCGATTGCACTCTGCACTCACATTGGCTTCGCCCGAGATTTCCTTGGCCACTTCCACCGCAAACTCCGCTTTATCAGCATGGTTTATGGTTGCAGGATAGCCCTTCTCATACTCCAGCTTGGCCTCGACCCCATAGCTCGCCGCTTGCCCGTCAACAATTTCTTGCATCCGTCGGATCACCATGGCCTGCACCTTAGGGTCAAATGTACGCACAGTTCCATTGATATAGGCAGTATCCGGGATCACGTTGTCCGTGGTGCCCGTGTGAATCTGTGTCACTGAAATCACCAGTTCCTCCAGCGCATAGTGGTTACGGCTGACAATAGTCTGGATCGCCTGCGCAATCCCACAGGCCGCCATTACGGGGTCACGAGTATCTTGTGGCATCGCACCATGGCCACCAACACCCTGAATATGAACGTGAAACTCATCCACTGCAGCCATCAACGCTCCGGGCGATGTCACAAATCCCCCCACCGGCATCCCTGGCGCATTGTGAACACCATAGACCTCACCAATGCCGAACCGGTCCATGATCCCCTCGTCGACCATGACACCAGCCCCGCCGCCATCTTCCTCAGCGGGTTGAAAAATCAAAGCAACGCGACCCCGAAAATTCCGCGTTTCAGCCAGGTACTTGGCAGCCCCCAGCAGCATCGTCGTATGGCCGTCATGACCACAGGCATGCATATTCCCAGCTTTGGTCGACGCGTACTCTACCCCGGTTTCTTCGGGAATCGGCAAGGCGTCCATGTCTGCACGCAACCCAATGGTCGGCCCTTCTCCCTGCCCGTTGATGATCGCAATCATGCCGGTCTGCGCAATACCTTCATGCAGTTCATCTACACCGAACTCACGCAAACGCTCTGCAACAAAGGCAGAAGTTTCCGGCAGATCAAACCCCAACTCAGGAATCGTATGCAGGTGCCGCCGCCAGGTCTTCATGTCTTCAGAAAAATCGGCGATACGGTTAACGACGGGCATGGGCTGGACTCCTAGGTCAGACTCGGGATTGATGCATCTGACACTGGAACGAAGGCCTCCGCAATGCCCGAAAACACACTGATCAACGACCGGACCGCCGGCATCGAACGACTGCTTGAAATCATGCGCCGCCTGCGTGATCCAAAAACCGGCTGCCCATGGGATATTGAACAGGATTTCGCCAGTGTCGCGCCCTACACAATAGAGGAAGCCTATGAGGTCGCCGACGCCATCGAGCGCCAACAATGGCAAGAGCTAAAGGGTGAACTGGGCGACCTGTTGTTCCAATCAGTGTTCCATGCCCAAATGGCGGACGAGGCCGGGCACTTCACCTTTCAGGACGTGGTCACCACCATGTCTGACAAGATGGTGAGCCGCCACCCGCATGTTTTCGGCGACGAAAACCGCAACAAATCCGCCGAACAACAGACCCAGGACTGGGAAACCATCAAAGCCGCCGAGCGCGCAGGAAAAGAGCAAAAAGGCACACTGGACGGTGTCGCCGTTGGCTTGCCTGCACTGCTGCGCGCCTACAAATTGCAAAAACGTGCCGCCCGTGTTGGCTTTGACTGGCCCTCAACCACCAATGTGCTGGAAAAGATCGCCGAAGAAAGCGCTGAACTTGTCGAAGCCCGCGATGAGTTGACACAGGAGGCAGTCGAAGAAGAGTTCGGTGATCTGATGTTTGTCATGGCCAACCTCGGCCGCCACCTCGGCGTGGAACCCGAAGCCGCACTTCGCCGCGCCAACGCCAAATTCACCCGCCGGTTCGAAGGCGTCGAATCCCGTCTTGCTGCGACAGGAAAGTCCCCTTCCGACAGCAACCTCGAAGAAATGGACGCACTGTGGGACGCTGTTAAATCCGACGAACGCACCAAGCCCCATCCAAAAGGCTAAGGCTCCTTCAGGGCATCTTTTTGCTAAAAATACTCAATTCCCAGTTCACAGCTCCCACTATCGCTGGACAAATCAGAACTGCCTTGCCAACTTCAATCTCTGAAATACTTAGAGGCCTTCATGACAGCACGCAAAATCATCATTGATACCGATCCCGGCCAAGACGACGCCGTCGCTATTCTATTGGCGCTCGCCAGCCCCAAAGAGATCGAAGTGCTTGGCATTACGGCTGTTGCTGGCAACGTCCCGCTGCCGCTAACGCAAAAAAACGCCCGTATTGTCTGTGAGATCGCAGGCAAACAGGATGTTCCGGTTTTTGCAGGCTGTGACGCCCCGTTGAAACGCCCGCTGGTCACCGCTGAACATGTGCACGGCAAGACAGGGCTAGACGGCCCCGAACTCACTGATCCGACAATGCCCCTAGCCGATGGTCACGCGGTGGATTTCATCATCGATACCCTGCGCAACCATCCCGCAGGAACAGTCACCTTATGCCCCCTCGGCCCGCTTACCAACATTGCCACAGCTTTCCAAAAAGCCCCGGATATCGTTGAAAAGGTACAGGAAATCGTCCTGATGGGCGGAGCGTATTTTGAAGTTGGCAACATCACTCCAGCTGCCGAGTTCAATATCTATGTTGACCCTGAAGCCGCCGAAATCGTCTTTAAATCTGGCCGCCCCATCGTGGTTATGCCGCTGGATGTGACCCACAAGGTTCTGGTCACCAAACCCCGTTGTGACGCCTTTCGCGCGCTCGACACCAAGGTCGGTGTCTTCGTTGCCGAAATGACTGAATTCTTCGAACGTTTTGATGTCGCCAAATACGGCTCTGCCGGTGCGCCCTTGCATGACCCATGCGTCACCGCCTACCTGATCCGCCCTGATCTGTTCACTGGCCGCCACATCAACGTGGAAATCGAAACCCAGTCTGAACTGACATTGGGGATGACCGTAGCCGATTGGTGGGGGGTCACAGACCGGCCTGCCAATGCAACCTTCATCGGCGACGTCGACGCCGATGGCTTCTTTGATATGCTGACCGAACGATTGGCCCTGCTATGAGCGCTGCACTACATCTCGCCAAGCCCGATGATCTGGACAAAGTGCTGACATTGGTCGCCGCCTTTCACGAGGAAATGCAGATCACCAGCAGCGAAGACAGCCGCCGCGCCGCTATTGAGCCGCTGTTGAACGGTATCCCCTATGGCGCCGTGTATCTGGCTGGCCCCACACGCGCGCCTATTGGGTACATTGTCGTGACGTTTAGCTGGTCGGTTGAATTCGGCGGTATGGATGCCTCGATAGACGAGCTTTATATACGCCCACCTGTTCGAAAACGCGGCATCGCTACCGAGGTTCTGATTGCCCTTCCGAAAACACTGTCCGAGGCAGGTATCACCGCGCTGCACCTAGAGGTCGACCGCGAAGATAAAGACACCCAGCGGCTATATGCCCGCACCCGCTTTCAGGCGCACGACCGCTATATGCGCATGACCAAAGACCTGTGACTGCTCAAGCTACGCAATCAGCTTTCTCAGCCTGGGGCCGACCTCGGCAAACCCATTGCCTTGGTAGAATTCCATAGTCCTTTTCCAGGCAGGTTGATCGGGGGCGCCAACTTCAAGCCTCTTCCACCTGCGCCTCTTCCCCGTGGCACAGGCTTCTTTCACTAGCCGTGTGGCCACACCTTTTGATCGCATTTCTGGCAAGACATATAATTCGGTGATTTCGCCAAAGATACCACCCGCATAGATCGCCGCGCACTCGTTTAGCATAATAATCCCAACGGGTTCCCCTTGGTCGTATGCGAGAATGCCAATTACATCATCACGTCCCAACAGGCGTGAAGTTGTGGGCTCCAATTCAGCGGGATCAACCAATTCTCCGCCTGTCAGCTCGGTTAATAAGGCTGCGACGAAACGAGCAACCAACTCACTCTCATCAGATGTGGCAACCTGTAGTCTCATAACGCGCTCCTGTAATTTGATCAAATTCCAAGGGCACGTTACTTCTCACCACAGCAGATACAAGAGCAACCAGCTGGCCAGCACTGACTAGTAGATAAAGACTGGCACCTGAAAATGATGTGCCTGCATTTGCAACACCGGGTCATCAGACTCTGCAATAATGTTGGTTATCGGATACCGCCCGTCGCCACTGCACCCTGACAACAAGATAATCGGCACACAAAGTACAATTGCGCGCATAACAAGCGTTTTCATCGTGAACCCCTTCCACACATCCGCAGCAGGGCATTGAAAGTCGCATGTGCGCTTGGCCGGTACACATCGCCGGTGCACACACAGGCTCTCGCCAAGCGCGGCCCATCATACTCTATGCAACTAGGTCAATTGGGGAAAATGCAAACAAATACCCCCGCCAACGACGTTGACGGGGGCAATTTCAAGTTCACAGGAACTTATATTATTTCAGGATCGAACGACCTGCGTATTCAGCAACTTCACCCAGCGTTTCTTCGATGCGGATCAGTTGGTTGTACTTGGCCAACCGGTCAGACCGCGCCAGCGAGCCGGTTTTGATCTGACCACAGTTAGTCGCCACAGCCAGATCGGCGATGGTGGCATCCTCGGTCTCGCCCGAACGGTGCGACATCACATTGGTGAACCCAGCGCGATGGGCCATATCAACAGCTTGCAGCGTTTCAGTCAGAGTTCCGATCTGGTTCACTTTGACCAGCATCGAGTTGGCAGAGCCTTTGGCAATACCGTCAGACAGACGCGATGGGTTAGTCACGAACAGATCGTCACCCACCAGCTGCACTTTGTCACCGATCGCATCAGTCAGTGCTTTCCAGCCGTCCCAGTCATCCTCGGACATGCCGTCTTCGATTGAAATGATTGGATAGTCTTCGACCAAAGCGGCCAGATAGGCTGCGTTTTCCTCTGATGTCAGGCTCTTACCCTCACCCGACAGAACGTACTTGCCGTCTTTGTAGTACTCAGTCGCGGCACAGTCCAATGCCAGATAGATTTCTTCACCGGCTTTGTAACCGGCCTTTTCGATCGAGCTGAGGATGAAGTCCAGCGCTTCACGGGTCGATCCGATGTTCGGCGCAAAGCCACCTTCATCACCGATACCTGTCGAAAGGCCAGCAGCTGTCAGCTCTTTCTTCAGGGTGTGGAACACTTCCGAACCCATGCGAACAGCTTCACGGATGTTATCCGCAGCCACTGGCATGATCATGAATTCCTGAATGTCGATTGGGTTATCTGCGTGCTCACCGCCGTTGATGATGTTCATCATTGGAACCGGCAGAACCCGCGCCGAAGTACCACCGACATAGCGGTACAGAGGCTGCGTGGTGAAATCAGCAGCAGCTTTGGCCACAGCCAGCGAAACACCCAGAATGGCGTTGGCGCCCAGACGGCTTTTGTTGTCGGTCCCGTCCAGCTCGATCATCGCCATGTCGATCGACACCTGTTCGGTGGCGTCAAATCCAACCAGCTCTTCGGCGATCTCACCGTTGACCGCAGCCACGGCTTCCAGCACGCCTTTGCCCATATAGCGGTCTTTATCGCCATCGCGTTTTTCAACGGCTTCATGGGCACCAGTTGATGCACCCGACGGAACAGCGGCGCGCCCCATGGTGCCATCCTCCAGGATCACATCAACCTCAACGGTCGGGTTGCCCCGGCTGTCCAGAATTTCGCGGGCGTGAATGTCGATAATTGTGCTCATCGGAAGGTCCCTGACTATAGCCATTGTTCGCCAGCGTCATAGGTAGACAGCGCGGAAATGTAAACCTCACGCGTTATCGCTAACAGCTTATATTTCAAGCTTTAGCGCCAACATCGGCACAATTATTTCGACATTCAGCGCGTTTTCTGCCGCTAGGCAGCAACCAACCCGCTAGCCCGAGCCAATTTGCGCTCCCGCAGAAAGGTGTACAATCCAGACCCAATAATCAGCGAGGCCCCGGTCATCGTCATCAGATCTGGGCGTTCATTGAACATCACCATGCCGACCAGAATCGAGAACAGCAAACGCGAGTACCGGAATGGTGTCACCGTCGAGGCATCCCCCACCCGCATCGCAACAACAATGCCATAGTACCCCATAACACCAAACACCACGCCGCCAAGCATCATCAAAGCCTGAGAGCTGCTAACCGGCGTCACCTCACCCGGGACTATCAACAACAGCAACATGCCTGCAACAATAAGCGACGCAAAACCCTGAAAACTAACAACAGTAGAAGAGACAGAGGCATCGACAAACCGGGTCAGCAGATCACGTGCGGCAATGGCAAATACGGACAGAAGCACCAGAATAGACGCAGGCTCAAACCCCTCCAGCCCCGGACGAATGATCAACAATACACCAATAAAGCCAACCAGAATGGCGCTCCATCGGCGCCAGCCAACCTGCTCTTTCAAGAACACGGCGGCGGCCATGGTAATCACCAGGGGCAAGGCCTGAAACACTGCCGCAACGGTAGAAATATCAACCAGCGCCAGCGCCGTGGCAAAACACATCGCCCCCACAGCCTCGGCCAGGGTCCGCAGCACCGCCGCAGGCTTCCAGGCCGCTCGCGCCACCAAGCTGTGCCCTTTTGACCAGGCCAGCACCGCAAAAACGCTACTGCTACCGACCCCCAACAAAATCAGGATTTGCCCCACCGGCATATCCGCCGACAGGTGCTTGATAAACATGTCTTCCAGCGTAAAAGCCGCCATCGAGGCGACCACCAGCAAAATACCATTCAGATTGTTCATTCGCGCATTTCCATCGGCAGTGTCATCAGCAGATTCTGACATCATCCGCGCAGAAGAACCGCATTTCACATCGTCTTTCTAGCCCAATCGCGACAACGCAGCACAACAAGACGTGTAACATCCCATCACAAACCTTGATGTACCCACATTGTTTTCCCACGATCGCTGTTTCCAATAGGAAAAACTCACTGCCATTTCCCAGTCAAATATTTGAGACTTCTGCGAACCACACACCCGTCCCGGCTCATTAGCCATACCCAACCCATGACATGCGGGCACCGCGATGATTTTTTGGAACAGGGAGTATTCTACTATGCCAGTCAGGAACTCAGCCATGTCGACGCCAGCCCCCTCCTTCTGCCAAGGAACACCCAATAGCCAATGGCTAAATGGCTCAGCGTTTCTTTTTGCCAGAAATACTCAATCCAAGATCTCGACATCAATCGTCTTATCAATCGACCAAGACCTTAGACCTACTCACTTCTTGCGAACAGGCACGCCATAAAGCTCCAGCTTGTGGCCCTTCAGCGTATACCCGAGTTTCTGGGCGATCTTTTCTTGCAACGCCTCGATCTCAGGATCAACAAACTCGATTACTTCACCTGTATTCATATCAATCAGATGGTCGTGATGATCGCGCTCAGCGTCTTCATAACGGGCCCGACCATCGCCGAATTCCAACCGCTCTAGTATACCGGCTTCCTCAAACAGCTTTACGGTTCGATAAACCGTCGCAATCGAAATTCCTGCATCCAGCCCACTGGCGCGCGTATACAGTTCCTCAACATCCGGGTGGTCGTCACTGTCCTGCAAAACACGGGCAATGATCCGGCGTTGACCAGTCATGCGCAGGCCCTTGGCCTCGCAGCGGGAAATTATTGTGTCAGGCATTGGCATCCTCTGTGCGCACACTTTACGCTTGGGTACCCTGTGTAACGAAAGAACCAGCGCTCGAAAACCGGGTAATAAAATAGAATGCCGGTTGACAAACGCCTTATCCACAGCCATTTGCCACATCAGGTATCCCTCTCTGCCGCGTGAGCAGAGGCGTTCGGGCAATTTGTCCCCTTCCGAGGCTCCGGCCTTTAACGCCTACAGTGACATACCTGCGTTCCCAAGATCACGCGTGGGGCACGAGCAGACGACCGGCGCTCTGGCATACGGCCAGTAGAACCTGAGGTCCCTGCCCCCAACTCGTCGCACAGGATGCGGCAAACACCGGCCGTGCACCCGCATGGCTGCGAAAGGATATGACTTGAGTGAATTCTCAACAATGGGGCTTCCTGAGAAGCTTCTGACTCGGATCGAGGCAATGGGCTTCAAGGATCCAACCCCAATTCAATCACACGCGATTCCCTATGCGTTGCAGGGCCGCGACGTTCTCGGCCTGGCCCAGACCGGCACTGGTAAAACCGCTGCCTTTGGTGTGCCACTGATTGCTCAGATGATGCAGTACGACCGTAAGCCTGCCGGCAGAACGGCTCGCGGCCTAGTTTTGGCTCCAACCCGCGAATTAGCAAACCAGATCAGCCAACAGCTCAAGGGTCTGCTGGAAGGCACGCCGATGAAAGTTGGCTTGGTAGTTGGTGGTGTATCCATCAATCCACAGATCCAGCGCATTGCCAAAGGCACCGATATTCTGGTCGCCACCCCTGGCCGTCTGCTCGACATCCTTGATCGTCGCGCGCTGGACCTTGGCGCTTGTGACTTCCTGGTTCTGGACGAAGCTGACCAGATGCTGGACATGGGTTTCATCCACGCCCTACGCAAAATTGCAGCGCTTCTGCCAGAAGATCGCCAAACTATGCTGTTTTCGGCCACCATGCCAAAGCAGATGAACGAGATTGCCGGCAGCTACCTGAAAAGCCCTGTTCGCGTCGAAGTTTCGCCTCCGGGCAAGGCCGCAGACAAAGTGACACAGGAAATTCACTTTATCGCCAAAGCGGAAAAGACAGCTTTGCTGAAGGAATTGCTGGCCAAGCACACGGACGAGCGCTCGCTGGTCTTTGGTCGCACAAAACACGGCTCTGAGAAGCTGATGAAAACGCTGGAAAAGGCTGGTTTCTCAACCGCGTCGATCCACGGCAACAAAAGCCAGGGCCAACGTGACCGGGCCATTGCTGCGTTTAAATCCGGCCAGATCAAAGTTCTGGTAGCCACCGACGTGGCAGCACGTGGACTGGACATTCCAGACGTCAAACACGTCTACAACTATGACCTGCCCAATGTGCCAGACGCCTATGTCCACCGCATCGGCCGGACTGCGCGTGCTGGCAAAGACGGTGCGGCTGTTGCCTTCTGTTCACCTGATGAGATGGGCGAGCTGAAGGACATTCAAAAGACTCTGGGAACCACTATCCCGGTCGCCTCGGGCACCCCATGGGAAGTCCAACCCGGCGCTAAGAAATCCAACGGCGGTGGCAACCGTCGCCGTGGCGGCGGCGGTGGTGGCGGAGGCCAGCGCAGATCGTCCGGTGGTGGTGCAAGCGAAGGCGGCAAGCCCGGTGGTGGTCAGCGTCGTCGGCGCCGCGGCGGCGGCGGCGGTGGTGGCAACCGTACCGCGGCCTAAACCAGTCTTATACTAAACAACTTGAACCCCGCTTAGGAGCTGTCCTGAGCGGGGTTTATTTATGCCCGTCGCAAGTCGGCCCAAACGGGTAAATGATCCGACGCGATATGTGCCGGGCGCTCGCGGTACACCCCATGCGCGGTGACCTGTAGGTTCGGCCCAACTGCCATCCGATCCAACGCCCCGATTGGGCGCAGGGCTGGAAAGCTGGGCTTGGGGGCCAAAAAGGTCATGTCCGGCGCCAAGTGGTCCAGCACAGGGGTACGGGACCATTCGTTGAAGTCCCCCCCCCAGACCAAAGGCGTATCATCGAAATTTGCGCTTTCACGGGCTAGATGAGTCACCTGTTCATGGCGCGCCTTACCAGTCAAACCAAGATGAGCACCGATCACGCGCAAAGGGCCGATGGCCGTGTCAAACTTAGCCCAAACCGCCCCACGGGGCTCTAACCCAGGCAAACTGATGTGCCCCTGATCGCGCATTTTGACCGACTGACAGCGCCACAGAATGGCATTTCCATGCCACCCCAGCGACCCCGCCCCGCCGAGATTCACAATTTGCCAACCGGCCTCGTCCAGCACGAAATGCGGCAAGGCGGCAGGTCGCGGCGGCAAACGTTTATCAGCCTCTTGCAACAAAACGATTTGAGCCCCGGTGCCCTCGATCACCTGAAGCGTCCGTCGTGGCAGACGGCGCAGATCCAGGCCAATACATTTCTGGATATTATAGCTGGCCAGACGCAGGGTTGGAGCAGTCATCAGTTTTCCTTTTGCTGGTTATTTATTGGCGCTTCTGCGTTACAGGTACAATGCGTTTTCACCCTTACTGTAGCCGTCGGCGAAAAGGGGCTGTCTGCCCCCTCTTGGCCTGCGGCCAATTCACCCCCGAGGATATTTCAGGCCAGATGAAAGGGATCAGGTTCCGCAAAAGGTTGCAGGCACCACCTGATCCGGGGTTGGCGGTTGCCGTAGATCGGTGTGTTCTGGCTGATCCTCAAACGGCTGAGCCAGTACCTGATTTAAAGTGTGAAACAGGGTGTAATCGCCAGCAACGCCAGCGGCTATCATGTTTTCAATCTGATGATTTCGCGGGATAAAGGCAGGGTTTGATCGAAGCATCAGCGCCTGAGGGTCGGGTTCACTCTCCATTCGCGCCTTCCAGCTTTCCTGCCAGTTGTCAAAACCAGTAGGATCAGAGAATTGGTCACGGGCGTCGCCCGTTGCCAAGGCACGGAATGTATTGGTGAAATCACATCCCCCCTGAGCCATCAGGTCAAGCAGTTCAGAGGTCAGCTGAAGGTCACTGTCCTGTGCGCTTGCAAGTCCCAGTTTGGCGCGAAACGTCTGTTCCCAGAGGTCTTGCATCATTCCAGGCATGGCGTGCACGATTTCAGTCGCCTCTTCTACCCCTTGCTGCGGATCGTCAAACTGTTGGATCAAGGCTGTGGCCAATTGCGCCAAGTTCCACACTGCGATGCCCGGTTGGTTGTCATAGGAATAACGCCCCTGATGATCGATAGAACTGAACACCCTCTGCGGGT
Source organism: Parasedimentitalea denitrificans (assembly GCF_011813015.1). Taxonomy (GTDB): domain Bacteria; phylum Pseudomonadota; class Alphaproteobacteria; order Rhodobacterales; family Rhodobacteraceae; genus Parasedimentitalea; species Parasedimentitalea denitrificans. Next base: position 27,772 of record NZ_QHLQ01000005.1, on the reverse strand, counting down.
GGTAGCTGTCCATGAAGGCACAGGGACCATAATCGATGGTTTCGCCAGAAATCGACGAGTTGTCGGTATTCATTACGCCATGGATAAACCCAACCCCCATCCAGGCTGCGATCAGCTTGCTTTGCGCATCTCTGACTGCGCGCAATAGCCCCATTGGCCCTTCGGCTTGCGGGTAATGGCGTTGAATTGCGTAATCTGTCAGCTGTTTCAGACTGCGGATGTCGCCGCGACGAGCAAACACCTCAAAACTACCCACCCGCAGGTGGCTAGAGGCGACGCGGGTCAAGACCGCACCGGGCAGGCCGCGCTCGCGTTGAACAGTTTCTCCGGTTTCCACAGCCGCCAGCGCACGGGTGGTGGGAATGCCAAGAGCATGCATGGCCTCGGACACCACATATTCCCGCAGCACTGGCCCCAACCAAGCCCGCCCGTCGCCGCGACGCGAATATGGTGTACGTCCGGAACCCTTTAGCTGAATGTCACGCCGCTGTCCGTCGGTTCCAACAGTTTCCCCAAGCAACACCGCGCGGCCATCGCCAAGCTGCGGGTTATAACTACCAAACTGGTGACCGGCATAGAGCTGAGCCAGCGGTTCCCCCCCATCAGGTACTTGGTTGCCAGCAAACACTTGCGCCATTTCGTTGATCTCGCCCGGAGAAATGCCCAACAGTTGCGCCAAGTTTTGATTAAAGCCGATTAGGTTCGGGGATTTCACCGGCTCGGGTGTCTGTTTGCTATAGAATACAGACGGCAGCCGCGCGTAGGAATTATCAAAGGGGATATGCAGTTTCATGCGCACAACATATGCATTGGATGTCGGATTTCCAGCAATAACCGGGGCACAGGGCTATGACCGCACAAGAGATTATCGCTAGGCTAGACCTGAAACCCCACCCAGAGGGTGGCTGGTATCGGCAAACCTGGCAGGCGAACAACGAAGGCCGCGCCAGTGGCACCTGCATCTATTTCCTATTGGCCGAAGGTGAAAGCAGTCATTGGCACCGGGTGGATGCAGCCGAGATCTGGTTATTTCATGCCGGAGCCCCCCTAGTTTTGTCACTTTCGGAGACGGATCAGGGACCCGCGCAGGATCATCTGTTAAGCCCCGATCTACGCGAGGGCGAGCCACAACTCATTGTGCCAAAAGGTCACTGGCAGGCCGCGCGAACGACCGGCGACTACACGCTGGTTAGCTGTACAGTTTCACCGGGATTTCAGTTTGATGGCTTTGAACTGGCCGACCCAGGCTTCGATATTTCTCGCGGATAACGCTTTGGCATTTGGTCCTTGCGGGCACGATGCTCATTAGCGATTGTCAAAGTAGAGCTGCCCAGTCCAAATCTTATGCTATAGCGCGCGTAGATAAACTACGGGGCTCGAAGTGTATTAGTCAAAAGTCCAGTGTCAGCGCAGCAGCCCTTGATCCAGCAGCGCTTGCAGACCGTTCGGGAACAGCTCAATCTCCTCACGCTCACTCGGATCAGTCGTGACCCAGCGGGCTCGGCAGATCTGGCCATTATCTTCGGAAAATGTGATCACCTCCTGATCTCCAAAGGCATCCGACGAAAAGGTAACTGGAGCAAGGAACAGAACTTCGTGGCCGATCTCACCCTCGTGGTGATAGATATTCTCCAACACATGATGTGGCCCGGAGATCTCAATGTCGACATGCAGTTCCTCACGGAACTCACGCTTTAACGTGTCCTGCCACGTCTCGCTAAACTCGACCGATCCACCCAAAGGGCGCAAGCCTTTCACTTTCCCCGCATCATCTTCGACTTCGGCGACTAGAAAACGGCCGCCACGCCAAGGCAATCCGATGGCCTTTACACGGATATGCTGCGCCGGATGCCAAATGGTCATTTGTTACCGCTTGCCCGTCGGCAGGCTAACGATCCCGCCACCGACGCATGCACTAACCCCTGTAGTGCCGGGCGCTGAGGTGACCAGCCCACGGGCAACCCGCACGGCGAGGTAGCCAAAAGCCTGAGCCTCTAGCATGTCGCCATCCAGTCCGACCTCTTCGACCGATTTGACGGGACAGTCCAAAGAGACTGCCAGCATTTGCATAAGAACCGGGTTATGGCGCCCCCCGCCCGTGGCCAGAACCATCGCGGGCTGTTCAGGACAATGCTGCATACCTTGTGCCACTCCGGCGGCACACATAGCGGTCAAAGTCGCCGCCGCATCCGCGTTGTTCAACTCGCCGACCAGATCAATCATTTCCGAAAAGTCATTTCGGTCAAGCGACTTAGGCGGAAGTCTTGAGAAGTAAGGCTCCGCCAAAAACAACTCGAGCGCACCAGTTTCAACTGTGCCGCCCATTGCAACTTTACCACCGGTGTCCATTTCCAACCCAAGCCGAGCCTGCATAAGATCGTTCACCGGGGCATTGGCCGGCCCGGTATCAAAGGCAAGCAGCGCTCCGGGCTCTTCTGCGGTGTCAAACCGTGGATCAACGTAGGTCAGGTTGCCAACCCCACCAAGGTTCAGAAAGCAAACAGGCTGATCCAGTTTCAGGAATTTGGCACAGGCAAAATGAAAGAACGGCGCCAGCGGAGCGCCCTCTCCACCCATTGCCACATCGTCTGAGCGGAAATCCCACACCACAGGTTTGCCTAGTTTCTGGGACAGGCCGGCACCGTCACCAACCTGATAGGTGCCCTGATGACGCGGTGCATGGGCAAGCGTCTGACCATGGAAACCAGCGATATCATAGTCCGAGAACTCAGACATCAACTCGGCATGGGCCGTATCCACCACTTTCGCGGCGGCCTCGGCTACGTCGCCGCCCCACGACCCTAGGCCAGCGCGCAACACCTCTCGTTCTGACTGAGAGTACTGGCGATAAGCGGTCTCTCCGAAACCGTAGATATGCGCACCGTCGGTCTCAACAATTGCGGCATCAACACCATCCAGTGACGTACCGCTCATCGCGCCAAGTGCCTTCACCACACCCGTTTTCGAAATGGCCTTGTTCATTCTCAGCCCCTTTTGGTCCTGCCGGATCTCTTCTGCCTGTTAACCATCCTTATAGGATAGTGTTTTTCTCTCGAAAACCTGTTCCCACTGCCGCAATTGCGTTTTATACAGTCCGACGCAATCCATAGCCGAGGCACATCATGACCTACCATCCCAAATCGGAATTTATGCGCGTAATGATAGAGCGCGGCTATCTAGCCGATTGCACCGACTATCAGGGATTGGACGAAGCTCTGATGACACCGGGCCAACCAGCCTACATTGGTTTTGATGCTACTGCCAAGTCACTGCACGTTGGATCGCTGATCCAGATCATGATGCTGCGCTGGTTCCAGAAAACCGGCCACAAACCAATCACCCTGATGGGCGGCGGCACCACCAAGGTGGGCGATCCGTCGTTCCGTGCGGATGAACGCCCGCTGCTGACCGAAGAACAGATCGACGCCAATATCGCCGGCATCAAGAAAGTGTTCTCGGCCTATGTCGATTACAACGACAGCGAAAACGGCGCTGTGATGATCAATAACGCCGAATGGCTGGATGGGTTGAACTACCTGGAATTCCTACGTGACATTGGCCGTCACTTCTCGGTCAACCGGATGCTGGCATTTGAATCGGTCAAATCCCGTCTGGACCGCGAGCAGTCGCTCAGCTTTCTTGAGTTCAACTACATGATCCTGCAAGCCTATGATTTCATGGAGCTTCACAGCCGGTACAAATGTATCCTTCAGATGGGTGGTTCCGATCAGTGGGGCAATATCGTCAACGGTATCGACCTGACCCGCCGCACCATCGACGGAGAAGTCTACGGCCTGACTTCGCCACTACTGACCACGTCTGACGGCAAGAAGATGGGTAAATCGCAGTCCGGCGCGGTCTGGCTGAACCCCGACATGTTGTCGTCGTATGAGTTCTGGCAGTTCTGGCGCAATACCACCGATGCTGATGTTGGTCGGTTCCTGAAGCTCTATACAGAACTGCCTATCGAAGAATGCGACCGTCTAGGCGCGCTCGAAGGGTCCGAGATCAACGAAGCCAAGATCCGCCTGGCAAACGAAGTCACCGCACTGTTGCACGGTGCCGAAGCTGCCAAAGCCGCCGAAGCCACTGCACGCGAAGTGTTTGAAAAAGGTGGCGTTGGTGATGATTTGCCAACAGTGACCCTGTCCGCGTCCGATCTGGGCGATGGCATTTCCATTGTGCAGCTGATCGTGAAATCCGGTCTCGCCAAGTCGGGCAAAGACGCCAAGCGCCTGATCAAGGAAAATGGTGCCAAGCTGGACGACGAACCGCTGACCAACGCAGGGTTGATGATTGACGCCGCTGCGTTGTCCTCTCCGATCAAGCTAAGCGCCGGCAAAAAGCGCCACGCACTGGTACAGCTAGACGGCTAAGCCCTAATGAGACCGGCCTGCATCCCATGTGGGCCGGTAACAACCTGTCAGACCACAACATTCTCAAGCAGGATCGTTGTATTGTGGCCGATATCAATCTGTCCGTGTTCGACCATATCGGCGGGCCCCATGTTGCGATAGCTCCAGCTAGCCTCGATCGGTCTGTCTTCATCCCGCCCATAAAACGCATCCTGATGCCCGACCGGCACCCCTTTGGGCGTCGTGTGGACCACTAGAGAGTTCCGCGTTGATCCCTTATCGGCAATCGGTGTTCCCCCATGCGGTAAGTGCGGATGCCACAGCACCGTTGACCCGGCCTTGATGTCCAACGGTTCAGGTTTCAGTCCTGCCGCCTCGACAGACTCCATCATACCTGCCTGATAGGATTTCCACATATCCATATCAAAGGCCTCAACCCCCTGCCCGTCTTCGTATTTGGATCGGGCCAATGCCTTCAAATCCAGTTCAGGCAACAGATGACCGCCGCGCACAACCTGCAACGTTCCGTTCCGGGTCGTCGCGTCCTCTAGCGCCACCCAGAACCCAACATAGTACTGACGTGGGTTGGTGGTGAAAAACGGCGTATCCCTATGCAGCGGCTGCGTTGATCCGCGCTGGAAGTACAACGACGTGTACAGCGCAGGACGCGCCTGAAACAGAAACTCCAGCAGACGCAGTGCCTTGTTCTCAAAATACAGTTTCTGCATCTGAGGCAGCACCAAGTGCAGATTGATCAACCGCGCATAATTGCCCTGCGCATCCGCGGCCGACGAAAATGCCTCTTTGTTGTCGGCAACCAATTTGGAAAACCCGGCCAGCGCCTCATCGATCATCGCCTGAGAGACCGACTGTTCTACGACAACAACGCCCTCCTCAACAAATAGTTCGGCCCAGGTCCGCAGATCCTTCGGCGCTTTGTTTTTGACAAAATCACGTTGTTTTTCAATGGGCGCGCAGTACCAGGGCGACTTTCCCTTAACCAGATTGCCCGACTTCTTTCGAAAGAACATCTTGGACCCTCACATTTCTGTGTGGGGTCAGGCTAAGGCCGCTCTGATTTGTTTGCAACATTGCAAACAAGAGCCCAGTGTTACCCCACAAGCCAGGCAATGCAATTCAGCAGCACAAAAACGGGTACCGACAGGGCCGTCGCCAGCAAAAATGCAGCGGCTTTGGTCATCCGTGGACCAGGCGCATGATGCCCCAAGATTTTATATTGATTTTTCATGGTTTCATTAACCATCATTTAGGTTTCCACAGCGTTAATGGGCGCATGTTTGATTTTATGCCTGCTGATGTCATGCCCCGCCCCATACAACGATCCACGCCAATCCGCTCCCTCGCCCAGTCGCAAGAATTTGCGCGTGCTTTACGGTCGCACGGGCAAGAGCCTTTGGTTTTGAACCAACTAAACGACACTGTGGTCATGCGACGTCGTATTATGGGCTGCGTTGACGTGGCGATGGTCAATCGCGCGCGCATCGACAAGCCACTGCGCCTAGTTGAGCTGCTCCAAGAACAGGGCCTGCGCCGTACCCCGGTCATTCTGTCACCAGAAAACCCAACACCAGAGCTGTTCAAGACAGGCGCGGTGCCATTGATGAGCCCAGCTCAGATTGCACGCCTTGACCTGACCGCCCCCAAGGAAGAGCGCCGCGCCGCGCTGCATCAGAAATGGCGCAACCGCCTGAAACACGCCGAATCGCAGGCATTGCGCGTCACCCGGCAGAACATGCCGCTGGACCCAGCCCACTGGCTACTGCAGGCCGAAGCCATTCAACAGGGGCAGCGTGGTTACCGCAATTGGCCACAGGATCTCACCCTAGCCTTTGTTCGCGAAAACCCTGGTAAGGCAAAACTGTTCCAGGCCTTTGAAGGTAAAGAGGTCGTCGCTGCCGTCTTGATCCTGTGCCACGGCACCTGCGCCAGCTACCACATCAGCCACACAACAGATCGGGGTCGCGCCCTGTCTGCGCACAATCTGCTCATGTGGAACGCCATGTCCTGGCTTGCAGCCAAGGACTATGTCGAACTGGACCTGGGCCTAATCAACACCGAGGATGCCGCAGGCTTGGCCCGTTTCAAACTTGGAACCGGTGCCAAACTGCACGAACTGGGCGGCACTTGGGGCTACTGGCCGCCAATGGGGCGCCTTCTGAGGCCCCTTGCGGCGCTTGATCGCGGATTAATGACGCCCCGGAAAACTGGACAGGTCTAGGCACATGTGACTATCTGAACATGTGTTCAGAAATCACAAGGAATTGCCTACATGAATTTGTCGACCACAGCTGCCGTTATCACTGGCGGCGCTTCGGGACTTGGTGAAGCCACAGCACGGCACTTCGCCGAAAACGGGGCCAAAGTAACAATACTGGACCGCGACGCTGAGCGCGGCCCGGCCATCGCCGCCGAAATCGGTGGACACTTCATTCAGACCGACGTTACCGACGAAGACTCGGTCGCCGCCGCCATCAGCTACGCCGTCGAAAAAATGGGCCGTATTTCAGTCTGTGTGAACTGTGCAGGCATTGCCTACGGCATCAAAACCGTCGGCCGTGATGGCCCTCACCCGCTGGACGCATACAAGAAAACCATCGACATCAATCTGGTCGGCACCTTCAATGTCGCACGCCTGGCCGCAGTTGAGATCGCCAAGAACGACCCAGAGCCTGATGGCGCGCGTGGCGTGATTATCAACACCGCATCAGTTGCCGCAATCGAGGGCCAAAAAGGCCAGGTTGCCTACTCTGCCTCCAAGGGCGGCGTGATCGGCATGTGCCTGCCCATGGCCCGTGATCTCGCCTCGACTGGTATCCGCGTCATGACAATTGCGCCAGGCATCTTCATGACACCAATGCTGGCGGGCCTTCCCGAAGAAGTTCAGGCACAACTGGCTGCAGATGTGCCCAACCCGCCCCGTTTGGGCGATGCATCCGAATATGGCCGCACCGCCGGTTTCATTGTTGAAATGGGGTATTTGAACGGCGAAGTTATTCGCCTAGACGGCGCGCTACGTATGCGCTGAGCGAACAGGGTGTTGCGCCCGGCGCAGCACCCCGACCGTTGCCTAAATCGGCCAGATTATTTGGCCGAACGCTTCTGCAAAAAAATAATTGATCGTTTTCACTGCGCTATCTCGCGCAACTTAACCACACCACACCTAAGTGATTGGTAGGAAAACCAACCAACCCCTTAAGAAAATGCCGACAGTTTTAGCCAATGTTTCGCGCGCGAAACATTTCAGCCCCCGGCTTTTTCCTCCAACTCCATCCATTCTTCCTCTGACGCAGACAGTTTCTGCTGCCTCTGCTGCAACGCTTCTGTGGCCTTCTTGAACTTCACAGGCTCCCGCGTGAACAGCTCCGGATCCATCATCAGCTCTTCCAGCTTGGCGATTTCCTGCTCCAGCCGCTCGATCTCAGCCGGCAGGGCTTCCAGCCGGTGCTTTTCAGTGAACGAAAGCCCAGAAACCACCTTGGCCTCTTGCTTGGCCTTGGTCTTAGCGCTTTTTGCCTTTTCGGTTTTCTCTGCCTCAATAGGCGCGCGCTGCGCCAGATAGTCGGTCCAGCCGCCAGCATAGGCAGTCGCCCGGCCATCCCCTTCCATCGCAATGGTGGTCGTGGCGACCCGATCCAGAAAATCCCGGTCGTGACTGACCAGCAGCACGGTTCCGTCGTAGCTATCCAACAGCTCCTGCAACAGATCCAGCGTTTCGATGTCCAGATCGTTGGTCGGTTCATCCAAGACGAGCAGGTTGCTTTGCCGCGCCATCAGCTTTGCCAGCAGCAAACGCGCCTTCTCACCGCCCGACAAGGACCGCACCGGCGCCCGCGCCTGACGTTCGTCAAAAAGGAAATCCTTCAGGTAACCAACGACATGCTTGGGGTTGCCACGCACCATCACCTGATCCGCCTTGCCCGATACACCCATTTCCGGGTCGGTGGTCAGATTGTCCCACAGGCTCAGGTCCGGGTTCAGCTGATCCCTTGCCTGATCAAATAATGCGATTTCCAGTTTGGTGCCCTGTTTGACCGTTCCAGAATCCGGTTCCTCCAGCCCCAGCAACATTTTCAACAGCGTGGTTTTCCCCACTCCGTTAGGCCCGACAAAGGCAACACGATCGCCGCGCTGCACCTTGATCGAAAAGTCTTTGACGATCTGCTTGTCGCCAAACCCCTTGCTCACGCCCTCGGCCTCAATGACCTTGCGCCCCGATTTCGGAGAGCTATCCAGCGCAAAATCAGCGGTTCCTTGACGTTTGATCTGAGAAGACCGCTCAGCGCGCAAGTCACGCAGGGCGCGCACTCGGCCCATGTTCCGCTTGCGGCGCGCACTGATGCCTTCCACCGCCCAGCGAGCTTCCGACTTGATCAGCCGGTTCAGCTTGTGGCGCTGCATGTCCTCTTCTTCCCAGATTGTATCACGCCAAGCTTCAAAGGCGTCAAAACCCTTTTCCTGCCGTCGGACCTTTCCGCGATCAATCCACAGTGTGGCACGGGTCAGCGCACGCAAAAACGCGCGGTCATGCGAAATCAGAACATAAGCGGCACGGGTCGACTTCAACTCGCCCTCTAGCCAGCCAATCGCCTCGATATCCAAATGGTTGGTCGGCTCGTCCAGCAGCATCAGATCAGGGGCTTCGGCCATCAGCTTGGCCAATGCCGCCCGGCGACGTTCACCTCCAGATGCCGTTTCAACCGATCGCGCGGGGTCAAATTTCAACCCTTCCCCGGCCCGCTCAACCTTATACAGCTCGCCCGGGTCCAATTCGCTACAGGCAAAATCCCCCAACGTGGCAAACCCCGCCATGCTCGGATCCTGTTCCATATAGCCAACGGATCGGCCCGGAGGGATGACGATGGTGCCAGTGTCAGCCTCAACCAACCCCGCCATCACCTTCATCAGTGTGGATTTACCCGATCCATTTCGGCCAACCAGCGCCACACGGTCGCTGGGTTGAACCACCAGATCAAGATCGGAAAACACCGGATCGCCACCAAAGGTCAGCGCAATACCGGACATCTGCATAAGAGGAATACGTGCCATGGCAGCCTGCTACCGCGCGACCTAAGGCAGGTCAACGACAACCACCCGTCACTCCCTGATTTCTTCTTGTCTTAAATACCTAAAATCACCCAGCCAGCCCCCGAAGCAGACGTTGGCGAGACGCCGGAATCGCTGCAACTTCCAACCCGGTAAAAACATGCAACGTGTTCAATTCTACATCAATCACCGCATGATCGCTTACCCAACCACCCATCATAAGATAGCTACGCAGCAAGGGTGGAACATTCAGCATGCCCTTCGCGCCATCTGTCTTGCGACATTGCAAGTCATCAAACCAAAATAGATCCGCGGCCTTAGCCTGCGGTCGCCAATGTTCAGGTGCAAGGTAGCGCTGCTGCAGAACCGCAAAAGCATCCAGATGGCGTTCCACTTCAGTTCCGGCAAATGACGAGCACCCAAATAGCATTTGCACACTGCGGTCTTCGACAATGCGGGTTAGCGCTAGCCAGGCAAGACGCAAGATGTCCGGATCGCTCCACTCTGGGTGACTGCAAAAGCGTCCAACTTCGATCATCGGGTGGGGATATTCAGCAAGCCGCGACAGGTCATAGAACTGCCCCGAATAGCTGGCGGAGATCTGTCCACCATCCCCCAGTTCCAATACCCTGAAAGAGCAAACCACTTCCCGCGACCGCAGGTCCTCAATCAAGACATGGTCACACAGGGCATCAAACGGGTCCAGATCCATCTCAGCAGTGCCAAAGCACCGGGTTCGCAAGGCCTGTGTCGCGGCCAGATCTATTTGCCCATGGGCAAACCGGACCCGATAGTTCCCTTTTCGCAGGATCTCCGCGCGCTGTGACATGGCGAACCCCATTAAATTGATGCGGCCTATCGCGTCGCTGAAGCAGCTTACTCAAAAAAGCTCCCAGGTGAGAAATTACCAATGCTACCCGTCAACTGACGCAAGAATGTCTTATCCTGAATACCCGAACTGGTCACACGGCGTTCCAAGGGAATCACTTTGCCATCTTCGAGACTGTAACGTTCAACACCGCTGACGACCCCCGCTGTGTCAAAACTGATAGCCACCAATTCACGCGAAACTGGTTTCGGCTGACTGGGTCCGATGTGCTTCAGCCGGGTGGCGACATAGTAGTAGCCACTTTCGTCCAAAACCCCTGACGATGACGGCGCGCCAATGGTTTCAGCCACCGAGTCCCGTGTATCGACACCGACAACCACTTCAGCAAGATCTTCCTCTGACGGAACATATCCGTGGTTACGATACTGTGTTGCGCAACCCGCAATGGAGGCTCCCGCCCCAATCAGTACCACCATTCTGGTCGCTGATTTCAACCATTCTGCCATTGCAAACATGTTGCTCTCCCGTCGCGGCTTGATAACGCCTTTGATCCCGATTACCTAAACCCGGCCTCCGGTTCAAGAAACGAAAGTTGATGCAATGACTGATAGCCCCGCTTTGCGCGTTGCCGATCTGCCCCAAAATCGCCCAACCACCTTTGAAATCCAGCCGGATACAGCCATGTTGAAAGCCTTGGCCGAGGAACTGGATATCCGAGGCCTGCGCAAGGTGAAGTTCGTCGGCAAGATCGAAGCCCAAGGTCGTCAAGATTGGCTGCTGACTGCAACACTTGGTGCAACGATTCTCCAGAACTGTGTCGTCACATTAGATCCTGTCAGTACACGTATCGACATTCCAGTAACCCGGCATTTTCTTACTAACATTGAAGTCTCGGAGGAACCCGAGGTGGAAATGCCTGACGATGAGAACATTGATCAACTTGAAAGCCACATCGACCCACAGGTCATCATGATCGAGGCGCTGGCCCTGGCATTGCCGCAGTACCCTAGGAAGGAAAACGCTGAGTTGGGTGAAGCAATTTATACCGCACCAGGTCAGGAACCGATGCGGGATGAAGACACTCGGCCTTTTGCCGGGCTGGCTGACTTGAAAGAACAGCTCAAAAAAGACCAATAGGTTGCTTTTTTATGGGCCAAGACCAGATCAACTCTGGTTCTAGCAGCCCAGCTCGCCTAAAAGCTCTTGCATCACGCAAGAATCGCAGTATTTTCGCGCGCTCATCGGAATTATGGTTGGACATCGGACAGGCCACAGCCTAAACGCACGTCACACCGTTTGAAACGAACAACGAAATCAGCCTCGGGATCTGCCCCATGGCCCTAATAGACAAAGGTTGAGACCATGGCTGTCCAACAGAACAAAGTATCCAAGTCGCGCCGCAACAATCGCCGTGCGCACGATTCTCTGGTTGCTGCAAACCCGAACGAATGTTCGAGCTGTGGCGAACTGAAGCGCCCTCACCACGTTTGCCCCTCCTGCGGCAACTACGGTGAAAAAGAAATCGTCGCTATGGTTGACGAAATCGACGAAGACGCTGCTTAAGCTGCGTCCAACGCTCATTTTGCAGGCAGGTACATATGACGGCTCAAACTGAACCATCAACGGTATCTGCCAGCCGAATTACCATTTCGGTCGACGCCATGGGCGGAGATGCCGGCCCCGCGACAGTGGTGGCCGGTATTGCTATTTCAGCAGAGAAGAATCCTGACATTGGGTTTATCCTGCACGGCCCAACCGAACAGCTAAAGCCACTCGTCGCCAAAAAACGAATCCTAACTGATCGTGTTGAATTCCATGATGCCCCCGAAGTGGTATCGATGGAGGACAAACCCAGCCAAGTGATGCGCAACGGCAAGAAGACCTCGATGTGGTCTGCTGTTGAGTCGGTCAAAAAGGGTGAAGCCGCTGGCGCGGTTTCTTGTGGCAACACCGGCGCGTTGATGGCGGTCAGCATGATCCGCCTGCGTAAACTGCCCGGCGTGAACCGGCCTGCCATTGCGATCCTCTGGCCATCAGGAAACCCGCAGGGGTTCAACGTGATGCTTGATGTCGGCGCAGACGTGCGCGCGGACGCCAAGGACTTGCTGCAATACGCCTTGATGGGCACCTCATACACCCGCAATTCAATGGGCATCACCCGCCCGCGGGTCGGTCTATTGAACGTCGGAACTGAAGAGCACAAAGGCCACGCCGAGTTGAAAGAAGCCTATACGCTGATCTCAGATCATGCAGAGCGTGGTAGCTTCGAATTTGTCGGTTTCGTTGAAGGCAGCGATATTCCTGGCAACACAGCTGACGTGATCGTCACTGATGGCTTTACTGGAAATGTCGCAATCAAAACCGGTGAAGGCACTGCCAGTCTGATTCGAACGACACTGCGCGAGTCCTTCACCTATTCGCTTCTTTCACGATTGGCCGCTCTGTTCGCGATGCCATCCCTGAACCGACTGTCCAAGAAAATTGATCCGCGTCGTGTCAACGGCGGGGTTTTTCTTGGTTTGAACGGCACAATTGTAAAATCCCATGGTGGTGCAGACGCGACCGGAGTGTCAGCCGCTGTAAAGCTGGCTTTCCTACTTGCTCAACAAGGCTTTGCAGAAAAACTGGCCGCACGGGTTGCATCCTCTGCTGAGCTTACCCAAAGTAATACTGACAGTGAAACTACACTCGTCACTGACAACTAAGACTGAAGGCAGACTATAGAATGACGCGACGTGCAGTGATTACCGGTGTTGGGCATTACCTTCCAGAGCGGGTGGTCGAAAACGCAGAATTCGAAGCCACGCTTGATACCTCTGACGAGTGGATTCGGTCCCGTTCAGGTATTGAGCGCCGCCACTTCGCTGCTGAGGGTGAAACCACGTCTGCACTGGCCACCCATGCGGCCAAGGCTGCACTGGCCGATGCAGGCTGCGAAGCCGACGACATCGACGCCATCGTTCTGGCGACATCGACTGCCGATTTCACATTTCCATCTGCGGCGACCATGGTTCAGGCTGCTTTGGGCATGACCAAAGGGTTTGCCTTTGATGTTCAAGCCGTATGCGCTGGTTTCGTCTACGCCCTAAGCAACGCCAATGCGCTGATTCTATCCGGTCAGGCCAATCGTGTTCTGGTTATTGGGGCCGAAACCTTTAGTCGCATCATGGATTGGACAGACCGTTCAACCTGCGTGTTGTTTGGTGACGGCGCAGGTGCACTGGTGCTGGAAGCTCAGGAAGGTGCAGGCACAAAAGATGATCGCGGCATCCTGTCTACCGACCTGAACTCGGACGGACGCTATAAAGACCTGTTGCACGTCGATGGCGGCGTCTCGACACAGAATACAGGGTTTCTGCGGATGCAAGGCAACCAAGTGTTCCGCCACGCCGTAGAAAAGCTGGCATCGACAGCTAATACCGCGCTGGACAAGGCAAATCTGGCTGCGACCGACGTCGACTGGATCGTACCACATCAGGCCAATATCCGAATTATTCAGGGTACTGCCAAGAAAATGGGCCTCAGCATGGATAATGTTGTGGTGACAGTTCAGGACCACGGCAACACCTCTGCTGCGTCCATTCCACTGGCGCTTTCCGTTGGGAAACAGCGCGGCCAGATCAAGCAAGGCGACCTGATTGTAGCCGAAGCAATTGGTGGCGGACTGGCCTGGGGAGCAGTCGTTCTACGCTGGTAAGCAATTACGCTAATCTGACTTCTGCAAATCATTGATATTGACAGGGAAATTCTCTACGCCCTATTATTTATAAAACAAGAGGATTTGGTTATGAGTGACACGACTCTGACGCGCATGGATTTAAGCGAAGCGGTTTTCCGCGAAGTTGGCCTATCGCGTAACGAAAGTGCGCAGCTTGTTGAGAGCATGCTTGGCCATATGTCTGACGCATTGGTCCGCGGCGAACAGGTAAAAATCTCGTCTTTTGGCACCTTTAGCGTACGAGATAAATCCGCACGCATCGGCCGCAACCCAAAGACCGGCGAAGAGGTTCCAATTCAACCACGCCGCGTTTTGACCTTTCGACCATCCCACCTGATGAAGAACCGTGTCGCTGACGGCAACCGATCATAACAAGGCCAGAGCACATGTCTAAGTCACCGGATGCCTTTCGCACCATCAGTGAAGTTGCGGAATGGCTGGGGATTCCAGCACATGTGCTGCGTTTCTGGGAAAGCAAATTCACCCAGATCAAACCCGTAAAACGCGCAGGTGGGCGGCGGTATTACCGCCCCGCCGACATGCTTCTTTTGGGTGGTATCAAACGCTTGCTGCACGACGAGGGCAAGTCGATCAAAGAGGTTCAGGCCCTGCTACGTGATCAGGGTATCGCCCATGTGGCTGACCAGTCTGCTTCGCTCGAAGATACCTCCGATCCGATGCCAGTGATCGAGGCAGCGGGAACTGTAACCGAATTCCCTGCCCCGCCACCGCATGCCACATCGCAAATGCAGATGGACCTTGATTCGCAGCCCAATTCAGACGCTGATCAAACGCAGGACATCCCGGATTTCCAACTGGAACCGGCCATTGAAGTGGCTGATGTCCCAGTGTCCCAACCAGAAGTGGCCGCTCAACTGCCTGATGTTCCAGAGCTTCAGCCAGAGCCTGCTGTTGAACTGTCAGAGCCGACTGGTGAACTCCCGACTGACGTGGGATTTCCACCAGAACCAGAGGAGCAACAACTCGGGTTTGACACGCTTGATCCGGCCCCTGTTGAGACGCCAGAGCCAACAGTTGATGCCCCCGAAATAGCTGCCCAAGTCGAAGCTTCACCGGTAACGGAGACCGAGGTCGCTGTCCCCCGCCCGAATGTCATCGAGGTGGACGACACAGCAGACGATGCGTTGAACATTTCCCACACAGGCATTCTCGCCAAACTGGCCGGTATCACCTCACTACCCGAATCCAACCTCGCCGAGGTGTTGATTTGCGCCGAGCAACTACGTTCCATGGCAACCAACCAGAACAATCCATCAGCCAATTGAAAAAAGACCAACATTACCTCTTGCCCCTGCTCGCAGATACAGTAGAACGCTCTCAATAACGGGCTATGGCGCAGCCTGGTAGCGCGTCCGTCTGGGGGACGGAAGGTCGCAGGTTCGAGTCCTGCTAGCCCGACCATACAAAAACGCCCGGGTGAGCGATCACCCGGGCGTTTTGTATATCTACCCACCCAAATTGCATGCTGGGTGAATTGCATGCAGCCAAAAAATAGGCCAGCATCTTCGGGCGTCCAAGTCCTGGGGCGGCAACTGAAGGAACCAATTATGACCGGTGTATTGCCCAGCCAAGCTATTGAAAAAATGCTTGAAAACGGTGAGATCACCGTGACAGAACCCACAGTTTCCGGACAAATCCAACCCGCGAGTCTTGACCTTCGGCTGGGCAAAGTCGCCTACCGGGTACGGGCCTCATTCCTGGCGGGCGAAGGCCAAAGCGTCGCCGACCGCCTGCGTGAATTTGAGATGCACCAGATCGACCTGAGCGACGGTGCCGTGCTGGAAAAAGGCTGCGTTTATGTAGTTCCGTTGATGGAACACCTCGCCCTACCCGGCGACATTACCGCGGTGGCAAACGCCAAAAGCTCAACCGGCCGACTGGATCTTCTGACCCGTACGATCACCGATGGCGGAGCTGAGTTCGACCGGATCAAACCGGGCTACCACGGTCTCCTCTATGCTGAAATCTGCCCCCGTTCATTTTCCGTCTTGGTCCGCCCAGGCATGCGCCTGAACCAAATTCGTTTCCGCACCGGTCAGGCCGTGCTTACCGATAAACAACTGACGGCTCTTCACGAAAGCTCACCTCTGGTGGATGGCCCTGCGGTCATTCAGGATGGCCTGGGCTTCTCTGTTGATCTGCAACTGCCCGGCAGTGATCTGGTCGGCTACCGCGCCAAACCGCACACAGGTGTCATCGATCTGGATCGTATTGGCGAATATGATCCCCGCGACTACTGGGAAGAGGTCCGCAGCAGCGACGGCCGCATCATTCTGGACCCTGGCGCCTTTTACATCCTGGTCAGCCGAGAAGCCGTTCAGATCCCGCCAGAATACGCCGCAGAAATGGCGCCCTACCTGGCAATGGTCGGGGAGTTCCGGGTTCACTATGCTGGCTTTTTCGACCCCGGTTTCGGCCATGACGCCGCCGGTGGTGCTGGCTCTCGCGGCGTACTTGAGGTCCGCTGCCACGAGGCGCCATTTGTGCTGGAACACGGACAGGTCGTTGGCCGTTTGGTCTATGAAAAAATGGCCGAAGTGCCAGATCAACTCTACGGCTCGGGTATCGCTTCAAACTACCAGGGTCAGGGTCTAAAGCTTTCAAAACACTTCAAAGTTTGACCACCCCCCTGTCTTCTTCTTGTTAAAAACACCTCCGCCGGAGGCATAAAAAAACGCCCGGCATTTTGGCCGGGCGTTTTCAATTCTAAACGACCTTGTCGCTCCTGGGATTAACCCAGACGCGAAGCGACGTTTTCCCAGTCGACCAAGTTGTCGAGGAAGTTCGACAGATACGCAGGGCGCTTGTTGCGGAAATCGATGTAGTAGGAGTGCTCCCAAACATCACAGCCTAGCAGTGCAGTCTGACCAAAGCACAGCGGGTTCACGCCGTTCTCAGTCTTGGTCACAGCCAGCGAACCGTCAGCGTTTTTGACCAACCAAGCCCAGCCTGAGCCAAACTGACCAGCACCAGCAGCCGAGAACTGCGACTTGAACTCGTCAACCGAACCAAAGTTCTCAACCAGAGCTTTTTCCAGCTCACCTGGCATGACGTCGCCGTTAGGGCCCATCATCTTCCAGAATTCATTGTGGTTCCACAGCTGCGAGATGTTGTTGAAGATACCGTTCTGCGCAACCGAAGAAGCGTCATAGGTTCCAACAATGATCTCTTCCAACGACTTGCCAGCCCATTCGGTGCCTTCGATCAGCTTGTTGCCGTTGGTCACATAGGCGTTGTGGTGCAGGTCGTGGTGGTATTCCATGGTTTCAGCGGACATGCCTTTGGCAGCCAGCGCATCGTGAGCATATGGAAGATCGGGAAGTTCAAAAGCCATTTTGGACACCTGTCAAATTAAGTTGCGTTTCCTAGGGCGATACATGCGTTGCGTGAGCAGTCAGGTCAAGTGTGAAGGCCTCTCCAAAGTGACCACGCTATGTGCATTCAAGCACAAATGAACAAGCACTGTGATTGGAAATCGCCATTCGTAGAAGGGAAATAAATTGCCCCCACCTTTCAGTGTTCTCAAAGAGCACGAAATAGCAGGGGCAGCAATAGGATGCTCGTCACGCCATTCGTCATAGGAACAGCGTGACGTGCACAGTATCTAGTTAGTACACGCCCACCGCAGACTGGGGATGGGCCGCATTGCTTAACAGATTGAACACATAGTCGGCCACCGAGCGGAAGCAGACAATCGTAAAGGCACCACTTTCATCCAACCAAAATGCAGCCGCGACCTGTGCCATCCGTGTGCGACGGAATTGTCCAGGCACAAAGGCCTCGGCAGACAGATCCACGGGGCAAATTTTGGCCAGTGTCTCGCGTGCACCGTCGCCGGACACCCGGAAAACAGCCCGCGCGTCAGACACATTCACTGCCAAGGCATGTTCGCCTGCCAGCGACTTGTTCAGTGCCGCCAGAATTTCCTCTACTTCAGTGTAAGACACCATCAGCAGCAGTTCGTCCGGCGACATCCAGGCCGTGCCGCCATCTGCGGACAGCGAAACTTGATTGGTGGCAGGAATATCTGCACCGGTTGCCTCTTTGACAGCGGCCTGCATCACCTTAGAGCCAAGATCGCCACGCAGGGTAATCATACCTGCCAATCCGCCTTCTTCGACCGATGCAATACCACTGAATTGAGCACCTTGCAGTGCGCTGACAGGATCAGACATTCTGCTTCTCCCCTTCTTTGTCGTAAAAGACCTGATCGACAATCTTGGCCTTGTAGGTTTTGTCATCCGTCCCAGGGAACTCGATCACTTCGCCCATGCGTTTCTGCCCGTTATGGACCAATCCCATGGCAATACCCTTGTTCAGGGTTGGCGAGTGATAGGTCGAGGTCACGCGCCCAACCACATTGCGCTGACCATTGGCATTCAGCCCCTCGCCCACGGCATAGGCACCGTCTGGGATGACCGATCCATCAACCGTTTCCAGACCAACCAACTGCCAACGATCTGGATCTGCCATATGCGACCGCAGGTGCGCACGTTTGCCCAGATAGTCTTCTTTCTTCTTGGACAGCGCCCAGTGCAGCCCCAGATCCTGCGGGATCACGGTGCCGTCGGTCTCGTCCCCGATCATGATAAAGCCCTTCTCGGCCCTCATGATGTGGAGACATTCAGTGCCATAAGGCATCACGCCGAATTCTTTGCCAGCCTCAAGCAGCGCCTGCCAGAAGGCCATGCCTTGGCTGGCGGGCACCGCGATCTCGTAAGACAGCTCACCCGAGAAAGAGATCCGGTAAGCACGCGCGTCAAATTCACCGATTTTGCCGTCCTTCCATTCCATGAAAGCCAGCGCCTCTTTGGAGACATCCATGCCACCGCCCGCTTGCGCGTTCAGCTTTTCGAGCACCTTGCGGGCGTTGGGGCCAACCACGGCAACCTGAGCCAGTTGTTCGGTCACATTGGCGACATAGACTTTCCAGTCCCACCATTCGGTCTGCAGCCATTCTTCCATGTGACCATGGATCCGCTCGGCGCCGCCGGTGGTGGTGTGACACAGCCATGTATCGTCATCGATGCGGGCAACTACACCGTCGTCGATCAAAAAGCCGTTTTCAGAGCACATCAGCCCATAGCGGCATTTGCCAACCTTCAGGTTGGACATCATGTTGGTGTACATCATGTCCAGGAACTTGCCTGCGTCCGGCCCTTTGACCACCAGTTTACCCAGAGTGGATGCATCCAGCAGGCCAAGGTTTTCGCGGGTGTTCTTGACCTCGCGCGCCACGGCATCCTCAACACTCTCGCTTGAGCGGACAAAGGCATAAGCACGGCGCCACTGGCCTACCGGCTCCCAATCGGCTCCATTCGCGTCATGCCAGTCGTGCATTGGCGTCTTGCGGATCGGCTGGAAGATCTCTCCGCGTGCCTCGCCGCCAATCGCGCCCATGGAAATGGGAGTGTATGGCGGGCGGAAGGTGGTGGTGCCGACCTGGGGAATTTCAGACCCAAGCGTGTCAGCAAGAACTGCCAAGCCGTTGATGTTGGAGAGTTTCCCCTGATCCGTCGCCATACCCAGCGTGGTGTAACGCTTGGTGTGTTCAACACTTTCATAGCCTTCACGGGCCGCCAGCTGGACGTCTGAAACCTTGACGTCATTCTGGTAGTCCAACCAAGTTTTCATCCGCAACTTAATGTCGGCCTTGGCTGGCATCAGCCAGACTGGGGCCATTGGTTGTTCAGCTTGCACAGAACCAACCGGAGCTTTCACAGCTTTCTTGGCAAAACCAGCTGCCTTAGCTGCCGCAGCGCCCGCTGCAGTGGCATCTGTCAGTGTGTTTTCCAGATCCAGCGTACCATTAGCAGAGCCAGCAGCAACCACAAACCCAGCGCCATCATCGCCCAGTGGTGGACGAGATGCATCGGGGCGGAAGTGGGCCTGAGCGTCATCCCAGATCAGCTTGCCGCCGCAGTGGGACCACAGGTGTACTACGGGCGACCAGCCGCCGGACATGGCAACGGCATCAGCGACAACATCTTCTTGTGCCCCGCCCTCGCCGTTTTGGGCGCAGACCGCAACCTTGGCGACGCGCTTGCCGCCAGTGACCTTGGCAATGGCGCGACCGGGATCGACGCGGATGCCTAGCTGACGGACTTCCTCCATCAATGCGCCGCCGCCAGATGCGCGCGCATCCAGCACTCGAACCACCTCGACACCAGCGTTATGCAGGGTGATGGCGGTGCGGTAGGCATCATCGTTGTTTGTCGCGATGACAACACGCTTACCCGGAGTGACCCCCCAGTTGGCGACATAGTCACGCATGGCTCCGGCCAGCATGACGCCCGGCACATCGTTACCAGCAAAGGACAGCGGGCGTTCGATCGCGCCGGTTGCGGTGACAATCTGCTTGGCCCGAATCCGCCACAGGCGATGACGTGGGCCTGCCGCGCCCGGAGTGTGATCCGTCAGACGTTCATAGCCCAATACATAGCCGTGGTCATAAACGCCCGACCCCATGCAGCGGCTACGCAGGGTGACGTTATCCATGGCCTCAAGTTCGGCCAGTGTCTTCTCAACCCAAGCTTCAGGTGTATCACCGTCGATGGTGCCGCCATCCACCGGGGCACGACCACCCCAAGTGTTAGTCTGCTCCATCAGCAGGACCTTGGCGCCAGTGGCAGCAGCGGCCTTGGCGGCCTGAAGACCGGCAACACCGCCGCCGACAACAACCACATCAGCAAAGAAGTAGAAGTGCTCGTACTGGTCGGCGTCTTTCAGTTCTTTGTCCGGGGCCTTACCCAAACCTGCAGAATGGCGGATGATGGGTTCATAAACATGTTTCCAGAACGCTTTGGGATACATGAACATTTTGTAGTAGAAACCTGCCGGCAGGAAACGCGACAGGTGCGTGTTGATCGCGCCCACGTCAAATTCCAGGCTGGGCCAGTGGTTCTGCGACTGCGCCGACAGACCGGCAAACAGCTCGGTTGTGGTGACACGCTGGTTGGGTTCGAACCGGTCGCCATTGCCCAGTCCGACGAGCGCATTGGGTTCTTCGGCACCAGAGGCCACCAACCCGCGCGGGCGGTGGTATTTGAACGAACGGCCGACCATCATCTGGTCGTTGGCCAGCAGCGCCGAGGCCAGCGTGTCGCCCTCGTAACCGGTCATACGGTTGCCGTTAAAAGTGAATTCAATCGGTTTGGAGCGGTCGATCAACCGGCCCTGATTGGCAAGACGGGTGCTCATATTTCGGACCTTTCACGCAGATCTGCGGAGGGAATTTGAGTATTTTCAGCAAAAAGAAGGCTCATTTGAACTCTCTCCAGGTCCAATCGGGGCGCTTGGCGCTGATGGCGTCACGGATGTCCTGTGGCGGTTCAAATGTCTGCGCACTGTAGGTGCCGAACACCTCGAGCGTCATGGTACAGCGGGCCGCGTGGAACCACTTGCCACAGCCGTTGATGTGGCGCCAGCGATCAAAATGCACCCCCTTGGGGTTTTCGCGCATAAACAGGTAATCGTGGAACTCACTGTCGGATGAGCCTGGGCCAAAGCGTTTCAGATGTGCTTCGCCACCGGCATGTAATTCGGTTTCTTCGGCTTTGACACCACAATACGGGCATTCAAGGATCAGCATTGTTTCACCGCCTGTCGACTGTTATATCTATGCGCATGGAGATTGGACCGATTATAGCGCTTTTGGCCGCAGTCAGCCTGTTCTTGGTTATTCTGGTAGCTCTTATCAAAGTGCGTCGCGCACGACGGCGCAAGCGTCCGCAAGAGCATCAGCCCCACACCGTTCCAACTGGGTACGACAAGGGTGCGGTCATCAGAAGTAAAAATATCGTTGCATACGAGGACTACTGACATCAGTGCGCCACCCCAGCGGCGACGCTTTCGTCGATGAACTGGCCTTCTTTGAAGCGGTCGATCGTAAAGGCTTCGGTCAGCGATGAATGACCTGTCGCCATCAGCTCGGCCATGCCCCAACCGGAACCGGGGATGGATTTGAAACCACCGGTGCCCCAGCCGCAGTTGACAAAGATATTGTCGACCGGGGTTTTCGAGATGATAGGTGAGCGGTCGCCGGTGACGTCCACAATGCCGCCCCACTGGCGCAGCATTTTCAAGCGCGAGACCATTGGGAAGGTTTCATTCAGGGCGCGCACGGTTTCTTCGATATGGTGGAAGGATCCGCGCTGGGTGTAGTTGTTGAACCCGTCGGTGCCGCCGCCGATAACCATTTCGCCCTTGTCAGACTGGCTCATATAGCCGTGCACGGTGTTAGCCATCACCACCACATCCATGCAGGGTTTGATCGGTTCAGACACCAGCGCCTGCAGGGCGACACTTTCCATTGGCAGGCGGAAACCGGCCATTTCCGACAGCACCGAGGCGTTGCCTGCAACCAGCATACCCAGCTTGTCGCAATCAATCGGACCCTTAGAGGTATCAACGCCAGCCACACGGCCGTTTTCGACCCGCACTCCGGTGACTTCGCACTGTTGAATGATATCCATGCCCATGGCGGAACAAGCGCGTGCATATCCCCAGGCCACCGCATCGTGACGCGCAGTGCCGCCGCGTTCCTGCCATAGCGCACCCAAAACCGGGTAACGTGGACCATCCAAGTTGATGATTGGCACGATTTCCTTGACCCGCTGTGGCGATACAAACTCGGTTTCGACCCCCTGCAACGCATTGGCGTGGGCGGTGCGTTGGTAACCGCGGATTTCGTGCTGGGTTTGTGCCAGCATTAGAACACCGCGCGGGCTGAACATGACGTTATAGTTCAGGTCCTGGCTCATATCTTCATACAGGCTGCGGGCTTTTTCATAGATCGCGGCAGATGGGTCCTGCAGATAGTTAGAGCGGATGATGGTGGTGTTGCGGCCAGTGTTTCCGCCACCGAGCCAACCTTTTTCAATCACAGCGACATTGGTGATGCCGTAGTTCTTCCCAAGATAATAGGCGGTAGCCAGCCCGTGGCCACCAGCGCCGACAATAATGACGTCATAATGACGTTTAGGGGTGGGCGAACGCCAGGCCCGCTCCCATCCGGAGTGATAGCGCAGGGCCTCGCGTGCGACAGCAAATACTGAGTAGCGTTTCATGGCGAATCCAATTGAGACGAGATTTAACAAAGGTATGCCTGAGCAAAGGTTGCAAGCCGCGCCGTTAATCGTCGTGATTGCGTAGGTTTACGACATCACTGTGGCGTGAAGGCGCACCCAGTTCAGTCAGTTTTCGCTTTTTCCCGCCGCGCTGGCCCTATAGATGAGGTCAAAATAGGAGCCACTATGACCTTCTGGATTGTCACTTCGTTCATGGCGCTGGCCGTATGTCTGCTAATTGCCATGGTTCTTTTGCGCGCTCGAAAACTGGATGAGCCAGCTGCAGCCTATGACCTGAAAGTCTATCGCCAGCAATTGCGGGAATTAGACAAGGAACTGGCCCGTGGTGTCATCAACCAAGGTGATGCAGACCGAGCGCGGACAGAGATTTCCCGGCGCATTCTGGCAGCAGATTCTCAGCTGCAGGACCATCAAAAGGGTCAAACACAGCCACAGAAAGTGACTGTAATTGTTGCGGCCCTGGTTTCCGTGCTGATCATTGGTGGATCAATGGGATTGTACTATCAGCTGGGTGTGCATGGCTACGGTGACATGCCGCTGTCCGAACGGATCAGTCAGGCACAAGAGCGTTCCACAGATCGACCTTCCCAAGCGCAGGCCGAAGCAGAAGCTCCGCCGCTGCCAGAACAACAGGTTGAAGCCAGTTATTTGGAATTGGTGGAAAAACTACGCCAAACTGCCGACGAGCGTGTCGATGATGCACAGGGCCAAGCCCTGCTGGTGCAGCATGAAGCCAATCTGGGAAATTTTGTCGCCGCTTACCAAGCCAAGCTGAACTACATCCGGATTATGTCAGGCGATATCGAAGCCGAGGACCATGCAGAGGCCGCGGAGCTGATGATTATGGCTGCCGGAGGGTACATATCGCTTGAGGCGGAGGAAGAACTGCGCAACGCGCTGCAGCGGGACAAAAACCACGGCCCGGCCCGCTACTATTGGGGCATGATGCTGGGGCAAATTGGCCGTCCAGATATGGCCTTTCAGATCTGGTCAGAGACTTTGCAAGCAGGTCCGGCCGATGCCCCATGGATCACTGGAATTCAGGCGCAGATTGAAGAAATGGCCTATCGGGCTGGTGTAGACTACACACCAATCACGCCCGAGGCGGCACCTGAAGAGGCCCTGACTGGCCCAACGGCAGAAGAGATGAGCAGCGCCCAAGAGATGAACCCCGAAGACCGCCAGGAAATGATCCGTGGCATGGTGTCGAACCTCGCAGAGCGTTTGGCGACCGAGGGGGGATCAGCGCAGGAATGGGCCCGTTTGATTGTGGCCCTGAGCGTTCTGAAAGACGATGAACGCGCCAAAACCGTCTATGCCGAAGCCCTGGAGAATTTTGCAAATGATGCATCCGCTGTGGCTTTGATCAGCAGTGCGGCGCAGCAGGCAGGAATTATGCAATGATCCATGATGAGATCGAAGATTTTGCAACCAGCTTGCCCACACATCGCGCCCTTATGGGGCTGGATCTGGGCGATAAAACGGTGGGTGTTGCAGTATCAGATCTGATGGGAACCGTTGCCACCCCGCTAGAGACCGTACGGCGTAAAAAATTCACTGTTGATGCCGCACGGTTGCTGGAAATTATCAAAGACCGCGACATCGGGGGAATTGTGCTGGGATTGCCGCGCAATATGGATGGGACAGAAGGTCCTCGCTGCCAGAAAACCCGTGCCTTTGCCCGTAACCTAAGCCGGTTGACCGAATTGCCCATTGGGTTCTGGGATGAGCGGTTGAGCACGGTTGCCGCCGAAAGAGCCCTGCTAGAGGCGGATACATCCCGGAAACGTCGCTCCGAGGTTATCGATCACGTTGCCGCGTCCTATATTCTTCAGGGTGTGTTGGATCGCATGGCGCATCTTAGGAACGGATAGAGAATGGATCGCGACGTTTGGAAACGTGAAGAGGTAGACTCGCCTTGCACGCAGGTCTGCGTCGTACATCCAGCGACGCAACTCTGTGCGGGCTGTGCCCGGTCGATGGATGAAATCAGCCGTTGGTCACAGATGTCTGCAACCGAGCGGCGGGAAATCACTGCGGATCTTCCCAACCGAACCGCTGTTCCGAAAAAACGTCGGGGTGGTCGGGGTGGCCGAAGTCTACGTTAAACCGGGCCTATCGGCGCGCGGCCTCCGGCGGAGGTATTTTTAACAAGAAGAAGCTGGCGGCCGTATCTATCCAAATATTAGGGAAAGCCTTCATATTTTGGTACCATTGGCATCCCATTCCGCGCTAATCTACGGGGCCTAATACCCCAGCGCCTTGCGCAGCATGTTTAACGCCACCAGCACGAGGAACACCGCGAACACACGCTTTAGCGGCTTTGGGTCCATGGCGTGGGCCAGCTTCACCCCCCAGGGGGCGGTGATCATAGTCATAGCAATCACGATACCAAAGGCCACAAGATTTACTGCGCCGACCGTCAGCGGTGGTCGGGCTGCGGGGTCAATGGGTAGAAACAGAAAGCCGATGACCGAAGGCACCGCAATGATCACGCCAAAACCAGCTGCAGTCGCAACAGCACGGTGGATTGGCGTGTTATACAGGCTCATCAGTGGCACCCCAAAGCTGCCGCCACCGATACCCATCAGCACCGACAAAAAACCAACCATTGGAGAGATAATCATCCGGCGCAGGCCTTTGGGCATGCTCTCGCCCAGACGCCATTCACTGCGCCCAAATCCAAGGTAGAGCCCGATCACCAGCGCCAGAACCCCAAACAGCCCCTGCAATGTCGTAGACCGCAGCGACGAGGCCGCCAGAACACCGGCAATGGCGCCAATCGCAATGCCAGCCCCCCATTTGCGCAGGATCTCCATATCCACCGCGCCTTTTTTGTGGTGGCTGTGTACCGACCGCAGTGAGGTCACGATGATCGTTGCCAAAGAGGTCGCAAGGCACAGCTGCATCAACTGGTCGCCGCCATATTCAAGTGTCTGAAACGCATAGAAGAAGGCCGGGACTAGTACGATGCCACCTCCGACACCCAGTAACCCAGCCAGTACCCCGGCTACAGCGCCGATCACGGCTAGCATCACCAGCATTTGGATCAAGAGTAAGGTATCAGGCACCGGATTCTCCTTAGGTATTGCGTCCACAGGACAAAACTGTGCCCGGAGGCAAGAGTCCAGTTACAAACATGATGGCAAAGGTCAGCCGGCAATCGCGAGCAGCGCTTTTTCGACCAGCGCCGGGCCTGCACCGTCGTAATGGGATTCTTCTGACAAGGTGCGCCGCCACTGCCGCGCCCCCGGTCGGCCTGCGAACAGACCCAGCATATGACGTGTCACCTGATGCAAGCGCCCTCCTCCACTGAGGTGCCGCTCGATATAGGGTAACATTTGTCGTGCGACTTCTATCGGATCAGTCTCTACCCCTGTCCCATAAATCTCTGGATCCGCAGCCCTCAGAATATCGCCCGGCTGGTGATAGGCAGACCGCCCGATCATCGCCCCATCCAAGCCACGGTCCAAATGTGTTTTGGCCTCGTCCAGTGATGTGATGCCACCGTTAATCGAGATATGAAGATCAGGAAAATCGGCTTTCATCTGATGCACGATCTCGTAGTCCAGCGGCGGAATATCCCGGTTTTCCTTGGGGCTTAATCCCTGCAACCAAGCCTTGCGCGCGTGGATCGTTACCCGGTTACACCCGACGGCGCGGATCTTGTCCAAGAAATCTGGCAGCACCTGCTGCGGTTCTTGCTCATCCACACCAATGCGGCATTTGACTGTGACCTCGACATCTACCGCATCACGCATGGCAGCGACACAATCCGCAACCAAATCCGGGCTTTGCATCAAAATCGCACCAAAGGCACCGGACTGCACCCTGTCTGACGGGCAGCCACAGTTGAGATTAATCTCATCATACCCAGCCTCTGCCCCCAGTGTGGCTGCCTGCGCGAGCTCAACCGGGTCAGCCCCGCCTAATTGCAACGCAATGGGATGTTCTTCTGGGCTATAGGCCAACAGATGCAGCGCCCCGCCGCGCACCAACGCAGGTGCGGTTACCATCTCGGTGTACAGCAAGGTCTCGCGGCTAAGTAGGCGATGCATGTAGCGGCAATGCCTATCAGTCCAGTCCATCATCGGTGCTACGGATAGGCGTGCGGCCTTTGTTATTAAGGACTTATCTGTCATTTAGGCACTCTCCGCTGACCGAAACAATGGTTTGTTTGGAGCTTATTTTGCTGGGTTTTACGACGTTTTGTGTTTTTGGCATACTTTTTGGCATACCCACTTGGAGCTTGGCATACCGGAACCCTATATCCGTAGTATGCCAATAACAAAGCACGGGAAATAATGGGCACAATCGTAGAGCGCAAGAGCAAATCCGGAACCAAACATCGGGCACAGGTTATCAAGAAGAAGGAAGGTGAAGTCGTCTTCTCCAAGTCAGCTACTTTTTCAAGGAAAACCGCTGCCAACGCATGGATCAAGAAAGTCGAAAAGGACTTTGACGCTGGAAAACTAACCAATCGCCAAATCCAAACCACTGTAAGTGAACTGATCGACAAAGTTATCGACACGCAGCGAAAACAGATGGGGAAGACCAAGTCGCAAGTTCTAAAGACTATCAAGCTCTTTGACGTCGCGGACGTTGGCATCAAACCTTGAAGAACCGCATCCTGCTGGAAAACTACTTCCTACCCGGTGATCTCGAAGCCCAGATCGAAGCCTTCGTCGACCACTAT
>NZ_QHLQ01000047.1 GCF_011813015.1 Parasedimentitalea denitrificans | reverse complement strand
TGGTTGCGGGAGTAGGATTTGAACCTACGACCTTCAGGTTATGAGCCTGACGAGCTACCGGGCTGCTCCATCCCGCGACGCTTTTTTTGGGCTATCGCTTACGCTACTTGAGCCCTTTTGTTTGGGCTATTGCAGGTAGAGCTTTGTTAGCCCGATTGGTCTGTTTACCGGTTGGTTTAAGACCTGTCGCCCTTCAGGACGTTATTGATGTTCTGAAGGTATTCTTTGTTTTATCGTTTTGAGGATTTTTCTAGGTTTGGCGGTGCCCTACTCTCCCACGCCTTAAGACGCAGTACCATCGGCGCAACAGTGCTTAACTTCCGGGTTCGGGATGGGACCGGGTGTTTCACTTGCGCTATGACCACCAAACCGAGGAAAATCCTCGATTTGAGAGATACACGCCGTGTTTGCCTGGGGCAAATCACGGCGAGTGGGAGACAGCTTCTTTCCAAAGGAAAGGCGCGTTCCCACATCAACATGTTATTCAAGTAAGTTAGTCTGATACGTATTCGTTTTCGTTTCGAATACGGTTGGAATGTATGCTTTGATTATCGTTCACAGAAGTCTGAGTTATCAGTCTGTCTATTACTGGATCAAATCAAGCCTATCGGGCAATTAGTACCAGTCAACTGAACGTGTTACCACGCTTACATCTCTGGCCTATCGACGAGGTGGTCTACCTCGGCCCTCAGGGATACCTTGTTTTGAGGGGGGCTTCCCGCTTAGATGCCTTCAGCGGTTATCCTGTCCGAACATAGCTACCCAGCACTGCCGTTGGCACGACAACTGGTCCACCAGTGGTTCGTTCACCCCGGTCCTCTCGTACTAGGGGCAACTCCTCTCAAGTATCCTACACCCACGGCAGATAGGGACCGAACTGTCTCACGACGTTCTAAACCCAGCTCACGTACCTCTTTAAACGGCGAACAGCCGTACCCTTGGGACCTGCTCCAGCCCCAGGATGAGATGAGCCGACATCGAGGTGCCAAACACTGCCGTCGATATGGACTCTTGGGCAGTATCAGCCTGTTATCCCCGGCGTACCTTTTATCCGTTGAGCGATGGCCCTTCCACTCGGGACCACCGGATCACTATGACCGACTTTCGTCTCTGCTCGACTTGTCAGTCTCGCAGTCAGGCTGGCTTCTGCCATTGCACTCAACGACCGATTTCCGACCGGTCTGAGCCAACCTTCGCGCGCCTCCGTTACGCTTTAGGAGGCGACCGCCCCAGTCAAACTACCCGCCACACAGGGTCCCGGATCCAGATAATGGACCGCGGTTAGACATCAAGCAGAGCAAGGGTGGTATCTCAAGGGAGGCTCCACCAAAACTAGCGTTTTGGTTTCGAAGCCCACCACCTATCCTGCACATGCTCGGCCTAATGCCAATGTGAAGCTGTAGTAAAGGTGCACGGGGTCTTTCCGTCTAACCGCGGGAAGCCTGCATCTTGACAGGCAATTCAATTTCGCTGAGTCTATGTTGGAGACAGCGGGGAAGTCGTTACGCCATTCGTGCAGGTCGGAACTTACCCGACAAGGAATTTCGCTACCTTAGGACCGTTATAGTTACGGCCGCCGTTTACCTGGGCTTCAATTCAGAGCTCTCACTCCTCCTTTTAACCTTCAGGCACCGGGCAGGCGTCAGACCCTATACGTCGTCTTACGACTTCGCAGAGCCCTGTGTTTTTAATAAACAGTCGCCACCCCCTGGTTTGTGCCCCCAGCCTCTAGTTGCCTAGAAACCGGGCCTCCTTCTCGCGAACTTACGGAGGTATTTTGCCGAGTTCCTTCAACATAGTTCTCTCAAGCGCCTTGGTATTCTCTACCTATCCACCTGTGTCGGTTTAGGGTACGATCTCATGGAAGGGCTATTTCCAGGGACCTCTCAGCAGCCCATTCAATCCGATAAGGATGAACTACCTCTGAGATCCGTCACCACTTCCTGGCCCAGGAATATTAACCTGGTTCCCATCGACTACGCCTTTCGGCCTCGCCTTAGGGGTCGGCTTACCCTGCTCAGATTAGCTTTAAGCAGGAACCCTTGGATTTTCGGCGAGAGTGTCTCTCACACTCTTTGTCGCTACTCATGTCATCATTCTCACTAGTGATCTCTCCACCGGATGGCTCACGCCCCGGCTTCATCGAAAGCTCCGTGTCTCCAATCTTCCCGAAGGAAGTAAGGAGACATGGAACTATGTCACACTACGCTCTGCTACCATGCACTATGTGCATCCTCGGCTTCGGCTCATGGCTTGAGCCCCGTTACATCTTCGCCGCAGGACAACTTATTTAGACCAGTGAGCTGTTACGCTATCTTTAAAGGATGGCTGCTTCTAAGCCAACCTCCTGGTTGTTTTGGTCGTCCCACCTGCTTTCCCACTTAGCCATGAATTAGGGGCCTTAGCCGGAGGTCAGGGTTGTTTCCCTCTTCACTACGGACGTTAGCATCCGTAGTGTGTCTGCCGTCTAGTACTCCCGGGTATTCGGAGTTTGGTTAGGGTCAGTAAGGCTGTATGCCCCCATCGCCCATCCAGTGCTCTACCCCCCGGGGTATTCGGACGACGCTCTACCTAAATAGATTTCGCAGAGAACCAGCTATCTCCGAGTTTGATTGGCCTTTCACCCCTAGGCACAGCTCATCCCGATCTTTTTCAACAGATGTGGGTTCGGTCCTCCAGTGCATGTTACTGCACCTTCAACCTGGCCATGCCTAGATCACTCGGTTTCGGGTCTGATCCCACAAACTCATTCGCCCTATTAAGACTCGCTTTCGCTGCGCCTACACCTAACGGCTTAAGCTTGCTTGTGAGACCAAGTCGATGACCCATTATACAAAAGGTACGCTGTCAGGTCGCAAGGACCCTCCAACTGATTGTAGGCGTTCGGTTTCAGGTACTGTTTCACTCCCCTCGTCGGGGTGCTTTTCACCTTTCCCTCACGGTACTGGTTCACTATCGGTCAGTAAGGAGTACTTAGCCTTCGAAGGTGGTCCTCCGATCTTCAGACAGAATTTCACGTGTTCCGCCCTACTTAATACGTCCTATCATGCTTCGAATACGGGGCTATCACCCGCTATGGCCATGCTTCCCAACATGTTCTTCTCACACTCAAGGCTCGGCTGGTCCCCGTTCGCTCGCCGCTACTAGGGGAGTATCAATTGATTTCCTTTCCTCCGGGTACTTAGATGTTTCAGTTCCCCGGGTTTGCCTTTTTAACCCTATGTATTCAGGTTAAAAATACCTGGTTTACCTCATTATTGATAACCTTGCGGCTAACAATAACAAAGTATCAGGTGGGTTGCCCCATTCAGAAATTCATGGATCAAAGCTTATTCTCAGCTCCCCATGACTTATCGCAGAGTATCACGTCTTTCATCGCCTCTTACTGCCAAGGCATTCACCAAACGCCCTTGTCGCGCTTGATTTGATCCAGAAATAGAAAGACTTGCGTCTGACACAAGAGCGGAAGCTGGTAAGAAACCGCCCTCTTCATTCTGAACCAAAAGCATACTTTCCCGCTCGCACCACGTATGATGCGAACAATATGAACACGTCCCGTATGCAACCACTATCCGTGCGGGAAGTGGCTGAAGACGTGTTCGGGTTAGTTTACTTGACTTGGACAACACTGTCGTTTCAGCCCGGCAAACCCATAAACATCCGAGGAAACAGATGTCGTATCGGCTTGCTCCTGTTGCCAGGAGCACCAGTCTGAGGTCCATCCCATACTCGGGGGACCAACAGGTTGTTGATTGTATCTCTCTAAACGATGTCAAAGCTTCCGAAGAAGCCACGTCCGATTGGACGTTCAAACATTCGAAGTGAATGCTTGAAGATCTAATCAAAGTAAGTGGTGGAGCCTAGGAGGATCGAACTCCTGACCTCCTGAATGCAAATCAGGCGCTCTCCCAGCTGAGCTAAGGCCCCACAATAACCCTCGCGGGTTGATGGTGGGTCGAGGAGGACTTGAACCTCCGACCTCACGCTTATCAGGCGTGCGCTCTAACCACCTGAGCTACCGACCCAGTTGATTTTGCTGCTGCAAAATCGACGTTCACGGAACCGGTAGGCTCACGTGTTACTGAAGAGATATGAGGACGGCCTGGTCCGAATTGAGACTTAAAGTCTCTTATGACCATTCACTCATTTCGAGTGCCTCTTCGTGAGAAGAGGAGATCTGCTAAGTGATCCACGAGATTAGCAAGCTAATCTGACTAGGATCATCCTTAGAAAGGAGGTGATCCAGCCGCAGGTTCCCCTACGGCTACCTTGTTACGACTTCACCCCAGTCGCTGAACCCACCGTGGTCCGCTGCCCCCTCCGAAGAGGTTGGCGCACGGCCTTCGGGTAGACCCAACTCCCATGGTGTGACGGGCGGTGTGTACAAGGCCCGGGAACGTATTCACCGCGTCATGCTGTTACGCGATTACTAGCGATTCCGACTTCATGGGGTCGAGTTGCAGACCCCAATCCGAACTGAGACAGTTTTTTGGGATTAACCCATTGTCACTGCCATTGTAGCACGTGTGTAGCCCAACCCGTAAGGGCCATGAGGACTTGACGTCATCCACACCTTCCTCCCGCTTATCACGGGCAGTTTCCCTAGAGTGCCCAGCCGAACTGCTGGCAACTAAGGATGTGGGTTGCGCTCGTTGCCGGACTTAACCGAACATCTCACGACACGAGCTGACGACAGCCATGCAGCACCTGTCACTAGGTCCCGAAGGAAGGCCTGATCTCTCAGGTTGTCCTAGGATGTCAAGGGTTGGTAAGGTTCTGCGCGTTGCTTCGAATTAAACCACATGCTCCACCGCTTGTGCGGGCCCCCGTCAATTCCTTTGAGTTTTAATCTTGCGACCGTACTCCCCAGGCGGAATGCTTAATCCGTTAGGTGTGTCACCGAATAGCATGCTATCCGACGACTGGCATTCATCGTTTACGGTGTGGACTACCAGGGTATCTAATCCTGTTTGCTCCCCACACTTTCGTACCTCAGCGTCAGTATCGAGCCAGTGAGCCGCCTTCGCCACTGGTGTTCCTCCGAATATCTACGAATTTCACCTCTACACTCGGAATTCCACTCACCTCTCTCGAACTCTAGACCAGGAGTTTATGAGGCAGTTCCAGGGTTGAGCCCTGGGATTTCACCCCATACTTTCTGATCCGCCTACGTACGCTTTACGCCCAGTAATTCCGAACAACGCTAGTCCCCTCCGTATTACCGCGGCTGCTGGCACGGAGTTAGCCGGGACTTCTTTACTAGATACTGTCATTATCATCTCTAGCGAAAGTGCTTTACGACCCTAAGGCCTTCATCACACACGCGGCATGGCTGGATCAGGCTTGCGCCCATTGTCCAAGATTCCCCACTGCTGCCTCCCGTAGGAGTCTGGGCCGTGTCTCAGTCCCAGTGTTGCTGATCATCCTCTAAAACCAGCTAAAGATCGTAGACTTGGTAGGCCATTACCCCACCAACTATCTAATCTTACGCGGGCTGATCCTTCTCCGATAAATCTTTCCCCCGAAGGGCGTATACGGTATTACTCTCAGTTTCCCGAGGCTATTCCGTAGAGAAGGGTACATTCCCACGCGTTACTAACCCGTCCGCCGCTCGCCCCCGAAGGGGTGCGCTCGACTTGCATGTGTTAGGCCTGCCGCCAGCGTTCGTTCTGAGCCAGGATCAAACTCTCAAGTTGAAAGCATCTTGCAATGCTATCCTTGACGTCGAACCTCTGCACATATCGTCCCATCGTTCAAATGGGACAGTTTAACCGTTTGGCTGTGCTTCAGTTTCAAAAGAAACAAAAGCCGTCCAAACAGTGAAGCTGACACTGGTCATCGGGGCGAACCCCTACCAGCGTTGATATATGCACAGGTTGATCCATCGAATGAACCAAACCGCCCACATATCTCTTCAGATATATAAATTTTCAAAGAGCGCGAAGACAAAAATCAAACAGATGCGCCAATCTCTCAGCGCGCCCGCCAATCCTAATCTTCAATCCCCCGTCTCTCCGAGGCGTCCCTCCGTCTCTCCGGAGCGTCTCTAGCAGCGCCTCAGCGCCGCCGGTAAGGGGGGTTCTA
>NZ_QHLQ01000046.1 GCF_011813015.1 Parasedimentitalea denitrificans | reverse complement strand
GAGCCGCGATCCTCAACGGCTTTACTGCACTTGGCATCCCCAAGACAGAGGCGATAGGCTAAATCCGTCCGGTGTCAGGGGAGGTCCGACCTCAACCTTATTTGTGCAACAAAGCCGTGCAAGAGTCGAGTTTCTAAAATGCGGTTTATTTAAATCTAATTTTCCGGAAACTTTTAGAAAAATAGACTGAAAAACAGACCAAAGGCTTCGACTGCTTATGAGTTTGCGAATTAAGAGGTTCTTAGTTTTATGAGATTTGCGATCTAAATCAAAGCGTAATAGCTTGTGCCGGTTTCGGAAACTATACCTAACCTTTCCTCCAATTGTTCTCAAATAAGTGGTTGAGTTAACCAAGTAGTAGGTTTCGTAATGGCCGTTCGTTTCACCTAAACTTTTCGGAAGATGTGATTAAAATTTGCGTACTCATTCATTAGGGCCGCTGCATCTAAACGGGTACCGCTCGAGAGGTGATCCTTTATGAGCGGTGTCAAAATGTCTGTGTTAAATATAGTCTACCAATCTAGTGTCGAAACGACCGACGAGATACAGGCAGCTCACTTTTCTGGTAATATAATATCAACAGTAAATACCGTATCGGGTGTGCCGACCTCGGATTTTCATGATGCAGTCGAAAATTTGGGAATTGGAGGATTGAGATATCCCGCAGGTCAACCGGATACGGTTTATGCGGATGGTATGTTGGAAGAAGGAGCTCTGCAAGCTGGGCTTATTTCATTTCTGGAGTGGGCAAGAGATGGAGGCTTTAAGGTTCTACTCGTGACACCGACTTTTGAAAGCTATCCAGGTGCAGAGGTAATTTCGGAATTTGTTAGGTTGGCTCTTAGCCAGTATGGCGATGTTATATCCGGTTTTGAAATTGGAAACGAATACTGGCAAAGCCAAAGTGAAGCCGAGTATGGCGCAGTTGCAAATGAAACAATATTAGCAATTGAAGACGGTGCATCGGGTTTGGATTACGTTCCTGAAGTTCTAATTCAAATGGCAAATCCATCTGGGAGTTCAACTAGCTATCCGGCAGGAACTGATAGTTGGGGGAATAGGGTAACACTAGCAAATCAGGAGATAATTGAACAACTGTCCGACGCCGCCCGTGAAGCAATTGATGTTGTTGTTGAGCATTACTACTTCAACGATGAACCCGTGAGTTTTTCAGGCGCAGCACATGAGATGAATTTTATTCCAGATAAACTGGATGTTTGGGAAGAAGAGCTTGGGAGGTCGTTGGACCTTCATATTACTGAGTGGAACGTCACGTCTCGAAATCTCGACGCTTTGGGGATGAGAGCGGCGTCAACTTTGCTCCAGCAATTTGAATATATGATAACAATGGGTGTCGATGCTGCATATGTTTGGCCGCCCCATCACAACACGTCCAATGACCTTGCTGGTTCCGGAGAGGTCATTGTCGATCCGCTGTCAGGCATAGTTGTCAACTCAATTGGAGGGGCTGTGTTCGACTTGATGAGCTCGTCATTACGCGGAACGCATGTCGTTGATATGAACGTCGAAGGGCTGGGTGGTGCGCTCAACCTGAATGCATATTCAAGCGATCAGAAGACGGTTCTATATGTTTCTTCTATGGCAGAAACCGTGTCGGATATCTCTTTCGACATTGGTGGCTACATCGATAGTTTTGTTGCAGTTGACGGCGTACTTGTTGGATACGACGCTGAAACGTCGAATGGTCGTCACTACAATTACCAACTGAATCAGTTCGTTGATTCCGATTTCGTCATGGTTGAAGGGGATAAGTACTTCCTTAACGAGCATGACGTGCAGGCAGAGATATCATTATTTGATGAGAGTGACCTCGGAGGCGGCACTTCCCTAAGTTTTCAATTGAAGCCATTTGAAATAATACAAATCACCTATCACCATGAGATCCCAAGGGATGGAACTACGGACGATCCTCCATCTGATGAAACTGAGGAGGGCGTCAGTATTGTTGGTAGTACTGAAAATGACTCAATTACTGGAAGCATCGGGAACGACAGTATTGACGCCGGCGCTGGAGACGATTGGATCATTGGGGGGCTTGGTGACGATCAAATAATTGGCAACCGTGGCAATGACACCATTGAGGCCGACGCTGGCGCTGATACCGTTAATGGCTGGGGGGGAGATGATGAAATCCATGGTGGTTCCGGAAGTGATAGGCTGTATGGCCAACAAGGGTCAGACACGATTATCGGTGGTGAAGGTGCGGACACGATCTTTGGGGGGGATGATGATGATCTTCTGATTGGGAACGAGGGTCACAATAAGCTGCATGGCGATGCAGGAAATGACACCCTGAATGGTGGGAACCATCGCGACGTGATGACCGGCGGCAGCGGAAATGACGAGCTTAACCTAAGTGGCGGCAATGACCTGGCGTATGGGCAAGAGGGACATGACACGTTGAATGGCGGCTTTGGAGCTGATGAATTGAACGGCATGGATGGAAATGATGTGCTCACAGGAGGCTCGTTGTCAGATTTGCTCACCGGGGGGAAAGGAAATGATTTTATCAACGGCGGTTATGGATACGACCGTATCAACGGCGGCGAAGGTGCGGATAAGTTCTTTCACCTAGGTATTGAGGGGCACGGCTCAGACTGGATCCAGGACTATTCAGCGGCTGATGGAGACGTTCTGCTGTTTGGTAGCGCCAGCGCCACGGCGGATGATTTCCAGATCAATATTAGCAATACAGAGGGTGCCGGTGCCAATGACGTCGATGAAGCATATGTTATCTACAAACCGTCGGGCCAAATCATCTGGGCTCTGGTCGATGGAGCTGATCAGGATGAAATAGTTCTGAAACTAGGGGGCGATTTCTTTGACTTGGTGGCATGAGTCTTATCCGTGGCATGACCTGAAAGCACGTTAATTTGTATCCTTTTCTCCGATTGTCTAAAGAGGGAGCTTTGCATTCATATCCAGATGGTCTGAATGTGATCTCGGCCCTTGCGATAAGGACGCCATACTAGGCTGGCTCCCTTAAATCCCCTATGATCTACGCGAAGCCCCAGAGGCTGAGGACTTGCGTTCTAACTTACGAACTTTGGCCAAAACCACCGGACCGCATCTCAGGGCTCTCTAGGAATCTGATCTGCAGTTCCGGGGTGGTGAATTAGTTCAACGTAATCAGAAGCCTTAGCATGCTATCCGTGAATGGTTGGTTACCCTTGACAGGGCGGTGCAGAATAGGTTGCTGATGCAGCCAGAGATGAACAGTCGGATGTTAGGACTTGTGCGTAATGAGAGATCGACAAACCAAGAATTGAGCACCAAAAGTAGGGCACTGATTTTGGCACATAGCGTAGACATTTTGTTGTGAGTAACAGAAACTCGAATTAAGCGGTTCCAGCTAAGTTTTTGAATTTTTTGGTGCACCTGAGAGGTTTCGAACCTCTGGCCTCAGCCTTCGGAGGGCGATTCTAAACGGAGGTGTTTTCCTATTGTACCTGTTTTATTCTTGTTTTCATCCCAAGAAGCCACTCAAAGGGGGGCGAAAAAAAGGGCGACCCCCTATTTGTTCCCCGCCGTGCAATCACCTCACGTTGCGGCGGTTATCAATCGCGTCCACCACGCTTCTTTGGAAGTAGGTCGGATGATGCCAGTAAGTCGTCTCAAACGTCTGAATTGTTGCTGAGAAGAGTGAGGCTGCATCTTCCCTGCTTGCGCCATTCTGCATAGCCCAGGTGATCGCGGTGTGCTTCAGGATGTGAGGGATTACGCCTGCGCACATATCGATCGCTTCGGTTGCAATGCTTAGCGCGTTCGCCCAGCCTTTCTTTACCTCCTTCACCCGCTGTCCCGCGTGGTTTTCACAGACTTAGTTTGCGCCGAGTCTTTTCCATCTGCTGACGTGTTCAAGTAGGCGGGCAGGGCAACGAGCAACCGAGCGCCGTTTATTGGTGACCGCCTCACCGTCACCCATTCGGTAAGTGACACCGCCCTCTGTGTCGGTCCAACCTGCGTGTGAGCTTGGCTGGTCAATCGCCAGGGCAAGTGTCGCAGTCTTGCGAGTGCCGGTGTACAGACTGGTAATGATGAATCGCTGGAGCTGTTGCCGACCGTCAATGCAAAGTGAGCGGGCCGCCCATAGTAATGCTTTAGCTTGATCTCTGGTTAGCCACCGCTCTTTGGTTTGTAGCTTGTCAGGAAGTGAGACAAGGGGGGCTCCTAGGAAGTAGCCCTCTCGTGCGCATTGGTTAAGATCGGCTTGTAACATTTCGGCGTAGATCGCCAGGATGCGGCCAACCGTTATTTCGCTCGCTGTAACGGGATCACTTGGCCGGAATTTCCTTTTGATGCACTCGGAGTGCTGCGCTTCAGTTTCGCTGCGGCAGCTCGTGCCGGTCCAGATCTCAATCCCTCCTTGGTCTTAGATGACGTAGGCTGAGGGACGGTTTGTTCTCTTGCTCTCGTAGAGCTGGGCGCCTTTGGGTCTACGCGGCATACATCCACCGACTTTTCAATTTCATCGTCTCTAATTTTAGAGCGACTACCACATTTGATTGCCAAATTGTATTCCGACGCTTTTGCAAGCAGAGCGTCCTGGTAAAAACCGAGGTGAGACGCCACTTTGCCGATAGTCCAGAGGTTTACAAGCATTTAGTTGACCTCCCTTTTGGACTTGCGCGCACTCATCATTTTTGATGCGATATCATGCGCTTCGGCAAAGTTGTCCAGGTATTCCACTTCCAGCGCATGTGGCCGTTCTCTCACCCAGGAGACGACGAAAACAAGCGTGGCCAGCAGGTACAGACCTTTGATCTTGAGGAGGGTCGTAACTTGGCCTCACGCGCTTTGTGCTCGAGCTTTGAAACCACCATGATTACTGGTTTCAGCTCCGTATCGGCGTCTTTATTTCCTCGGCCAAACCGACCATCCAAACGTGGCTAAAAGGCGCGTGGGATTAGTTCCCAGTTGGGCAGGTCAGTATTGGTTTTGTTACCGTCCAAGCACTTCAGACACTTACTCTCCGGTATCGGGTCATTTGCCTGCTCCCAAAGCCATTTGTGCTTCAGAACACGCCGGGTATCAGCACCAGTGTGAAGTTTTTCAACGTTGATCAGGTAGACCTAACCGTCCTTTGGACAAACCATCTCATGGCTTGGGCTCTTGAAGGTATGGGGCCGTTGCTCTTTTTTAACTGAGGTGAGCGCAGTTGGCGTAGAAAGGCATCCTCTTACCCTCGTTCGCGGGCGCATGACCTGGATTGTACTGGCCGGTACGCCCTGTCAGCCAACCGTTGCGTTTGCAGAGGGAAGCATAGTTGCTGAGCTTTACGCCATCGCGTTTGAATTTAGCGCAAAGTTTGGCGTGAGCAGCGGGCCGTTGTGCGTTTTGTTTTTCTCAACCCAAGCAAGCTCTTGTGCGCTGTAATTGATTGGTTTCCCCTTCATCTTGTAGCACTCCCGATCATCGGCAGATGGGGAACAACAGCGGCGCCATGGTCCGCGAACAACTTGGAGGCCTTAAGCTGAAGGTGAGCATTGCCAATGATCTGGTCTGAAACTGATACAATCGCCTCTGTGCGCATCACTTCATTGTCAATTTGCTCTGCGGGCAAGCCTTCTACACCAAGGCGTTCCATTTGTACAAATAGATGGTTGGTCAGGTCTGAAGGCTTGTTTTTCATAACACCTCCTAGGTTCCTTTCTCCCGCCCCAGGTCACTCACGTTAGAGGTCAGGGCGGGGTATCTGTTGAGTTTCAGCGAAGAACAACTTCGCCGCTTATCTTCCTTTTCCACTTGGATTTTTGCTGCCGTGAAAGCTATCGTTTGTGTTGCTTACACCGTTGTGCTTGGCCCGCACGAGGTTTGCCTTGGCGATCTGCGCCTTGTAGGTGCGTTGTCCTCATCGTCATCGCAACCCAAGAGCAATGGGAACCATGTGCTCGACATCCCAGCGTTCTCTGGTGCCGTCGATTTTTCACTGCAGTTAGGGCAGAATCCTTTGTGCGCCTCGAAGAGGGCTAGCCGGTCGCGGATTGTCCAAGAACGGCGAGTCATGCGATTTTTTTCTTGCCGGTATTGGCCAACTGGTCAGGCGTGACACCGATCAGATCCGACATCCATTCCACGACTGTTTGCTTACTTGCCTGAAGCGCTCTTGCGCCCATCGACCTCTGGTTCTGACTATGTGGCGGGTGGCAGTAGGCCACCGAGCCTTCGATATTGGTGACGGCATATCTGCTTATGCGAATGGCCAAGCGGGACATTGATCCAGCAACGCGTTCGGCGCGACGTTCGCAGTCGATGGCCTTCATTTCAGTGGCGCAGTACCCGTTTATGATTAATGCATGATTGCGAAGGGTCTCGGCGCTCTTGGCATATGGGGCGTCTTTCAGGTGCTCAGGCAGGTTCTGCCAGGCAGTCCGAACAAAGGCGAACTGGTGTTTGTGGCTCTTGGCGGGGCGTTCTGGGTCCAGATCGACATTCACGATCTCGCCAACGCCCAGCCGGTCGTTCAACTGGTGTATGGTGTAGCTGCCATCCGGCGCTAGAGTCTGTCCGGTCCAAACACAGCGGATGAGATCGTTGCTACGCATCAACCGACCTCAATCACGTTCCAATAGTCGAGCATGACGCCGCGAGCCTCTTTGGCGGAAGCTCCGATTTCTTCGGTGATATCAGAGAGAACCTGACGAGAGTTAATGTTGTCCACACCACCAACATCACTTTCACGACGCTCGTATTCCTGGTTGAACAAGTCACGGTCATGGCTGTATGCGATCCGGTGTTGTAGCCATGAGCCGCGACTACCGCTTTTAGTGTGGGCCTTGGTGAAGTGGCCGCTCATGTGGTCGTCTTGGGCTGTCTCATCTCCGCAGCAGCCACAGGTGAAGGTCTGAGGGATCAAGCCCTTGCGGAAATAAACAACCTCGATCAGGTCGGATGCTTTCAAGCTGGTCTTGTTAAAGGCATTCATGTCCTTATCTCTCGTTTGCTTGAGGATGAACTAAATTTGCAAATGATAACTGATCATGTGATAAATTAGCATTTGCTAATATGCCGTAGGCCGCGCCAGACTCAAGTCACCACCGCCAACGCCCGCAGGTCATCTGCTCAGCCACCCTAGCTGACGATGAAGGAGAGTGCAGAGAAACCCCGCATTAGGCGCGGCAGTATAACTGTTGGTAGCAATGAAAGCCCTTTAGGCCGAGCGGACTTTGTCCACGCTGCTGACGATTGCGCCGGATTCAATGCCGCTGTTCACCTGCTTGGTTTCAAAAGGCCGCTCCTAGCCAATGTTGTTGAAAAACTCTTGTTGATTTGAGGGTATATGACTGATTCAATTTCCTTATTGGCGTGGGGGGATTGGTGGCGATGTTAGGACCAA
>NZ_QHLQ01000045.1 GCF_011813015.1 Parasedimentitalea denitrificans | reverse complement strand
CCATCGGTAAAAGCTGGATCGCCCGATCCCGAAATAACGGCAGGCTTTAGCAACATGACCAATCTCGTCTGCGTATCGCAGTATCCGCAGCTTACGTTGAATCTCGCGTTGATCCTTGTTCATGAACATCTCCTTCTTCCCAAATCTGGGAGGTTAAAGGAAATGTCCCGCGAGTAACGGCATATCTACAGGATTCGTTCAGCCCTGGCTGGTCCGTCGCGATCTTGCCACTAGATGTTATTCGAAATCCGGTCACGGAATGAAGCTTTTGGACAGCATTTTGATGGCGCTGATGGCAAGGAAAACCGCAAAGGCCATCCGCAGACGTTTCGGATTCAGGCTATGGGCGATCCGCACACCGATCGGGGCGCACAGGAAGGTCGCAATCGAGATCATGAGGGCAGAGGGCAGATTGATGTAGCCGACTGATCCGGGCAAAAGTCCGGCGATTTCCTGCCCGGCCAGAGCATAGCCAAGTACACCGGGCATTGCGATCATCAGACCGAACAAGGCGGCTGTGCCGACGGCGCGATGAACCGGATAAGACAATAATGTCAGGGTGGGCACGGACAGGGTTCCACCGCCGATCCCCATCATGGCCGAAAATGCACCAATCGGGGTTGCAATTGCCGCCTTAGCAAGCAGTCCCGCAGGCGGTGCGTCGGCAAGTGTGAAAGGTCTGGGGTTCAACATGTTCAGAACCACCAACATGGCAACTACGCCGAAAATTCCGGTCAGGACAGTCGCATCGAATTGCGTGGCCAGCCCCCCACCAATCAATGCACCCAGCACAATATAGGGTGCCCAAGCGCGGAACATGTTCAGGTCGATTGACCCTTTCCTGTGGTGTGCACGCGCTGAGGATATGGACGTTGGAATAATCGTGGCCAGAGATGTGGCAACCGCAAAATGCATGGCTACAGATTGGTCCACGTCCAAAAAACCAATCTCGGTCAGCCAATAGAGCGCCGGCACAATGACGATACCGCCTCCGACCCCTAAAAGACCGGCCAGAATGCCAGCCACAGCGCCTACTGACAAAAAGATTGGCAGCAGCACTGCCCAGTTCACAGCGTCGAGCATTCGCTGCTCTCCTTTCAAATTCTACACCAGCGGAAACCAGTGCGATGCATGTCACGCGGACCTGAGCCCGCGCGATTGATTTTTGTGAAATGCAAACAAGTTGTCCTGCGTGACGTTAGAAGCCGACGGCTTGTCCGTCTTTGCGGGGATCCGATCCAGCAATGTACCCGCCATCGGGTAAACGGTGAACCAGTTGTGCCCCCCCAAAACCAAACGCATTATCGGGGCTTTCGACTGTTATTTTGTGCCCCAGAGCCGCTAACCCATCGAGCGTGTCGCGCGGCATAGTGGGTTCACATGCTACTTCAAGCCCGTCAATCATGCGCCAGCGTGGTGCACAGGCAGCGGTTTGCACGTCCTGGCCCCAAAGCTGGGTGCGCAGCAAAAGCTGCACATGACCCTGCGCCTGAATCGGTCCCCCCATCATGCCAAACGCCATCAATGGCTGGCCATTCTTCATGGCAAAACCAGGAATGATTGTGTGCATTGGCCGCTTGTTACCTGCAACGCAATTGGGATGCCCATGGATCGTGTTGAATCCCGCACCACGGTTCTGCAGCGAAACTCCAGTGCCCGGCACCACTACACCCGAGCCAAACCCGGCGTAATTGGATTGGATAAAGCTGACCATCATTCCAGAGGCATCACCGGTATTCAGCAGAACCGTTCCGCCCCTTTTGGGTGCCCCGACACCGTGGTCGATGGCAGCTGTGGTATCGATTAGCGCCGCACGGGATTTGAGGTAGTCGGGGTCGAGCAACGCCTCTTCGTTGACCTCTGTCATGTTGTCTCTGTCCGCCACAAAGGCATGCAGATCTCGATAAGCCAGTTTGATAGCCTCAATCTGCAAATGAACGGCAAAAATATCGTCCGGCCCGTAATTACGAATGTCGGTATGATCTAGTATTCCAAGCGCCATCAAGGCGGCGATGCCCTGACCGTTTGGAGGTATCTCATGCAGGTCCACGTCATCAAAACCGGTGTTAATTGTGCCGCACCAATCGGGCTGATGTAAGGATAGATCCTCGAGCGTCATTGCCCCGCCGTTGGTCTGAATGAAGTCGACGATTTTTTGGGCCACTGCCCCTTTGTAAAAGGCCTC
This sequence comes from Parasedimentitalea denitrificans, assembly GCF_011813015.1. GTDB lineage: Bacteria > Pseudomonadota > Alphaproteobacteria > Rhodobacterales > Rhodobacteraceae > Parasedimentitalea > Parasedimentitalea denitrificans. The sequence goes on along the minus strand of NZ_QHLQ01000045.1, from coordinate 5,254 downwards.
GCCCCGAGTTCTGCCGATTTCGCGTAATGTTTCGGCGGCACCAGGATTGCGGAACCTTTCCCCGGCACGGGGCGCGCGACCACCGGGCAGAAACGTTTCCGCAAACCCTGGCTGGTCTGCAAGGGTTTCGGCCGCATTGGCCCAAAGCTTGGCAATCACCGGCGAGACAATGAAACCATCCTCGGCATATCGTATGGCCGGGGCAAGCGTGGTGGCCAGTTCCAGATTGCCAAAGCGCTCGGACAGCGTGACCCAGGCGCTGATGGCTCCCGGCACGGTGACGCTGTCAACGCCATAGTATGGCATCCCGTCCGGGAAACGGGCACGGTCCCACGCGGCTGGCGAACGACCCGAAGCATTTAGGCCGTGCAGTTCTTTGCCATCCCAAAGTATGCAAAACGCATCCGAACCCAACCCGTTGCCGGACGGTTCGACCACGGTTAAGGCGGCTGCGGTTGCAATGGCTGCATCTACCGCGTTTCCGCCTTGTTGCAGGATGGTCAAACCAGCCTGCGCTGCCAGAGGTTGAGAGGTGGCGACGACATTGTCGGCAAGGATAGGTGACCGGCGCGATGGATAGACCGGATCATGACGCATGTGCATCTTTAACCCCATTCATTTTGTTAGTTTTGAGATGGCTGCGGATGGCCCAAGCAATGGACAACACTGCAGCAATAAGGAAAATCAGGCTGATAGGGCGAGTCAGAAACTGTGTCGGATCGCTGTCTGTCATCAACGCGCGACGCAGGTTGGTTTCTGCAATTGGACCAAGGATGACCCCAAGCACAAGTGGGGCCAGAGAATACCCCAATGTACGCATCGCATACCCCACCAAACCGACAGCGCCCAGTAGGTAGAGGTCCGTCACTCGGTTGTTGAGCGCAAATGAGCCGACAACACAGCAGGTCAACACGGTGGGAACAATCAGCCATTTGGGAACTTCGGCGACCCGCAGGAAGAGGCGCATTGAAAGCACCGAGACAATCAGCATCATGAACGAGGCCACTGCCATAGCGATGAACATACCATAGACCAGATCACCGTGATCAATGATCAGCCGTGGACCGACGGAAATACCATGCACCATAAGAGACGCCATCAGGATTGCATCCACAGCTGATCCGGGAATACCCAAACCAATCAATGGAATAAGTCCTCCACCTGCGGTGGCTGAGTTTCCAGCTTCTGACGCAATAACGCCGTCTGGCGTTCCGGTTCCAAACACTTCTGGCGTCTTTGAGGCACGTTTGGCCTGATCGTAGGCCACCAAGTTTGAAATGGATCCTCCCGCGCCGGGTAGCGCACCAATGAGCACACCGACAACCGACGAACGGATCAGGTTTACAGGGCTCATCAGAACCTCTTTCATGACTTTCCAAGTCTTGAAGTCGATAGCATCGGTCACCAATTTCGCTCCTGAGCGAACGGTTCGAGCGTTCTCGACTTCGCTCAGCAGTTGAGAGATCGCGAAAATTCCGATCAGCACCACTAGGAAAGGCAAGCCGGTTTCCAGCATCTCGATCCCAAAGTCGAACCTTGGACGGCCAAGAATAGGGTCGGCACCAACCGTTGAAATCGCCAGTCCGATCAGCCCAGCCAACAGCCCACGGATCACTGAATCGCCGACCAGGCTGGCCACGATTGTCAGGGCGAACACGATTAGAGAGAAATATTCCCAAGGGCCGAGCTTTACCGCGAATATAGCCAGCGGCGGGGCGGCAACCACCAAAAACAGCGTCGAGATTAGTGTGCCAAAAAACGAAGCCCAAACCCCGAGCGACAAGGCGCGGCCCGGATCACCTTTGCGCGCCATTGGAAAGGCGTCAAAAGTGGTAGCAACCGATGAGGGTGTGCCGGGAATGCCCAGCAAAGCCGCAGAGATCAGACCGCCGGTCAGCCCTCCGACATAGACCGATAACATGACTGCAACACCCTGCAGGGGTTCCATGGTAAAGGTCAGGGGCAATGTCAGTACAATGGCCATGGTGACCGTGAAGCCGGGAATGGCGGCTGCAATAATACCAGCGACAGACCCCACCAGCATGTAGAGCAATGTGCTAACCGCAAATATCTGCGCAAGCGCTGTCAGAATATCATCCATTCAAAAAATCTCCACGTGGCAGGAAGACGTTGAAAAACTCGGCAAACAAAGCATTCAGCCCGAATGAGAAGGCGAGCGCCACCAGCACTGCGATCAGCAGTGTCAAAGGTGTGCGTGGCATCAAGATCAACTGCAAACCGAACACGAATGCGAAACTAGCAATCGAAAAGCCAAGAATGGGCACGAGCAGAAGATAAGCTGCAAAGACAACAAAGCAGATGATGACAAGGTAGCGCAGCCTTAGCCAATTTAGCACTTCACCACCAAACTGTCCCCATGCAGTGCGGGAAATTTTGCGCAGGCTATCGATGATCGCGATGATTGCGATCAGAATAATCGCGGCAAATACGAACTTAGGAAAGGCAGCAGCACCAAGCACTTCAAACCGCGAACTTGGGATATGTTCAGCTGAAAGATACAGGGCAACCGAAGCCGCCAGAATGGCAACGTAGCTGAGGAAGCGGGCAATTTCGCCCGCTTCCAAGCTGTGGTTTTCGTCAGAAGTGCTCACTGAATAATGACCGCTGCCAAGGATTTCACGGTGTCATTCAGGTTGGACAAATAGCTGCGGTATTCATCCTGTCCCATAAAGGTGACCTGCGAGCCTACATTGTTGGTTTGCTCGACGTAGGTCGCGTCTTGCGATAGTTTTTGCAAGGCCGCTTCCATGGCGTCGCGCTCCGCAGCGGGTGTCCCCTTGGGCATTACGATCCCACGCGTCACTGTCAACAGTAGGTCTTGGCCCTGTTCGCGGAATGTCGGAACACCGGGAAGTGCGGGGTGGCGGTCTCCCGATCCTGCGGCCAAGAACACGAGATCCCCATTTTTGGAGAATTCGATTGAGGATGCCACATCCCCAATGGCAACATCCAGATTGCCACCAACAATGGCGCGCACACGTTCGCCCGTTCCCTCATAGCCCACGTATTTGAACTGCAGATCATAGGCCTGTTCGATCATCGCCGCAAAAAGGTGCGGCAGCCCACCAAGCGTGACACCCATGGTCAACTCGTTCGGGTGGGCTTTGGCATATTCGACGAATTCTTCGAAATTGGCGTAGTTTTCGGTTGGCTGGGCGATCAAGAATTGTGGAGATGCCGTCATCAGGGCGATCGGTTCAAAACTATCCCAAGTGAGCTCGGTCAAGCCGATCAGGGTCGCCATCAAAAGGCCTTCGTGGACCTGCGAAATCGTATAGCCATCAGCCGTTCGCCGGGATGCTTCGCGCAGCCCAACTGTACCGCCGACACCCGGCATATTGATGATCGGCATTTCGACACCAAGATGAGGCTCGATATTGGCCGACACAAGGCGCATCAGGGTGTCAGAGCCGCCACCGGGTGACCATGGAACAATGAATTCTACAGCGCGCTCGGGATAATCCTGCGCAACGCTGGGGGCTGCCAGTACGGCAGCGGTGAGTAGGGCCGCGAAGCCCGAAAAAACTTTCATGAGAAGTCTCCCTGAGTTTGTCGGCATTATCTTCCGACAGATTTTTGTTATTCCTGAGCGTAACGCCAGTTTTTCACTGACAAAGCGGAAAGATCTTGAGTTTAAATTCAGAATTGCTAAACTTGATTCCATGGACACACGACAGCTCGAGACATTCCTTGCAATCATTCAACGCGGTGGGTTTGCGGCTGCGGCAAAAGAGGTGAACCTAAGCGCCTCGGCGGTCAGCCAACAGATCTCTGCTTTGGAGCAGGACTTTGGCAACGCACTTTTTGATCGCTCCCGCCGACCACCTGCGCTTACCACCAAGGGGCGCGAGTTGCAGTCAGCTGCAGAATCTATTCTGCGGATCGTGGCCGAAACCAAAGCGACCGTGAGAGATGGTGATGTGGGCGGCACACTGGCACTGGGAACCTTGCGAACCTTCGGCGCGTACATCCTGCCTCATGCTCTGGCACGCCTCAAAGAGTTCTATCCTGACCTAAGCTACAGGCTGCGCGTTGGTTTGTCCGAGGATTTGATGGCGGATGTCGTCAGCGGCCAACTGGATGCGGCCTTGGTCGCAGATAACGTTGCTGTGCCAGCAGGCTTGCAATGGACACTGGTTTTTTCAGAGCCGTTGGTGGTGCTGACACCTCCGGGTGTGACCGAAAAGAGGTTGGATAAGCTGGTTCGAGAGGTGCCTTTCATCAGGTACGGAGTTCAGGTGCCTCTTGCCCGTCAGATTGATACTGAAATCGCTCGTCTTGGTCTTTCGGTTCGCCAGATTGTATCGGTGAACACGATGTCAGCAGTGTTTGGATGTGTTCAGGCTGGTCTGGGTTTTGCCATCGTGCCCTATGCAACGCTGCGAGGGTCCCAAACTGCGTCGCTTGACTGGTTCCCGTTTGGTACAACTCCGATCCATCGGGGGCTGGGAATTGTGCAGCGGCCCAACTCTCGCCGTGGCAAGGTATTGGAACAGCTCTCAGAGGCGCTTCGCCAAATCGGGATTACGCCGAGTGATGACGGTTGATCAGGCTTGAGCCAACGATAAACTGGTTGTTGGATGATCCGGGGGGCAGAGAGATGTGGCTGCCCTCAACTTATGCCGGAAAGGCGTTCGATCTAACCAAGACGGATCATGTCAATGACTGCCCATGAGTTGTCGCAACGACTTAACATTCATACGCTTATAGGCCTTTTTCCGGTGTGTTATGATGGTCGTTTCCGACAGGCCTAATAATTTCGCAGATTCTCTTGCCGTGCGAGCCTGACAAAATTGCTGCATTCTCATCTTTATCACAGTTTCTCCGATAGCCTTCTGCGGCGCGGGCCGCCCGGTTCTGAGCCAATCAACAGCGGCGTGTCCAGGTCGCCCTGACAAAACAGCGACACAAAGTCGACACCACACGCTTCATGGGCGACAGACATGACCGTCTGAATGAAATTCGGTGTACCGATCGCAGCTGTCTGCCGGGCTTTGTTGCACAAATCGGTTAATGGGATTCACTGTATGAATCCAGCGTGATAGTTGGGGTTCATGAGCAGGTGGACACCGACGACTTACAAGACCAGGAACTGGTCAGACTACAACCTAGCCCTAAAACAGCGCGGTTCGCTGGCGATCTGGTTTGATGCAGAGATGGCATGGGACGCGACGCCATCTGGCAAGAGGGGACGTCAGCAGTCTTATAATGATGCCGCGATACAAGCTTGTCT
>NZ_QHLQ01000044.1 GCF_011813015.1 Parasedimentitalea denitrificans | reverse complement strand
TTGGTCCTAACATCGCCACCAATCCCCCCACGCCAATAAGGAAATTGAATCAGTCATATACCCTCAAATCAACAAGAGTTTTTCAACAACATTCGCGCATAGCTGCCGTTGGAGTTGACCGCAGCGAAGGTCCGGAACCCGCCCAAAGCGTCATGTTTCTCGCGTCCCATTCAATGCCGTAAAGCAGCAACAAGGGTGAGAAGAGGTTCTTCGCGTCAGGTGCAAGATGGTGGGTAGCCAAACGTGTAAGCGGTCATTCATGCACACGTCTTTATCGGATTCTCAGCACTTAATACTGTTCAACGTTTGGACAGTGACGACCGAATTTTCAGGGATGTTTCAATTAAAGTGTTCTTTTGGTCCTTTGTGGCGTTGACCAAATTGATAAGCATCCTGGCGGCCTCCTTGCCCATGCGCCGGTGCGGCACGTGGACGGTTGTGAGTGGCGGTGACGAGATCTTTGCGATCTCGATGTCATCAAATCCAGTCACGGAAATGTCCTCAGGAACTCTCAGGCCCAGCTCTTTTGCTCTGGCGATTGCCCCGACGGCCAGAACATCGTTGCCACACATTACCACAGAAGGTCGAACCGTCTGAGCTAGGATCTGCTCCAGCGCCTTGCCGCCCTCGTCTATCCCATATGCAGACTCGACTATAGACAGGTCAGTAGCAGAAATTCCCGCTTCTGACATCGCAGCTCGAATGCCCCTCAGACGTTCACTAGCCCTGTCATTGTATTCGGGATTGGCCGTGATCGTAGCAATTCGGCGATGCCCCATGCTGATCACCTGATCCGCCAATGCCTTCATTGCCGTGAAATTATCGAAGCCAACCGTTGGGACATCTGCTTGCGGATCGAAAACCCAGGCAACAACAATTGGGACGCCCTGACGTTGTAGAAATTCATAAATCTTTGGGTCTCGGTGATAACCGATCAGTAGAATTCCGTCTGCTCCACGCGATACCAGAGTACGGATCTGTTCTTCTTCAAGATCGGCCCGGTACGAAGAGGACGCGACCAGCAAGGTAACTCCACTACCACCCAACTCCTCCTGAAACGCCTGCAAGGCACGTGCGAAGATTGCATTCTCCATGGTAGGAATAATTGCACCAATTGTATTGGTGTGCTTCGCTGCCAGGGCGCGGGCGTTGAAATTTGGGGCGTAACCCAGCTCACGCACCGCCGCCAAAACTTTGGTCCGGGTTTTTTCGATTACCTGGTCCGGCGAGTTCAAGCAGCGCGACACTGTTGCAGTCGACACTTTTGCAAGACGCGCAACATCAGCCAGCGTCGGGGTTCGGTCATTGTTTGCTTCGTCTGTCGTCATCACAAGATTCTTTATCCTGTTTCCCAGATCGTTGCACTTCATTTCCGAGATGAACGGCCTATTTCCAGGGAATGAATGTAAACGCTTGCATGAATTCCATGTAAGCGCTTACATTGATCGAGCGAATCGGACTTATAACCGTCAAACTGGAGAAACAAATGCTTCTGGCTCTTGCTTTACTGCTGTTTGCCATCTTCGGATCCAATGTGATCCTTGGATCAATGGGAATGGGAGGTTTCCTAGGGGATGTATCCGAAATGCTAATCTTGCTTGCCGCCTCGATCATATTCGTGGCGGCCATTTTGAAAAAAGAGGCCGCTGAAAAACAATCTAATAAGCAGCAGCGCTAAACTGTCCAACCGGAGGAAAACATGGATCGGAACCACAAAGAACTTGCCTCGGCCGAGCGCCGAAACTTTCTAAAACTGGCCGGAACTGGCAGCTTTACGGCCGCGTTAGTTGCCGGGGCCGCTGGTACCCTCTGGTCCACAGAAGCCGTTGCCCAGACCAACAAAGAAGAGCGCGAGCGCGAAAAGGCCGCAGACCACATCATGACGTTGGCCACAGCTTATGTGCTGGGCGCATCTCGCAGCTATCCAATCATGCAGCTAGACCTCAAGGAGAATATCCAAAACGCAACCAATGGCAAAGTCTATGTCAAAATGGCCCCAGGTGGGCAGCTAGGCGCTGGTGGAGCGTTGGTACAAAAAGTGCAAGGTGGCACCATTCAGGCCGCACAACATTCACTGTCGAATTTTGCCCCATTTGCATCAACCGTTGACCTGATCAACATGCCCTACCTGTGTGGTTCCAACCAGCGTTTCACTAACCTTGTAAACTCTGATCACTGGAAGTCTGAGGTCCACCCCAAAGTAGAGGCTGCAGGCTTCAAGGCGCTGTTTTATGTCAACATCGATCCACGCGTCGTAGCGGTTCGAAAAGGCGGTGCTGGCGCGGTGATGAGCCCATCTGATCTGTCAGGGGTGAAGTTCCGGGTTCCGGGATCAAAAATGCTGCAACAATACTATCGTTTGGTTGGTGCAAACCCAACACCGGTAGCATGGGGTGAAACACCTTCCGCTATTAAGCAAGGTGTAGCCGACGCGCTCGATCCATCTGTTGGCGCGCTATACGTGTTTGGCTTCAAGGATATTCTCAGCCACGTGACCTTCACCCAGGCGGTGCCAGACAGCCAAGTTTATTCTTGTAATCTGGAGTGGTTCAACAGCCTGCCCGCTGATGTACAAGATGGTGTTATGTGGGGCTCGGAAATGACCGCGCACCAGAACCTGTCCAAAGTTCCATCTGCCCGTTCTTATGCAATGTCCGAACTTGCAAAGTCGGGTGTTCAATTCCACTCGCTTAGCGAAGACCAGCTGGCTGAATGGCAGGCCGCCGGTGGTTATCAGCGCCCTGAATGGGATGAGTTCAAGACGGAACTTGCTGGGTCTATGGACGCATTCGCCAAGTTGGAAGAAGCCGCTGGCACACAGGGCAAATACTTCGTTCACGACGCATAATTTTCCCCTGGGTGCCCTTCGGGGCACCCCTTTTTGAACATGAGTATACGGCGACGCAATGCGACGCCGGTCCAACACTTATTCAACATCGGGACGCGTGATGAATATCCTAAGACAATTGGATCGAAATGCCGAACGCTGGCTGCTTTTGGTCTTTTACGTGATGCTAGTCGTCACGATGGCCGTCGAAGTTCTCCGCCGCGAGTTGTTCTCTTATTCGTCGATTTGGGGCGAAGAAATCGTCCGGTATTCCTTCATCTACCTTGCCTGGGTCGGCGCTGCAGCTGCGGTAAAGGAACGTGCTCATATCCGCATCGACGTTTTGCTGCACTACCTCGGCCCCAGGCCCAAGGCTGTCTTTTATATTTTTGGCGATCTGGTGATGTTTGTCGTCGCTCTGGTCGCGCTTTACTGGTCATTTGAAACGGTACTGGTTTCAGCCAAATTCGGTTCAGTGACCGATGGCCTGCGCATCTCCAAAGTTTGGTTTCTTGCGGCTGTTCCCGTTGGCTTTACGTTGATGATTTTCCGTCTCGTGCAGTCCTTCCTCCGTGACTTTCGATCTCTTCGTGACGGCACCCCCGTCTACGAAGGCGACAAACTGTTTGATTGAGGGACACCAAAAATGCTCTGGAATAATCTTCAACAAACGGTCGAACTCGGCTGGGATTTCTATCTTCCTGTAATCGTCTTTGTCGGTCTCATCGCTATGGCAGTGCCGGTTTGGGCTTCCATCGGCTCTGCTGCTATCCTCATGCTGATCATGTCTGGCGACCTGCCGCTCAGCCTGGTTGGCGAGAGTCTATTTTCAGGTATCGACGCCTTTGCGCTGACCGCCGTGCCCCTTTTCATCCTAACCGGTGATGTTCTTGTACGAACGGGGCTTAGCCGCAAGTTTCTAAACGTGGCCGAGGCCCTGACGTGCTGGGCCAAAGGCGGCTTTGGGTCGGCAACGGTTCTGGTTTGCGGAATGTTTGCGGCAATCTCTGGCTCTGATGCAGCAGGTGCTGCAGCGGTTGGCCGGATGACCATCGATCGACTGGTCGAAAGTGGCTACCCCCGTCCCTATGCCTGCGCACTGGTCGCCGCTGGTGCCTGTACAGGCATCTTAATTCCACCCTCCATCGCCTATATCATCATTGGCCTTGTGCTCGGTATATCCGCGTCGACACTGTTTCTGGCAGCCTTGATCCCAGGCCTGGCCATTCTGATCTCGATCCTGATTACCAATATCGTGATGAACCGGATCTACGCCTATGAGGGCGGTGGATTAATGACCATGGGGGAATGGTTCACCAACCTGCGCCGGGCTTTGGCATCGGACTGGTATGCCTTCATCGTCCCCGGCATCATCTTCTATGGCATTTTCTCAGGCCGATTGACCCCAACCGAGGCGGGTGCGACAGCGGTGGTCGTCACCATCATCATGGGTTTCATCTTGGGCACTCTGAAGCTGTCTGATTTTCCAGCGATGCTGGTGAGTTCAGCGAAGGTAAACGGGATCATTCTGCCGATCATCGCTTTCTCTGCTCCGCTTGCCGAAGCACTGGCCATCATGGGCGTGCCACAGGGATTTGTCACCGCAGTAACCTCGTTGACGGATGATCCCTACGTGTTGATCCTTTTGATGATCGGCATCTTGATTGCAGCCGGCTGCGTCATGGAAACCACGCCCAACATCGTGATCCTGGCTCCAATTCTAAAGCCTTTGGCTGACAACATCGGCATGAACGAAATTCAGTTCTGCATCATGATGATCACCGCGCTGGGTGTTGGGTTCATCACACCACCGCTTGGACTGAACCTGTTCGTTGTCTCCGGCATCACCGGTGAGTCGATCCTCAAGATCGCTGCCCGTGCAGTCCCCTTCGTTTTCTTCATGCTTATGGTTGTTCTGCTGATCGCCTATGTGCCGGCAATTTCGACAACTCTGCTCCCCGATATCTACAAATAGGACCAACAAAAATGGCTCGTGAGTACTTAAAGAAGGCCACACTAACTTCAAAATCGGATGCGTCCGATGTGCATGACACAGTGGTTAAAATCTTGGCGGATATCGAAGCGGGTGGCGATGAAGCCGCTCTGAAATATGCTGCGAAATTTGACCGGTACGAAGGCAATGTTTTGCTGACTCCGGCAGAGATCGAGGCTGCCTGTGCCCTAGTTCCAGATAAGCTGAAGGCGGATATTCAATTTGCTCACGACAACGTAAAGCGTTTTGCTGAAATGCAAAAGTCAACCGTGGCAGACGTCGAGTACGAAGTTGTGCCCGGTTTGACCGCAGGACAAAAAGCGATCCCAGTCGATGCTGCTGGCTGTTATGCACCAGGTGGACGCTATAGCCATGTCGCCAGTGCAATCATGACCGTAACCACAGCCAAGGTCGCGGGCTGCAAGCATATCACAGCCTGCTCTCCACCGCGGCCGGGTGTCGGTATCGCTCCTGCAATTGTCTATGCTGCGCATATTTGCGGGGCCGACAAAATCATGGCCATGGGGGGGGTTCAGGGCGTTGCGGCAATGACATTTGGTCTGTTTGGTTTGCCCAAGGCCAATATTCTTGTCGGTCCCGGCAACCAGTTTGTCGCCGAAGCCAAGCGCATTCTATTTGGTCGCGTCGGTATAGACATGATCGCAGGGCCGACCGACAGCCTTGTCCTGGCTGACCACACTGCTGATCCTCATATCGTTGCCACAGACCTCGTTAGCCAGGCTGAGCACGGCTACAACTCTCCAGTTTGGCTGGTCACGGACGACCGCGAACTGGCCCAAGATGTCATGGCCCGCATCCCTGCCCTGATCGAGGATCTGCCAGATGTGAACAGGGAAAACGCCACCGCCGCTTGGCGCGATTATGCCGAGGTTATCGTCTGCGCCAACCGCGAGGAGATGGCCGCCACATCGGATGAATATGCGCCTGAGCACCTGACTGTGCAGGCTGACGATCTGACTTGGTGGCTGGACCGCCTGACCTGTTATGGCTCACTGTTTCTGGGTGAAGAAACAACAGTGTCTTATGGCGACAAAGCAGCGGGCACCAACCATGTACTGCCGACCTCTGGCGCGGCACACTACACCGGTGGTCTGTCTGTACACAAATACATGAAAATCGTCACTTGGCAGCAAGCAACCCGCGAAGGCTCTAAGCCTGTTGCCGAGGCCACGGCCCGCATCTCACGTCTAGAAGGTATGGAAGGCCACGCACGCGCAGCAGATGTGCGTTTGGCTAAGTATTTCCCGGACGAAACATTTGATCTTACCGCCAATGGCTGAGCCAAGAGATCTATTCTCCGTTCGCGGAAAGGTAGCCTGTGTGACCGGGGCCAGTTCGGGCCTTGGTCGCCGGGCGGCCACGGTACTGGCTGAGGCCGGGGCGCAGGTTGTCGGCGTTGCCCGCCGGGCAGAGGCATTGGCCGAATGGCAAGCGGAAGCAGGTGAAAGCACTCACGCTGTAGCCTTTGATGTCTCAGATCGCAACGCTCTTGGGGATCTGGTACAGGAAGTGTCCAAACCTTTTGGGCCGCCGGACATCTTGATCCACGCTGCTGGCATTAACACGCGGCAAAATGCGGATGATGTCACCCCCGAAGGATGGGATGTTACGCTCAGCCTGAACCTGTCAGCCCCCTTCTTCTTAAGTCAGCAAATGGTTCCCAGCATGAAGGTCAAGGGCTGGGGGCGGATCATCAATTTCGCGTCACTACAGACCACTCGAGCCTTTCCTGGCGGCATTGCCTATGGCGCGACAAAAGCGGGTGTTGCCCAGCTAACCCGCGCGATGGCCGAGGCTTGGTCACCACATGGCATCAATGCCAACGCAGTTGGGCCGGGTTTTTTCCACACTGAATTGACCGCAGCAGTTTTTGACGATCCGGAACGCGCAGCAGGTAATGCCGCTCAGACATGCGTTGGGCGCAATGGCGAACCGCAGGATCTGGACGGTCCACTATTGTTTTTATGCTCTGATGCCTCGGCCTATGTGACCGGTCAGGTACTGATGGTTGATGGAGGTTTTACTGCCAAATGAAGGCATTAGTTTATACCGGTCCCGAAAGTTTGGAATACCTAGATGTGCCCGACCCGGATGTTGCATCTGGTGAGCAGCTTATCAGGATTACCTATGTGGGGATCTGCGGCTCGGACATGCACGCCTATCTAGGTCACGATGACCGGCGGCCCGCACCACTCATCCTGGGTCACGAGGTAGCAGGCGAGATCGTAGGCGGCACTCGTCATGGCGAGCGGGTAACCGTAAATCCATTGGTGACCTGTGGCACTTGTCCGGCCTGTCGTGATGGTCGCGATAATCTCTGCCCCGAACGGCAAATCATCTCGATGCCTCCGCGTGAGGGTGGGTTTGCAGAGCTGGTTGCAATGCCTGACAGCAATTTAGTCACGGTGCCGGATGACGTCTCATTGACCAAAGCGGCACTGGCCGAACCTATCGCCTGCGGCTGGCACGCTGCACGGCTTTCACTGGCAGCTTTAAGTGGCGCTGGTGACAAGGCATTGGTATTGGGTGGTGGCGCAATAGGCCTGGGTGCGGCACTTAGTCTAAGGGCACAGGGCGTTGGGAACGTCATGATTGTTGAACCTAACCCGGCTCGCCGCGCCTATTTGATCAATCACTGCGGCCAAACAGTGACTAACCACCCAACCAACGAGACCTTGTTTGATCTGGTCATTGATGGGGTCGGTTATGCCACCACTCGCGCCACTGCCTCTGCTTGTGTTCGCCCAGGTGGAGTGATCGGTCATATTGGATTAGGCGAAGACACCGGCGGACTCGATATCCGGCGGATGACCCTTCAAGAAATCAACTTCATCGGCACCTATACCTATACAGCCGAAGATTTCCTTCAGACTGCTCAAGCAATTTATGATGGGCGTCTTGGCAGGCTTGATTGGGCAGAGATCCGTCCCCTCTCGGCAGGGGCAGAGGCGTTTTCCGACATTCGCCGAGGTGTTGTCGCCGCCCCTAAAATCTTACTGCGGCCTGAAATCACACCGGAAAGGATCTAGCTGATGTACGACAAAATTATACTCGCCCTTTCACTGGAACATGGCATTGCAGAACAGGCACTGGAAACCGCGCGTCGCCTTGGCGGGAAAGACGCCGAGATCATAGCTGTGCATGTCTATGAACCCCCTAGCGGATCTGTCAGCACCTACCTTGACGAGGACCTGGTTCGCAAAGCCTATGATGATGCCAAACGCGCGCTCAAAGCTCGGTTTGACAACGCCCCAGAGGTCACTCCTGTGATCCTCAAAGGGCATTCCAGCCGCACCATCACCGAATATGCCGCCGAGATTAATGCAAACGCGATCATCGTCGGTTCCCACATGCCGGGTTTGCGTGACTATTTCCTGGGCACCACCGCCGCTCGGATTGTTCGCCATGCGCCCTGCGCCGTCATCGTCTTACGTTAGAATCCCCCCCAAAGGAGACAGTTTTGTCTATCAACACAAAAATCGTTGATGATCTGGTTGCTAATGACATCAGTTTCATCACCACTGTACCGTGCAAGCAACTGGCCGGTGTCATCGACGAGATCGACGCCCGCCCTGATGTACTTCACGTCCCTTCGAACAAGGAAGACGAGGGTATGGGCCTCTGCGCCGGAGCCTGGATGGGCGGCAAACGGCCTGCCATAATCATGCAAAACACTGCTATCGGCGTGACAATCAACACACTGGCAACGTTGATCCAATACTACCGAATGCCGCTGCCAATGCTGATCTCCTACAGGGGAGAACTGCGCGAGCCGGTGGCCTGCCAGGTTGAGATGGCCGTTCACACCAAGGCGCTGCTCGCGCAGATGAACATTCCAACCTATCATTTTCATAAGCAGTCCGACGCTGACGAGCTGGATGCGATCCTGAAATACACTTTCATGTGCAACAAACCGGTCGCCATACTGACCGATGCCAACTTCTGGGGAGGCTACGGCGACCAATGATCCGTTCTGATATTCTGAAAGAAATCGCGCCGATCCTGAGAGACCAACTGGTGGTCTGCAACATCGGCCTGCCCAGCCAAGAAATGCATATGATCGATGATCAACCAACCAACTTCTATATGCTTGGTACAATGGGTCTGTCTTCCTCGATAGGCTTTGGCCTGGCGCTGGCACAAGATAAAAAGGTCATCTCCATTGATGGCGACGGGTCAGTTTTGACCAACTTTGGGACCTTGCCCACCATAGCCAATAACGTGGCTAACAACTACATTCTGCTGATTATCGACAATGGCAGCTATGGCTCTACCGGTGACCAACCAACCTATGCCGGAAAGAAGACCTCTCTGGCTGCGGTGGCACGAGCTTGTGGCTGCGAGAACGTTGTCGAAGTGGCTGCAAAAGACACCGGCAAAGCCCTACAAGAAGCTATTGATGGTGATCAGATGACCATCATCGTGGCCAAATGCGAAAGCGGTAATATCAAAGTTCCTGTGATCACCATGGATCCCGTCGTAATACGTGACCGGTTCATGACGTCGGTACAAGCGTAAGGTCTGGGCATGCTGTTTGATACTGGCATCCATTGCTACACCGATGCGCGCCGACTGGCGCGCAAGCGGCTTCCCTGGATGGTCTTTGACTATATCGATGGCGCGGCTGGACAAGAGCATGGAGCTGCCCTCAGCAACAGGGCCCTGCAAGATATCCGGCTGACACCGCGCGTTCTGCGCGATGTCCGAAATCGGGATCTATCGGTGACCTTGTTTGACAAGCTGATGACACGGCCCTTTGGCATCAGCCCAATGGGGATGTGCAATCTCGCGGCGCCCGGCGCCGATCTACAATTGGCAAAAATAGCGCGAGAGCACCGCGTGCCGCATGGCGTGTCAACTGTGGCTTCTACTGATATGGAGACCCTGCACAAAGCCTCGGGCGGCACCGCTTGGTTCCAGCTCTATTTCAGTGGCGATGGCAGTGGCACTTTCAAGCTGGTGGAACGCGCTAAGGCAGCTGGCTATAGCACATTAGTGTTGACCTTGGATGTTCCAGAGGTTGGTCGGCGCCCACGTGAGCTGCGTCATGGTTTTAAAATGCCGTTCCGCATCGGCCCTCGGCAATTTATGGATTTTGCACTGCACCCGCGCTGGTCGCTAACCTCCCTGGCCAAGGGCAGCCCTAAAATGGCAAATTTCGATGGGAAGACCTACAAATTTGACCGCACCGAAAGCCGTGCGGCGGCAGACTGGAGCTATTTCGACAAGTTACGTGCGGTTTGGCCAGGTAAACTGGTGGTAAAAGGAGTCCTTCACCCCGAAGACGCGCAGCGTTTGGTAAACGCTGGTGCGGACGCGATTCAGGTTTCCAGTCACGGATGCCGTCAACTGGACAGTGCCCCACCTGCCATTCTGGCCCTACGTGACATTCGCGCGATTGTCGGACCCGATTACCCACTCTTCTACGATACAGGAATTCGCTCGGGTGAAGACATCGTCAAAGCCTATGTCATGGGGGCAGACTTTGTTTTCTTAGGCCGAATTTTATTGTTTGCAATTGCGGCTGGCGGTATCGAAGGTCTGCGTGCCATGTGGGATATCCTGAGCCGGGAAGTTAGCTTGGCCATGGCCCAGTTAGGAGTGACAACAATCGGAGAGTTGAAAAACATAAAGGAACCGCGGGCTACCACGAGCTTTCCAGATACCGGCTCTTAGCGGTAGTCGTTTCGAGGCTAGCCCCGAAACGATTGGTTTCCCTGAAGCAAACAGCCAGGGTTCGAAAGCAAACAACAGCCATGTCCACAAAGTAATCGTTCAGTCATGCGGCATCTATGCAGTATGGCAATGACCGCTTTAGGGAAGCTGAAACGCAGCAACCAATTCGGGGTTGAATGGCTGCTCTAGGCCGTATGTAAGCTGTCGGTGCGTTCTGCGGACCCAACTTTGCAAAGTCAGTTTTCTGCGCATTGCTGCCGTTGGACCTCAGCGCAGCGAATTCACACTTTCAGCCCGGCTTTGTTGCACAAATAGGGTTGAGGTCGGACCTCCCCTGACACCGGACGGATTTAGCCTATCGCCTCTGTCTTGGGGATGCCAAGTGCAGT
>NZ_QHLQ01000043.1 GCF_011813015.1 Parasedimentitalea denitrificans | reverse complement strand
TTTCTCATCGTCCACTCCTCAGTGGTTACTGATGAGCAACAAACCCTCTCTTAGCAAATACCGCTATTTGGACCCATAAGCGCTGACGTCAGACACATCGGAACATCGTCCCCAAGAATTGCACCATAGCCACCTTGCAAAAAAACCACCTTCAGGCTGTCCGTGAATTTCAACCTGCAGTCCATCGTCATATTGAACACCGACGAACGCGTGCCCTGCTCCAGTGACACCTAGTTCGTTCACACCCATATAAATTTCTGCCATAACTCAATTCCTCCAGATTAATGAAATTTGTCGAACAGGATATCGATTACGCATGGTTATGGGATTTCAAAATAGCAGCGCTGCTCTCTTGTTCTTATCGTCGATATCATTTCGGTTTTATCTCGCTCCCAATAGACAACATGTGTAGTGACGCCACAGAGCGAGCCAATATTTTTGGCAGATCCAAACCATATTTCTTGTCTTTGCTGTGTTGAAAGTGAAGAAAAGTCCCCAGTGAACATTTCAACGTGCGCTCGACGTATTTCGTATGGCAGCCTAAACCCACTTTCCGAAAGCCAGTCCGTTAGCTCTGCAGCCGGTGTTCCAACGGGAAACCTCCCTTCGACAACGTCTTGGAAGTTTACATAGTAGTGGAAGGCCCAGTGTTCTTTTAGCTGCAGGTCATCATTGGAAGTGTCGGCCCAACAGGCGCCACTCGCCAAAACCGCCACCATGAGGAGTGCCGGAAATAGAATTTTCTTTGCTTTGGAGGCAGTCTTGCCTTGGCCCTGCTGGTTTCCCATGTCCGCACCCTTGATCCGATATCCCCCAAGTAGAGCGCCAAAAGGCAATGTCATGCGAAGGGCGATTTTCTTCAACCTCGGCCATATATCTATTGATGGCGGCGTAGCTCAGATCTCTGCGCTTGGCACCACCAAAAACAAGCCGCATAATCAATCACACTAACGAACCAGAGCCTCCAAAGCTCAATCCGCTCTGATGCCCCATTTTATATGACGACGGACACAAAAAGGCGATTGAATGGGGCTGGAAAGGCACCAATCCCGCTGCCGGGATCAAGAAGTTTCGGGAACAGAGCCGTGATCGCTTCTTACAGCCTGAGGAACTGCCGCGTTTCTTTGAGGCCTTGGCAAATGAGCCAATGAAACCGCGCGGGACTTTTTTATGATTTCCCTCCTGACCGGGGCGCGAAAATCTAACACGCTGGCGATGATGTGGAAAGACATCAGCTTTGAAGCCGCAACTTGGCGGATTGAGGAAACCAAGAACGCTGATCCTCTGACTGTTCATTTATCTCAACAAGCAGTTGATCTGCTGATAGAGCGCAAGCTGAAGTCAGACAGCCCCTTTGTGTTTGAAGGCACAGGCAAGAGCGGTCATCTGGCGGACCCCAAGAAAGCGTGGTGTCGCATTTTACTGGAAGCTGGAATTGAGAACCTGCGTATCCACGACCTGCGACGCACGTTAGGGAGCTATCAGGCGGCAACTGGGGCCAATGGGTACATTATCGGCAAGTCGCTGGGGCATCGCTCGCAGCAATCCACGGCAATCTATGCGCGCCTGAACCTTGATCCCGTTAGGGACAGCGTCAACAAAGCGACGGAGTTGATGTTTTCTAATAGTGCATAAAGGTGGACTGCTGACATTCGCAAAGATGCGGGTGACCGGCGGTAGTGCGCAGCTTTTGACCTTTGCAAAGTCGGTCCCCAGGACGCGCCGACATGTCGCGAACGGCCCAGAGCCGCCACTCGTACCAAACCCGTCTAACGTCAGCTTCCAGCCCAAAGCGGGCCCGTTGCTTAAATCTTGGGCAACCGGCGCTCTCATATGGAAAGGGTGTAAAGCCGTCCTTCACTGTGCGCCGCGCCAAGGCCTGCTGTGCGGACGCCCCATTTCGGGGGGAAGTTCCACTCAACTACACAATGCGGCCCTATCCTGCTTCTGAGAAACTGGAGATCATCCGCCTTGTAGAGGAGAGCCATCTTTCGGCTCGCCTAGCTGCGTTAAGCGCAGGATCAACTGTGAGCAGGCAAAGTCAAAAAGCGGCTTGGATCCTTCCCGACCCCCTCGGGCATGCGGGTAGCTCACACCCTGTGCCCGCTTAGTGTTTTATGCCCAGTAGGTGGTAATGTTAGGGTTGTTGTTGTTCTGTCGCGGCGAGAAGCAGGGAATTGATTGTGCAAAATCGCTCGCCAAGCTGTTGTTGTTGAGCTTAGTTATGCAAACTGTTGAAGTTTAGGGAGGCTACGAATGCCGCAAGATAACCACGATAAGGCAAGTTCCTCTTGCTAGTCGCACAGATCAGCGACCCCCATATTGTGGAGCCCGGCCAAAAAGCATGCGATGTCGCACCGACCAGTGAGAGGTTGGCGCAACTTGTGACCTGCGTCAACAAACTTGATCCGTTGCCCAACGTGACGTTGATCACCGGGGACATCACGCATGACGGCACTGACGCACAGGCCGAACAGGCCAAGCATCTGCTGGCCCCGCTGAAAATGCCCTATCATGTGGTGCCCGGTAACCATGATGACCGGACGGCGCTCGGTAAGATTTTTTCGGGGCAAGCCTGCCCATCGCAAGATGCAGAATTCTTACACTATGTGATCGAAGACCACGACACCCGCCTAATCGGTCTGGACAGCACTAATCCCACCGCTCCGGGAGGGGAATTCTGCCAAAAGCGAGCCAACTGGCTTGACGCGCGGTTGAGCGAGGCATCGGAAAAGCCAACAATCTTGTTTATGCATCATCCACCAGTGAAATTTGGAGTGCAGGAAACCGATGTGGATGGATTCGAAGGATCTGACCTGTTGGGAGAACTAATAGAGCGTTTTCCCAACATCGAGCGTGTCCTCTGCGGACACATCCATTTGACCGCCCATACCCAATGGCGGGGAACGGTCGTCAGCACGGCCCCTTCTGCGGGCGGTATGCGGTTGGCGCTGGATCTCACGCTCAAGAAATCATCCGGTTTCCATCTCGCCAACCCGGAATTCCAACTCCACCACCGAACGACTGATGGTGGGCTGATCACGCACCAGGTTGAAGTGTCAGAAAATGACAAACTATATTTGTTCTGACGACAGGGAAGAAACCATGCAAGCTGACACAGGACACGGAACATCTCGCGCCCATTTTGGTGCCGCTCAGAAAAGCTATGATTTGAACATTCTGGTGGTCAGGGATCTAGACTTGCCCCTCGCCAAGGGCAAGTTTCAGACCAGACTTGAACTTTCCAGGTCAGGCCTCGACATCGGAACGAATGCCCACAAGACCCGGAAAATTAGCAATTGCCGAGTTCTGAATGCCTGAGGCTCGTTGGGATGTAATCGTCATCGGCGGCGGTGTGGTTGGCTGCGCGGTCACACGTCGGTTTGCGCTTGCCGGGGCAAAAACCCTGCTGCTGGAACGCGGCCGCGACATTCTCTCGGGTGCAAGCAAAGCCAACAGCGCAATTTTGCACACCGGTTTCGACGCGCCGCCCGGCAGCCTGGAAGTGGCCTGCATGCAGGCCGGATACAAAGAATATCTGGACATCCATGCCCGCCTGAACCTGCCGATGCTAAAAACAGCGGCGCTAGTCGTCGCCTGGACGGAAGAACAGCTGGCCCAGCTCGACGGTATCGTTTCCAAAGCGCATGAAAACGGCGTTGATGATGCCAGGCAAATCTCCCGCAAGGACTTGCTCAGTCGCGAGGATGGCCTGTCGAAGACGGCGCTCGGGGCTGTTGAAGTCCCCCGCGAATATGTCATCGACCCGTGGAGCGCGCCGCTGGCCTATCTAAAGCAGGCGGTACGCGCCGGTGCCGGTTATCAATTTGACACCGAGATCAAATCTGGCGCGTTTGACGGAGAATATTGGCATCTCGACACCGGGCAACAGCGGTTTTCAGGCCGTCTTGTGATCAACTGTACCGGCACCAACGGCGACAACATCGAACACATCTGCCGCAAGCCGGGTTTTGAGATCCGGCCGCGCAAGGGGCAGTTCCTAGTTTACGACAAGAGCGCAAGCGCCTTGATCAACTCGATCATCCTGCCTGTGCCAACCGCGACGACCAAGGGGGTAGTGCTGACTAAGACGATCTTTGGAAACCTGCTTCTTGGGCCGACAGCCGAGGAACAGCAGGATCGCAATGTCGCCACGGTCGAACGCGAAATGTTGGAGGGGCTGATTGCCACCGGCACCGAAATGTTACCGGGCCTGGCCGGCCATTCGGTGACCGCCACTTATGCCGGGTTACGTCCGGCGACCCAATTCAAAGATTACCAAATCAGCGCCGAGCCCGGAAAGAACTGGATCGGTGTAAACGGCATCCGCTCAACCGGATTGACAGCAGCGTTGGGGATTGCGGCATTTGTGGAAAAGCTGTGCAGCGAAACCTATTCCGATATCGCAGATTTCAGGCCAGCCCCCATACCCGATTGGCCGGTCATGCCGGTATTGGCTGAACATGGAAAACGTGCGTACCAACAGGGCGATGGCACCGAAATTGTCTGCCACTGCGAACGCGTCACGCGGGGTGAGATCGAGGCGGCGCTTGACGAGAGTGACGTGCCTGCCCGCAGCCTCGGTGGCCTACGACGGCGCACGCGGGTGATGATGGGCCGCTGCAACGGCTTTTACTGCAGTGCCCGGGTGGCCGAGTTGACCCAAGGCAGAATATCACCACCCTTGGCCGGGCATAAGAAAGATCAAACATGAGTAGCTTTGACATTGATGTTGCCATCGTCGGATCCGGCCCGTCCGGCATTGCCGCTGCTACTGCTCTTTCCCAGGCGGGGTTCAAAGATATTGTCGTCTATGAACGCGAGGCTGACATTGGCGGGATACCGCGCCACACCCATCATCCTAGTTTTGGCCTTCGAGTCTTTAAGCGTCCAATGTCGGGGCCAAAATTCATTGCCGCGCTGGTGCGGCGTTGCCCCGATGTCCGGTTTGAAACCAGCACCACGATAACTGCGCTGCGCCCGGGCGGAGTGCTGGAACTGGCCAACGCAACAGGCCTGCAAACCATTCGCGCCCGCCACATCATTTTGGCTACTGGCGCCCGCGAAACCCCACGCCATGGACGGCTGGTACCCGGGTTGCGCCCACAAGGCGTAATCACTACCGGCGCACTTCAACAATTCATCTATTCTGCGAAGTTGCGCCCGTTCGAACGCCCGGTCATCGTCGGCACCGAGCTGGTGAGCTTCTCAGCGCTTTGGACCCTGCGCCATGCCGGAATAAAACCGGTGGCGATGATCGAGACAGGCCCGCGCATCTCTGCCTATAGACCCGCGACTTTGCTTGCCAAGGCAATGGGCGTGCCGATCCACTACAATACCGAAATCACCGATATCTCCGGAATTGAAACCCTGACACAGATCACGACGCTCACGCGGGGCAACAAAACGGCAGCCATTCCTTGCGATGGGCTGATTTTTAGCGGCTGTTTCACCGGCGAGAACACCATCGCCGCTGCCAGCCATCTTTGCCTGAATCCAAGCAACCGGATCCCGCTGGTCGACCAGAATTGGATCACCTCGGACTCGGCTGTTTCGGTAATTGGCAATGCCACCCACCCTGCCGATATGGGCGATCAATGCTATCTGGAGGGTATCAAAGCAGGTGCATACGTGGCCCAACTACTGGCCGGGAACATCGCGATGGACAAGGCTTTCGCCGAAATCCGACACGGCGATGGTATCAAGATGACAACACCAAGCATTCTGCGCAGTGACAATTTTGGCGACCCCCTCTTTGACCTATCGTTTCACGTCACCGCACCGTTCAAGGGAACGGTGTGCATCAGCCATGGCGAACAGGTGATATACGAGGAACCAAGAAACTGCCTGCCGACACGCCGCATCACGCTGCGTAATATCCCGTTTCAGGCTGGCCACCCCATCGACCTTTCACTAATTGGGAAAAGTGACGTCATCGCATGACGTGAGTTGGCAATCGGTCCCCCAGCCTCCGGTCTCAACCCGTTCTCGACATTGTCAAAGAATCCGTTTTGATCAAGTACGTAATCCCCCCATAGCCGATTGTCGCGATCAATCTGGTTGCTCCACCTGGTTGGTTTTATTTGCTGAGTATCAACGGGTTGATCGCTGGCCAGCCAGTCAAAACCAGCCTTTCCCAACCCAAAACTGCGCCCATGTCATCTTGGGCTGCCTCCAGTGCAATCACATAGTTGTTGACCCTATGTGTATTTCTTAGGGGCCCGCTGTAGCCCAATACGCTGCATCAATCCCGCCAATCGGTCCATTCGGCTCCAGTGATACCCATGTGGATGAATAGGGAGATTTACAATCCAAATTCAGCGCCTTACGCGCCCTCTAATGCCTACTTTCCAACCCTTCTATTGAACTGCTCTAAAGGAGAGCGTTGGAGTTTGAAGCTGCCGTTAGACGTGTTTGACACAAATGGCAGCTATGAGAAAAACCGCCGAGTTTCACTGTCGGTACTGTCAGCACTGTCAGCCACTGGCGTTTTCGCCGACTATGACAGAAAAGTGACGGAACATCCCCTTGCCCATCGAGACCTATTTTGACCACGCCAGACTATCCGCCTCAAGCCCAGCTTTTGGCCGCTTCCTATCCCTCGCTGACATTCGACTTGACTGAGGATACCGAGGATCAGTTTAACCGAATAATCCCCGAGGAGGTTATTGTCCGCTTTTCTCGCTTCTTGGACCTGCCAAACGAAGACGGGCGAGCAATCCTGCTGGAAGCTGTAGAGGCCTTTATCTCAGGCGTGAACGACCGTTTTGAGCAACGCCCAGAAAAACAGGACAATGCGGCTCTGACCAAGGTTGCAAGCAAAGCTGAGCAGCTATCCGAAGCCCTGTTAGCACTTATCGACCATCCAAACTTGGAAGCGCAGTTAGAGGAACGGATTCGAGGATTTCACGCGCTTGCTGAGACGCAGAATGGGGCCACCCTGCCCGATTTGATCGACACCCGCCGGAATATCTTCCGCGAGTTTCGGGACCTATTGGTGGATTTGCAGGCCTGCACCGAGGCGACTTGCAACCACCAGCCCAAACAGACCGATTATGCTGACCTGTTTGAAGGTGAAGGGCTTCCCACACCACAGCAGCAATTTCACCGCGATACATCCGAATGGAAACGCCGGAGCCAAGCCCGAAAATTGGGCAGAGACCACCCTCTTCAGTGTTTTCTGCTGTCAATTTTGCCGCACTGGAAAGCCCATGTGGTGCACCCCTTCACCGAAGGGATGTATTTCAAAGAGCTGGAAGGGAATCTGTCGCCTACATTCGCCGAACTGCATCCGATTATCGTGCGGATCGACCCAAAAATTACCCGCCAACATGTTGCAAACTCCATCCGAAAGCTTCGCGAGAGCTCTGTATTTTAAGGCTATCGTGCAAACGGGGAATCTTTTACTCCCCATTTGCACGATTCAGTTTGTTGGCTTTTGCCCAAAGTTTCTGCCTACTTATTAGGTCATCCGAAACTCATAAAAAAGGGATGACTAGAAATGAGTAATCTAAACCAAAACACCCTGCTCAAACCTAAGCAGGTCGCAGAACGCCTTGGCGTATCCATCACCACCCTTGCCACCTGGCGCTGCACCAAGCGCTACCCACTGGCTTACGTTAAAGTTGGCCGCTTGGTTCGGTTCCGCGCCGGTGATGTTGACGCCTTTGAAATCGCGCGTCTTCAGGAGGTTGTTGCAAATGACCGGTAACTGGAAACCCATTGAGTTCGCGGCAATTGCCGAGGCCAGCCCCATCAACCTGCGCAGCCTATTAGCTGAATGGCTGCCAAATGGCAGGTTGATGGGGCGTGAATGGGTGGCCTTAAATCCCACCCGAGCGGATCTCTCGCCAGGATCGTTTCGGATCAACCTGGACAGCGGCCTGTGGGCCGATTTCGCTACCGGCGACAAGGGTGGCGACGCCATCAGCCTCTTTGCCTATCTGAACGGGTTGCAACAAGGTCAGGCCGCGCGGGCGCTGGCACAACGTTTGGGGGTGACAGCATGGGCGCCCTGCGAGACTTGCGCCACCCAAAAGCAGGCGTTGCCGATACTCAGCACGTGTATCGCAATAAAACGGGTTCGCCCGTGTTGATCGCCAATCGGTACGAGGGCAACGGCAGAGGTAAGTTCTTCCTGCCCTATGACGTGACCAAAGACGCGTGGAAAGCGCCTCAATCACGACCGATCTACCATCTGGACCGGATTGTGCAGGCGCCCTCTGATCAGCCCGTTATTTGGGTTGAAGGTGAGAAGTGCGCCGATGCGCTCACCGCATTGGGCTATCTGGCATCCACTAGCTTTGGCGGCAGCAAGGCCCTGGCGAAAACAGATCTTTCTCCGATAGCAGGGCGGCATGTCATCATCTGGCCGGATCACGATGAGCCGGGGCAAGACTATGCTGACAAGCTGGCTGAACAACTCGTTACCTTACTAAACGCAACTCCGCTGATACTGCCGATCAAGAATACCTTAGTTAAGGAACATGATCACAGGGGCGACTCCCTAACTACTTACCTAAGGGTTGGGACGTGGCGGATGCTATTGCCGCTGGCTGGGGGTGCGGTGAGATTGATGCCTTAGTTAATAGCGTGACTTGCAATCTGCCGGATGCGACAGCCTCTTACTTAGTTAGTCAGGCCGGACCAGCCGCAAATGACCCGCATCCCCCTAAGTATAGTAACGCAACCTCAAAGGCCGCTCCCTTACCTAAAGGTACGGATGCCAGCGCCGCACGTTTGGATGAGTTTGAGCTTTGGAAACCCCTCAAGGCGAGCCTTATGTAACGATACGAACCAAGGGGCATTTTGAGCACTGGCCGATCAGCTCGCCCACGTCTCGGAATTATCTGGCTTATGCGCACTACAAGGCCGAGGGCAAAGCGCCCTCAAATGCCACACTGGATGACAAACGCAGGATGCTCGAAGGCGTGGCTCGGATCGAGGGGGAAACGCATCCTGTCTTCAGCCGCATCGCCTCAATTGGGCGCACTCTTTACCTGGATCTTGGTGACGAGGACTGGCAAGCCGTAGCGATTACATCCGAGGGCTGGCAACTGGTCAGCCACCCGCCTGCTCGGTTCCGTCGCTCACACGCAATGCAAGCCCTGCCTGTGCCGGAACAACAGAGCGGTGGGATCGACCTTCTGCGTGACTTCCTAAATGTTGAAACCGAAGACGATTTTCGAATGCTGGTTGGCTGGGTCTTGGGATGTTTCCACCCCAAAGGCCCCTACCCCATTCTGATCCTGTCCGGCGAACAAGGCAGCGCCAAAAGCACCACCGCGCAAACGCTGCGGGATCTGATCGATCCAGCCAGCCCAAGCACCCGCAGCACCCCTAATTCCGAACAGGACTTGGTGATTGCCGCAATGCACAATCATGTTCTGAGTTTTGATAACCCATCTACGATCCGCCCGATGATGGCAGATGCCTTTTGTCGAATTGCCACGGGTGGCGGTTTTGGCACCCGGAAGCTGCACACGGACAGCGACGAAGTGCTCTTCAATGCCACCCGGCCCTGCCTGCTGAATGGCATTCCCGACCTTGCGGCACGTCCTGATCTGGCAGATCGTGCCATCGGCATTCACCTGCCTACTATTCCGCCCAACAAACGCAAGACATTGGGCGCGTTCAACCGCGACTTTGCCAAGGCCAAGCCGATTATTCTGGGCGCGTTGCTGGATGCCGTGTCCTGCGCCCTGGGGCGGATTGACTCTGTGAGCCTCGCAGAAGCCCCCAGAATGGCGGACTTCGCAAAATGGGTAGTTGCCGCCGAGCCATCGCTAGGCTGGACACAGGGGGCGTTTCTGGATTCCTACGCGGCAAACCGTACCAGAAGTGACCAAGCTGCTGTCGAGACCAACCCCGTGGCGCTGGCGATCCCGTCTCTGATGGAGGGCCGTCAGCTTTGGAGTGGCACCGCTACAGACCTGCGCCAAACTCTGCGGGACCGGTTTCCCACCCTGAAAGAAGATAGCCACAGCTTTCCACGCTCCGAAGCACGCTTTGGCGCGGCCCTGCGCCGGGTACAACCCGTTCTTAGGCGTCAGGGGCTGACCATAGGGTTCAGCCGCGAGGGAAAGGCGGGGATGAGGGTAGTTGAGTTGACTAGCAACTAAGGGTCAAACATCGGTTTTGCATAGCTGGGAATGCTCAAGCGCTCGACCTACCAGGGTCGGGCGCTTTTCGTCTGCGCCATTCCGATTGGCTAACAGTACTGACAGTGCTGACGGTAAGACTTGGATACCACTATGATACAGCGATAGATTACCTTGATATTGGGTCGCAGTGAATAGCCGGTTTGGACAAACTAATACCACGAGATGCGACATCTCTCAGCCAAGCTGTCTCAGGACCTTCAGCCAAGTCACGATTATGTGACGAGGATTGTTGAGCGAATAAGATATATTTCCTGCACGAGCAGTCCCGTGAGGGATGGGTGTCCCTCTCAGACACTGGAGAATTTGCATGGCTAGATTACTCAAACTAACCGCACTTTCAGCTGCAATTTCGATGGGCCTTAGTGCTGCCGCTCTTGCAGAACTCAAACTACCGGCTGAGGATAAAAACACTGGCACCAACAAAGTTGTACATGAGGGTAATGATAACCCTGCACCGGGTACTCAGCACCCCAGTCTTACAAAGCCAGCCTCCAACCCAAGTGGGAGCTCAGGCCCTTGGGCAGCTCACACTCACGGTGACCCAGACGGTGACGGAGTGATTGGTGGTAAAGACCAAGATTAATACCTGTCCCGTGCTCCGCGCAAATTAGTATTTGGTTCTATAGTATTCCTGCGCGGCGCACTAACGGCTCTGCCGCTATATCTGACGTGCCACGTGTGATCACGTTCGATCACTTAATTACCTCGTTGCTCGCGACTGACAGTGCTGCCAGTGCTGCCAGTGCCGACAGTTGATCGGACACAAATTCATTACAAATTTAGCCTTTCTGTCGATCTCAAATTGATTGGTTTGCTTCCACTAGGCTTCCAGTAATTGGATTCGGCGCTATGTGATTGCTGGAGTTTGCTCTGTGACGTAGCACCACTGTAGCACCGGTCGGGATAACCCCAACGCAAACGTCCACCCGGAGGTGGCGTTAAGCATCTGTGTTTGTGGTATAAATTTTTGGTT
>NZ_QHLQ01000042.1 GCF_011813015.1 Parasedimentitalea denitrificans | reverse complement strand
CTTGTAAGTCGTCGGTGTCCACCTGCTCATGAACCCCAACTATCACGCTGGATTCATACAGTGAATCCCATCAACCGATTTGTGCAACAAAGCCCATATACGGTAGTCCAGTGCGGATTTCGAATTCTTCGAACTGTACAGGACGGGACAAAGAAGTCTCGCATATAGATTGGCGCAGCTTTAATGGGCCACAGAAAGCGACATGGCTTTTCTTGCCCTTTGTGATGCGGGCAAGAGTACCTTTGTCAATGCGCGGGCCTGTCTGGGTGTCGAACAGGTGCAGGTTCACTCTTGGTTTCTCAAGAGCCTTCTGTTTCAGCTCAGATAGATGGGCCGCAGATGCATGGCCACGGAAGGTGTAGATCAGGTCAATCGGAGAGCCATCTGGGGCGATAGTATCAAGCCAGCTTAAAAACGGTGTGATGCCGATGCCGCCCGCAATCCAAACCTGTGGTGACTTTCTTCGCCGAAGAACGAAACGACCATAAGGGCCATGGACTCGGAAGCGCATGCCTTTCTGCAGGTTTTCAGAAAGCCACTTGGTATAGTCCCCTAGCGCGGCAACCGAAATACGAAGTGTGCCATTAGGCTGCGGTGCGCTCGAGATTGTGAATGGATGGGTTTCAACCCGTCCTTGAGATTCTAGTGAAAAGAAGGCGAATTGCCCTGCTCGATGCCGGATTACTCTGCTTTCCGGTACCATGGTGATCGCAAGCGCCGATCCCGTTTTCTGAACCGAGACAACCGTATACATCCGACCGCGCCGCCATGAACGTGGCAAAAGGGTGTAGACATATGCGGCAGTACCGATCGCACAAAAGGCAAGCACATAGATCCCAACTGGATCAACATTTGAGAACGGTTTCAGGATAAAGGCAAAGTGAAAAGCCCCAAGTACAAAACAGACACCCATAGCGCGATGGGTCCAATACCAAAGGCGATACGGGATGAATGTAATCAGGGTAATCGCAATAAGGATCAACAGCCCATTGTAGGATTGTTCCCCCATCCCGTCGGCTAAATCAGTCAAAGCTGTTCCGCGACCAAGCGATTTGATCTCAGCGTCGATACTGTCGTGAAGTAGGATTGCAGCCAGCGCGCAGATACCCAGCCACTTGTGCAAAATATAAGCGCGGTCAAGCGCGCCAAAAATAGGCTCCACAAACCATGCCCGCGTAGCGATAAGCTGTGAAAGCGCCATGGCAACTAATGCGGCCAGGCCAAGGTACTGGCTAAACAGCGCCTCAGTTGGGCCTTCAACGCCAATCAGCATCCAGGCTGGCACAGCCATTGCTACGGCTGATACCGTAATGCCCTTGATCAGATACATGGGGTTATTCACTCTATTTTGTGTCGACTGGAGAGATGAGGCGGTCGTCCAAGAGATCTTCGACGAAATGGGACAAAAGCTGAAGCCGCCCGGAGACACCAGCTTTGCGATAGACAGCAGCATTTTGCGCTTTGATCGTCCCTTCCTTGGTGGCGCGCAGATCGGCGATTTCTGAAATCGAATACCCTTTTATTCCCAACAATGCGACGGAACGCTCGGCTTCGCTTAGCCCCCAAGTTTCAAACTGGGTCTGCATAATCTCAGCGAAGGCTCCAGAGGCCACACTAAGTTGCTGTTGCATTCGTTCCTCGCGCTGGAGTGTTTTTCGCAACTCCCAGCCTGCAAATAGGGTTCCCACTAGTAAACAAATCGCCACTCCGGCCTCGAGAACTTCGCTAAAAGCACCCGCGACCTCGGGTTGCCCGCCCATATCCTGAATGATGTCGCCAATGAAAAAGAAACTGCAGATGGCCTGCAGTATGAAAAGGCTCGAAAGGAATGTGGGGCGGGATTTTTGCATGGAAAGTCCTCATCGTGAAAGTGGTCGCGCGGATTGCTATAACCTGCGCAAGGCCGCGCGACCAGAATTAGGGGCTAGTCTGTATCGCTGCCGTTTTCGTTCTCGGCTTCAACTTCCAGAATTATTCCCGTTGCACTGGAAATCTCGATCTCAAAAAAAGCCCCATCGAGAGTGACTTCGGCTTCGATTTCATCTGCGTTAACTTCCACGCTTTCAATAACATAGCCGGCACCTTCTAGTGCCGAGCGAACTTCTGCTACGGTGGTGCCGACACTGTCCCCTGCGACAACTGCAGCCTGGGAAACGGCGCCAGTAAAGATCATGGCGGAGGCTAGAGTGAGTGACTGAAGTTTCATCATGTTTTTCCTTATCTGAACGTCAAAGCGGGCACCGAGGTGGTTCCGCTCTTGGACATTTCGGAATTGGCTGATGCGGTATCTATACGTTTAGGGGTTAATTCGCGCCCAATTGTACCAAGGGTTAGAGCGGATTTATTGCCTGTGACTATCTGCACGTCGACGCTGCTAGTGAACCTGTCAGTCGAAAATTGACTTCTTGCTGAATGTTTTTTTGGTCCTTCAGTCGTCTTCTAAGGCCAAAGTGCAATCCAAAAGAACTCGGGTATTGCATTGTACCTGATGGAGAACCCTCCAAACCTTGCCATGTGCGGTTTCAGTGTCTAGCTGTCGCAGGTACTATTCGCAGCGAAAAGCCAGTTTCAGCCTTCTTTTATCAAGCTTACTTCGGTTAGGCGAATTTAGACTATCAAACCCTCCAGAGCCCGTCGGCAGAGTTTTGGGATGTGATGTAAGTTCTGGAGGTAAAGAAAAAGCGCTGAGCAACAATGTTCAGCGCTTATTAAAATCCGTTTACAAGGTTAGTCGCATTCGACCGTTAAAAGTCTTCCCAGCCACCAGAGGCGCGGCGGGGTTCTGGAGTGTCAAATTCGGGTTCATGTGCAGAGAAAGTGGAGCTTTCCATTGAACCGGATGGGATGCTTTCAAAACTTACCGTATTGCCGTCGTTGTTGCCGGTTTTGAATACTGACACCTGACGGGCCAACTCACTGGCGTCATTCCGCAGCAATTGGCTGGCGGCGGTGGATTCTTCGACCATGGCGGCGTTGTGCTGGGTGACTTGATCCAGCTGCAAGACACCCGCGTTGATTTCGGCCAGTGCAATCGACTGTTCTTCGGCGCCTGAGGCAATTCCCATAACATGATCGGTAATAGTGCTCACGCTGTCGATGATTTTGCGCAGTTCCTCACCGGTGCGGTCAACAAGTTCTACGCCATGATTAACCTGCTTTGAACTGTCGCTGATCAGTGTTTTGATTTCCTGAGCGGCGTCCGATGAGCGTTGTGCCAAGGCCCGTACTTCAGACGCAACCACAGCGAACCCACGACCAGCGTCGCCAGCTCGTGCGGCCTCGACCCCGGCGTTGAGCGCCAAGAGATTGGTCTGGAACGAGATGTCGTCAATTACCGAGATGATCTGCGAAATCTGGCCGGAAGATTTTTCAATCAGCGACATGGCGTCAACCGCTTCGCGAACAACAGTCCCACTCTTCTCTGCGGTGGTGCTAGCACTATTGACGATGCCTTCGACTTCCTTTGCACCGGTGGCTGCTGACTTTACGCTGGACGTCAGTTCATCCAAGGCTGCTGCGGTCTGCTCTAGTGTGGCAGCCTGGCTTTCTGTGCGTTGTGAAAGATCGTTTGACGATTGGTTGATCTCTTCGGAACTGCAACGGATTTTTTCCGAGTTGCCGATTACAGAGTCAATGATGCCAACCAGCGTGCTGATGGTGCGGTTATAGTTTTCACGCAGTGCTTCGTATTCGTCGGCGAAGGTTTCGTCGATGGTCTGGGTCAGATCACCTTCGGACAGGCGCTGCAAAGCACTGTTCAGGGTCTCGACTACGTGGGCTTGCTCATCTTGAGCGCGGACGCGATCCTTCTCCACTTCGCTGGCTTGTGTCAGCTGGACCTTCAGATTGTCGACAGTGCGGGCAATGGCGCCGATTTCGTCCCCGCGATCCAGATGAACCGGCTCTTGATCGTAATTTCCATCGGCGATTTCATCAATCAGGTTGCCAACATTCTGGAGAGGACGTGACATCATGGACCGAAGCAACAGAACTGAAAGTGTGGTCATGATCAAGAAGGCAACGGCGGCAACGATGTAAGAAATATTTTTGGCTTTGGCGATTTCGGCAAAAGCCAGGTCAGGGGACCAGATGACTGCTATCGAGCCAACGATGCTTTCACCTTTGGCGCCAGCGGTTGCAGGCATGGCGATGTAGTAGCCATCACCTGTGGTTTCACCGGCGCCCGTGGCAAATGAGGTTGCAGCGAGAACCGCCAATTGGCCGGCCTGTTCTTCAGTGGCAACACCAGAGGAGGCGAGCACTTCGTTAGAGCTGTTGGTTGCTATGGCATACACTGCGCGACCGTTGGATTCTTCGAGGATCCGGTCGAGCGCAACTTGAACACCGCTGGCATCGCCAAACCGCATTGCTCCGCCGTTGCGGGCACCTGCGGATTGGGTCACGACGGTACCAAGGTCAATAACACCATCTTTGATAGCCTTATTGATGAACTGTTGGGACTGGAACATTAAGATTGCCGCTACGATCAGTGTTGTCGCGGTCATCAACAATGTACATTTAACAAAAACCGACATGCCGTTGAATACGGGTTTCAGTGGATTTCGAATTTTCATAATACTACCTTACCAAGTTACAGTCCCAACAGAGTTGTTTGGGTTAAATTAGAGATTCTGCATTGATACCGATTGTCATGGCGCCAATTGGCAACCCAGTCGACGGATCAGTAATGGTTAGAGAAATTTGACCTTGATAACTTTGGGTCGATTCATCCAGCTCCACATCGCCAAAATGAACTGCATCCGGACCAACACTGTAGGTTGATGAATACTTCGCTTCGTCACCCTGCCACATATCCGATGTTATGCTGGATGCCGCTACGTTCAAGCCATGCGCATCCATGATGAAGATTTCGGTCACCTGTCCACCAGATGCCGCAACCTGAGCACGCAAAAAGTCTGCTGCAGCATTTTCCATGACGGGCGTCACCGTTGGAGTTGAGCTGGTGCCAACTTCGGCACGCCAAGCTTGGTCAAGCTGGTCAATCTGACCCTGATCATACCCTTGGGTTCGTTGGTTTTGCGAATTGATGGCATCCACCAAAACAGAGGAGTGGGCCCAACCGCGAACCTCGGATTCCAGATAGGCGGACATTGCAGGTTTGTATTGGTTAGCAAATGCTGGAGTGGCAACAGTTGCTATAACCGCTAGAGCGGTGAAACTAGTAAACTTCATTGGTCGTTCCCTCGTATAGTTGCCTCTGAGTGAAAGAGGACCAGCTACACTTGGGCGGTTGGGCTTAAAGCGCCGTTAAAGGCCAAGGTGACATTTCATTCGATTTTTACTGACGTTTAACTCTCAATGTGACAGGCGCTTGTTTTTGCGAAGTTTTCACTGATGTGCTTGTTTTTTTGGCGCAGCAGAGTTTTATGGAAAAAATGTGAACTGCCTACAGTGGTGAGTTCCGAAATCAATTAGGGAGAGTTTTGGATGTCCGAAATTAAACGTACACATGTAGGTGCGCGAATGAGTCAGATTGTTACGCATGGTGACACAATCTACTTGGCAGGGCAGGTTGGAACTGCAGGGGACAGTGTCGCGGATCAGACCCGCAGCTGTTTAGAAAAAGTCGATGCATTGCTGGCCGAAGCTGGCTCAGACAAGACGCGCATTTTGCAGTCAACTATCTGGCTAGCGGATATGGCGGATTTTGCGGAAATGAATGCAGTCTGGGATAACTGGGTGCCAGAGGGTCATACACCAGCGCGGGCCTGTGGCGAGGCCAAGCTGGCGCGGCCTGATTTCAAGGTTGAGTTTCTGGTGGTTGCGGCCCGATAGCCGTATTGAGCCTGTTCTGATTGCAGGCTCCAAGATTGATCTAACGTGCAAGCCAGTTAGAATTATTGGCTTGTGCAGTCGCGGGTTCGATGCCGCTGCTCCAGCCAGAGAGGTGCTCAGGTAGCTTTAGCCTGTTCATCGTCCGACTTCGGCGCCAAGGTGTATGTTCGCAACCCAGAGTGAGAAACACCATGATCGAGCTGAAAGACCTGCAATTGTTAACCGCTCTGGCTCGGCATCAGCATTTCGCCAAGGCCGCGCAGGATTGTGGGATATCCCAGCCCGCCTTTTCCATGCGGATCCGCAATATGGAAGAAAAACTGGGGATCTCGATCGTGCGCCGGGCCAATCGGTTTCAGGGGTTGACCGAGGAAGGCATGATGATCGTGCGCCGGGCGCGGTCCATTCTGGATGATGCCAAGGCGTTGGAACAAGAGGTCGCGGCATCGCGCGGGGAAGTATCAGGAGTATTGGTGCTGGGCGTTGTACCAACAGCAACTGCCTATGCGGCGCAGTTGGTGAACAGCCTGCGCGAGACGTACCCCCGAATTTTGGCACGGGTCGAAGTGACGACCTCGCTGGCCATTCAGCAGCGGCTGTATGACGGGACCATTGATGCTGGCATAACTTATGAAGACAGTCTGGGCCGTGATTTGGTGACGGTGCAGCCGTTGTATGAAGAGGCTTATGTTCTGTTGGCCCCTGAAACGATGGTTGCCGAGTTTGAAGATGACATCACCTGGTCGCAGGCGGCAAAGCTGCCGCTGAGCTTGCTGGACCCGCAGATGCAGAATAGGCGTATTTTGGACCGTATTTTTGACGAACTGGACCTGACGCCAGACATCGTTTCTGAATCCAATGGTTTTATGTCGTCAATTGTGATGGCGCGGGCAGGTTCGGTGGCGACAATCCTGCCGCGGGCTTTGGTTGACGCATTGGGTGATCTGGCTGGGACAAGTGTTCTTTCGCTGGCCGAGCCCGAGCAACTACGCCCTATTTGTATTGCGACGTTAGATCGGCAGCCGGAACTGACCACAGTACGCGCGTTGAAAGAGGTCATTGCCGCATTTGAGCAATAAGCGTTCGTTATCAAGTCTTCGATTATCGCGATTTGACGATACAAATTCCTGATGGCATTGCGTCTGGAATATGTTGAGTGATTGGGAGGCTCCCGTGGCACCATTGGATAATAGCAAAGGCGTTTGGAAATCTGGCAAAGGTAAAGGGCGCAAGACTCCCAAGGGCCGTCAGGTTGATGATACCGCGCTAAGCCAGGTTCAAGCGCTGTTGGGCGATGCGCCGCGCAATCGGGATCTGTTGATAGAATTTTTGCATCTAATTCAGGATGAATATGGCCATCTGAGTGCTGCGCATATTCGCGCGCTGGCCGAAGAGATGCGAACCGGGCAGGCCGAGATTTACGAGGTTGCCTCCTTCTATGCGCATTTTGACGTGGTGCGCGAAGACGAGACACCGCCGCCTGCGCTGACCATCCGGGTCTGTGACTCGTTATCGTGCGAGATGGCCGGGGCCGAGCAATTGCAAAAGGCGCTGGAAGACGGGTTGAACGCGGATGAGGTGCGTGTTGTGCGTGCGCCTTGCATGGGCCGTTGCGACACCGCGCCGGTGCTAGAGATCGGCCACAATCACATCGACCATGCCACGCCTGAGAAAGTACAGGCCGCGATTGAGGCCGGGGATACACACGCGCATGTGCCAGAGTACGAAACCTATGCCGCTTATGAGGCCGAGGGGGGTTATGCCACTTTGAAAGAGTTGCGCGCCACTGGTGATTGGGAAGCGGTTCAGGCTAAAGTCAAAGAAGCTGGCCTGCGTGGTCTGGGTGGAGCAGGGTTCCCATCGGGCACCAAATGGGGCTTTGTCCGCGCAAATGCTGGCCCGCGTTATCTGGCCGTGAATGGCGACGAGGGTGAGCCGGGAACCTTCAAAGACCGCTATTACCTGGAGCGCACGCCGCATGTCTTTTTGGAAGGTATGTTGATCGCCGCCTGGGCGGTTGAGGCAGAAAAGGCGTTCATATATATGCGCGATGAATATCCGGCGGTGCTGGAAATCCTCGCGACCGAGATCAAGGCGCTGGAACAGGCCGGGATTGTTGAGCCGGGCTATATCGATCTGCGCCGTGGGGCAGGGGCCTATATCTGCGGCGAAGAAAGCGCGATGATCGAAAGCATTGAGGGGAAGCGTGGCATGCCGCGCCACCGTCCTCCGTTTGTGGCGCAAGTGGGGATCTTTGGTCAGCCGACGCTGGTCCATAATGTCGAGACATTATACTGGGTCGCCAAGATCAACCGCGAGGGGCCAGAGTGCTTGAACGCGGTGGAGAAGAACGGACGCAAGGGGCTGCGGTCTTATTCGGTGTCTGGCCGGATCAACAACCCCGGTGTGCATCTGCTACCTGCGGGTTCGACCATCACCGATATTATCGAGGCCTGCGGCGGCATGCTAGAGGGGCATACCTTCAAAGCCTATCAGCCGGGTGGTCCATCGTCGGGGCTGTTGCCTGCGTCGATGAATGACGTGCCGTTGGACTTTGATAGCCTGCAACCGTATGGCACCTTTATCGGCTCCGCCGCCGTGGTGGTGCTGTCGGATCAGGACAGTGCCCGCGATGCGGCGCTGAACATGCTGCGATTTTTTGAGGATGAAAGCTGTGGCCAGTGTACCCCGTGCCGGGTTGGCTGTGAAAAGGCGGTAAAGCTGATGCAGGCGCCGAAATGGGATCAGGATCTGTTGGAAGAGCTGAGCGCTGCAATGGTCGACACATCTATCTGTGGTCTGGGCCAGGCTGCGCCGAATCCGATCCGCCTGACGATGAAACATTTCCCGGATGAGGTGTGAGCCATGACTGATCAAATTACATTCACACTGGATGGTAAAGAAGTCACCGCCGAAGCAGGCATGAGCATTTGGGAAGTGGCCAATGGCCGCGGATTGAAGATTCCACATCTGTGCCACAAGCCTGCGCCGGGCTATCGCCCCGACGGTAATTGCCGCGCCTGTATGGTTGAGATTGAGGGCGAGCGCACATTGGCGGCTTCCTGTATTCGCGAACCCGCCGAGGGTATGGTTGTTACCACCAACAACCCACGCGCCGAAGGGGCCCGCAAGATGGTGATGGAGCTGCTGGTGGCGGATCAGCCGTCGCGCGAAGAAGCGCACGATAAATCCAGCCATTTGTGGGACATGGCCGAGCTGAACGGGGTTTCGGAGTCACGTTTCCCCAAGCTGGAAGAAGGCCGTATTCCGCTGCTGGATGACAGCCATGTGGCGATGTCAGTCAATCTGGATGCCTGCATTTCCTGTAATCTCTGTGTGCGGGCCTGCCGCGAGGTTCAGGTCAACGACGTGATCGGAATGGCCGGACGTGGTCATGACGCCTATCCGGTGTTTGATATTGCTGATGATATGGGCGCGTCATCCTGTGTGGCCTGCGGGGAATGCGTGCAGGCCTGTCCAACCGGGGCGCTGATGCCTGCGGCGGTGTTGGATGACGCCGGGCAGGGAGACTCCAAAGACTTTGATAGTGAAACCGAAAGTGTCTGCCCGTTCTGTGGAATTGGCTGCAAAGTCTCGCTGAAGGTCAAAGATGGCAAAGTGAAATCGGTTGAGGGCATCAATGGCCCGGCCAACGAGGGCCGTTTGTGTGTGAAGGGCCGATTTGGCTTTGACTATATTCACCACCCGCACCGTCTGACTAAACCGCTGATCCGTCGGGACGACGCCCCTGCCAAGGGGCTGAACGTGGATCCGGGTGATTTGTCGACCCATTTCCGCGAAGCGAGCTGGGAAGAGGCGATGGATCTAGCCGCCAAGGGGCTGGTTGGTTTGAAAGACCAGCACGGTGGGCGTTCAGTAGCGGGCTTTGGCTCGGCCAAATGCACCAACGAAGAGGCATATCTGTTCCAGAAGTTCATTCGTCAGGGCTTTAAGCATAACAATGTCGATCACTGTACGCGGCTGTGCCATGCATCGTCTGTTGCAGCACTGATTGAAAACGTTGGCTCGGGTGCGGTGACCGCGACCTTTAACGAGATCGAAAATGCGGATGTGGCGATCATCATCGGGTCAAACCCGATTGAAAACCATCCCGTCGCGGCGACCTATTTCAAGCAGTTCACCAAGCGCGGTGGCAAGCTGATCGTGATGGACCCTCGCGGTGTCGGCATGCGGCGCTTTGCCGATGAAATGGTGCAATTCCGCCCCGGTGCAGATGTATCGATGCTGAACGCGATTATGTATGTGATCGTCGAAGAGGGCCTCTACGACCAGAACTACATTGATCAGTTCACTGAGAACTGGGAAGCCGAGAAACAGCATTTGGCGCAATTCACACCAGAGGCGATGTCGGAAATCTGTGGTATTGATCCCGAACAGTTGCGCCGGGTTGCCCGAACCTTTGCCAAGGGCAAGGCGGGGATGATTTTCTGGGGTATGGGTGTCAGTCAACACATCCACGGCACTGACAACTCGCGCTGCCTGATCTCGCTGGCCCTGATGACTGGCAATGTGGGCAAGCCGGGCGCCGGCCTGCACCCGTTGCGGGGCCAGAACAATGTGCAGGGCGCATCTGATGCGGGTTTGATCCCGATGTTCCTGCCCGACTACCAGTCGGTGATGGATGACGGCATCCGCAAGGCGTTCACCGATGTCTGGGACAGCGATGACTTCAGTAATGAAAAAGGGCTGACGGTTACCGAGATCGTGGATCAGGTTTACGCCGGAAACATCAAAGGCATGTATATTCAGGGTGAAAACCCGGCGATGTCGGACCCAGATGCCGAACACGCCCGTGATGCCTTTGCCAAGCTGGATCTGATGGTGGTGCAGGATATCTTCCTGACCGAGACTGCCAACTTTGCCGATATCATCTTACCGGCTTCGACGCTGTATGAAAAGAACGGCACCGTTTCCAACACCAACCGTCAGGTGCAGCGGGTTCGTCCGGCTGTGGCACCTCCGGGTGAAGCACGCGAGGATTGGGCGATTACAACCGAACTGGCGCAGCGCATCGGGTTGAACTGGGCATATGCCGAGGTGAGCCAGGTGTTCGATGAGATGAAGCTGAACATGAAGTCGCTGGACAATATCACTTGGGAGCGACTGAAGACCGAGACAATCACCTATCCGTCTTTGCATGAGACCGATCCTGGGCAGGCGATTGTGTTTGGTGACGGTTTCCCTCGTCCCGAAGGGCGGGCCAAATTCACGCCTGCAAGTGTGATTGCACCGGACGAGGCACCGGATGCCGAGTATCCAATGATTATGACCACCGGTCGTCAATTGGAGCACTGGCATACGGGGTCAATGACCCGCCGGTCAAAAGTGCTGGACGCGGTCGAACCCGAGGCGAACTGTTCCCTGAACCCACGGACGTTGAAGCTGATGGGCATCGAACCCGGCGACATGGTGCGACTGTCAACGCGACGAGGGTCGATTGAGATCATGGCACGGGCGGACCGGGCCATAGCCGAGGATATGGTGTTTGTCCCCTTCGCTTATGTCGAAGCGGCGGCCAATATTTTGACTAACCCGGCAATCGACCCATACGGTAAGATCCCCGAGTTCAAATTCTCAGCTGTTCGGGTGGAAAAGGCCGAAGGTCAAATCGCAGCTGAATAAGTTGCACCTCAGTGCAAAAGAACGGGCGCGGAACCACTGGTTCCGCGCCCGTTCTTTTGGTGGCGCCGCGCTGGTGGCCGTCATTGACTCACCAACAGATCGCGACTGTCAGGCCATTAAGGTAATGGTGCTACTGCCAGCACCGCGACGTAGGGCGTGGACGTCGGACAAATCGGGGTCGTTGATCCAGGCCTTTGCAGCGTCAGCAGTTGCAAATTCCAAAATTGCGCCAAGTCCGGTTTCTCCGCGTGAGCCTTCTAGAACCGTTTGGTTCGGCGTTGCCTGCACAACGCGGCCTCCATGTTTGGACAGCGCATCGGCGGCCTTTTCCTTGTATGCGGCCAGTGACTCGGGTGCGGTTACGATAATGTTTGCGTAGGCATAAACCATTGTTGGGCTCCGTGTTTAAAGTACAGGGCATACATGGAGGGAAAGTGGAGGAGCAAAAACACGTGCAATTGCACATCGTGCATGCGTAAATGCATGTGTGCAGGTGAACTGGGATGATATGCGCACGGTGTTGGTGCTGGTGCGAGAAGGAACCTTGGCGGGGGCCGCTGAGGTTCTGAGCGTGACCTATACGACTGTAGCACGCCGAGTCAGCCGCGCCGAGGACATGTTGGGGCAACAACTATTTGAGCGTTTCCCCGAGGGATACATACCCACACGACAGGCACTAGATATTGCCGCAGCCGCTGAGGAGATGGAACAACACGAGCATCAGGCGCTGCGTCAGTTGGCGGGACAGGATCAGGATCTGTCTGGGCCGCTCACCTTGACGGTGCCTCAACTTCTGATCCACGCCCAGCTGGCGCCGGTTCTCAAGAGGTTTGTGGACCTGTACCCAGAGATCGATCTTGTCGTGAAGGCGAGCAATGATTTGTTGGATCTGGCCCGTCGCGAGGCTGACTTGGCAATCCGCATTAGCGCCGATCCCGGAGACACGCTTGTTGGGCGGCAGTTGGTGGCGCAGCGCAGTGCCTGCTTCGCCACCCCTGAGATTGCTGCTGCGGCTAAAGATCCGCAGGCGCCATTGGACTGGATCTTGTACGCGGACCACAAGTCTCCACCCAGAACCGCTTGGACGCTACACCCCAACTCAAAGGTTCGGGCTCGATTCGATGATATGGTTTCAATGATGGCAGCGGCACGGGCTGGCATGGGTGCACTGCGAATGCCGGTATTTCTGGGGCGCTCGACAGAGGGAATAGTTCCGCTCACGCATATACCCACGGAACCATATGCGCCCATCTGGATCGTGAGCCACAAAGACCTTCGCCAATCCCGAAGGGTGGCGGCTTTGAAGGATCTGTTGATCCCTTGGTTCAAACAGCACGAGGCGCTGTTTACAGATCTGTAGTGGGGGACGTTAGCAAAATCCTCCGTCGCGCGCTTCGCGTGGTTTGATCTTCTCCTTGGCTCTTGGCCTAGTCCGGCTCGGATTTCCGGACTTCCGACTCGTTTTTCGATCATTTGGCGGGTGAGTCTGTGGATAGGTCTGTGGATTGCTCTACATGGTTGATCTGGCGGGTTGGATTCGGTGGATTTGGCGGAGTGTCGGTTGGATTTTGGGGCAGGGGTGTTGACTTTTTTTCGGGCGTAACCATTTGATTTCATTGGTCGCACCACCTTTCTTTGCAGAAACTTTGTCTTTTGTTGATTTTGGTGTTGCGGAGACCTCTGAC
>NZ_QHLQ01000041.1 GCF_011813015.1 Parasedimentitalea denitrificans | reverse complement strand
TCACAGGCAACGCGCCGCATAATCAAACCAACCAGATGAGCCAAACTCTCACTTAGTTTAGGCCGCCTTTGGACCCAAAAACTCTGCCGACGCACAATGGGGAGGAGTTGTCGACGCCGGTATGCACACCAGGTGAGACTCCGGCATATCTCTCTTGGCTTCGAGGGCGGCTTCATGGCAGCGCTGGTACTGAAATGTCATGGCTGGAGGGGCAGACACTCGAACAGGTTTTGGCGGCGTCGGAAATGATCGGTGGCATTCTACAACATGGCCATAAAGTTGCCCTGACAAGGCTGCAGCCTGATCAAACGGAAGAGGCCACAGATATAGGCTTCTCAATCTACAGTGAAGGGCCTGAGGCGGTCGAAGAAGCGCTGGATACCATCCGTCAAACATCGCCAACCACGGCGGTACAGGCAGGGCCGCTGGCCATCTATGGCAAGCTCTTCGACTGGCTGGATCGCCGGTGCAACGCGATCGATCCTGGTCCGATCAGAGACATTCTTCGCGATCATATTGTGAAACACTCGGCGGTAGAGCCCGGTAGCAAGGTTCTTGGTGTGGAGATTACGGAGCGGCAATATCATTCGCTCTACAGTCTTTCAGAGACAGTTGGAATTGAACGTAAGCGGCTGGCGCGTCTTCTCAAGAAACTTGGTAAAGTGCCCGAACATGCAAGCGAAGTCGACGCAGGAAATATGGTGTTTCGAGCCGCTGCAACTACTGAATTGGTAGAAGCCTTCCAGACTGCTATTCCGATGCACGATGTTCCCGAGTATCTGGGGACAACGAAACACCAATTTGAAGCGCTCGATCGGGAGGGCATCGTTCGGCCTCTTATCCCGCGAACCGGCAGAGGTTCCGTGCGACATGTTGTATTCGGTCGTTTGCACCTGGACGAAATTCTGGGAACGATTGCCCGGTTGCCAAAATTAAGTGCAGTGGACGAAGGCAAGTTACATCCGATTTCTTATGTCGCTCAGCGTGGGGCAGGGCGTTTTGAAGTCCTCTTCGCTGAGATCCTCGATGGCAATATCTCGGCATTTGTTCATCCGGAAAAATCTGGGATTGCTGCGATTTATCTAGATGTCGGCTCCGCGGTAACTCTGAATAGATCTGTCTGACAGGCCCCTAAAAAGTCATCGATTATCAAGCCCGCCTCGGCGGGCTTTTTTGTTGCGATTTCCATGGTTTGGCGGGATCTTACCCCGATTTCCGCGGGATCTTTGCCCCGAGACGTATTTGACTTGAAATAACCCATTGTATTGCAAGGGTTTTTCAGAGCGCTTGGAGACAACTTTACCCCGATTCACACTGTTGTAGAACAGGGCAAAGTTTTCTCGGAAACGGGGCTAAGATCCCGCGGCAAAGATCGACAGTCAACATTTTGATTTGACTGCGACCTTTTGCGCAAAATGTGTGCGCTCGGAGACGGGCGCATTTTTTGTGTGAACAAGAGCTTTGTGGATCGCCACACTCATGGTCATTTGAAGTGCTGCGGTTCTAGTTGGGATGATCGGGGTGTAATTCTTGGGATACCCGGGCGTTCTCGGTCTGGGCAGGCAGATCAGATTTGGGCGGTTTGCAGCCATCCGCTGCGGTCAACTCCAATGGCGACTATTAGAAATTGGTGATACTGTCCTGTGGTGACTACGGACTAAGCTTTGGACTTTCCGGACTATGACGTTTCGCCTTTTGCGTCCCGCGCTTGCAATACTTTGGAAATACTTGCAAGCAGTTCAGCCCTCCTGATCGGTTTCATCAGCCTGATATCCCCTGGGTGCAGCTCATTACCGTGAATCGTGGTCTCAGCGGCGTAGCCGGTCAGAAAAATCGCAGGAAGATCCGGCCGAATGACACGTAGTTCTTCAACAAGGTTTGGACCAAGCAATCTGCCCGGCATAACTACATCAGCGATCAGCAAGTCGAAATTTGGATCGGCCTCAAACACTGCTTTGGCCGCGTCTCCAGAGCCGCAGGCAGTAACTTTATAACCAGCCTTGCGCAGGACTGAGACGAGAACTGCAAGAACTCCGCTTTCATCTTCAGCGATCAGAATGCGGGCACAACTGGGTGTCGTGGGTTGTCCTGCGATAGTGCTTTGGTCTTCAGTTTGTTGGTCTTGGGGCAATGCTCTGAAAAACAATTTGAAGGTCGTGCCAACACCTTCTTCGCTATACACTCGAACAGTGCCCCCTGATTGGCGAATGAACCCATAGATCATTGAAAGCCCAAGTCCCGATCCCTCACCTGGCGCCTTGGTAGTAAAGAATGGTTCAAAAATCTGTTTCAACAGTTTTTTGGGAATTCCGTGGCCCGTGTCACTGACGGCGATCGTGACGTATTCACCTTGATCAATATATTCGTGCTGATTTTGAACCATTCGGGCATCAACTACCAAATTTTTGGTTTCAATTGTCAGTTCTCCGCCCTGCTGCATCGCATCTCGGGCGTTGATGATAAGGTTGAGCAACACGCTTTCTGTTGAACTGAGATCTGCCTGAGTACTCCATAAGTCAACGTCTAATTGGGCGTTAACCTCGATATTCGTAGGTAAAGTTCGTCCGATCCAATTTTGGGCGTTTCGAACAACTTCATTCAGGTTCAGCTTTGTTGGTTCCAGTTTTGCCTGCCGGGCAAAGGCCAACATATTACGCGTCAGATCGGCGCCGCGGGCGGCAGCGGAAATACTGGCATCCAGCATTTTCCTCAATTCGACATCTGAGATATCATCACGAACAAGCTCTAAGTTTCCCAGTATTATAGCAAGCAAATTATTGAAATCATGGGCTACTCCGCCGGTCATTTGACCGATAGCTTCGCCGCGCTGCGATTTAATAAGAGCCTCCTCAGCGCGCCGTTTGTCTGTGGCGTCGATCATAATCCCTTCGATCTCGATCTCACCTGAAAGAGATGTGACCGGATTGCCGCGTTCCCACACCCACCGTTTGTCGCCATTGACGGTTGTTATGCTATATTCCACTTCGTAGGTGCTGCTAGCTGCAACGGCCGCCTCAACAACCTGCCTAACACGCTTTCGATCTGCCTTCTCAACCTGAAGAATCCAGTTGTCTTCTCCAAGCTCATCCCAGCCATTTGCGCTGCTAGAAGGATCAACAAAATGGCGATAAAAACCTTGGCTGCGATACACAGCTGACCATTTCTCATCAAGCTTTACTCTGAACAAAGCGCCTGGCAAATTATCGACCAAATTTGAAAGTTTGGATCGACTAATGCGCAGCTTTTCACCCAAATCGATCTGATCCGTTACGTCCATTAATACACCAAGTGTAGATGTGAGACGGCCGGTACTGTCATAACCCGGTTCAGCCCATTGTTTGAGGTGCCGAATACTGCCGTCATCACGGATGATACGCGTGGAAATGGTCCATCCTGAATCGGTGGCGCAGGCATTTTCAAGAGCTGCTACATATTCTGCCCGATCATCAGGGTGGTACCATTTTTGATCTTGCTCAAAAGAGTTTGTTCGCGCGACATATTCCTCGACCGTCACCCCAAAAATATCCGCCATTTCAGGAGAGCAATACGTACAGCAGTCTTTATCACGGTCCCAGACCCAGTGACCTAGACAGGCCAGATGGGACGCATTTCGGTACCTTTGATCCGTCGCTTGCAGCTCTGCCTCGCGGGCCATTTTATTGGTGACATCGCGAGTGACGCCAATGTAACCGGTAAACAAGCCATTTTGATCAAACTGAGGCTCGCCACTTGCTTCCCGATAGCTCTTTGTGCCGTCCAAGTTGGTGTCGACCAAAATTAGGTCCTTGATCACTTCATGGTTTTCCATCGACCGTTTAATCGGCCCCCATCCGCCACGAAGCGGTTGGCGTGTTGGAACGTCCCATGGTCTGCGTCCAATCAGAGTAGTCTCTTCCGGTGCAAGGATGGTTGTGCCACTCACTACTGATACGACGTTATGCGCATCGTCAGTTTCCCAGAGTCGATCATCTGCCATCCGCG
Source organism: Parasedimentitalea denitrificans (assembly GCF_011813015.1). Taxonomy (GTDB): domain Bacteria; phylum Pseudomonadota; class Alphaproteobacteria; order Rhodobacterales; family Rhodobacteraceae; genus Parasedimentitalea; species Parasedimentitalea denitrificans. Next base: position 12,059 of record NZ_QHLQ01000041.1, on the reverse strand, counting down.
CAAACAACCCCAATCGCAATTTGTGGTTCGTGGTTGCTCTATTTTCTGACTCATTGGTTGCCTGCACCATCGCCATAGAAATCAAACTGACCGCCGCCTCGGCAAACCGCTTCTCACTGTCCGTCCAAACATGAGGTGCAGGCGCGTGCTGAATAATAAGTACGCCTAAAAGATCGTCGTTATCGAACAGCGGACAGCATAAGACTGCATTGGCACCCGTTTGTTGAAATACCTCTGCATTGGCAGCAAGTGGTCCGACTGGTTCATCAATATTATTGATTGCGACTATTTTCTTAGATCTCAAGACTTTCAAAACCTCACCGTCGCTATCGAAATGGATAACAGAGCCGGGGTTACAATTGGTCCTATTGTCCGAATATCTCGCGCTGAGGTTCAACTGATTAAGGTTTGTGTCTAGCGACCAGATGCTCGTCGCCTGCGCCCCTGCAACTTCGGAGATGGTTTTGGCAAATTGAGTCATTCTCCCTGACAAAGATGGATTGGGCGAAACGTTTTGCACCAACAAGCAGTGCAAGGCGTCGCCTAGCCAAGTTGGGTCGGTTGCTTGCGTTTGCATCATGTTGAGTAGCATTGACTAAAAAAGGCGATTTTCACATTTCGAAAAACAGCTATGTTCTCTGTTTCAGTCGCCGGATGGCTTTCAATTGAGCTAGCCGTAGACCTTCATTTTTCAAGACGTTATGGAAGAGTTTCCAGTCTGCGAACTCAGCATTCAAAAACACAATCGGCCAAGTCAATTACACTTCGACGAAGTCTAACGGTCCTTGGTTGCTTTGGCCGCTGGCGGTTGGCCAGGCGATGAGCCTGCCCTGAAAACCGCGCGCTCAGGTCCAAACATTACCTTTTTTGATCGGTCTAACATACCAAACAAATCCCGCGGGTCATCCGGATCGGCCAACATGTCGAGCTGTGTGAAAAATGCTGTGCCTTGAATGGTAAGTTTTCATGACAATTTGTCCCTGGTCGGCATATGCATCGCCAACAACTCGTTCTCCTCACGGTTTTGGTGCTTTGTCAACCTTGCGGGCTAGCTTACGGAATGCTTATTATGACAGGTGTTCTCGAACCGGACATCTGACAAGGCTCCGGAGAATACGCCTCATTACAACATCCATTTACTTGATTGGATTTTTGCAAGGGTTGTGTCTATTCGCGATAGACGTCGGTCATTCTCTTGGGCGGGGCCTAAATCCTCATTCGACATTACGTCAGTGTCGCGATGCGCTGTAATCCATTTGTTCAGCGTCGCCATTCCTTCGCCAAGATCATCCGCCACTTGCTTGTGTGTAAGTTCACTGGTCAGTGCGATACGCGCCGTATCTTTGCGAAAGCCGCCCTTTCGTTTTAGTCACATGGTTGGTCTCCATTGTTGCAATAAGTGCTATCAGAGGAGCGGTATCAAACCGCGACAGGTCCAGGATCCGCTACTTGCGCTAAATGTCCTTTTCCGGCGCTCTACGTAAAACATTTGCGCGGCCAAAATGATCTATAAGGAAATCCATAAACACACGTACTTTGGCTGAGACGACATTGCCCTGAAATCGGGTAACTTCGGTGACGTCGACTTCTTTGAGCAAGCGCTTAACATTCTGAAAGGCACTGCATGACCGAAGTGACCAAACAGCGCGATACGCTGGCCAAATGGGCCAAGTCCATGTTTGACCGTTGCCTTACCGGAGGTGCTTCGGGCAACATCTCACTCCGACTGTCAGACGGGACTCTACTGGTCACACCTACCGGCAGCTCGATGAGTTTTCTGGATCCTGGTCGGATTTCACACTTGGATGAAACCGGGCACCTCTTGTCTGGGGAAGCGCCAACCAAAGAGATGCCGCTGCACAGCGCATTTTACGAAACATGTACAGGCACCGGGGCTGTGGTGCATCTGCATTCATCCCATACTGTGGCCTTATCTGTTTTGCCGGACATAAATCCAGACAATGTGTTGCCACCGCTAACCGCCTACAGCATCATGCGTTTGGGTAAGGTGAAATTGCTGCCGTTCTTTTTGCCGGGTGATCAGGAGATGGGCGATGCGGTGCGCGGGCTGGCAGGTGAAAGATCGGCGGTCCTGCTTGCGCACCACGGGCCGGTTGTTGCGGGAAAGGATCTTGAAGCGGCGGTTTACGCCATGGAAGAATTGGAAGAAACCGCCAAATTGACCTTGTTAACCCAAGGCTTGTCGCCTCGGGTGTTGGATGACACTCAGATTGCCGCTGTGGTGCAGAAATTTGACGTACAGTGGGACTAAAGTGCTGAGCTGTGACGGCTCCAGCTTTTCGGTGTTGCGTCCGTGAATTAGCAAATGGTGGCTTTGTTCCGCCAAAGCCACCATGGTCACAAATTTAGGCGCCGGTTTCAGGAAAGAGGGGAAACGATCCGATTGAATCCAGGGTCACGGCCTGGCCACTGCGAGCCGACGCTTGTGCAGCCATGCCCATTGCCACAGCTTTCCAGCCATCGCTAAGGGTTACATCCGGTGTCGGTTTTGCCTTACGGACAAGCGCTAGAAAGCCTTGGTGTTGATAGTAGGTCGATCCGTTGTGATCGCCGGCCTCTAAGAGTGTTGCATCAACTGGGATGTCGCGTCGTTCCGGCCCCTTGGGTGATCTTGGGCTGATGATCAATTGTGGGGTAGGGGCCGCCCCAAGGTGTTCTGGCCAAAAGCGACCGGGGCCGGGGACCAATGCTTCGATTTTACCACTGGGCCCTACCGCTGAGACTTCTTCTTGATAACGCGCACCTTCTGCAAACATACAGAGCTCCAGCATTGCCCGCGATCCGTTGGCGAAATCAACGATGACATAGCCATTGTCTAGAATGTCCGGTGTTTCGCCATCATAAGTTTCGTCCAGATGGTTCACCGACTGCCCGGCTGAGGCCATGATCCGTGTAGGTTCGGACTTCAAAACCAGGCGCATCAGGTCAAAGAAGTGGCAGCATTTTTCGACAAAGGTACCACCGGTTTTTGCATTGAAACGGTTCCAATCGCCGACTTTTTCCAAGAAAGGAAAGCGGTGTTCGCGGATGGTTAGCATCTTGACGCCGCCAGTGGCGGCATCAGCCTCTTTCAGCAGCGCCGCAATTGGCGGCATATAGCGGTACTCCATCGCCACCCAGACCGGGGCTGGATAATCCTTGCGGAAATCCTCTAAACGGGCCGCGTCCTGGGGATCGGTGAACAGTGGTTTTTCAACAAGGATCGGCAAGGGGCGGGATGCTTTGATGGCTTCCAGTTGGTCCACATGGCAGTAGTTGGGGCTGACGATGACCAAACAGTCAAGTTCTGGCACGGCCAAGAGCTCGGAAACGGACGAGACCAGCTTTGCGTCAGGGGCCAGTGCCTGTGCCTTGGCGGCCATTTCTGCATCGGGTTCATAAATTGCGACGACCTGGGTTTGCGGCAACAGGGCAATGTTGCGCAAATGCTCTTGCCCCATCATGCCACATCCGATGATGCCATAGTTGATTGTGTCGGACATGCCCAACTCCTTACTTCAGGCGCTGCACATAGAGCGCTTTGTCTGTGTCAAACCAAGTGCGGGAAAATTCGACAGGGTCGGGTTTGTCGGCCCAACTCATTCGTTCAATATATCCAGTGACGGTGCCGGGCTGCAGAGGGAACGCCTCGGGTGACCAATCGGGCATAGAACCGATGCTGACACGATCCTCGGCGCGGGAGATCCAGAAGCCCAGTTGCTTTTGATAATAGTGATACAGCGAATCTGATAGCGCCTCGGGGCGGACTTTGCCGGCGTCCGCATCAAGCCAGATCTCTTCGACTGCAATGATTGTGTTATTGAGATAGCGCAAACGACGGATGCGCGCACCGCTGGTCGATGTGCCGAATTTGGGCAGGTCTGCGGGTTTTTCGAGCGTTGTAAGATCCAGAATGTCGGCCCTTGGCAGCCCGCCACCTGCCAGCAGTTCCAGCCGGAACATGGCGTAGACGCTGGCCTCAACATTGCCGTGGCGGATGTAGTTTCCTGACCCCTGAACCCGCTCTAGCAGTCCTTTATTTGTTAGCTCCTTGAGCGATTTACGCAGGGTTCCAACTGATATTCCCAGCTCTTCGGCCATGTCCCGTTCGGGTGGCAGGCGTTCGCCGTCCAATAGCCGACCAGAGGCTATATCGCGGATGAGTAACTCGCTGATCTGTACATACTTTGGCAGCGCAGTGGCGGCTTGATTTGTAGGGGGCATGTGGTGCGTCAGCCTGTCACGGGAAAAATTGATACACTATTGATCTACATCATTGTGAGTGCTACGCAAGATGAAAGTGGAAGTGAGTTCAGGAGAATTTGGATGACCGTCGTTCCAGTGACATCAGCTGACTTGGATGCTGCAGAAGTTTCGTGGTTTGCTGCGCTGTGTTCCGATGATTACCAATTCCTGGGCGTTCCTGAGGGCGATTTGCGATCCTCGTGGGAGCACTGTTCGGACATCGTAAAAACAGCCGAGGCGCAGGGCTTTCGCAACATCCTTTGCCCGTCTTCCTATCAGGTGGGGCAGGATACGTTGTCCTTTGTGGCGGGCTGTGCGCCGGTCACGGATAGGATCAACATGTTGGCCGCCGTGCGCTGTGGCGAGGTTCAGCCGATCATGCTGGCCCGTACCCTTGCAACACTAGATCACATGCTGAAGGGGCGGCTGACGGTCAATATTATCAGCTCTGACTTTCCTGGTGAAAAGGCTGACAGCGCCTTTCGGTATCAGCGATCACGTGAAGTCGTTGAAGTGCTGAAACAAGCCTGGACAAGGGATGAGATCAACCATCAGGGCGAAATTTACAATTTCAAAGGCCTGACAACCGATCCGGTTCGCCCGTACCAAACCGGTGGCCCGCTGCTGTATTTCGGGGGCTATTCGCCGTCAGCGCTGGAGCTGTGTGGTGAACATTGTGACGTTTACCTGATGTGGCCTGAAAAGATGGAAGAGCTGGCCGGACGTATGAAAGCTGTCCATGCGGTGGCCGAAAAATACGAGCGTACGCTGGATTATGGACTACGGGTTCACATGATCGTTCGTGACACCGAAAAAGAAGCACAGGAATACGCCGACTACATCGTGTCAAAACTGGATGATGAGTATGGCCGTGCAATCCGTGAACGCGCTTTGGATGCGACGTCTTTGGGGGTTAGTCACCAGTCCAAGAACCGCGATGTCGCGGATCAGTACGGGTATATTGAACCAAATCTGTGGACTGGTGTTGGCCGGGCGCGGTCAGGGTGTGGCGCCGCTCTGGTTGGATCAACCGATCAGGTTATGTCGAAGATCGAAGAGTATAAGAAAATGGGGATGCGGGCCTTTATCTTCTCGGGCTACCCACACATCGAGGAAGCCAAACATTTTGGTGCCCGCATCCTGCCCAACCTGAAAACCTGTTCGCTGCCACATGAATACGGTCGCGTCCCAAAAGAAACGCCTGCGACCCCGCTGGGCAATGGAGTGCGTCGCTGATGGAACGTGTCAATCTAACTTCTGATCTGTCGATGAGCCGTCTGGTCTATGGCATGTGGCGCGTTGGCGATGATGCCGATACCTCGCCCGCGCATGTCGAGGCGAAGATTCAGTCTTGTCTGGATCAGGGTATTACCAGCTTTGATCAGGCAGATATCTACGGTGAATATGCTGCCGAGGTTGTTTTGGGCGGAGCTCTACGGAGCCACCCCGGTCTGCGAAATCAGATGGAAATTGTCACCAAATGCGACATCGTTGCGCCCTGTGGCCGATATTCCGACGCACCGGTCAAGCACTATGATACATCGCGGGCGCACATCGAAAAATCCGTTGAATTATCTCTGCGTGACATGGCGATTGATCATGTGGATGTTCTTTTGATCCACCGGCCAGACCCTTTTATGGATCACCACGAAACCGGCGCCGCGCTGGATGATCTGGTCACCAGCGGCAAGGTACGCGCAGTGGGTGTGTCCAACTTCCGACCGTGGGATTTTGAACTGCTGCAATCTGCAATGAAGTCACCGCTGGTTACCAATCAGATCGAAGTCAGCCTGGGTGAGATTTCCCCATTCACAAATGGTGATCTCGCGTTCCATCAACGCCTTGGTCATCACCTGATGGCCTGGTCGCCGCTGGGTGGCGGTTCCTTGATGGGTGCCGAGGGTGCGATTGGGGCACTGATGGATGAGATCGCCGGTGATAACAGTGTGGATCGCAGCGCGGTCGCGGTTGCCTGGTTGCTGGCGCATCCGGCGAAACTGCTACCGGTGCTTGGCACCAACAATCTGGAGCGCATCGGCCGTATCTCGGATGCGCTGAAGGTCAAAATGGATCGTATCACCTGGTTCCGTCTGTACGAGGCGGCCTTGGGACAGGAGGTCGCCTGATGCCGGATGGGGCGTTGGATATGCCGGTGAATTTTGCACCTGAGGCAGGCAATGCGCGCCAGCTGCGGGACGCCTTTGGTCGCTTTGCCACCGGCGTGACGGTGGTGACAGCACTGGGAGAAGACGGCCCCGTTGGGATTGTCGTCAACAGTTTCTCATCTGTGTCTCTGGATCCGGCACTGGTGCTGTGGTCACCCTCCAAGACGTCACGCCGATTCCGTTATTTTGAGGCCGCAGACCATTACGCCATTCACGTTCTAAGCGCTGACCAGGCCGAGTTGTGCCAGGGATTTAGCAAAGATGCGCATGCCTTTGATGGAAGTCGCTACCAACTGAACGCAAATGGCGTCCCTCTGATCGAAGACTGTCTTGCCCGTTTTGAATGCACCAGAACGGCTACCTATGACGGTGGTGACCACTTGATCGTTGTTGGCCGCGTTGATCAGGCCGAGATGCGTGATGGGGACGCGCTGACCTTTTACGCTGGAAAATTTGGATTGGCTTCGCAGCCGTAAATGATCGGGGCAGGGGAGCCTCGTGCAACAAAGGGAGATGTCGATGGGAGGACTATTGGCGGTGTTGTCGCCGATCAGTTTGGTGAACGCTCAGCTCCTAAAGCTTGGGCGTGCGATTGGCATTGTCGCTGTAGCCTTGATGGTGGTGTCCATTCTGGTGCAGGTCTTCTTTCGATACATTCTGAACAACGCGCTACCCTGGCCGGACGAAGCCGCCCGGTTTTGCATGCTGTGGATGACCGGACTGATGGCCCCTACAGCGTTTCGGCAGGGCGGATTTGTTGCAATTGATATGTTGGTTATCGCGTTGCCACGGGTCGTGGGGCAATTGCTGACGTTGTTTTTGCTGTTCCTGTCTCTGATGGTTCTTGTCGTCGCAGTGAACATCGGTTGGAACGAGGTCACCGGGTTTGGCGGCCGCTTTGCAACCGCCTCTCTTTACGTCCCAACCTCATTTGGCTTTGACGAATGGCTGCGGGTTCCGCGTTCGTGGATGATGGCTTCGCTGCTGGTTGGAGTGATCCTGCTGGTGATGGTCAATGTTGAACTGATCTTGCGCGCGATTGTTGGTCTTTTGGGCGGTGGCGATCGCTTGTCAGACATAAGCGACCCATCCGTTACTGCAGGAGCCGACTGATGCTGATTTGGTTCTTACCGGTATTCCTGATCTTCCTGATGATTGGCCTGCCAGTGTTCTTTGGCCTGTTGGCCGCGCCCGGCCTGCTGTTGTATCTCAACGGTCAGGAGCGTGACATCACGCTGCTGTATCGCAATGTCTACAACGGCATGGATAGTTTCCCGCTGATGGCGATCCCGTTTTTCATGCTTGCCGGCGAGCTGATGAACAAAGGCGGCATTACCATGCGCCTAGTCGAGTTTGCACAGGCGTTGATGGGGCATCTGCGGGGGGGACTCGCTCATGTGAATATCTTGTCGTCGATGTTGTTCGCGGGGCTGTCCGGCTCTGCGGTGGCGGATACATCGGCCTTGGGCAGCATGTTGATCCCCGCCATGGAGAAGCAGGGTTATAGCCGCAAGTTCTCGGCTGCAATCACCGCTGCCAGTTCGGTCATTGGCCCAATCATTCCACCTTCAGGGATCATGATCATCTACGCCTATGTCATGGGGGAAAGTGTCGCCGCACTGTTTCTGGCGGGTATCGTTCCCGGTATACTGGTGGGCGTCGGCTTGATGCTGGTGGTCAAGGTCATGGCTGACAAATATGACTTCCCGGTCGCCAGTGCCAAATCTACATGGTCGGAACGCGGGCAGGCATCACTCAAGGCGTTCTTTCCGCTGATGACCCCTGTGATTATTCTAGGCGGTATTCTGGCAGGTGTCTTTACCCCGACCGAGGCCGCCGCCGTTGCCGTTGCCTATGCCTTGTTCATTGGCTTCTTTGTGATGCGCACGCTGACGATCAGCGAGATCCCTGCAATTCTAAGCAAAGCCGGGCTGATCTCGTCCGTAGTGCTGCTGCTGGTTGGTGCTGCGATGGCATTCAAAACCGTGGTCAGTCTAAGCCACGCACCCGAGCAGCTGGCCTCGTTTATCCTTTCCCTCTCAGAAAACCCTCTGATCCTGTTGTTCCTGATCAACCTGTTGCTGTTTGTGGTTGGAATGTTTTTGGATGCGGGCCCCGCGATCATCATTCTGGGGCCGATCCTGGGGCCAATCTTTGTCGATCTGGGTGTTGATCCGATCCACTTTGCCATCATCATGAGCGTCAACCTAACGGTCGGTCTGGCAACGCCGCCGATGGGCTTGGTGCTGTTTGTTGCCTCGGCAGTGTCCGGAGAACGGGTCGAGGCCATTGCCAAAGCCATTCTGCCGTTTCTGCTGGTTGAAATTCTGGTGATCTTTTTGATCACCTACGTCCCCGCCATTTCCATGACAATCCCGCGCCTTACCGGGTTTGCGAACTAGCTAAGTATAAAAGGGAGGAACCACCTATGCTTAAGACGACCCTCAAAACGCTGTCCATAGCGGCCCTGTTGGCCGGCTCTGCGATCAGTGCGATGGCAGCCGACTACACCATTCGGGCGACTGCAAATTCTAACGAAAATGACGAAGACTATGATGGTCTGGTTGTTTTCAAAAACTATGTCGAGGCGGCTTCGAATGGCGCTATCGAGGTGGAGTTGTTCATCGGTACACAGTTGTGCTCGAACGGAGCGGAATGCTTGCAGGGTGTGGCGGACGGCTCGATTGATGTTTATATCTCCACTTCCGGCGGCGCGTCGGGCATCTTCCCCTATGTGCAAGTTCTGGATCTGCCGTATCTGATGGCGGATGACCGTATTGCTGAGCATGTTCTGTCGGGCGATTTTACTCGTAAAATGCGTGAAATGGCGCTGGCAGATTCCGGCGATGCGATCCGCCTGATGACCATCGGCAATACTGGTGGTTGGCGCAATTTTGCCAATACCAAACGCCGCGTGACCGAGCCTGCTGATATGGAAGGTCTGAAAATCCGCACCGTGGTTGCCGACCTGCCGCAAGAACTGGTCAAATCGCTGGGCGCATCGCCAACTCCGATCCCATGGCCCGAACTGTTCACCTCGTTTCAGACCGGTGTTGTCGAAGGATCCAAAAACGGTATCACCGATATCATGGGTATGAAGTTCCCGGATGCTGGTCTGCAGTATGTGACACTCGACGGTCACGCCTACATGGGCGCGCTGTGGTGGATGTCGAACCAGAAGTTCCAGGCGATGCCGGAAGATATGCGCCGGGTAATCGTCGATGGGTTCAGCGCGTTGCAGCAGGCAACATTTGCCTCGCCAAAGCGCAAGTCGATCCAGGCCTATGCTGATTTTGTTGCCGGCGGTGGTGATCTGTATGTGCCAACACCCGAGCAGAAAGCAGCCTTCAAGGACTCTGCCGCTCCAGTTTATGACTGGTTCAAAGGCAATGTGGCAAATGGCGAAGCAATCTTCACAGCGCTGACCGATGCGGTGGCCGAGGCCGAAGCTGACGTTAATGCAGCCCGCGCTGCTGATCTAAAGTGATCCTATATCCGGGAGCGGTTCGTCCTCTCCCGGGTCATGAACCCATTGCGCCGCAGGCAGGATCAGTTTGCTTGCGGCGCATCCCGTTTAGCGAAACGGGTACATCCAAACTTTATAATCACCGACCAGGATATGCGCCTTATCAATTTCTTCTTGGGTCATTTTCTTGACCACTTCTTCCAGCGAAATAGCGGCATCCGGGTCGCCGCCAATGGCGCTGAGCGTGTACCACATATAGGCCCGGACCAGATCCGGCGCAGGCATGCCGCGGCCAACTTCGTAGTACCAACCGACACCAGACTGCGCGCCGGGATGCCCTTTCATCGAACTACGCAGATACCATTCAAACGCACGCTGGTCGTCGCGCTCGACGCCCAGCCCCATCGCATACATCACACCAATCAGCTCTTCGGCGTCGGCATTGCCCGACCGTGCGGCGGGCCATAACTCGGAATATGCTTCTTGAAACTGTCCTGCCTCCATCAAGTCACGCGCCTGTTCGATCTCGGCAAAAGCTGGTGTCACGCTCAGGCACAAAGCCAGGAATATGTTGCGCATTCTTACGGTCTCCGGATTGTTTTGACTGGGCTGATCCTAAGCGCCGGATTGGTTCAGGGAGGCGAATACCCCGCCCCACTTAAGGCTGAGGACTTTCTGAGATTTGACCAGGATCAAGCGGCCCTGGGTCAGCTACTATTCTATGATAAAATATTGTCCGGGAACAGAAATATCGCCTGTTCAACCTGTCATCACCCTGATTTAGGCACCGGCGATGGACTGTCGTTAGGTATTGGTGAAGGCGGTATTGGGCTTGGCCTGGATCGCACAGCAGGTAAGGGTGAAAATCGCATTCGAAAACGCATTCCGCGCAATGCTCCGGCGCTGTGGAATCTTGGCGCGCGTGAGATTCATACGTTGTTTCATGACGGACGGCTGAGCCGCGCGGATACTTATGAAAACGAGTTCAATTCACCAGCCGAAGAGTGGTTGCCCACGGGGTTCAATTCAATCTTGGCCGCACAAGCGGTATTCCCGCTGGTAGCGCAGTTTGAAATGGCCGGGAACCCTAAGGAGAACGAAATTTCCGGAGCCGTGCATGACCGTATCGATGCGGCCTGGCCAATTCTGGCTAAACGGGTGAGGGTCATTCCTGAATATGGCGAACGGTTTGTTGCAGCGTTTGACCACATCACCGAAGCAGAGCAGGTTACAATCGTAGATATCGCCAATGCTTTGGCAGCCTTTATGGCCGTCGAGTGGCAAAGTAACGATAGCCCGTTTGACCAGTTTTTGTCAGGTGACGCGTCGGCACTGACCGCGGCGCAGACCGCTGGTGCTGAGCTGTTTTACGGTAAGGGTAATTGTGCCTCATGCCACTCGGGTCCACTGTTGAGTGATCAAAAATTCTATGCGTTGGGTCTGCCACCGTTTGGTCCGGGGCGGACGCGGCGGTTCGATCCCGTGGCGCGTGACGTCGGACGAATGGCGGAAAGTGATGCTTTGGAAGATGCTTATAGGTTTCGCACCCCAATGCTGCGCAACGTGGCGTTGACGGCGCCATATGGTCACAATGGCGCCTACCCAGATCTCGACGGAATTATTCGACATCATCTGGATCCCAGCCGATCATGGGCAAATTGGCGCCCTGCAATGGCCGCGTTGCCATCGGCACCTTGGTTCAGGGAGATTGATTTTGTTATCTGGCAAGATCAACGCGAACTGCAACGGCAGCAGCAAGCTCTGGATATTGGGAAAGTTGATCTGAGTGACAAAGAGGTCCGTGTGCTTGTGGAATTTCTCGGCAGCTTGACCGGGAAAAGTACTCTTACTCCTCCATTCGGTGAACCGGATTGGGTGCCGAGTGGTCTGCCCATTGATTAGGTCCGCCGAAGTCTACTTCGAACGAGACAAAGCCATTCTACATTAGCGAGAGAGAGGATCAAACGAAAGACGCTCGAAGCGCGCAGCTTGCATCATAGGCAACGCGCCGCATAATCAAAACAACCAGATGAGCCAAACTCTCTCTTAGTTTAGGCCGCCTTTGGACCCAAAAACTCTGCCGACGCACAGTGTAAGGTGCGGTTACCCGTGGGACATCTCGTTTGTTGACTATAGCTTTTCCCTGAGGACTTCGTAAGGCGTCTTTCCGTCGTGTGCGCCGT
>NZ_QHLQ01000040.1 GCF_011813015.1 Parasedimentitalea denitrificans | reverse complement strand
TTCTCATCGTCCACTCCTCAGTGGTTACTGATGAGCAACAAACCCTCTCTTAGCAAATACCGCTATTTGGACCCATAAGCGCTGACGTCAGACACCTATGGTCCTCCGATTACCCATTCATAAGTGGAGATTTAAAACCGCGGCAAGATTAAAGAAAAGGAAGACCTGATATTTCCTGAACTGACCGGACAGTTGAAACATACGGCCTGGTCCTTGAGATATTATAAAACAAGGCGAGACACCGAAGGTGCAAAGTGGGTGTTCATGGAAACGGCTGAAGCGCCAAGCGCGACGGAGAAGTTGCCAGCAGCCCCGTTTTGGATTCGCTTACCGTCTTCCCGCTTGGACAATGCAGCCGGAAATGGTGTGGCCATCTGAATTAACAGTTTGAGAAAGCTCTCGGGTGTCGTTCCCCCAATAATGATGGTCTCGGGATCTAGCATTAATTCTAGGATATTCACTGCCTGATGAAGTCTTGGAATGGCGTTTTTTATCCAAGCAATTATTTTTTCATCTTTAGCGTCAATCAGCTCGGATATCGTATTGAATGTTGATCTATCGTCACGCGGCAATCCAAGATGGCGGCACAGCGCGTCGATGGATAAATAGCGCTCAAGGCAGCCGGAGTTTCCACACGGGCAGGGTTCTCCATCAAGCTCGACGATCACATGCCCAAGCTCCCCTGCGTTTCCGTGCGACCCCGTGTATGGATCGCCCTTAAGGACAAAGCCTGCGCCGAGACCAACGCCAAATTGCAGAAAGGCAAAATTCTCCACGCCCCGGCCTGCGCCATAAAACCCTTCGCCGACTGCTGCAGCTGCAGCGTCATTCTCCAGTGCAATTGGTAATCCCAGTTGGCGCTCAAGAAGGGCTAGATTCTCTTGGGTACCAAGCTCGTGAAAGCTGGTAGGGTCTCCGTTGGGGACGGTTTGGCTGCCAAAAGGGCCGGCGGCAGCTATGCCACAGCCTACAACGGTAGGGAACAGGTCGCCGTGTGCCTTGCGAAATGTTGAGACAATGGCCGCAATGGCAGTGTTTGCCGCTTCGGGTGTGGCCGAAGACAAATCGCGGGTCGTCTCCCAGGTGGCCTGACCGTCCAAGTTACACACCACTGCCGTTGCGCGGGTTCGGTCCACGTGAATGCCAAAGCTAAGGGCCGCATCTTTATTTAATGAAACTTCCATCCCGGGATGACCTCGGCCAACGATTTTGCTGGCTGTCATCTGTATCAGATCCAGTTCTTCAAGCTGTGCAACAATGTTTTGAATCGTTTGGCGCGACAGCGATGTGACCTGCGAAATCTTGGTTCGCGAGATTGGTCCTTGGGTTCGAATCACTTCAAGCACGACACTATGGTTGTGAGTCTTGGCTTTGCGAAGATTTGTGCCTGAAGTTCTAAAGGAATGGGATTTTTCAGTTTTTTCCATGGTCTACCTGCGAATCTAATGTCGGCACACAAGCACGTTCTATTTTTTAAAACAAATTGACAAATAAATTGAAGCGGGCCATATAGTGTTCTATTGGAGCACGTTGCTCATCCAAGGGAGGAAGACATGAAATTGATTAAACTCATGGCCGTAACGGCCTCCACCACGGCGCTAATGGCATCTGCCGCAATGGCCGACACCACATTGAACGCATTGTTCATGAGCCAGGCGGCCTATAGCGAAGACAATATTAAATCGATGACCTCGGCATTCGAGGCAGCGAACCCGGGCACTAGAGTTGAGCTAGAGTTTGTTCCATACGAAGCTTTGCATGATAAAATCATCGCCGCATCAGGTGCAGGGGATGATGGTTATGATGTTGTGTTGTTTGACGTCATCTGGCCGGCCGAGTTTGCTGAGCGTGGTTTTCTGACTGACGTTAGCGACAGGGTAGCAGCTGATCTGACCAGCAAAATCTTTGATGGCGCTTGGACAACAGTAGAGTACGACGGCAAGCGTTATGGTATGCCTTGGATCCTGGACACCAAGTATCTGTATTATAATACAGAAATTCTGGCCGCAGCCGGCATCGAAACACCACCAGCAACTTGGCAAGACGTTTTGGCGCAGGCCAAGGTAATCAAGGATAAGGGACTGGTTGAGTACCCATTGGTCTGGAGCTGGTCGCAATCGGAAGCGATGATCTGTGATTTCACAACCTTGACCGCTGCTCACGGCGGTGTGTTCTTTGACGACGGCAAACCAGCGTTTGAGACTGGCGGTGCAAAAGCTGCGCTAGACTATATGAAAACGTCGCTGGGTGACGGGCTGACCAATCCTGCCTCGCTTGAGTACTTCGAAGAAGACGTACGCCGGGTGTTCTCGGCTGGTGACGCGGCCTTTGCGATGAACTGGACCTACATGAACTCGCTGGTCAATGACCCGGCTGAGAGCCAGGTGGCAGGTAAGGTTGGCGTGATGTCGGCTCCGGGTGTATCCGGCGTGTCCGAAGCGTCAGCTGTCAACGGTTCCATGGGCTTGGGTATCCCTGCCAACAGCCCCCATGCGGATGAGGCCTGGGCCTATATCACCCACCTGACAAATCAGGCGACCCAGGAAGAATTTGCCACACTGAGCCTGCCGATCTGGAAAGGGTCATACTCGCAGTCAGCTGTGACTGATGGACAGGAAGATCTGGTTGCGGCGGCGGATAAGTCTATTGCTGTAATGTACCCACGTCCGCTGGTTGCCTCTTATACCGAGGTGTCGAGCATCTTGCAGAAACATCTGCACGGGGCGCTGTTGGATCAGACTACCTCGGAAGAAGCATTGGGTAACGCCGCCAAACGCGTTGCACGTATTCGCTGATCTGAACGACTAACAAGAGAGAGCACAAAGATGTCTGCAATCAGTAGATCACGCGAAAAATGGGTTCTGCTATTACCGGCAATCTTGGTGCTCTCGTTTATCACCGTCTTACCCTTTTTTCAGACCCTCTGGACCAGTTTTACGGACGCGGAAATCACTGCGCGCGAGCAGCAGGTCAACTGGATTGGACTAGAGAACTACATCTGGGCCCTGACCGATCCTGACTTCTTGGATGCATTGGGCCGAACGCTTTACTTCACGGTTGTATCGGTCGGGCTCGAAGGTGTGCTTGGCATTGCCGTGGCGCTGCTACTGAACCAGCAATTCCGGGGGCGGATGTTCCTGCGGATCATCATTATTCTGCCCTGGGCGGTGCCAACCATTGTGAACGCTGTGGCCTGGCGGCTGATTTACCACCCGGATTACGGCGCGTTGAATTCGCTATTGCTGCAGCTGGGCTTGATTGACAGCTACACCAGTTGGTTGGGGGATCCTGATCGCGCCTTGAATATGGTGATTTTGGCCGATGTCTGGAAAAACTTTCCGCTGGTTGCTTATATCGCACTGGCCGCCATGCAAACCATTCCCGGCGACCTGCTGAAAGCAGCCGCCATCGAAGGGGCAGGGGCCTGGAAGCGGTTCCGCTCTATCACTCTGCCGTGGATCATCGGGCCGATGCTGGTTGTGTTGATCCTGCGAACAATCGAGGCCTTCCGTGTTTTTGACATCATCTATGTGATGACACGTGGTGGCCCGTCTGACGGCACAAAAACTGCAAGTTTCTATGTCTACCAAGAGTATTTTAGCTATCTGCGCTCGGGCAGTGGGGCATCCTATGCGGTGCTGGTTGCTGGTATCAGCGCTGTGTTGATCTTGGCTTATTACGCTGGCGTTCGCCGCGACCAACGGGGGGCCTGATCATGCAACGGTCTTTGTTTGCTTCGATTGCACTGTATTCTGCCGCTTTGTTGCTGACGCTGTTCACCTTGGCTCCTTTGGTCTGGCTACTGCTGATGAGCATCAGCAGCCCCAATGACCTGACGGCGGTGCCGCTCAACTGGTGGCCAAACGAAGTTAACCTTTCCCGGTACGGGCGGCTGATGGATCTAAACGAAGGTTCAGGCCAGCGGTTTCTTGGGGCATTGCGCAACAGCTTGCTTACAGCTGGGGGGGCAACTCTGATTGCCCTAATCGTCGCGGTTCCCGCTGCTTATGCGTTTTCTCGCCGGGGGGCTTCGCTGGCGCTGCTGTTTGCTTTCCTTGCCACCATCATGATGCCGCCGATTACCTATGTGCTGCCACTATACGAGATATTTGGCGGGATGGGTGCACTGAACAAAACCACCACGCTCGTGATTGTTTACAGCGCGATGTTGCTGCCTTTTGCAACCTGGCTAATGAAGAGCAACATTGACGTTCTGCCGGTCGAGATTGAGCAGGCCGCATTCATGGAGGGCGCAACAACAGCGTTTACCCTGCGCCGTGTGGTGCTGCCTCTGGCGCTGCCAGCCATCGCAGCAACGTGTATGCTGTCCTTTCTGGTGGCCTGGGACGAGTTCTTTTATGCCCTTATATTCACCAGCGATCTCAGCGCCAAAACCCTGCCGGTTGCCATTGCCGATTTCTCGGCTGGGCGGGTCACTGACTATGGTGTGATCGCATCGGTTGGTGTCCTGGCCACCCTTCCGCCGGCCATTCTGGCAATTTGCTTTCAGCGCTTCATCGTCTCGGGTCTTGCAGCCGGAAGCGTCAAGGGATGATGCATAACATGACAACTCACCTTCAATCTAAAGGGAGTACCGCGGTGCCCTCTACGCCAATCCTATCCGTTAAAAACCTGAACAAGAGTTACGGCGACCTGAAAATCTTAAAAGACATCAGCGTTTCAATAAAGGAGGGCGATTTCCTAGTGCTGGTTGGCCCGTCTGGCTGTGGCAAGTCGACCTTGCTGGGATGTATCGGTGGCTTGACCGAGGTCACATCGGGCCATCTGCGGATTGGTGGCGCCGATGTGACCCATACCGATCCCGCAAAACGCGACATTGCGATGGTTTTCCAGTCCTATGCACTGTTCCCCAATATGAGCGTTGCAGAAAACATCGGCTTTGGCCTTGAAGTGCGCAAAGTGCCGAAGGCACAGCGTGACGAGAAAATCAAACAGGTTGCCGAGCTGTTGAAAATTGAACCGTTGCTTGACCGTGCGCCAGCACAGTTGTCGGGGGGGCAACGCCAACGTGTTGCTATGGGCAGGGCATTGGTTCGCGACCCCAAGTTGTTTTTGTTCGATGAGCCGCTGTCCAACCTTGATGCCAAGCTGCGGGTGACGATGCGGACCGAAATCAAACGTCTGCACCAGCGCCTGAATGCTTCGATCATCTATGTCACCCACGACCAGATCGAAGCGATGACACTGGCGACAAAAATCGTTGTGATGAAAGACGGTGTGATTCAGCAGGTCGGTACACCGAGAGAGATTTATGACACCCCGGCCAATATCTTTGTCGCTGATTTCATGGGTTCTCCGGCGATGAATATTCTTGATGCCAAGGTCACAATGGACGGTTCGGTGGCAAGGATTGAAATAGCCCGTGAAGATGGACAGCCCCCATTGGTCTTGCATGATCCGGCGCCGAGCGCCGGGATCGTAAAGCGTCAGGGCGCTGCGCTAAAGATTGGTCTGCGACCCGAGGCTTTGACAGATCTAGGCTCACGCGCGGTTCATGCCGATCAGCACTTTGACTGCCTGCTTGATGTGGTTGAGCCTGCAGGTTCAGACACATTTGCCGTGATCCGTCTTGGTGGCGCCGAAGTGACCGCACGGTTGCATGGCGATGCGGATGTCCGTTCGGGCGAGACTGTTCCCATATGTTTTGATGTCACCAAGATCTCATACTTCGATCCCCAGAGCGGAGAACGTCTATGACCACGGGACCAATTCTGGTTGCGGATATCGGTGGAACCAACACGCGGCTTGGGCTTGCCGGAGCAAATGGAATCCACAAGGGAACTTCGCACCGGTACCGTAACAGCGATTACACAAGTTTCTATTCGCTGGTTGGCGCCTATCTCAGGCAGCAAAAGGTTGAGAAATGCCACAAGGCTTGCCTTGCGGTGGCTGCTCCGGTGGAAGACGATGCGATTACCCTAACCAACCGCGATTGGCACATCGACAAATCGAGCGCATGCGCTGTAACCGGAGCGACAGAAATCAGGTTTCTTAATGATTTTGAAGCACTTGGGTTTGCCATCGGCCGTCTGTCAGGGGGGCAGGTTTCACATGTTGCAGGGCCAAAAACTGCGACAAGTCAAAATGGCACAAGGATGGTTCTTGGCGCGGGGACAGGGTTTAACGCCGCTGCTATGACCTTGGACGCAGATGCCCAACCAGTGGTCCACGCGGCTGAATGTGGTCACATGACCTTACCCGTTGAAACACCAAACGAGCTGTTATTGCGGGACCATTTGGCACGAAATCGCGGCAGGGCATCCGTTGAAAGAGCATTGTCCGGTCAGGGCGTTCTGGAAATTTACCAGTGGGTTTGCTCGCACACCGGGGTTGCACCGCAAAACTTTACGACTCAGGAAATCATACAGCAGGCGATTGAGCAGCGCGACGAAACCTGTGAGCACACGGCAAAAATGCTGGTTAGGCTTCTTGCGCGGGTTGCAGGGGATCTGGTTCTTGCATTCCTTCCCGTTGGTGGGCTTTACCTTTCGGGTGGTGTCACGAGGGCATGCAAAAGCCTGATTTCAAGTGATTTGTTTTGGGATGAATTCACGGCAAAAGGTCGTCAGAGCAACTTGTTACGGTCTGTTCCAGTGTATTTGATGACGGATGATCACGCCGCACTAGAAGGCTGTTTGGCCGCAATGATGATGACTGGTTCGCATCTAAGTTCTTCTGGACTACGCGGACATTGCCAAAATTCAATAACATCGAAGGCCGCAGGGTTTTGAAAATGACAAAAGCAATCAGCCAAATGCGGCGAGAAATACAGGAAATCCCTGATGCAGTTGACCGCCTATTGACGGGAAGCGGTTGTGAAGTCGCTAAGGTGGCTGCGACCCTGCGCGAGCGTGAAACGGCGTTTGCAGTAACCGTTGCACGCGGATCATCAGACCACGCATGTGCCTTTTTCAAATATGCTGCAGAACTGACATTGGGCATTCCAGTCGCCTCCGTCGGCCCGTCTGTAGCATCCATTTACGGCGCTCAAATGCTGCTCAATGGAGGGCTTGCCCTTGCTGTATCGCAGTCTGGTCAAAGCCCGGACATCGTTGAAATGGCTCAATCAGCGCGGCGAGGTGGTGCGTATTCAGTGGCCATCACCAATGACCCCACGTCGCCACTGGCGACTGGATCGGCCCATTCGCTAGATATGATGGCCGGGCCCGAGCTGAGCGTTGCCGCCACAAAATCGTTCGTAAATTCTATGGTGGCAGGTCTGTTGCTGCTTGCGGAATGGAAGAATGACCCGGAATTGCGCGGGGCGATTCACCAATTGCCAACCGTTCTAGCAACGGCAATTGGCCTGGACTGGCCCGAAGTGCGGGGTGCGATAGGTGGTCAGCCGTCTGTTTTCACGCTTGGCCGTGGTCCCAGCTGGGCCGTTTCAAACGAGGCTGCATTAAAGTTCAAAGAAACCTGCCAGTTACATGCAGAGAGCTATTCATCGGCTGAAGTTCTGCATGGTCCAGTCTCAATTGTTGATAGCGGGTTTCCCTTGCTCTGCTTTGCGGCACAAGATGCTGCTGAATCAGCGGTCGCTAAGATGGCTGACCGGATCTCAGGGCAGGGGGCTAATGTTTTTGCAACCTCAAATCTGGTTGGCAAGGCGCAGCGCATTGACCACGTGAGAACTGCCCACCCACTTACGGACCCGATTGCTTTGGTGGTATCATTCTATGCGATGGTTGAACGCTTAAGCCAGGAACGAGGGGGCAATCCTGATGCCCCCCGCCATCTGAAAAAGGTAACAGAAACTGTATAGCGCTTTGGGCTACAGTTTCCGCCACTCCTTGCAGGCCAGGAATTAATCCAGTGGTTTAAAGACCACTGCGTCGATTTCGACTTTGGCATCGACCATGATCTGCGAACGCACTGTGGATCTCGCGGGCCCGCCGTTGGGAAAATAGCTGGCATACACCCTGTTAAAGTTCCAAAAGTCGCGAGGATCATCCAGCCAGACACCAACCTTGGCGATGTCCTCCAGCGTGCAGTCTGCAAGCGCCAGGGCCGCGATCAGATTGTCCATCGTTTTGCGGGTCTGGCTCTCGATGCCGTCGACCAAAGCCACTCGCACGGCCCTAGAGGCCTCATGCGCGTCCGTCATTCAAATCGATTGGTAGAATCTTTTAGTTGGTGTCTCTTCTTAATTTGCCCTTCGTCGTTAAGTGACCTTTACATCGCCTCGGTTGGCGCCGACCGCGCTGAAGGACCTGAACCCACGTTTCCAGTTCATATGTGTATTACGTTGCAACTGAGCAATTTGACACGCCCATATATGTAGTGACTAGTCGAGGCCGACTTTCGTATTGTTGACAGCAAGTAACAGCCTTGAACTCAGATCATACACTGTTTGAAAACTCCAACCTATGGAACCATGGAACATTGGGCGTCGCCATATTCCGGAAAGTGCCTTAAGAGAAGGCAAGTTTTCAAACCATCAGGATGAGGCAACCAGTTTCCGCAGCATAGATTCTGTAAAGGGTTTCGTGAGAGTAGCCAGCCGGGTGGCACTGACGAGCGCCCTTGGAACGCGATGGGTTTCTCTGGTCGACATGAGAACCAACCGACACTCAGGAAACAGGCTATGCCCCAACTGAAGAATTTCCCACCCAGACGCTCCATTGTCCAAGTTCAGGTCACTCAACACCAGGTCCAGCCTAGGTTGCTGCTGCAGCTGAGCGCGACCTTCACTAAAACTTGCCGCCCGGAAAACGACATAACCCAATCGTTCCAGAGTAGCTGACGCAGAGGCCAGATATGCGGGGTCGTCATCAACCACCAATGCCGTTCCTGGCACCACCAAATTATCGGATTGACCGGACTCGTCAGCCAGTGAGGGAAAACATAGGGTCACGGTCGTGCCTCGATGTGGGCCCTCCGTTTGAGACGTAAGGCTGAGTTGCCCACCAGATTGATGGACAAAACCGTCGACCATGGACAGACCCAAACCTGTGCCACTGCCATCATCTCGGTTTGAATAGAAAGGCTCCGTTGCGCGGCGCAGCACATCAGGTGACATGCCGGAACCGTTGTCGCGGATCGACAATTTTGCGCCGCCATCACCGGTCACACATACTTGGATATGCCCGTCGCCGCCGATTGCCTGACCGGCATTGACACAGAGGTTCAAGACTGCGCTTTCCAGCTGTCCCGGATCCACCTTGACCAGAACGGGCTCAGTCGGGATCTCAAATTCCATCGACACCGAGTTTGGCACGGCGATTTCTAAAAGATCGGCCATGCCCTCGACCAGTAATCCAATGTCAGTCACCTGCGGCTCTAGATGTTGTTTACGCGCGAACGCCAGCAATCTCTCTGTCAGGGAGACGCCCAAATCTAATGCTGACCTTAGACGGGTGTGAAGATGTCGTGCCTCTTCGGAATCTGCCGCCTCTAGTAGGTGCAGATTGCCGGAGATGCTTGAAAGGATATTGCCGAAATCATGGGCAACCTCCCCAGACACTTTCCCCAGTGCCTCTACCCGTCGAATTTCCTCCAGTCGTTGTTCAACCCTTTTGCGCTCAGTGGTTTCTGACAAAAGCCAAACTTCTTCCCCATTAGGCAAAGGTGAGCGTCGAAGCTCCAAGACGTTACCTGCGGGGTCGGCATATTCTTCAAACCCACCGTGCTCAACGGCAGACGTCCGCCTTGAAAAGTTTGATTTCGCGACCAATTCCTGAACATGCACGCGCACGCCCTCCTCCGCAGGTGGCAGTCTCAGAAGTTGGCGGAGATTGTCGTTTTCCGCTTCGATACTGCCATCGGTAGCAGCAATCGCCACGCCATCTTTGATGTTGCGAAACACACGCGAGAACAACGCGTTCTGGTGGCCGATCTGTCGGGTTCTGCGTTCCAACTTTCGGGCGCTCTCCCGAAACACATGAAACGCTGCATACAGCTGCCCAATCTCATCCTCGGAATTTGGCCCTTGTGGCAGAACCGTGCTGTGGTTCCCGGCCGCAAGCCTGCGCATGGCCTCTGCAATAAGATGCAGATTACGGGCTACGTAACGCGACACGTAGAGCGACGACGTGATCGCCACCAGCAAGCTTGCTGCGGTCAGTGCAAGAAAGACATTCTTGGCAAATTCGAGATTGTTGGAGGTCTCTGCACGGGCCAGTGAAAGCCGCGCCTCTGCTTGTGCCACTGTTGCCTCAGCAAAGGTGCTGACACGACTGACTTCCTGACGGATACGAAACAATGCGTTTTCTGCATCAAGCCGCGCTGCTAAATCACGATGCTTGAGGGCAAACAAATTGTCGCTACGCAACGTGGCTTGATCTATTTCCGTCAAAGTCTCCTCATGAACCGGCAATAGCTGCGGCAACAATTGGCTTCGTTGCCTCGTGAACCGAAGACTGAAATCCCCCAGTTCTATCAACGCATTGGCCCGCCCTGCTCCGATCGCGCTGGCGGTAAGTTGCTGTAGCCCAGCCCAAACTTCTCGCTCCTCCAGTGGCAAGGCGGTGTCCCCCGCTAGGCGCCGCACCCGCTGATTAAGCCGCACCATGTCGCGATCAATCGCATCCAAGTCCGCCTGACGTGCGGTTTGCGGTTTCAATGCTGACGTTAAATCATCGATGGCAAACCGAAGGCGGGCGACCGGTAAATCCAACTCGCCGTTGCCAGCTGCCAGCGCTTCAATCCGGTTCAGGCTTGCTACCACCTTTTCCTCTTCCTGACCTAACTGAAACGGAGGGAAGAGCGCGTGCAGAAATGGCGCAGAGGTCGCCAAATCGGCGGATTCCCGTGATAAATCCAACGCATCGGAAACTTCTGCCAACGTGTCCTTGTGCAGCACGTTCATCCACAGTTCGGTGCGGTTTAACACCAGCACACCTATCAAACTTACCAGTAGGATCAGGCCAAATAGAACCGCAAGCGCAGATGACAGGCGAAAGCGGACACTCAGATTGGAAAGATAGGGCATCACTGGCCTTCCGGCGACAAGTGGAAAATATAGCCTTGCGCTCGGCGTGTCTGCAGATGCACCGGCTTAGACGCAACCGGTTCAATTTTACGGCGCAGTCGCAGGATCAATACATCGATTGTGCGATCTACATAACGTTGCATGTCCGACCCCAACTCCTCCAACAATTCTGGTCGCGGGATGACCCGGTTGGGATTACGTGCAAAGTACTCCAACAGACGATATTCCGCATTGGTCAGCGGGATCTCCTCGCCGTCGGCGTCCAACACACGACGGGTCTGAACATCAATGCGCTTGGTGCCAAAGGCAATTCCTTGCCCCGAAGATATATTGGGCTTCGGGCCGCCATGCCCATAGCGCCGCAACACCGCCCGAATGCGCGCGACCAGCTCGCGCGGATTAAAAGGTTTGATCAGGTAGTCATCCGCGCCAGTTTCCAGCCCGATGATCTTGTCGATCTCGTCCCCTACACCGGTTAGCATCACAATCGGAATTTCGTAGCGCTCACGAATGTGGATAGCCAAAGTTAGCCCAGACTCTCCGCGCAAACGCAGATCAATCAATGCCAAATCAACTGGCGGCGGATCGCCTAGCGCCATAAAAGAAGGGATATCGGGGCAACACACGGCATCAAACCCACTTTCGCGCATCAATGCGGAAAGGGTGACACGCACGTTTTCATCGTCGTCGACAATGGCAATGAGCGGCTCAGATTTGCCTGTCTGCATACAACCTCTTCCTGTGACCTTCAGCGGCATCAGAAACCTACCAGCCTTCGGGCCGTTTCCGATTCAGTGATGCCGATCATGCCAGATTTTGAGCCCGTGCGTACGAGTTTGTAATATTGTTAACATTAAACTGGCTTTCCGTCTGTTTCATTAACAGAACTAGTCTCGCCTCGGCGCGATACCCTTCTACCTTGGGCTGGTCAGCGTATTGCCTTTGGTACAATTGGAAAAAGGCAAACGTTATAAGGGAGGACACCATGACACCATTTATAACCCGCGCCGCAACGGCACTGGGCATCCTGTCGGCAAGCGCTTTCGCTGCCGCCGCCGAAGACTGTGCCGATCGTGGCGCGCTCGATGAACTGTATTGTGACGCCAACGGCGATCTGGTTGCGGACACTCCAACTGATCCAGCAAAGCTGAGCAACCCGGACACTCTGGTATTTGCCTACACTCCGGTTGAGGATCCGGCGGTTTATGCAGACATCTGGGCGCCCTTCATCGCGCATATGGAAAACGTCACCGGCAAGGACGTTCAGTTCTTCGCGGTGCAATCCAACTCTGCCGAAGTCGAAGCCATGCGTTCGGGCCGTTTGCACGTAGCGGGCTTTTCAACTGGTCCAACTCCGTTTGCAGTGAACCTCGCTGGTGCGGTGCCGTTTGCTATCATGGGTGCCGATGACGGCCAGTTTGGCTACAAGCTGCAGGTCTTCACCCAAGCAGACAGCGATATCCAGACAGTGAAAGATCTGGCTGGCCGCCGCGTCGCACACACCTCGCCAACCTCCAACTCCGGCAACCAAGCACCACGCGCGTTGTTCCCATCTTTGGGCGTTGAACCTGACAAAGACTACGAAGTGACTTACTCCGGTTCCCATGACCAATCCATGCTGGGTGTTGTAGCAGGCGACTATGACGCCGCACCAGTGGCGTCTGAAGTTGTTGATCGTATGGCCGAACGTGGTCTCTATGACACCAATGACGTACGGATGATTTGGGAAAGCGATCCGTTCCCGACCACTTCCTTCAACGTGGCACACAACTTGGATCCAGCGCTGGCTGAGAAGATCAAAGAAGCCTTCTTCACATTCGAATTTTCTGGCACCAAATTGGGTGATGAGTTTGCCGGCGTCAGCAAGTTCATTCCAATCACATATCAGGATCAATGGGCGGTTATCCGTCAAATTCAGAAGTCCAATGGTGTAGAATATACGCCTCAAGGTCTTGCTGGAAAGTAACCTGAAAACCAAATCTAGCCCGGACTGCGTTCCCCGCGGTCTGGGCCCTTCTCCGGCCTTGTGCGCACCCTCCTTAGGGGGCACGTCATAGGCAGAGCCGCGCTATGTCCGAG
This sequence comes from Parasedimentitalea denitrificans, assembly GCF_011813015.1. Taxonomy (GTDB): domain Bacteria; phylum Pseudomonadota; class Alphaproteobacteria; order Rhodobacterales; family Rhodobacteraceae; genus Parasedimentitalea; species Parasedimentitalea denitrificans. The sequence goes on along the minus strand of NZ_QHLQ01000040.1, from coordinate 3,617 downwards.
GGACCTCAATGCTAAAAATCTCCAAACTTACTAAACGATATGGTTCCGGCGATCCGGTGCTCAAAGAGCTGGATCTGACTGTTGAAGGCGATCAGCTTACTTCCGTTATCGGCTCTTCCGGGGCCGGCAAAAGTACTCTTCTGCGCTGTATCAATCGATTGGTTGAACCCACCTCGGGGTCCGTCGATCTGAACGGCACCGAATTCACCACCTTGAACCGCCGAGAGCTGCGCACCGCGCGCCGTCGCATTGGCATGGTCTTTCAAAGTTTCAATCTAATCGACCGTTTGACCGTGATGGAAAACGTCCAGTCGGGCCGTTTGGGCTATATCTCTACGTGGGCCGCGCTCACGCGCCGTTATCCGCGTGAAGATATCCGCCACGCATATGAATTGATGGAGCGGGTTGGCATTGCGCATTACGCAGACCGCCGCGCCGATGAACTCTCCGGTGGGGAGCGTCAGCGCGTCGGCGTTGTGCGGGCGTTGATGCAGCGCCCCGAAATTCTCTTGGCTGATGAACCCACAGCTTCGCTCGACCCCAAAACATCAGAGCAGATCATGTCGCTTCTTCGCGATCTGGCCTCTGAACTGAAGTTGCCGGTGATCATCAACATCCACAACGTGACCGAAGCGAAAGAGTACAGCGACCGCATCGTCGGCATGCGGTATGGCCGCATCATTTTTGATGACCTGCCCGGCAAGCTGGAGAAGGCGGAGATGGATGAAATCTATGCCGGAGTTCCAGCCATGGACCGCGCCGAAGTTGGAGCCGTCGCATGAGCACTGGCAAAGACACTTGGCGCAAACCGCCGTTTATCAGCCACCCAGGCCTAAGGTACGGGCTTTACATAGCAGTCAGTATCTATGTGGTTCTGACGATTGCCACGCTGCCAATTGATTGGGATCGTGTCTCTGATGGCATGCGCCGTGCGCAACGCATTTTCAGTGGGGCATTCCCGCCAAACTTTGATCGCTCTGGCCTGTTGATCGACGGATTTCTGGAGAGTTTGAAGATTGCCATACTGGCCACAGTAGGCGGTATTACCCTTTCCGTGCCGCTGGCCTTTATGGCGGCCAGCAATATCTCGATCAAACCGATCTACTTGATTGGGCGCAGCATTATCATTGTAGCGCGCAGCTTCCATCCGGTGATTGTTGCCATCATCTTTGTGAAGGCTGTTGGCTTTGGTCCTTTTGCCGGGGCATTGACGCTGGTGGTGTATTCCATTGGCTTTGTTGCCAAATTGCTGGCCGAGCGTATTGAAGAGATCGACTTTGGCCAAGTAGAGGCCATGCGTTCTGTCGGCGCGGGTTTCCTTTCTACGTTGGTCTATGCGGTGGTGCCACAAATCATGCCACGTCTGGTTGGTCTGGGGATTTATCAGTTGGACAGTAATTTACGCGCTTCCGCAGTGGTTGGCATCGTGGGTGCCGGCGGTATCGGCGCCACCTTGGCCAATGCCTTTGGTCGCTACGATTATGACTTTGCCCTCGCTATCACCATGGTCATTGTCGGCGCCATTCTCGTGTCCGAAGCAGTGAGTGGACTTGTCAGGAAGAGGATTGCATGATGAGCACTCAATCTTTGCAACAAACACTCGATCACTGGTCGCGCTTCACTATGCGCCAGCGCCTGATGCGCTATGGCGGCCTGACGCTCACTCTTCTTGTCGTGGCTTGGGCCCTGAGCAGCATTGACGTGATCTGGGAATGGGTTTGGGATGCACCTGTACAGATGGGTGACTTATTTGGCCGCATGATGCCACCGGACCCCAGCAATCTGCCGTCAATCCTTGAGGCCATCTGGCAGACCGTGAACATCGCCACGCTGGCTACGATGTTTGCAGTCGTGGTATCGTTACCTGTTGCTTACATTTCGGCACAGAATACCACGCCAAACAGGGTAACCCTCTGGATTGGCCGCTTCATCCTGGTGTCTTCCCGGTCGGTCAACACCATTATCTGGGCGCTTCTCTTCGTGGCCATTTTCGGCCCCGGCATTGTTGCAGGCATCGTAGCCATCATGTTTCGTTCGATCGGCTTTTTGGGCAAACTGCTTGGCGAAGCCATCGAAGAGATTGATCAGAAACCGGTTGAAGCATTGGAAGCCTGCGGCGCATCGCGCTTTAAGATTGTGCTCTACGCTATTGTGCCTCAGATCATGCCAGCCTTTTTCGCAATCGCCATCCTGCGCTGGGACATCAACCTGCGTGAGTCCACCGTGCTCGGTCTGGTGGGCGCAGGCGGCATCGGCATGATCCTCCAAGGTGCAATCGACACGTTCAATTGGCCTGAGGTCTCCATGGTTCTTCTCACCATCCTTGCACTTGTAGTATTTGGAGAGGTTGTTTCTTCTTACCTGCGCAAGAAAATCCTTTAAGATCATTTGGTGGCCAGCAATCGCTGGCCACCTTATTTTTCAAGAGACCAAGCACAATGACCGACACTAAATGGGCCTTTCAAAGGTATGAAAGCGTGCGGGCAGAATTGCCTACAGCAGAGTTCCCTCAAACATCTCTCTCTGGGCATGACCTGCGAGATACAGCTAGCGATTTTGATGCTTATATTCTGGATGCCTTTGGCGTTCTGAACCGCGGTGAAACCGCCATCGATGGTGCGGTGGAACGCATGGCCGAGCTACGCGCATTGGGCAAGCGGCTGATCGTTCTAACGAATGCTGCGAGCTACACCCGTGTCGAAATTCTGGCAAAGTATCACAGGCTTGGTTTTGACTTTGACGCGTCCGAGGTGGTCTCTAGCCGCGATGTAGCTTTTGCCAATCTCCCCATATTACCGTCTTCCAAAGTCTGGGCTGCCGCCGCCGCACAGGGTGATGATTTCAGCGATGCGCCAGAAGCAGCGCAGATAGCGCACCTGACCGACAATCCTGACTTGCTGAACACTGCTGGCGGATTTTTGATCCTGTCGTCCGCCCGCTGGCGGGACGCAGACACAGCGGCACTAAGCAAAGCCCTGAATGACAACCCTCGTCCGTTCATCATCGCCAACCCGGATCTGGTGGCCCCCCGTGAGGATGGCCTGTCTTTGGAACCTGGACTGTTTGCACATGACATTATCGCGCAAACCGGAGTGAAGGCTGCCTTCTATGGCAAGCCGTATGGCAATGCGTTTGAGATCGCGCTCGACCGGCTGACAGGCATTCCCCGCCACCGTATAGCTATGGTGGGCGATACTCTGCACACAGACGTGCTGGGAGGCGCCGCTGCAGGCATCGGCACAATCCTCGTCACGGATCATGGCCTATTTCGCGGCCACGAAGTAGCGCCATTTATTGGCAAATCAGCAATCCGTCCTGACTGGATTGTTAAAACGACTTAACCGCGCAACGCTTTATTGAGTTTTCCACGGCTCCCGGCCCACATTAGAAATGTGTAGACTTTGACTTTCGTGGCGCTCGATCTTGGGGCCAAAAAGTTCTCTTACGTAGTAATGCGCGCAAACAGGCCAATACTTTATGACCAATGGATCCCAATCCATTTATCGGTGTGTGCATATACGGGGCTTTGTTGCACAAATAGGGTTGAGGTCGGACCTCCCCTGACACCGGACGGATTTAGCCTATCGCCTCTGTCTTGGGGATGCCAAGTGCAGTAA
>NZ_QHLQ01000004.1:192107-213428 GCF_011813015.1 Parasedimentitalea denitrificans | reverse complement strand
ACGTGGACGTGGACGTGGACGTGGACGTGGACGTGGACGTGGACGTGGACGTGGACGTGGACGTGGACGTGGACGTGGACGTGGACGTGGACGTGGAAAGTTATGGCTCTGCTCAGATCAAGCAAGTCTGATCTATAGTACGCCCCCCTGCCCTTGCATTAAATGTCTTTTGTGTGCCTGGCTCCGTGCCTAATACCTGCCCGCTCGCTACTGGAACCCAGCTTGAACGGCTTTGATCGCGCTTCGTACAACTCATCCACGTTTGACTGCGGCCCAGATTATCACACTCCATACTAGGTCTGCACTGCGACGGCCTTTCTAATCACCGCAACAAAAAACCCGGCCTTCGAGGTGAAGGCCGGGTTTTCAATTGTGCTGTGTGCTCTGTGTCAGCGTACAACAAACTCAGCATGCAGCGCGCCTGCTGCCTTTAGGCTTTTGAGAATATCAATCATATCACGCGGTGAGACACCCAGAGCATTCAAACCCGCCACGACCTCAGATAACGAAGTCGTCTCTGGTACTTCTGCCAGTTGGATTCCATCTTCTTCGTCGATGGCTACCCCAGTACGCGGTACCACTACTGTTTCACCGTCAGTAAATGGATTAGGTTGCACCACCATCGGAGCCTCTTCGATTCGAAGCGTCAGATTTCCCTGTGCCACAGCCACCCGTGAGATACGAACATCACTGCCCATAACAATCGTCCCGGAGCGTTGATCAACAACGACGCGCGCCTTCCTCTCAGGCTCGACCAGAATGTTCTCAATCCGGCCAATAGCGTGAGCAGTTGAACGGGCGTTGGTCCGGGTCACGTCAATTTCGACAGTTCCGGAATCACGCATCAGAGCTACATTTGAGTTAAATTCTCGATTTATGGCCTGCTCAATCCGACCTGCTGTTGTGAAATCAGGCTCCCGCAGAGCGAGGCGCATTGTGGTCAGAGAAGTTAGGTCAAACTCGATTTCACGCTCAACACGAGCGCCAGCAGGAATACCACCCGAAGTCGGCACACCCTGGGTTACCGAGGCCCCTTCCCCTTCGGCGACAGCGCCGCCTGCCAAAATAGTGCCCTGCGCTACGGCGTAGATTTGCCCATCAGCAGCATTCAACGGCGTCATGATCAGGGTTCCGCCAAGCAAGCTTTTGGAATCGCCAATTGCAGACACTGTCACATCGATTTGTGTGCCAACCCGGGCAAACGGCGGCAAGCTGGCGGTTACAAACACCGCAGCGACGTTTTTCGGTCGGAACTGTTCACCCGATACGTTGACACCCAACCGTTCCAGAATGTTGGACATGATCTCTTCGGTAAAGGGCGAGTTACGCAGCCCATCACCAGTTCCATTCAATCCAACCACAAGGCCATAACCAACCAGGTCATTGCCGCGAACGCCGTCAAACTCCACAAGATCCTTCATTCGGATTGCAGATGCCTGCAGCATCGTAGGAAGCATCAGGCAAGCGAGTAGAATACGTAGATATGTCATCATCATTACATGAACTTCAGTAAGGAAAGTTGGGAAGAGCGGGCGGTCACTGTGTACAGGCTTTCCAATTGGAACTGTGTTTCTTCCAACCGGGTTGCTGTTTCAAACGGATCAGCCTGTGCCAATTCGTTTCTTGTCAGGCCAAGGCTTGTGGCAGCAGCTGCATTTCGTACGGCAGCTTCCTCGATCCGTGCCTCGGTAAAGCCAAGGTTCGCCTGCACAGAGATCATTCGATTGCGCGTTTCCAGCAATTCATTGCCTGTCCCGGACACCAAGTCAGACTTAACTTCTGCCGAAAGAGTCAAACCAGCTTCTGTTGCCAATGCTCCGATGGCAAAGCTCTGCATGGCTTGCTTAAAGTTCTCGTCGTCAGCCCGAAGAGCAATATTGACCTGCTCATTGGGTCCGATATTGACCGAGCCCATCGATGTTGTAGAGCCTTGATACATAACCGCATCAAACCCTGTTGGATCGGCAAACCAGGCCTTTACTTCAGTGATAATGTCTGCGGCAGTTGTATGGATTGCGACCTCTGTCACAAGTGCCGTCATCATTGTATCAACATCCGCTAGCGGAACGCTGCTAGTCGCGGTTCCAGCAAACAGGCTGCGACCGGCCACTTGCCCATTCAGCGATCGAATTGACTCTTCAAGATAAAGACGAGACTGGGTGGACAACAAGTTGGTGTTGTTCGCGTTGATGCTTCCTGTCGTCGCCAGAATGTCATTGCTGAGAGAACTTGCGTTATCATCAATGCCTGCAATCAAGTTTTGCGCCGACGACGCAAAGAATGCCGATTCTGTGGTGGCAACCTCATAAGATTCAAATCGCGCCAGGCTGCGGTCGATATCCAGCAGATACGTAAAGTCACCCCCGAGCTTCTTAGTCAAATCAGAGGTTTGACCAGTACTCAACTCTTCTGTCAGTGTCGCCAGGCTTTCTTTCAGTTCAGCGGTACGGCTGCGCAGGAATACACCGTGCGCCATATCTCCAAAAGACGTGATATTCATTTATTATATCCTCAGTAGGGTATCCATGAGTTCATCGACAACCGTCAGCACTTTGGCATTGGCGGCATAGGCCTGTTCGATCAACATGAGGTTTTGTAGTTCTTCATCAGAGTCCACGGCCTGCGCCAATTCCAACTGGCTCATCGCCGAGTAACTGGCCGATGCAAAGCTGAGCGCCTGATCTGCCGCGTGACCTGTTTGGCTGAAATGCGAAAGCAAGTTCGCACTTAGGGTGGCCGCATTAACAGTTGCAGTGCCTAAGCCAGTGGATGATACGGTGCGCAACGATCCCAAGGCATCTGCATACCCCTGCAACATGCTTGCATCACCGGCGTTACCAAGGCCTGCGGCATTCAAACCATCCCGAAGTCGCCATGTCTCTCCTTGGCCATCCATTGAAACCTTATCGTTCAGCGTCAATCTGTTAGAAATTCCAGCAGTATTCAAAACATCAAAGAAGTTGCCATCGTCAGTGAACAAACCCGGATCAGTGGCACCCAAGGTAGTATCCAAGGAGGTGTCTTGAAACCGCAGGATCAGATCGCTCGCCATCGCATCCAGGTCTTCCTGAGCTTCGACAGAAATAGTGTCACGAACTTCAAAGTGAGCAGCCAGAGTACCCCCCTTGATGGCTCCACCGGGGCCAGTATCGACCGGAATTCCGTTGATTTCCAACCCTGACAATAACCCATTGGCTTGTGTCATGTGGGGCATCGTATCAGGCACACTGTCAAAGCTCAATTCAGCCGGGAGGCCATCCAACAGGATAGCACCACCTTCGGAAAACAATGCAACTTGGCCATTGTCACGCTGGATCATAGTGACTGGGATAATCTCGTTTATCGCATCAATCGCCTGCGCTCGCTGATCTTGCAGCGCTGCCGTATTCATACCGCCAGCCTGAGAGATCATAATGCGAGCATTCAGTTTATGGACTTCCTGCAATCCCTGATTGACGATATCCACCTGGGTATCGATCGCCCCTTCAGAAGCTGTTCGTGCGTTTCGCAATCCCTCAGCCGCGTCAGAAATAGACTCAGCAAGCGCCTCTGCCTGCAGTGCCAAATCGTTGAGCCGTGGACCGGAGTCCGGACGGGAGATCGATTCAATCAAGCTACTGTCAAAGTTTGTTAGCCGAGAGGTAATCGAGAACGGATCGGACGCAGAACCCACCAGCCTAGTCAGCTTAGCGTAGAAATCGGACTGCACCTGAGCATTTCCGAGTTCAGCCTCAGTGGTCCGGCGACCTGATTGGATCGCCGGATCTATGTTTCGATCTATGCCAACGACCTTAACGCCAATCGTAGACGCACTGCTGGTAAGTGTCAGACTGCGTTTCGCGTAGCCTGGTGTCATTGCATTTGCCAAGTTTTCCGAAACGACTGACGACGCACGGCCTGCAGCAGTCAAACCGGTCATGGCGGAATTGAAGGCGGAAGTAATAGACATGATTAGCCTTTATTATGAAACCAGATCGTTAGACGGCGGCGCTATTAACGCTTGATGTTGGTTGTTTCCTGCAACATCTCATCCACGGTTTGGATAATCTTGGCACTTGACGAATAAGCCCGCTGAGTCTGGATCATATTGGTCAATTCAGTGGCCACATCGGTCTTGGATTCCTCTCGGGAATATCCCATGACATCACCGGTTGGACCGTCACCCGCATCCCACAAGTAGTATGCACCACTGTCATTTGACGGCAGATATGTTTGTGAATCCAAGGAGATCATGCCGTTGGGGTTTGCCATGTCGACCAGAGGAATCTGATATACAACGCGGGATGCGCCGTTGTCATAGCTGGCGCGAACCATCCCATCAGGATCAACCTCTACACCGGTGAATGTGCCAACAGGTGACCCATCTTTGGTGACACCAGCCATATTGAACTGGTTGGCAAGTTGCGTAACACCTTCGCTGCTGCCAATTTCGCCAATGCTGACTTCGATCGGACCACCAGCGACGTTGACGATTACAGAACCGGTTGTCGCATCATAAGCACCACCAGTTGTAGTAGAGACTGTAGCCAAGGCGCCGCCCGCGGTACGGCTGTCGGTAAATGTCATGACGTATTCACCAACGATAGCACCACCAGATGCGGAATCCCGTAGAACCATGGTCCATTCATTGGATGAACCGGTTGCAGGAACTGTTGGCGTAAAATCAACTGTGATATTCTCTGAATTACCAAGGTTATCATAGTACTCAATCGGCAAACTTTCTGCACCAGTCGTCGAACCAGCAATGGTTGACGAGGCTGGAAGGTTCACACCCATGTTAACAGCGGTTGTTGGTTCGCCCGACATGCGTGTCACGTCAAACTGTACTGGCTCCAGGCCAGTTGAGCTACCACGCGAATGTGCGGGAATGGAGCCATCCGCATTCGCGGCCCAGCCTAGCAGGACCAAACCGGTTTCAGTTGTCAAAAGCCCATCAGCATTGGTTTTAAACGACGCTGTAGTAGTCAGCTTCATGACTGGATCGCCGTTGCCAAGCTCATTCATAGAGGCCACTGGCAGCATGCCACGTCCGCGCACCGCAAGATCAGTCGAATTGGTAGTAGAAACCAGTGTCCCACGTTCATCAATCAAACGTGAGGTCGTTGCCCGAACACCGCCAGCAGAATATGTCCCGCCAGTTGATGAAACCATCGAATGGAAATCAGTCTGCACCCGCTTGTATCCAGCGGTAGACGAGTTTGCGATGTTGTCGGAAATTGAAGCCAGTCGGCTGGCATTCGCGGAAAGTCCAGCTACGCCGGCATTCAGCGAGGAAGATAAAGTCATTAGATACGCCTTTCTGCTGCATCAAAACATTCTCGACGCTACAGATACCGCACCTGCCATTAACGGGCGGCTAACAGATAAAATTCGATCTATCTATCAGCCGCCGATCCTTTGTTTTATTGGCGTAAAAGGACGATTTCGATCCGGTTATTTCGCTCTGCCATCGGATTTTGCACTGACAGTTCGCGATCGGCATGCCCCGTTACCCGGTGAATCCGCGACGGTCTCATGCCACCCGATTCGAGAAGTCTCCGTGTTGTGTCAGCCCGGGAGCTTGACAATTCCCACACTGGATTATTCGCCAGGACCACAGGGTGCGACCGGATATGACCGCTAATTGCGACGTCATTACTGACCACCGAGGTCACCCGTGCAACCATCCGCATCAGGTCCCGCAACAAAGCTGTAGGCGTTTCTTTGCCCTCTTCAAACAACGGTGCATCCTCAGTGGCGAACATCTCAATGATGAGCCCTTCATCGGTGACACGCGTTACAATGTGTCGGGCCATCTCAACGCTGACCATGCTCTCGCCGCCACGCCCTTGCAGCGCTTCCTCGATGGTTTTGAACTCTTCATTTTCAGCTAGCTCTTTGTTGGTCTGCTCCAACCCGGTTTCACCACGAGACTGGTTTGCATCCAATGGATTGACGTCTGTTGCGCCACTACCAACTTGCGTCTTGATATCCTCAGAGAACATGCTGTCGCCATTAAAGGCGCCATTGCCACCACCAGATATCCGACTGATTGGAATCGTCGGCGAAAAGTAGTCCGCAAGACCTCTTCGCTGTTTTTCCGTCGTTGCACTTAATAGCCACATCAACATGAAGAAGGCCATCATCGCAGTCACAAAGTCAGCATAAGCCACTTTCCATGCACCGCCATGGTGGCCACCGCCACTAATGACTTTTTTCTTCTTGATGATAATGGGCGCTAAACCGTTTTGCGCGCTCATAATCCACCACCTTTTTTTCACCCATTACCGGGATAGCAGTGCGCGCATTAAACATAGCTTAACAGATAAAGTTGTCGGCAGTTATGCTAGGAAACGGGCCCCAAATCGGCTCATAGACCCAATTTCGACCTGAGATTCTGGCGATCTCCAGCAAGTCGCGAAACTCTAAACTATTCGATACCGCCGCGATGAAGAGAACAAGCACTCACTCCATAGGGTTTTATTTTCCCCTACCCTACCTCGAATCATACCAGCTAACCGTTCTGACTAGAAAAGTGTCAACGAGAGTCACAGAACGTCTAGTGATGTCTTAACCCGATCCATCACAATAGACGTCTTGAAACGGCTGATGTTGGATTCGTCAAAGAAATGCGACTGGGTGAATGCCTCGTACTCTTGAATATCACTCACTACCAAGATCAACATAAAGTCCGCCTCCCCGGTGGTATAATAGCATTGCTGCACACAAGGCGCGTTACACATCTTGCGTTTAAAACTGTCCAAATGAGCCCGGTTTTCCCGCTCTAGTATCACCTCTACAAGAATGGTCATCTCGCGGCCCAGTTTGGCCGGCGACAACACCGCAATCTCCTTTTCAATTACTCCCGTCTCACGCAGCTTTTTTAGACGTTTTTGTACTGCGGCTGGCGACAGCCCAACATCCTGGCTAATGGTCTCAGCGGTCAATCGGGCATTACCCTGAACCAAACGGAGTATTTGTAGATCGTTGTCATCCATTGTCTGAAATTCATCGAGTTTGGTCTGCTCTGCAACTAAATTCGTCACCCTGCCCCACATCTACAACTCCGATAGTCAGGCTGGGCTGGTAAGGTAAACTCAACTAGGAAGTGGATCTGTCAGGATGCTGCCTTCCCTCTATTATAAGGACTAAATGATGGACCTGTTTGCCAAGGCTGAAATTCGACATATCAAAGGATCACGAACTGCGAGCGCTGCCGCCAACCAAGTTCTGACTGAACAGGATTTCGCAAACGCTTGGGCAGAGATCACGGCATGGGATGGATACGCCGCGACACCGCTTGTCGATCTAGGCTCTTTGGCCAGCACGCTTTCCATTTCTCAAATTTTATACAAACACGAAGGACCTCGGTTTGGTCTGGGCAGCTTCAAGGCGCTTGGTGCGGCGTATGCAGCGTTGCGGGTTTTGCAACGAGAAGTATCGCGCCAGATAGGGCAGGGGGCTAGCCTCTCTTCTATCCGCAGTGGCGAACACGCCGAGATCTGTTCCCAAATCACTCTGGTCTCTGCAACCGATGGCAATCACGGTCGATCATTAGCCTGGGGATGCCAGCGGTTTGGAGCCCCTTGCCGAATTTATATTCATGCCGAGGTCAGCGAAGGCCGGGCACAGGCGATGCGTGACTTGGGCGCAAAAGTGATCCGGATCGACGGCGACTATGACGCCTCTGTTGCCCTTGCCCGTGATGAGGCAGAGCAAAACGGCTGGTTTGTCGTCTCAGATACCTCATGGCCTGGCTATTCAGAACCTCCCCGTGATGTGATGGCAGGGTATGGTGTGATGACCCGTGAAACATGTGAATCCATGGATCAGGCCCCAACCCATATTTTCCTGCAAGGCGGCGTTGGTGGATTGGCTGCCTCGGTTGCGGCTGGGTTGCGACAGTATTGGAAAGATGGCGCGCCCCGTGTTGTGATAGTTGAGCCTGACCTAGCCGACTGCCTGTATGAAAGTGCTAAAGCTGGCCGCGCAACAACTGTGGCTATCGCCGAAGAAACAATAATGGCCGGCCTGTCCTGCGGTGAGCCATCGCAAATGGCGTGGGAGATCCTAGAGCAGGAAGCCAGCGACTTTCTCACCATCCCCGATTCAATCGTCGCCCCAACCGTGCGCCTATTGGCCCGCCCGCAAGGTAATGACCCAGTAGTTGAAGCTGGCGAAAGCGCGGTTGCCGGTCTGGCTGCATTGATTGCCGCACGTCAGAACCCCGAACTGTCGCAAGCGCTGGGTTTGAACGCGCAGTCTCGTGTATTACTGATCGGTTCTGAAGGCATCACTGATCCTGAAATCTTCAACCAGATCATGGCAGAGAACGATGATGGCTAAGGCACCACCCAAGGGTTTCCCATCAGTGGAATTTGAAGCTCGAACCGCCAAGGCGCAAACCGCGATGGACAAGGCGGGACTATCTGGTTTGTTGCTGATGTCAGAGGCCGAAGTCCGCTACTTTACGGGTTTCCACACCTTGTTCTGGCAAAGCCCGACCCGGCCTTGGTTTCTGTTTGTTCCAGCCAAGGGGAAACCCATCGCCATCATTCCAGAAATCGGCGCCAAGCTGATGAGGCAAACCTGGATTGATGACATCCGCACATGGAATGCACCGAATCCAAGTGACGACGGTATTTCCCTACTCACCGAATTACTGTCGCCGCTAGCCAATCAAAGTGCCACAATTGGCATGCTAAAAGGTCACGAAACCGGTTTGCGCATGCCGCTTGGCGACTTCGAGCGGCTGATTGCAAACCTTCCAGGCCTGCGAACCGAAGACGCCACTGGATTGGTTCGCTCTCTTCGAATGGTGAAATCCCCTCGGGAAATCGAAAAGCTCTCTTATATATGTGCGATTGGCTCGAGCACTTTTGGCCGAGTTCCCGAATTCGCCTACGCAGGCAAACCACTGGACGAGGTTTTCCGCTCTTTCCGCCAGGCTGCTTTGGACGCAGGAGCAGATGATGTGCCCTATTTGGTCGGCGGAGCTGACCAAGGCGGTTACCACGATGTAATTTCACCGCCCAGCGCAAAGCCCTTGCAAGCTGGCGACATTCTAATGCTAGATACCGGAGCCACTTGGGACGGTTACTTTTGCGACTTCGATCGCAACTTTGCCATCACGCGAGCCGATGATTTATCCCGTCGTGCATATGATGTGTTGTGGCGCGCGACCGAGGCAGGCATTGCCGCCGCCCAGCCCGGAACCACCTGCCGCGAGTTGTTTCATACCATGCAGTCAGTGATAGCAGAGATGGACAGCTCTGGCGGAGATGTCGGCCGATTGGGCCATGGTCTGGGTATGCAGCTGACGGAGTGGCCCTCTCACGCGGCTTTTGATGATACGATCATCCAAGAAAACATGGTCCTGACCTTGGAACCGTCACTAAGCTATGGTGACGGGCGCATCATGGTACATGAGGAAAATATCGTTGTCCGGTCGGCCGGCGCTGAATTGCTAACCACCCGTGCAGCGCAAGAACTGCCAGTTATCTAAAGGGTAAAACATGAAGCTGGACTTTGAAACCGACAAGGGCATCGGTACCCGGGCGACTCTTGGCACTATCGTTTTGTCGACAGACGAAACACTGGAACCCGAGTTTGCCCAGATGACAGCCCTAGACGGAGTCGCACTGTACCACAGTCGAATCCCCATGGTGACCGAGATCCGGGCTGACACTCTTCAGCAAATGGAACGAGACCTTCCGGCTTCGGCCCGTTTGCTCCCATCTTCACTTGATTTCGATGTCATCGGTTATGGATGCACTTCGGCGGCGACTGTAATCGGGCAGGCAGGTGTTGCCCGCGCCATCAACTCAATCTTTCCACAGGCCAAGGTTACCGACCCGCTGACTGCCATCATCGCGGCGGCAAATGCCCTTGGGGCTAAACGGTTAGGGTTCATCACACCTTATATACCCGACGTTTCATTGCGGATGCGCAACAAACTGGAGGGGGCTGGATTCGAAATCGTAGCTTTTGGATCTTTTGAGGAATCTGACGACCGGGTGGTTGCTCGGATAACTCCAACTTCAATTTCTGCCGCCATTGACCAAGTCACCAAAAATTCCGACTGCGATGCCGTCGTTGCGGCCTGCACCAACTTGAGATGCCTTGGTGTAATCAACGAGGTGGAGCAAAAAACCGGTACTCCGGTGATTACCAGCAATCAAGCATTGTCCTGGCACATGTTGCGACTGGCCGACATTACCGAGCCACAACGCGGTTTCGGGAAGCTGTTTGAACTTCCCCTGTAGGCCAATAAGTCGGATAAATGGTGCCCCCACACGGACTTGAACCGCGGACCTACTGATTACAAACCGCGTTTGGGCCATCTCTCTGTATTTCTCCAAATTACGCCCACCGAACAAAAGCAACATACTATCAATGATTTAGATTGATTTTGACTACGCCTGAGCTTCATCAATAGCGCCAAGTTCTGCTGTCTGTTGCTTCCGTATTGCTTCCGGCAGTGACACCGGAAACCAAACGTTGCATCGACAAGGGGGCGCAAAATGAAACTGACCAAACGAGCCGTTGAAGCGTTGGAACTCAAAGAAAAAGATTACTTGGTCTGGGACAGCGACGTTGGTGGGTTTGGATTGCGTGTCTACCCTTCAGGCAGAAAGAACTACCTGATCCAATACCGGAACGGGAAACGGACACGGCGCTACACCATCGGTTCCCACGGCGTACTAACGGCTGACGAAGCTCGCCAAGAGGCCAAGCGACTTCTTGGAGACGTTGCTAAAGGCGAAGACCCCTCAGGCAACCGTCAAGCCCGCAGGCAGGTCCCAACCGTTGCGATGCTATGTGAACAGTTCCTAACGGATTACGCAGAGCGTCATTGCAAGCCTTCAACCGTTCGGGACTACGCCAGCAACGCACGGCGCTTCGTGGTTCCCGCGTTCGGGCCGATGCTTATCAACGATGTCACCCGTGCCGATGTTGCAGCTCTGCATCTCAAGATCAGCGAGAAAACCCCCTACCAAGCAAATCGCGTTCTGGGCCTGATATCCAAAATGTTCAACACGGCGGAAGATTGGGGTTTACGGACCGAAGGCACAAACCCGGCACGACGGGTAAAAAAGAACCGTGAAGAGGAAAAGAAACGCTACCTCCGGGACGAAGAACAGACCCGCCTAGGCGGCGTTCTCATGCAGTCTCTAGAGAACGGCTCGGAAACGGTTCACATCGTGTCCGCAATTATGCTCCTGATGTTGACCGGATGCCGAATGAGCGAAATCACAACACTCAAATGGGACTATGTCACATACACCCACCTCGAACTGCCAGACAGTAAAACCGGACGGCGGCGCATTCCCCTGCCCCGCGAAGCCTACGACATCTTAATGGGGCTGCCACGCATTCAAGGAAACCCCTACGTGATTTTGGGAAACACCGAAGATGGACACCTGACCGACCTCGAAAAGCCGTGGCGACGCATCCGCAAGCGCGCTGGCCTCGAAGATGTCCGACTGCATGACCTGCGGCATACCTACGCCTCAGTCGCGGTTATGAATGGGATCGACCCGTTCATGCTCAAGGAGATCATGGGGCATAAAAATCTTAGCACCACCCTACGTTACGCGCACCTCGCGGACGAGGCCGTGCAGAAGGCGGCGGGTTCGGTGGCGGCTCGTCTTGCCCGCGCGGTATGTAACAGGGACAGGCAGAATGGCCCCGCGTTGCGTGTTGTTAATTAGGTAGATACTTAGGTAACAATACGGGCTAACTACGTAGGTAATTAGTCTCGGTCTCCTACGTAACGTATCGATAGGTTAACAGGCTTTTCTTTCTACGTACCGTATCGCTGCGTGCAAACCCAAATACGGCAATGCGTTTCCAAACACTGGATGCTAGTTAAACTACGAACCCAAGCACACGCCGTTATACTATAACACTTTAAAATCGACGCAGACTTATCTTCTATGCATTCTTCAAATTTACCAAACTAAGAGCATCACGAATGCAAACATCGGATCGTGAAAACCCCTTTGTAGATGGGTCACTCGCAGCACAATGGCATGCGCGTGTCACTGACACCGTAGTAGAGCGCTTTGCGCAACACTGTGAGATCAAGCCTGCCAAAGAAGAGTTGCGCAAATATCTCAGTTACGTTGTGATTTATGCGGAGACGGGGCGCGAGAACGACGTGCTACCAGGGAAAAAAGAAACGCGTCGTCAAATTGAGGCCCTCCGCAGCGCTTCGGGGAAATTCTCTAATGCCTTGGATAAATTGCATGAAAGTTTTCAATTTGCACTTCAAGACAAACTGGAAGAGCCAGAGTACGAAGAATTGTTTCGCCTGAACCCTGAAGAAGATTTTTTAGAGGAAGAGCCAGAACTTAAAACTATCCAAATGGAGGCGCTTCAGAGCCATGTAAAAGAAATTCAAAACTGGACAGAGAAAAGGCTTGAGGAGTTGGACCAAGCTCCGACCGCACCGGAGCAACAACTCGGTTCAAGTTTGGATAGTACGATCATTTTTCTGGCGGCTATTTTTGACAAGTACAATAGCCGTCCTGCCAAATCACTCTGCTACTATGACGGTTCCCAAAATAATTATGCCGGTCGGTTCTTTGTATTTGTCAAAGAATTCTTGAATGAATGCGTCCCAAATAGCTATTTCAGCGAAGGCGCGCTTGGCAAACGCATCACACGAACGCTCTCAAAGGACATACCGGTCAAGTTTTGACCCCAAACGTCCTTTGAACCTGCATCGACCACGCCGCATTCTCATAGACATCACAAATGAGATGCCGCGAGAAAAATATGCAGAAAAAATCTGATCCTGACTACTACGACCGCCTGATCGACGAGAATGAAGCGGCCAGCTACCTATGCTATTCCGTGCGCGCCTTGCAGAACTGGCGTGTGCGCGGTGGTGGGCCGATGTTCATCAAAGTCTCTGGCCGGTCTGTGCGTTACACGCGCCGCGATCTGCAAGACTGGATCGGCGCAAAGCGCGTCGCCAACACGTCGCAGGCACCGAGCTAATCAAAACAGTTTTGCCCGCGTTGGGGTTGGCAGCGCCGCGCGGGATTTTGGGGCCGGATGGCTTCACGAAGGCGCGGGATCAAATGGCATTCCGCGCCTTTCCCACATTCAAAATCAACCTAACGATCAATCTAGGAGACATACTATGTCCAATCTTCCCGCCCATAAAATCAAGCTGGGCCTGACAACAGCAACCATCTGGAAAAATGACGGGTCTTACTCAGTCGACATTACCCGGTCTTACAAGACCGGTGAAGGCGATTGGAAAAACACATCCGGTTATTTCCACTCCGACCTACTCAACGTCGCCAAATGCGCGGAACGGGCTGAAATCTGGATCAGCCGACAGCTTAGCACCCAGCAATAACAACCGAGTCGGGCACCAGCCCGGCCCCAAAACACAAGCTGCCCCGCCGGAGGCACTAATTACGGCGGGCAGCACCCAGAAGCTTTCCAAAATTCACAACGCAATGCGGCATCCGCCGAAAGAGGGGGGTGATTGTAGCACCCCCCTCTAGAAATACAGACGACACAAGGACCACCTCAAATGCACATCGTTCATCAGGGCTTCGACACGATCACCCTTTCGATCCAAGCCAATATCTCACAAGACCTTTTTGACGCCCTGGACGTGGAACGCGAGACCGCCGAAGAAAACCGCGCCCCTTCCCCGTTTAGCTATGGCGGCGCAGAATTTGACCTCTTGCCCCACGGTGGCAACGGGTATCGCTTCATTCTCAAAGGCGGGCCGCTAGACGTCACATGGTTCTTTAAAAAGCCCAACGCACGCGACCCTTGGGGCATTCGCATATCCGTAGGCTCAACCCTACTGGCAACCCAAGGCCTAGGACATGCCCGCGCCTATATCGACAAGACGCTTGAGCGGCTTGGGGTGCGCTTCGAAAATCATCAGGTCAGCATTGCCCGCGTCGATTTCTGCGTGGACGTTCTTGCCCCTGATTTCGAACTAAATCCGGAAAATTTCGTGATCCACAGCCATAGCAATCGTGGGGATTACCTCACGCAAGACGACGACCGTCGCAGCAATGGCAAATCGGGTCACTTTACCTCTGTCACCGTAGGCAAAATGCCGGGGCGACAGGTCATCGTCTATGACAAGCGCCGCGAAGTGATCGACAAGAAAAAACCGATCTGGTGGGACATCTGGAACGCAAACCTTGAGCGGGACGGCCTGCCGCCACTGGACGCCTCAGATGCCGCCACAAGCCGCATCTGGCGTATCGAGATACGTGCAGGCAAAGACCTCCTGAAAGACCGCTGGCAGGTCCGTACATGGGCACAACTAGACGCTATGTTTGGCGACATCGTTGCAGAGGCCTTTGAAAAGGTCCGTTACTGCGAACCCTCAGACGACGGCAACCGCGCCCGCTGGCCCAATCACGAGATTTGGGACTTGGTAGCCGTCACAACAGACGATGACCTCTTGGAGATGCGCAGCTTTGTTGATCCAACAGGCATCAGAGAGGTTCACCGAAACGAACACATCCGCCTGATACTGGCGCAGGTGGCCGGCAACGCCACCACCCTCGCAGCGCTAGAGGGGGTGAACGAGATCGAGTTGGTCGACTACATGGAACAAGTTGGATCGCGGCTGGCAACCGTCGTAGAGGATGACCCAGAGAAGGCGGCCAAGAAGCTGGATGAGGCCAAAGGGCGGTATCGCTTTATCGCCTAGTACCGATCCGCAAAGTACATATCACAGCGAAGGTTGGCTTTAGCTTGTTGAGCTGCGCCAACCATCGCTGCATATCTTTCCAAAGTCAGCAATGCGCAAAAAGCGGACTTGGCAAAGTTTGGCGAAAGGGCCAATGCTTTTATTTATTATTGTGTCGAGATACTGCCTCGGGGGATGTCGAGGGAGATGTTTAAACTCGGTTGGCAGTACTCAATTGTTGTCACTGTAAGCACCTAACCAGTCCGCAATCGAATCTTGCAACAACCATGAGGATGGTGCGCTTATCGCTCTCTCTTTATGTCCTTCGGGTGTGAAGTGACTGGTGTCATCGTCCTCTTCCATCTCCCAGTACCCGATAACCTCTCCATCAAGGAGCAGTACGTCGCCCTTTAAGAGATCATTGTGGTAACCCAACATGATCGTTCCGCGTCGAAGCATACCTCCCTGATGATCCAGTAGCTCTCGAAGCATTTGGAATTGGCCCCGCACAGCTTCCAAGCTGGGACCACTCAGCCTTCCGTTTTCAAAGCCCCGATATGTCAATATGCCAATGAACTGGACCCCATCGTCACTTGCTGTGATTTCGCAGGTTACGAACGGATGTTCTTCCTTCAAATACTCGGAACTCATGCGGGTAGCAGCCTATTGCATTCCTTGACGACATACTCTGGGACACTGTCAAAGCGTCTGGGATCAAGCTGCATGATATGCTCGTTCTCGATGTGGTACGCTTCGTTAATAAACTTCTTGATCACATCATCGTCATGCTGACCGTTTATCAGGCGGAACAACTGAATCTTTTCATAGCCAACTTCCGTGGACTGATACTTGGCGATCAGGCTGGCCTCATTTTGCATCTCACCAACCAGCGCATCGTAGTCAAAGGCTGGGATTTTGGCTTTAATCTCATTCTCAGCCGCAGCCTTCTCTTCCACCGTCATGGTGCGAGTTTCAGCAACCGATTTGACGGTGGGTTGCGCACGTTTGTGTAGCAGGCTTGCAAGAAGATTATATGCCATACCCATATTGTCCAAAATCTCATAATGTCGTCGCAGATACACCGCCTTGATCAGAGTGTCCGCATCACTTGCAACGATTTCACTGCAAATCTGAGCAAACGTTTGGATGTCATCTTTTGTAATCGCAACCTCTGAGATCACACCCTCCTTCGTTGATAGGAAGGATGCTTCAGGCTTTGCACTTGCAAACAGTCCCGCGGTGCTCTTGACAACATCAATGGCGGGTTCAATGTCGTGGGTCAGCATAAGGGTTGTGGTATGCTGAAGGCTTCCTTTGCCTCGGAACAACTCATGTAGAATGGCAAATTTTTTGTTCTTATCAAATGAGGAGATCGGATCGTCTAGAACCACTAGATCCGGTTTCTTGCTGTTTACCTCGTGCATGAACAGAACAAGTGCGAAGGCATTGCGTTCGCCGTAGCTCAAGTGCTTTGACGCCATCTCGATATGCTCATCTAGATCGTCATGAATCAGTTTCATCTTGTATGAGTCGGGTTCAGCAACAATCGAAACTGCATAACGATAACCTGCGGACTTCAGGAAGCCATTGATGCTTTTCTGATTTTCTTGAATTGTTTTTCTGATCCGAGTTTTGTGTTGGCCGACCTGCGCTTTCAGCGGCGTCACTTTCTTGAGTAATTCTTCTAATTGGGCGTTGATTGGGTCGATGACTTTCCGCGTTTCTGGTGAGTCAAGCTTGTCGATCATACCCAAATTAATCTTCAGCCCTTGCAGTCTTGCATCGATCTGATCGACATCACGCAGCGCAAAGAACGAGATTGTCCGTAAGCCATCAAGTTGCTCAATCAAAGCACTGATTGCAGTACGGAGGCTGCCCAAGAAACTCTTTTCCGCAGGGGTCAACTCCAGCTTTGCATTCACTACTTTGTCCAGATTTTCCTTGCATGACGAGCTGAAGTATTTTCCCAGCCGCTCGATAACAGCCTTCAGGGTATTGAGGTGATCAACCGCGGATGCATTGTATTGTTTAGAGACTGCAAGTGCCGTGTCTTTTTGGTCCTGCTCAGGCAAAACCGATGCGCAGTAGGGGCAAACATCACCGTCCTTGAGGAACTCGTTCCCCTTGATCTGCCAGCCGACCCACTTTGATGGATTGTCACCCTTGATGAAGGTTTCAAATGGCAGCAGCTGGTCTGGGACGTTATCAATCTTGTTTCCATCTCCGAAGGCTTTGATCACCTTGCTGGTCCTTGAGATCGAACCATCTTTGTTCGCCTTGCCAAAGGCGTCCCGAAGGTCCTTCAGGTCCTTGGTCGTTTGCTCGATCTCTTCGCTGCTGCTAAAGGCTTTCCTTATGCCCTCAAATGATACCGCAATCTGGTCCATAGCGGCATCGTACTCTGGTGTTTTGATGAAGATTTCGAAGCTGTTCTTCACGACCTCATCTTGCTGAAATGCAAACTGGTTCACGTAGCCTTCATCAAAGATCAATGCAGATTGCAGGTCACCTGTTCCAGCAACCAACGGTACCTTGTCAGTCTTTACCTTGCGAAGTTTGAAAGGAAGGAGGTCAGCTAGTGTCCCGTCGTCGTTGACGTGAGCGGATATAGCCTTGGCAACCGTACTCTTACCTAATCCATTCGGACCGTACTTGATATTCAATATGCCTTTGGTGATCTGAATGTGGGCTTGATCAATGCTGTTACAATTGGAAATGGCGATTTCGTAATTCGTCAAGGTTGCCTCCTA
Organism: Parasedimentitalea denitrificans; assembly: GCF_011813015.1. Lineage (GTDB taxonomy): Bacteria > Pseudomonadota > Alphaproteobacteria > Rhodobacterales > Rhodobacteraceae > Parasedimentitalea > Parasedimentitalea denitrificans. Next base: position 196,016 of record NZ_QHLQ01000004.1, on the reverse strand, counting down.
AAGTTGACGCAATCCTAACACGACTAGCCTTAGCTAGTGAACAGCCTTTAGGGGTGCGGCACAGCAAACCTCTGAAGTAGGCAATGGCTGCCGGAAAGTCATGCTTGCTTTGGGCTGGCGACCGAACCCTAAGTACCGCGCGGCAGAACTCCCATGTCGATCAGGACAGTAGTTAAGTCATCTCTTCTGTGATCAGGACAGGGATGTTTCCTCGAATCTAGCGATTGCCGGTTTGGTGCGGCTCCCCGCGTCAGACTATGCTCCGATTTCAAATGGGCAATCCAGCATGATTTTGGCGTAAAACCAAATCGTTTCTTGGTCACAGATTGAACTTCTTGATAGGTCGGCATTTCAATATTTTCCACCAAGATTGGCCCGTTGGGCTATCGTTTGGTCCAGATGGCGTTGTATCGCAGCCCAATGCAAGAAGAAATGTCTGCTGTGGCTGGAAGCTGTCATTCGCCACCAATCACCAAACCTTCTGAAGCAGCCGCTTTGCGCCTAGCACGGGCAGCAGCGCTGCGTTTGCCAAGCGCTGACATCGCCTGACGAACAATTTCCTGTTGCTCTTCTTCATCAGCACTTTCCTGGGTATCCGTTTTTCCTTCATCGTCGGTGCTGGTTTCGGAGAACGCCTCGGCCCCAGTATCCTTTTGCACCTCTTCCTTCACGGCACCTGCTGCATCGGCCATAAAGGGTTCCTTAGATTTCTGCGGTTCTTGGCTGATAGGAGTTCCATCCTCGGTGGCTTCTTCATCCTCATCTCCAAAAAGCTTGAATAACCCCCACCCCAACGCGCCGATTGCAACCACACCAACTGTTGCCGGGTTGAGGAGAAATGGAAGCGCCGCAACGCCTGCTTTTTGAACTGTCATATCGCATTCCTTCATTGCTGCTTTGACCGTTGCCCAACCGTTGAAACGGGTCGTTTGGACCGCTGGGCAACAGTTCAACTACGGCAAGACATGAGTCAGACAAGAATCAGGGTCAACAGCGCCAAGCGACTGCAAATGTCGATTTGGCCACGTAGCGTAGTGCAGCGATGCAACAGTGAATCTATCGGTTCTGCTGCTTCCGCCATGCTTCCGGCAACGGTACGAGACTTCACAGTCAGCGAAGGCTTGCAGCTAAGAGGCTGGTTTTAAAGGAAAAAATGGTGCCCCCACACGGACTCGAACCGCGGACCTACTGATTACAAATCAGTTGCTCTACCAGCTGAGCTATAGGGGCACTCTGGGCACTCATTTAGACGCTTGAAAGTCGCAGAGCAAGTCGAGATTTGGTCGAAAATGAGAGATATTTAGTAGTAATATTAACTGAAGCGGCGCGCCAAGAAAGAAAGTCGCGCCGCTAGGGTTGAAAGCGGTCTATTTGACTTCGGCCTCGCCGACAGCAGAACCTTCTAGTTCAGCTTCTGGCACCACAACTTCGGCGTCTTCAATGTCATCATTGATCACCTCAGGTTCTGGCAATGACCCAACGATTAACGGCAACATGCGTGCGCCAGTTGTGATCGCAGTTTCACTCGTCTCTGGAGTTGCCCACGACAGAGTGTCAAAGCTAGAGCAATGTTCACAAACTGGCGCCCAGTCGGCATGAATGTGGTTGCAATTGCCACACACCCATTGCGGTCCACGAGGCGCATTCAGTGCACGGGCTAACCAGCCTTGAACCACCGCATCCGACGACCCTTCGCCGCGTTCAATCGCAGCCATCAGTGTAAGAGCGCGGGCATCTTGGGCGCTCTCGGCCAAATCACCCAACATTCTGCGCGCTTCGGGGAAATCCTCGGCTACGATCAGAAGTTCAGCCATCACCAGCCGGGTTTCAATATGGTGCGGCTGTAGTTTTGATAGTTTGCCAAAACGTGCCACCCGCTGCTGCGCGGTTTCATCTGGTTCGATACTGGCAAAGGCATGAGCAAGGTCAGGGTGCGGTTGAACACCCCAAGCTTTCTTCAAGATCTGAACAGCACTGCGTTTTTTACCTTTTGCGATATAGGCTTTTGCAGCCATGGCGGCAGCAGGAACCAAATCAGGTGATAAACGATTAGCTTCAATCGCCTGCTCTTGCTGCTTAAGCGACGCGCCTTCCTCGACGATCGCGCCCGCGGCTGACAATGCCAGCACCGCATCCCTGCGTTTGAACACGTCACGGGGTAGGGTTCCCGTCTTAAGTTTGGTCGACAAGGTACTGCGTGCGCCAGCCCAATCTTCTGCCTGCGCCTGCAATTTCAACAAGGTATCTTGGACTTCTTCGTGTTTCGGGCGCAATGCCAGCGCCTTCTCTGCCAATTTGCGGGCCGTGTCTGTATCACCCTCAGCGAGCTTCTGTTTCATAATGCCGCGCACCCCAACGAAACGAGTGGACTGATTGGTAACTAGCCGCTTGTAGACCTCAGCTGCCTTCTTGGTATCCCCCGACATTTCAGCAGCTTGTGCAGTTAACAGGTCGGTCAATTCAGGTTTCTGAAGCAGTTTCGCCGCACGCGTAGCCTTGGCCATTGCCAACCGACCCTCGCCCGAGGCCAGAGCCATCAAGCCGTCGGATAGCGCCTGATATCCTTTACGTTCGCGCCCCTTATCAAAGTAGCGGGACAGAGCAGTCTCATCACCATTGAGAAATTTCAACGTCGCAATAAGAAGAGACACCACTTTCAGGAACAGCCAAACCAAAGCAACCAAAACTATCATGGCGATGACAGATTGAAGCGCTCCTAGAGTATATTCAGTGCCCGCAACGGTGATTTGTACACCGCCTGCGGTTTCCATCAAAAGACCGGCCCCAAAGGCAAACAGCGCAATGAGAGCAACAAAAACGAGGATTTTTAACAATGACCAGAGCATGGTAGCTCCCTTAATTGGCGTTTAGGCTATGGGCCAGGGCATCGGCAGCGGCTACAGCATCCTGGCGTGTTTTGGCGGCGGTTTCCCAATCTAGCAGAACAGATCGGGCGGATCCGGGCAGGGCTTGGATTTCGACCAAGGCATCATCCAATTGGCCGGCGGCAATCGCAGCTTCGGCTCTGGATAGTATTGCATCCGGATCATCCCCGTCGCGCGGAGTGACAGAGCGAGCCCCCAAATGCCGTTGGGCATAAGCCAACAAACTACCACTTCCAGCGGTTTCCTCACGCGCGGCAGCAAGCGCGGCACGGGCCGCTGGCACGAAGTCACTGGTTAGAGAAGTCAGTGTTGCGACGCCCATATCGGCAGAGGCAGCCAACTGTTCCGGGATCGTAACGCCAACGCCCTCAAGGTCATTTAGCACTGAACTATATGCAGTTCCGGCATCCAAACTTGATCGCAATTGGGCCAACATGGTCTGAGCGCTGGCAATGCGCATCGCTTCGGCACTGACGGCATCCAGCGCCTGAGCCTCGGCCACCATTTTTTGTACTTCTTCACGCTGAGCAACCAAGCTGCTTTGCAAACTAGCCAATTCAGCTTCATAAGCCGCCACCGCTGCTGGAGAAGCCGCATCGGTGATTGGACGTTTTTCCAACTCCAACAGCCGACCTTCAAGAGCTTTCAATTGCGGTTCAATTAGCGCAACACTTTCTAAAACAGGAGGTATTTGGGACGATATTTTCTGAAGCTCAGCCTCTACATATGTTTCGACCGCAGAAAAATCTGGCGTTTTGTTTGCTTCAACCTGTGGCTGCAATGCAGCTAAGCCTGCAGCGATTTCGGCCTGTCCCTGTTCCAGCTCTGTTAAATCAACCGGAGGGGCTGATTGCATGGATGCAGGCAGAACAGAATTCAGCCACTGGCCTTGCCCCGCAATAAAGCCAATTGAGGCAGCAACAACACCGCCAATCAGCGCCATGCCAAAACCGCCGCGTTTTTCAACTACCCGTTCAACCTCTTGTGCTGGGCTAGCTGTGTCCAACTCCAACTCAGGCGCAGT